>NZ_JBEFRW010000002.1:0-590387 GCF_053483195.1 Mycolicibacterium sp. XJ2546 | reverse complement strand
GCAGGGTCACGGGCCACCTGCTCGGCGAACAACGCCGGAATCGAGGTACCGCCGACGGTCGAATCCAGCGCCGCGCGGTTACCCCACTTATCGAGAAGGGGTTGCTCGGCCCAGTCGTGGACTTCCATCGTCGAAAGCACTCGCGCAGGGTCGGCGGTCATCGAATGCAGCACACGTTCGAATCGGTCCGCCAGGTCGCGAGCGTCGCAGTCGGCGAACAGTTCCCCGACACCCGACGTGCTGAGGAATAGCTCTTCATCGTTGCGGATGATGACCAGCCCGAACTGATCCACTAGGCCGGTGTGGGTGACCGTTCCTGACCCCGCGGCGCCGGCAAAGTCGGCAAGCCGCGTGGTCGGGATGAAATTGATAACCGCCCGGTTCGATGACTGGCCTATGCCGTCGAAACGTCCCTTGTTCTCAATAGCGCGGACCGGGAACCGTTGATGCCGTAGCGCTTCTTGTATCTGTTTGTCGACGTGTGCGCAAAAATCGCCGACCGTTGTTTGCGCGGACACTTTTAAAACTAGGGGCACGACGCCCGAAATCATGCCCGGCACCATCAGTGCCTCTGGGCGCACCCGCCTACTCACCGGAAAATCGAGGACGACTTCAGACCCGCCGATTTCGCCGTGCACCAGAAGCGCGCACGCCGCTGCGATCACCGACGCCCGGCGCACCCCCAGCGCGTGCGATAAATCGCGGGCTTTGGCGACGACCGCGGGATCCAACTGGACGGGTGCCGAGGGCTCATATTCGTTGGCTCGGTCGGCGATGTTGGGTACCGGACCGTGCGGCGCCTCGGTTTCCTCTGGAATGTTGTTTGCCCAATAGGCTTGGTCCTCGGCGTAATCGTCGGAGGCCTCGTATTCCAATTCGCAATCAATGAGGCTGCGAAGTGACCCGAAAATAGGAGGCGGAATCGGTTCGCCGACGGCCATTGCAGAATAGACCGAAGCAATTCGATGGCAGACAATGCCCATGCCTATTCCATCGATAACTATGTGGTGGCAGCAGACAAAGAAATAGAACTGCTCGGGCCGTGTCTGGAACAACGCGAATCTGAACAGCGGACCGCTCAGCGGCAGCACAGTGCGTTGGATCGCTGACGCCGTCCGGTACGCGTCGCGGGCAGGGTCCGATGAGTTGGTGAGGTCGTAGTACGCGAGCTCGGTGTCCGGGTAATCCATGACTTGCTGGAAAACCTGGCCCTCTGCCTCGAAAAACGCAGCTCGGAGCGGCTCGGCCTCGCCCACCACATGACGAACTGCCCGCTCCAGCAAATCGTGCTTGATTGGGCCTTCGATTAGCCCAAGCATCCCCAGCTGCCACTTGACACCGGACCGTCCGGTTTCCTGGGCAAGCCAAATATCCAGCTGGCCTCGCGTGAGCGGAAGTGTCCTGTTATCCCTTTCCATCGGACTGCCTCCGCGGCTTAGTTATCAATAGTCCTGCCCTGTGCCAACCTCTCACGCAGACTTTTCGGTCGTATATCGGGCCAGTTTTGTTCTATGTACTCCAAGCAAGAGGGGCGGTCCGCCTCGCCGTATACCACCCGCCACCCTGCTGGAACATCGGCAAAGGACGGCCACAGGCTGTGTTGCTCTTCGTCGTTGACCAACACCAGAAAGGTGCCCTTGTCGTCGTCGAAAGGATTGATGCTCAACAGTTCTCCAGGTCATCTAGTCGACACAAGTGGAACATGTTCTAAATCTATCGGAGGTCAACGGACCCGGTTCGTGGTTTGGAGAAAATCCCGGGTGTTAACTACGTCGCATTATAGTAACGAGCTGCGCGAAGCGAAATGGCCGCGACCCGGCCTCCGAAACAGAAAATCAGCAAGGTCAGCGAAGCTCATGGCGAGCGGCCTTTGAACAGCAGTTCGCGGCGGTTCGCCGGTTGCCGTTCAGCGGCGTTTTCGGCGTCATCGCGGCGTTTTGCTACGCCGCCTACCATGACGTTTGCTCACCTGAGCGTTACGTTCAACGGACTCGATGTCACGTCACGGGGTGCCCGTCCGAGCTCGCTCGGTCGGACCCCAACCGCCTCGGGTTCAAAACGGCGTCCACCCTTCGACATTGGCTCGGCTTCCGCGGTGGCTGATGCCGCGGAAGCACCAATAATAACGTGGCCGTCAGTTGGCGTGCAGGGGGCCTGGCCTCAGCCAGCGAGCCTCGCGCTTCATCGCCGTGCCGGCCGTCGGTGCTTAGCCCGGCGCAGACGTGGCCTGAGCAGTGGGCGAGGTGGAACGGGCCTGCGTTACGCAGCCGGTCAACGATCGCCGGCCCTCGCAGTTCGATGTGGCCGCCACCGCGGTCGACGGGTCCCCGCGATTGTGTATCGTCACGGTGCTCGCACCAATTCTGTTGCCGCCTGGGTTATCTCGCGCCACGATGGGACTGCCACGTCACTGAACCGACCCGTTTTCTCATCGGCGGGTATGTCTGGCCGCCGGAGCATGTACGTTCGATTCCATACTCATTATGTTGTAATCACCGTGAGCCTCCTGATCTGCACCACTGGATCCGCTCGCAGCGAGGATCGCCGACGGCAAATCCACGCCAGTTGCAGTTCGAGGTGTTCGGTGGGTCGGCTTTCGAACCGTCTAGTAGCTAGGACCGCAGATGAGCGAAACCACGCAAAGTGTCCTACCCCCTGGCCCTCGGCTTCCCATGCTGGCGCAGTCGGCATTGATGCTGCGGCACGGCTTGGACTACTTCAGCGCATGTCAGCGCCGCTACGGCGATATCTTCACGCTGCGCCAACCGCTGGTGGGCAAGGTGGTCTATGTCGCGGACCCCGCCGCCATCAAAACGGTGTTCGTCGGTGACCCCAGGGTTTTTCATTCCGGCGAAGGACACGAGATTCTGCGCGGGGTGCTCGGTGACAGCTCGTTGTTCGTGATCGACGAGGACGAACACCGCGACCGGCGCCGCCTCATGATGCCTGCGTTCGCGCGCGATGCGGTCGCGCGCCAGACCGATGCGATGATCTCGATCGCTGCCGAGAACATCGCGGGATGGCCGGTGGGCAAGACCTTTCCGGCGGCGCCAAGGACGGCCGAGATCGCGCTCGAGGTGATCCTGCGCACCGTCGTCGGCGCAACGAAGCCGGAGCGGCTGGCCGCACTACGCGAAGTCGTTCCGCGGCTGCTGTATCTGACCCCGTGGGAGACGCTGGCGGTTGCCAAGCCGAAGCTGCAGGGTTGGCGACCGTGGCGAGCGTTGCGCCAACGGTTCGCGGAAGTCGATGAGCTGCTTTACGCCGAGATCGCCGACCGCCGCGCCGATCCCGACCTGGCCGAACGCACCGACTCACTCGCCATACTGGTCCGCGCCGCCGACGAAGACGGCGGCACGATGGACGACCGCGAACTGCGCGACCAGCTTCTGACGCTGATCCTGGCCGGGCACGAAACGACCGCGACGTCGCTGGCTTGGGCACTGGAGCGGCTCGTTCGTCACCCCGACGCGTTGGCCAAGGCAGTGCGCGCCGCAGATGCGAGCGCCGCCGGCGATCCGGCCGGCGACGAATACCTCGACGCCGTGGTGAAAGAGACGCTGCGGATCCGCCCGGTGATATTCAGTACCGCCCGGGTGCTGACCGAACCGACCGAGGTGGGCGGATACCGACTGCCGGCGGGCACAACGGTCGACGTGTCGATCGGGTTGGTGCATGCGAGCGCCGAACTGTATCCCGATCCGCAGCGGTTCGACCCGGACCGGATGCTGGGCGCCTCGCTGAGCCCGACCACCTATCTGCCGTTCGGCGGCGGAAATCGCCGCTGCCTGGGAGCCACGTTCGCGATGGTCGAGACGCACGTCGTGCTGCGGGAGATCCTGCGCCGGGTCGAACTGTGCACCACCACCGATCCCGACGAGAAGCAGAAGTTGAAGCACGTCACCTTCGTGCCACACCGCGGCGCGCGCATCAAGGTCCGCGCGGTCAGGGACATCGCATCGGGTTCGCAAGGAACATCGGCATCGGGGTGCCCGGTCGCTACCGAAGACACCTATTCGAGCAACTCGGGATCGAAGTAGGCGCCCGGCCCTGCCTAAGCCCGTTGTGCGATAACGTTTGCCCACCCCAACCGTGCGTCAGCGCGGGCGTCCTCGAGTAGCGAGCTTCTCCACCAGGTCGGCTGCGGTGGCGACGCTTTCGGCCGGCTTGGTCATCAGAGCGGCGACTTCGCGGGCCCTTGTTCCATATTGCGGCTCAAGGATCATGCGCAGATCTGAGACCAACGTTTTCTCGTCGGTCGCCGAAAAGCGTCGAGCAGTGCCCACTTTGAGTCGCTTGATCCGAGTCCCCCACAGCGTTTGATCGAGATCCGTCGAGAGGATCAACGTGGGTACCCCGGCGCGCAGACCCGCTGCGGTGGTGCCCGTGCCGCCGTGGTGTACGACCGCGCGGCAGGCCGGAAACGCGGCCGAGTAGTTCATTGCGGTAACGACTTTGACGTGGTCGGCTTCGGGAACCCTGCAGAATTCAGTTCCGGCCGAACAAACCAGGGCCCGCTCGCCCAACTGGGCGCACGCCGCGGTGATCATCTCGAGCGTCTCGGTGCCGGATTCGACCGGCAAGCTGCCGAAGCCGAAGAAGATCGGCGGTGCGCCCGCGGCGATCCACGATGCGACCTCGTCGTCGGCGTCGGCGGGCAGGTCCAATGTCAGGGCGCCGACGAAGGGACGCTGGTCCGTCCATTGCGCCCATTCTTCGGCCAGCCCCGCGAAGCAAACCTCGTCGTAGGCCTGGATTTCCAGGCAACCGCGTCCGGTGAGCCGCCACGGCGAAGGTGCGGTGGCCTTCGGGAGGCCCAGTTCACTGCGCTGTACGCCTTCGACCTTCTTGGCCTTGCGCCACGCCAACCACTCGCCCGCTTTCATTGCCGAACGACCCAGCGGCGCAGGCAGAAACGGGACGAATTGGCCGTTGGCCCGCAGCGGGAAGAAGTGCAGTGTGGCCAACGGGATGTCGTAGAACTCGGCGACGTTGCCTGCGGCGTCTTCGAAGTTGACCCCGGTGAACAACAGGTCGGCGCCCTCGGCCAGCGATGTCAGCGTCGCAATGATGTCCTTCCAGCACTGCAGAAAAGGCTCCACGACTTCGCGTCGACGCTTGACCAGGTCCCGCACCTTCCAGAAGTTGCGGAAGAAGTGCGTCCAGAAGTTTCGGTGCGCGTCCAAAACGGCCTGCAGATCAGGTCCGTAGGCCACGGCGGTAGGACCCGCCGCCTCGGCAAAACCGATCAGGTCGGGCGGGACGGCCATCTGCACGTCGTGCCCGCGGCGTAGCAGTTCGCGGCCGACGGCGACCATCGGTTCGATGTCACCGCGGCTTCCATACGTTGCCAGCACAAACTTCATCGAAAGATCTGACCGCTCATCGGGTTCGGCAGGCTGGCTCAGGCGACATGGACGCGGGCGAACGCTTCCAGCGCATCGGCGGCGGCCGCGACGCTTTCGGCGGGTTGCATCATCTTGGCACCGATTTCGCGGGCCCGGGCAACACATTCGGGTGCAAGGATCGTGCGCAGGTCTGCGACCAACGACTTCTCGGTGGTGGCCGACAACCGCCGAGCCGTTCCCGCTTTGAGCTTCTTGACCCGCGCTCCCCACAACGTCTGGTCGAGGTCCGTGGAAAGCACCAACGTGGGTACCCCGGCGCGCAGGCTCGCGGCCGTAGTGCCCGCCCCGCCGTGGTGCACCACCGCGCGGCAGGCGGGAAAGGCCGCTGAGTAGTTCATGGTGTCGACCACCTTGACGTTGTCGAATTCGGGGACGTGGCTGAAATCGCTCGACCCGGCGCACACCAACGCGCGTTCACCCAACTGCGCGCACGCCCCGCTGATCATGGCGAGCGTGTCGGCGGCAGAGTCCACCGGCATGCTACCGAAGCCAAAGCAAATCGGCGGCGCCCCAGCGGCGATCCATGAGGCGACCTCGTCGTCGGCGTTACCCGGAAGCCCCATCGTCAGCGCGCCGACGAAGGGTCGCCGGCCATCCCATTCCGCCCATTCCTCCGCCAACCCCGGAAAGCACACCGGGTCGTAGGCTTGGATTTCCAACGATCCACGTTCGGCGATGCGCCACGGCGAGGGGCTGGTGGCCTTCGGCAGCCCCAGTTCACGACGCTGCTGATCGTCGAGTTTCTTCATCAGGGGCCAGCCCAGCCACTCCGACGCCCGCATCACCGACCGGCCCGCCCGAGCGGGCAGCCCCGGTACCAGTTGGCCGTTCGCTCGGATCGGAAATACGTGCAGGGTGGCCAATGGAATGCCGTAATGCTCTGCGACGTTGCCCGCGGCCTCCTCGCCGAGCACGCCGGTGAACAACAGGTCGGCGTCCTTGGCATGCGCCGTCAGCGTCGTGCTGACGTCATCCCAGCACTGGGCCAGCAACCGCCAGTCCTCCCGCAGCAGATCTTTGAGATCCCCGATGCGCCAGAAGTTCCGCCAGAACTTGCGCAGAAACCGGGCCCAGAAGTCCCGGTTCACGTCCTGCCATACCCGCACATCGGGCCCACAGGGCACCGCTGCGGGCCCGGCGGCCGCGGCGAAGTCGACCAGGTCGGGTGAAACGGCCATGCACACGTCGTGTCCACGGCGCACCAGCTCGCGGCCCACGGCGACGCCGGGCTCGACATCACCACGCGTCCCGTAGAACGACAACACAAACTTCATCGCGGATTCCAACCTTTGCTTCCCGTGCGGTCCGCTCCGATGAGCACGAAAGCCCGCGCCCCAACCCAGCCGCCCGGCAGCATAACCCGATACCGGCGGTATTGACTGGGAATCGAGAGTATTGGCAAACGTCCGACCGCACCGACGGACAGCTTTCCCGCCGCAGATCGGACTCTGTTGCGCGAGTTCAGCTTCCGTACGGTCGGCCGACCCGCGCTTGCCTAGACATCCTCGCCGTCGGCCGTCTTCCTGGCCTCTTGCACCCGCGCCACATCCTGCGCGGTGTAACCGATGCACAGCGCCGCCACCGCGAGCAGCACGACCGCCCCGACCAACCACAGCAGGCCGTAGGTCAGACCCTGGTCCAACGCGTTCAACTGCACCTCGTTCATGAACTCCGGCGGTCCGCTGATGCCGCCCAGTGCCAGTGTGCGCAGCGTGACCGCGGCCTGAACGACGACCAACACCAACGGTCCGCCGAGGGTCTGCAACATCAGTGCCACCGCTGATGCCGGCCCGATCCGGTCGAAGCCGACACTGGCCACCAGCGACAGCGTGAGCGGGACGTTGATCAGGCCGATGCCGATCCCGCCGAGCACGATCGGGACCAGAAGGTTGGGGAAGTACGGGACGTCGCCGCCCAGCGTCGAACCGTACAGCAGCGCGGCCGCCACAAGGCTGGCGCCAGTAGTCACCACCGCTCGCGGCGGGAACCACGAGACGAGCCGCGACGCCGCCACCACCCCCACGGTCGTCGCGGCAGCGAACGGGATGAAGGCGATCCCCGCGCGCAGCGGGCTGTAGCCCATGATGGTTTGCACATACAGCGAGACCAGCACAGCCAGCGTCAAACTCACCCCGCCGACCAAGAACATGGCGCCGTAAATGGCCAGCCGGTTGCGCTCGGAGAACAGGCTGAACGGCAGGATCGGGTTGTCGGCCGTGCGCTCCACCAACAGAAACGCCACGAAGGCCACCAGCGCCACGACACCGGAGCCGATTGTGATGGCCGAACCCCAACCCTGCTCGGGTCCGATCGAGACGCCGAACACCGCAGCGGTGCTGGCCAACGTGCCGAGCACGGCGCCCTTGGCGTCGAGCTTCATCCGCTCCGTCTGCGTTTCCCGCAGCGTGGTGATGGCCAGGTAGATCACCAACGCTCCGATCGGCACGTTCACCAAGAACGCCAGCCGCCACGACACCTCGGTGAGCGCGGGACCGACCACCAGCCCGACCACCGCACCGACACCGCTCATCGCGCCGAACACCCCCGCTGCCGCGTTGCGCACGGGCCCCTTCGGGAACGTCGTGACGATCAGCGACATCGCCGTCGGCGCCACGATGGCCGCCGCCGCGCCGTGCAGGAACCTCGCTGCCACGAGGACCGGTCCGTCCCAGGCGAGCCCGCACAACGCCGAGGCGAGGGTGAACAAGGCGATCCCGAAGATGAAGATGCGTTTACGGCCGAAGGTGTCGCCCAGGCGGCCGCCGAGCAGCATCAGGCCGCCGAATGCCACCACGTAGGCGGTGATCACCCAGCTGCGCCCGGCGTTCGACAAGCCCAACTCGTCCTGGATCTGCGGAAGCGCATAAACCGCGACAGGGCCGTCCATGAACGCCATCAGCAGCACGCCGCCGATCGCGATGACCACACCAACGAACTGGCGAGACCACAGCGAAGTCGAAGGACCCGTAGGTTGCACCGGGGTCCGTTCGACGGGCGCCGGGGTCGCGCTCTCGGCGCTCTTAGTCACCGGCTGACCGTATCAGTCCACGCAAAGACACAAATTGAGAAACTCCCATTCCGGTTCGTCACGACGTGTCCGGTCGCCGTCGGCCGCCTCAGGCGCCGGTCGCATGTGGGCGACGCCGCGCTGGCGCGGGTCCGGCGTCGGCCATCTACGCCAAAGGTCGGTCGCTCCACGGCAGTTCGAGACTGCGACGTGGTCCTCGCGCACCGCTGGAGCTGGTTAAGGCGCGCGCTGTCGCCCACGCACTTCTGCGCAGGCCCGAACGGATAGCGGCGTGGTGGGGCCAGCCTTCGTTCCGCCACCCCGCGGCGTGGCTAAGCCCAAGTCCCGCGGCGCCGGTGTGCGAGCGCAACGATCTCGTGGCGTAGCTTCAGCAGCGACGGCCGGATGACCCGGTTGATCTTGTACAGGCGTTGATAGGTCTCGAACGCCGCCCGAAAACCCTGTTCGCTCGCCCGATACCCGTCGAACACGCGATCCAGCGTCGCCTGGTCGACCGGCTCGTCCCGGGCGGCCGCGCGCAGCGTCTCGTCGACCACCGAAAACCAGTTTGTGCCGAATGGCTCTTCCACTGGGCCGGTGCGTGACTGGCGGTGAAGGTCCGGCGTGAGGAAATCGTCGATTGCGCCCTCATCCCGGTTGGTGAACTCGACGCCCAGCGCCACCGAGATCCGCTTCACTTCTTGGCGCCAGTCGTCGAGGAGGTTGGCGTAGTCGACGAACACGCGCGGCAGGTCGCGCGTGACCCGCTCGGACAGCAGCGAGTACTTCAGCCAGACCGGGCTGCCGAGTTCCGTCGGGATGTGGAAGGCCGCCGCACCCGACGGGATGGATTCCTGCGGGCGCCGCACCGCGATGACGACCGCGATGTCGAACCCGGCCTGCCGCGCCGCCTCGAACCACAAGTCGGACAGCAGCGTGACATGCCCGTCCTTGATGACCACCACCGGCGCGGTCGGCAGGGTGGCGAAAAACTTCCCGATTTCGGCTATGCAGGCGGCCTTCTCTTCGGCGTCGAACGCACCGTCCTCCTGTAAGCGCAACGAAGGGTCGAACGCGGTGCTGTTGTGGCGGCGCACGATTTTGTTGTTGAGGTGGATGGACTCCCGTGGTTCCCAGTAGCCGCGCTGGTTGTTGCGGTCCGCGCCGGCCATCTTGGCCGGCAGCGCAGCGCCGCACAACGAGAGAACCCGGGTCAGCGCCGACGTGCCAGACCGGGGCGCACCCATGACGAACAGAACAACCGGGCGCGCCGGCGCGCCGCTCTTTCCCGCGTGGGTCACGAAGGCAACCTCGCGCTCCGTGCCGTGGGCAACGCAGGAGCGCCGCGCCCCGCCATAAAATCCTCCAACGTGATTCGGCTTTGGGTCATAGGGGCAGAATAGATGGGGCTCGGCGCTATTGTCGCGATTCTCGATGCCAAGAGGTCTCCGGGCGCGTTCGCCGGTCGACAGTTGGGCCCGCCAGCTACCGGTAATCCGCCCGCCGGGGGCAGATGCCCACCCGAGAGGTGCTCGTGCGCAGTGGGTTTCGGTGCGGCGACGGCGACAGGCCCTTCGGTCACGCCGAGTCGGCAGCACTCTCTGCTCGAGTTGTGTTGGTCGAGAGGGACTCTGGGTTCAGGCCCAGGTCCCCCGGCGCCGGTTGGCGATCGCGCGGACCTCGTAAATCATCTTCATGACGGACGGCCGAAAGTAGCGGTTGACCTTCTCGATCCGCTGGTAGCCGTCGAACACCGCCCGGAAATCGCGTTCGTTGACCCGGTACGCGTCGAAAATGCGGTCCAGCGACGACTGGTCCCACGGTTCGTCGCGCGCGGCGGCGCGCAACAACTCGTAGGTCGCCGAGATCCAGTCCGCACCGAACAGGTCCGCCACCGGGCCTTGGTGGCGCTCGTGGCGAAGACCCGGTTTGAGAAACTCCTCGATGGCGTCCTCATCGCGGGTCTCCAGGTTGATCCCGAGCGCCGATGAAACCCGCTTCATTTCCCGGCGCCAGTCTTCGAGAAGGTTGACGTACTCGACGAACACGCGAGGCACGTCGCGGGTGTGCGCCTCGGTCAGCAGGTTGACCTTCAACCACAAGGCGCTCGAGAGTTCCGCGGGAACTTCGCTGCGCTGTGCCACCGACGCGACCACCTCCTGCGGGTGCCGCACCGCGTTCACGGCCACGATGTCGAATCCAGCCCGGCGCGCGGCCTCGAACCACATACCGGTCAGCAGCGATATCCGCGGATCCTTGATCACCACGAACGGCGCGTCGGGCAAGTTGGCTAGAAACGCCCGGATCTCTTCGACACAGGCGGCCTCGGCTGCCGCGTCGAGCGCACCTCCTTCCTGCGCGCGCATCGTCGGATCGAACCCGCTGCTGCCCATGCGGCGCAGAATCTTTTCGTTGATCACGTTGGCTGCGCGCGGCTCCCAATGGCCAAGCGGATTGTCGGGCATGGCGCCGACGAGGGCCGACGGCAGCGCACCGCCACACAGCGACAGAACCCGAGCCAGTGCCGACGTCCCGGACCGGGCCACGCCTAGCACGAACACCAGAACCGGGCGTGCACCAGCGCCGCCTGCGGCGACCGTCACGGCCGCATCCCCGCCCCGAACGCTGCGCACAGCACACGAACGCCGTGCTCCATCACAAGGTCCTCCAGGGTAAGCCGGCCTGGCACAGACGAGACGTCAGATCGAAAACAGTGTCCAGGTTGTCGGTTGCTGCGCGACATTGAATCATGAGTTCTTCGCCCATGTGACGTCATGGGGTCTATCGGTGGGTAGTGTTTCGGCCCGTGTGGGGTCCCTTGCTGGCGTTGGCCTTTATGTTCGCGGTCAACCCGGTGCTCCTCGCGGTCATCGTGCTGATGATCTCGCGGCCGCGGCCGGTGCAGAATCTGCTGGCTTACTGGCTGGGCAGCATGATCGTGAACTTTCTCGGCTTGCTGGTCCCACTGCTGGTGCTGCACTACACCCCGGCGTTGTCCACCTTCTCCAAGGACATGGCCGCGCCGGGGCAGAGTGCTACCGGCCGGTTCATACAGTTCGGCATGGGTCTCCTCATGCTTTCGGTCGCCGCGTATCTGGTGGTGCGCTCGATACGTGAGCGGGCGCGGGTGCCCGCACCGGCCGGCGACGTTCCCGCGCTGGCGCCCGATCAGGAATCCGCCGCGCCGCACGCCGTGACATCGCCGTTCGGTACTGCACAAGACGGGCCGGCAGAGGGCGGCTCGGTATTCCGGCGGTTGCTTCGCCGACTCCAAAACGCGTGGGACAGCGGGGCCTTGTGGGTGGCATTCGTGTTCGGCCTGGGCGGGCTTCCACCGCCCATGTTGGTCTTCATCGTGGTCACGTCCATCGTGTCCTCGGGCGCCTCGGTTGGCGCGCAGTTCATCGCTGTCCTCGTGTTCGTCGTCGCGATGTTCGCGGTTGTTGAGATGACCCTCATCAGCTATCTGGTCGCGCCTGCGAAAACCCTTGCGCTACTGCGTCCGCTGCACAACTGGGCGCTGAGGCACCGAAGGCAGGTCCTGATAACGATCTTCACCGTGGTCGGGCTGATTTCCGTGGTCAACGGCATCCTCGCCTGAGCTGCCCATCGATCAGCCCGGGTGCCGCGTCACCGGGCGCGACGGGCCACTGCCACCGTCGGGCCGAGGCCGCGCCGAGACCGGAACTCGACGGTGATCGCCGGGTCGGCATGATGAGCGATGGCCCGCAGCGCCGACGGGCTGTAGGCGCGAAGCGAGCTGATGAAGCCGTCGTGCTGCAACGGTGACAGCCCGGTGAGCGGCAGCACCACCGCCAACAACATCAGATGTAGCGGCGCCGGTGGCCGGGGCAGGTCGACGATCAACAACTGCTTTGCCGCCCTGGTCCCTTCCGCGAACACTCGCGCCGCGAGTTCAGGCGGCAAGTGGTGCAACGACAGAGCGAACACCGCCAGGTCGTAATAGCCGTCCGGGGCGTCAATCGCGGTCGCGTCCATTTCGCGGACGGTGGCGCGTGGGTGGCTGCCGAGGTCACTTTCGACGACGCCTGCCACGAACGCCGGGTCGATATCGGTGACCGTCACCTGAACGGTGGGGTGGTTCGCCAGCAGCTTGCTCGACAGCCCGCCGAGTCCGGCCCCGAGCTCCAGAATCTTCGGAGAAGGCACGTCGGCGACTTCGCGCAGCGCCATGCGGGCGCACTTCCCGTGTATACCGATCCACCGTCGCCTCCCGGCGCGGTCGAGTGCGCTCATGACCTTGCGCTTGAGGTGGTCGACGTCGTCGCGGTCGAGGTATTCCAGCCGGTCGGTCTGCAGGCGCCGGTCCAGCCACGAAGCATCCGGCCCGCCTCGGGGCATGCTCACAATGTCGCGGGCGCCGCTATCCATATCGAACATCATGGATCATCGCTTCGGCGCCCGGCGGACCACGAGAACGTGACCGTCTCGGAACTTGGCCGGGCTGGTGGCCAGCTGGTAATGACCGTGCAAGACGTCGACGAATGCCCGGAGTAGACCGGTGAGCGTAAAGCTGTTGTAGATCGTCCAATAATCGCAGTGAACGTCTTCGACGATGTATACACCGTGGTTCGTCAACGCTATTTCGAAAAGGCTCCGGAAGTTTTCGGTCATCGGGTGACACGCTTGACTTCCCACGTCGAGGATGACGTCGAAGGGACCGAATTCTTCGGCGACGTCTCGGAGTAAAGAATGGCTCTGCCCGCCGCCGATGCGGACCCGAATGCCTTCTGAATCCGCGATCTTTACCAACTTCGAGTCGACGTCGACACCGATGATCAGCGAATCGGGGTGCAGATATTCCTGCCACATCTGTAGCGAGTCCCCGTAGAAACTGCCGACCTCCAGCATCCGAATCGGCCTGGTTCGATCGACCACGGACTCGTAGATCGGCAAGTGATCCGGCACGTTGTGGACTCGCGGAGTCCGGTCGACCACCTCACCCATCTCCCGGTGGAGTCGGGTGTCCACCGCCGAGCATGTGGTCGTCGAAGCGATATCTGCCGCCATCGTTTTCAGCATTCGGTCTCGACCCCGATAGCGATTGCGTCGAGCGACTGGGGAAAACTTCAGTACGACGTTCACGTTCAAACCCTGTCAGCAGGTCGACTTCGGTTTCTGCACCATTCCGGACCGGCGTGCACTCGGCGATGACGATGTTCGCACATCGACGCGATTATTGCCGAGGTACCCGGCGACAGAAACTCGAACGTGTCTCAGCGCACCCGGCGCAGAAACCCGTCAGGCGCGACGGTGATCTGCAGCTTCTGCGGGATCTGCTGGTCGATTTCGAACTCCGAATGCGACTTGAGAAATTCCCACACCGCCGTCTTGGGGTTGTTGCCCTCACCCCACGGCCGGTCGGGGAACATGTCGGGCATGTCGTCGACCACGGTGTCGAACACCACGCAGTAGCTCTGCGGTGTCACCAGCGGTGCGTATGCCGAAAGTTCCGCGAGGACGTGGTCGTGGGTGTGGTTGCTGTCGAGGCAGACGAGCGTAGTGCCGCGGCCGGCTGCTGCATCGTGCACCTGGCGAACGGTCGCCGGGTCGACACTCGACCCTTCGATCATCGTGATGTACCGGGACAGCGGGTGGTTTTCGATCGCGCTGCGGTTGTGGGCGCGTATTTCGATATCGACCCCGATGACCTGCCGGCTCGGGGTACGCGGATCGAACGCTGTGTCGTTGGCGATCGCCTCACACAAGTCGATCAACGCCAGCATGGAAGCGCTGAGGATCAGCGAACCGCCATGCGCGATCCCTGTCTCAACGATCACGTTGGGTTTGACCGACCACATCAATTCCTGCAGGCAGACGATGTCCTGCGGATATTGGATGATCGGCCGGCCGAGCCACTCGAAGTTGTACGAGTACCGGTTCGTGAGGCTTCGCCTGAGCCATTTGGAGGTCAGATCCGCCAGCTCGGAGTCTTCGACCAGCGCTCGCACGTTCTCGACCACCCGCTGCCGGTGGTCGGTCAGCCCCGAGAACCATTCGGCTGCACTCCAACTCGTTGCGTCTGTTCCCGGCAACACCTCGAGCTCGGTGCTGTGCGACGGCGGGTACAGCAGCGCGATCGGTGCCGTATCCAGTGCCTTGGCCAGGACGGCCAACTCAGCGGTGCTCACGAAGGTGCGTTGGTGACCCTCGAGCTCCGAGATCGTGGTATGCGCGACCCGGTATCCCAGCGCCTCCGTTCGATCTGATAGCCACTGCTCTGTGCGCGGCTCCCGCAGCCGCCTGATTTCATCCCCGATTCGCGCCGCCTGTTCGGCGGCCCAGTCTTTCGCCACACCGTCACAATGGTCGACCAGCGGCGGAATTTCGACCGTATGGGTCAAGCCCCGGGAGAACTTAATAGAATCGCGACAAATTATGGCGCCATCGAAAGAGGCCCGGAAACCACGCAGATGGTGGAGGTCATAGGTTGGACAGATTCCTCAGCCCTGCCCACGACGGCCCGACGGATCGGTGATATGACCACCACTTCGACTACCGCCGACAACGCTCTGACCAAGATCACGCGCTGTGAGGTCTGCGGCGGCGAGGAGTTGCTGCCGGTGCTCGACCTCGGCAGGCACCCGCTGTGCGACGACCTCGTCAGGATCGGTGATCCTCGCCAATGCCGGGAATACCCAATCGATATCGTCTTCTGTCCGACGTGCATCACCGCCCATCAGCGCTACCAGGTGCCCAAGGAAGATCTGTTTCCGGTTGACTACCACTACCGCTCGCGCTTCACCGCGGACGTGCTGTCTGGGATGCGCAGCCTGGTGGGGACATGCGTCGAACGGGTCGGGCCCTTATCCGACAAGCTCGTGCTCGACGTCGGTTGCAACGACGGCAGTTTGCTCGATTTCTTCAGGGAAGCCGGGGCGAGGACCGCCGGTATCGAGCCGACCGGCGCCGGCGGTGACGCGGCCGCGAAGGGCCATTTCGTCGTCCAGGACTATCTCAGCGCGGCGACAGCCACCGCGATACGCGATCGTGTCGGCCTGCCGGATCTGATCACGTTCACCAACGTGTTCGCTCATATCGAGGACTTGTCCGGTGTGCTCGCCGCGCTCAAACTTCTGCTGGCACCGCAGACGACGATCGTCATCGAGAACCATTACCTGGGCGCGGTCCTGGATCGGCATCAGTTCGACACGTTCTATCACGAGCATCCCAGAACGTATTCGTACCGGTCGTTCGACTTCATCGCGAAATCACTTGGGCTCGACATCGTCCACGTCGAGTTTCCCGCCCGCTACGGCGGAAACATCCGGGTCACGCTCGGACGCGGCGCGCGCAACGGCACCGGAACCGAAGCCGAAAGCGTTGCGCGCGAACGAAATTTCTTGCAGGACTTCGGTCGACTCACCCGCGATGTGGAGTTGTGGAGGGAGCGTAAGGGCCGCGAGATCAGGAAGATCGTCGCGCAGCACGGTCCGATCCGCGCCAAGGCGTTCCCGGGTCGGGCGGCGATCCTCGTGAAACTGCTCGGGTTGACCGCCGACGAGATCGTCGCAGTACACGAGAAACCGGGTTCGATAAAGATCGGACATTACGTGCCGGGCACCAGGATCCCCATCGTGGCAGACGACGAGTTGTTTGCGCAGGGACCTCAGGCCGCACCCCTGCTGAACCTGGCCTGGCATATCTCCACCGAGATCCGTCGGTATCTCGCCGAACACCATTACCAGGGCCCGGTTTTCGACATCCTGGCGGCCGACGACTTCAAAGATGCGTGAGCGGTGTTCACGGTCCTGGGTTCCGGGTTCGGTATCTACGGATATCTGCCGGCTCTGATCGAGGCGGGCTACGACGTTGCGTTGCCGGACCGGTACCGGCCCGCGCTCGGTGGCCGGCCCGAACTCTCCCACTACATCGACGAGGTGCTCTGGTGCGGCGATGTCGAGACGGCCTTGGGCCGATCGAGCGGAGCGGTCATCGCGCTGCGCCCACAAGATCAGGCACGGTGGATACCTCGCCTGACCCAAATGCCTGGCATTTCACGGCTGATCCTCGAGAAGCCGGTGGCGCCAACCCCCGAGTCGGCCGCTTCCTTGCTGGCGGCAGTCGAGGATTCGGGCAAGCAGTACCGGGTGGGCTACACGTTCCGCTTCACCCCGTGGGCGGACAAGCTCAGATCAACGCTGGCTGAACCGGCCGAAAGCGTCGCCGTCGATTGGACTTTCCTCGCCCACCACTACCGCGCCGGCATCGAGAACTGGAAAAGGTTCAGTTCGACCGGCGGTGGCGCGGTACGGTTCTACGGCATTCACGCGATCGCCCTGTTTTCGGAGTTGGGCTACGACGATGTGTCGACGTCGACCATCTCGGGTCCTTCAGCGGACGAGGCGCAGCGCTGGCGGGCGACGTTCACCGGACCCGGTCTCGCCCCCTGTGAACTCAGAATCGACAGCCGGGAAACGACCGCAACCTTTCGCATCTGCGTGTGCAAGAACGGCCAGGCGCCGGCGACGCTGGTACACCAGCCCGGCCCTTTTGGTTCGGTCGATCCGGATGCAGTGGACGGGCAGGATGCGCGCGTCGGTGTGCTCCGGCAACTATGTGATTCGTTCTCGGACGTCGACGACGGTCACGCAGAACGGCAGAAGGCGATCGTGGCTCTCTGGCGCGTCGTGGAGACCAAGTCCGGGCGCGAAGAGACCTTCTGATCGCCGCTCATGCCGTAGCCCAGTTCAGACCCAGGTCGCCTGCATCGGCAACGTAAGCCGACAGTTCGTCGGCGCTCGACACCGAACCGGCCTCTAGCAGTTGGCGATACCAGTCCGCGGTGTGGCGGATGGCTTCTTCGACACCCCAGACCGGGCGCCACCCCAGATGCATCCTCGCCTTGGCACTGTCGAGTTGCAGCAACCTCGCCTCGTGAGGCTGCGGGCTGGTCACCGCATGCCACTGCAGCTGTGGCCACCCGCGAGCAAGCTCTGCGAGCACCTGCTCAACCGAGCGGTTGCCGTGCCCGTCGGGGCCGAAGTTCCACGCCTCGGCACACGTGGTGTCGCCGGCCAGCAGCCGCTGACCCAGCAGCAGATACCCACTGAGACAATCCAACACATGCTGCCAGGGACGCGTGCTGTGCGGTGACCGCACCGCCAGCGGTTCACCGGCGACGACCGAACGCACCAGGTCGGGAACCAGGCGGTCCTGCGACCAGTCACCGCCACCGATCACGTTGCCGCCCCGCGCTGTGGCAAGCAACGGCGCCGATTCGTGTTGCAGGAGTGCGGTTCGATAGCTCGCCACCGCCAACTCGACGCCCGCCTTGGACGCACTGTAGGGGTCATGGCCGCCCAGCCGATCGTGTTCGCGGTAGGCCCAGGGCCATTCGCGGTTCTCGTAGCACTTGTCGGTTGTCACAATCACCGCGGCCCGCACATCCGGTGTGTGGCGGAGGGCCTCGAGCACGTTGACCGTGCCCATGACGTTGGTGGCCCACGTGGTGACCGGTTCCTGATAGGACCGGCGAACCAACGGTTGGGCGGCCAGATGAAAGACGATCTCAGGTCGCTGCGCGGCGAAAACCCGTCGCAGCGCCGCTTCATCGCGAATGTCGATGCGGTGATCGTCGACAGACAGCTTCAGCAGTTCCCAATGACTGGGTTCCGACGGCGGGTCCAACGCCACCCCGGTGACATGTGCGCCCAACGCCTGCAGCCAAAGACATAACCAGCTGCCCTTGAACCCCGTATGGCCGGTGACCAAGACCCGGCGCGCACGGTACGCGGCGCCGAAAGTGTTCAGCGCCAGCACTTCCATGGCGCTTCGCCGCTGTTCCAGAGGTCTTCGAGCAGGTTCTTGTCGCGAAGAGTGTCCATGGGTTGCCAGAAGCCGGAGTGCTCGAATGCCATCAGCTCGCCGTCGGCAGCCAGACGCGCCAACGGCGGTCCTTCCCAAGCAGTTTGGTCACCGTCGATGTAGTCGAGTGCGGCCGGCGACAGCACAAAGAATCCGCCGTTGATGAACCCGCCGTCACCGGGCGGCTTCTCGACGAAGCGCGCTACCCGGTCGCCGTCGCGCTCGATGGCCCCGTAACGCCCAGGAGGAAGCACTGCCGTGACGGTGGCCTTGCGCCCGTGCTGACGGTGGAACTCAATGCTTTTGGCAATGTTTACATCGCTGAGCCCATCACCGTAGGTGAAGCAGAACGCCTCTTCGTCTTGAATGTATGGCGACACCCGCTTGAGGCGACCGCCCGTCATGGTTTCGTCACCGGTGTCCACCAGCGTCACCCGCCAAGGCTCCGCGTAATGCTCGTGCACTTCCATCTTGTTGACCGAGAGATCGAATGTCACATCCGACATGTGCAAGAAGTAATTCGCGAAGTACTCCTTGATCAGGTAACCCTTGTAGCCGCAGCAAACGACGAAGTCATTGATACCGTGCCGGGAGTAGTGCTTCAGGATATGCCACAGGATCGGCCGCCCGCCGATCTCCACCATCGGCTTGGGCCGGGCCACGGTCTCTTCGGTAAGTCGGGTTCCCTTACCTCCCGCCAGGATGACCGCCTTCATCGCGTGCGCCGCTGCGTGAGTTGATGCCCCCGACCCGACCACTTCCTGGGTTGTTCTGCTAAGCCGGCGGAGTAGCTGGATTTGCCCTCTACCATGACCGTCATATGTCCGAATACTTCGGCAGGAATATTGTTTGAGTACTCTTCGATGAGATGCCGAATCAGAAAGAAAGAGCCCAACCTCTCGGAGAGGAATCCGACCGCCCTTATCTGATAGGTGTTGTAACGCCTCAGGCGGGCACCGTACCGCTTCACGAATTGTCGACCCACCCGTTCGATCGCTGACAAAACACGCACCAGCCACGGCTTCGGAAAGATTCCTAGTTCAACACCGCCTGGAACAAAATGCTGTGCCGCCAGGAATTCGGATGCGGTGTCGGAGTTCAGCACACCTATCTCCACGGCGATCGCCGTGTAGTCGAGAATATCTCTGCGGTGATGAATCGCCGCATAGTGTTTGAAAACCGATTTCTTGAAGTACAGCGGCTGTGCGACAAGAAATGGAAGGCCGTCTCTGGGCACATACGTCGCTAGCTCGGCCTCCCGTTCCACGCGGTCACATCTCAATTCCCGCAGGGTCGGGTACCGCACCGACTCCACCCCTTCCGGGGAAGGCAAGATCCTTTTGCGGTAGGACGAGAGTTCGATCAGTTCAGCATCACCGGAGTCCCTCCCGACGGCGATGGGTAAGACGAAACTTCCCGCAGCGCCGAATGCGACCGGCCGCGCCTCGTGCCAAAACGGGTCGAGGTGCCGCACGTGGAGCGCCGAATCGGGCTGGTAATCCCCCAGCGAGATGCACTCGTCGTACCAGCTTTCAGGCAACAGCGGCTGCTTATGACTAATGCAATATCTGCGGATCATGGGCACGGGCAGTCCGGACGGTGCGCTTGGCACTCACCGATTACCGAAGGCCACGGGGAGCGAACGAGACGTAGCCAACCAGCACTGATACTGCCCGCCGCCAACGGGCGGCACTTTTTTTGACCATCGTCGCATTTCAACACGATTGCGCACGCAAAGCAGCGCTTTGTGAAGTCGGAACCCAGATCCAGTGGGACATGCCCGAACACTCTAGCTTCCAAGGCGGCCCTGTCAGCTGACCCCCCAATTCGAACGATTACGCGTTTCTTGGCCTGGGCGATACCGGTCGCCAGCAACATCCATAACCGCGATTCGCGCCTCCGACGCCCGCCCGACCACGTAGGTTCCGTAAGCGGCACATCGCTCGCGAGAGGGGAAATGGTGGACGAAGCAGTTCGGCGGCTGTCCGCGAGCGGCACGCGGTACCAGCTGTGGACCGAATTTCTGCAGGAAAACCGGGTCGAGTCGATGGCCGAAATCGGCGTCTACCGGGGTCGATTCGCCGCGGAGATACTTGCCGCGTGCGACTCGATCCGCACCTATTACATGGTTGACCCGTGGCGGCACCTCGACGACTGGAACAAACCCAGCAATACCGACGACTCTCGGTTCGACGCCTACCTGGCCGAAACCGAAGCCAACACCGAGTTCGCCGCCGACAAGCGCGTCATCCTGCGCGGAACCACCCTGGAAATCATCGACCAGATCCCCGACGGCAGCCTCGACTTCGCCTATGTCGACGGCGACCATACGCTGCGGGGCATTTCGATCGACCTCATCAACGTGTGGCCCAAGGTCCGGGCCGGCGGGTGGATCGGTGGCGACGACTTCGCGCACACGGTGTGGCAGCACGGGGACCGTTTCGAGCCCACCCTGGTGTTCCCGTTCGCGGTGTACTTCGCAGAAGCGGTGGGCGCACGAATCTTTGCCCTGCCACACCAGCAGTACCTCATTTGCAAAGAACCGGGTTACGAATTCGTCGACCTCACCGACAGTTACCCCGACACCACGCTACAAGGACAGTTCCAACTAAAGCGTGTGTTGCGGGGTTGGCTCACCGACACGGTGGGCGTCATCAAGAGCGAACGAAAGCGCACGTCGCCCACCGGGTTCGGCTCCGACGCCGACAAGGCCTAGATCGGCGATACGCGCGCCGGCGCAGCCGATGCGGTTAATTCACCGCACCAACGCGGATTCGGCCCATCGTTGTGCACTCCGCAACGTTCCTCCCCCGCAACGGCGGTAGGCGGCGCAAAACAAACCGCATCGCAGCCCCATCGCAGCAAATCGGTCAGACCACCGGACCAACTCGGCTAGTTTGACCTTTGACGCGGCCGTCGACTGGACGTTGCGGAAACACCGAACACGTATCGAGTTCGGCCGCGCCCGCTGAAGTACCGCTCGAAAGAAGGTGAAGGGCTATGGGGGACGCTCCTGTCACTCCAATCGCACTGATCGGCATGGCCTGCCGACTTCCCGGAGGTATCGAATCACCGGACAAGCTGTGGCAAGCGCTGCTACGGGGCGATGATCTGGTGACCGAGATCCCGGCCGATCACTGGGATGTCGACGATTTCTATGACCCCGAACCTGGCGTGCCCGCCAAGTCAGTGACGCGGTACGGCGGATTTCTCGACGACATATGGGGCTTCGATGCTCCGTTCTTCGGTCTGCGGACCCATGAAGCGACCTACATGGACCCCAACCACCGGTTGCTGATGGAGACATCGTGGGAGGCCATCGAGCATGCCGGCTTCGATCCGCGTTCGCTGTTCGGGTCCAAGACAGGCGTTTTCGTCGGGGTGGTCCACGATGACCACGTCGTGCTGGCCTACGAATCCGGCGTCGTACACGACGCCTACGCGTACCCCGGCAATACCCCCAGCATGGCGTCCGGCCGGATTGCGTACTGGCTGGGTGCGCACGGTCCGGCGTTGACGGTGGACTCCGCGTGTTCCACCGGCATGCTGACCCTGCACCTGGCCTGTCGCAGCCTGCACCAAGGGGAGAGTGACCTTGCCCTGGCAGGCGGCGTCAACACGCTGATCTCAGGGCTGATGAACACCGCGGGGTCAGCGCTGGGCATGTACTCCCCCACCGGCTGTTGCCACTCGTTCGATGTCGCAGCGGACGGGTTCGTGCGGTCCGAGGGATGCGCCGTGGTGTTGCTCAAGCGGTTGCCCGACGCGGTACGAGACGGCGACCGGATCCTCGCCGTGATCCGCGGCACGGCAGCCAATCACGACGGACGCACCAAGACCATCTCCAGACCGTCGTTGGAAGCGCAGGCCGACGCATACCGGGCAGCGCTGGCGGCGGCCGGCGTCGACCCCAAGACCGTCGGCATGGTGGAAGCCCACGGCACCGGCACCCGGGTCGGTGACCCGATCGAGTTCGGCAGCCTGTCGAGGGTCTACGGCACCGATGGTCGACCGTGCGCACTCGGATCGGCCAAGAGCAACTTCGGCCACACCGAGGGCGCCGCAGGCACATTGGGCTTGATCAAGGCCGCGCTCGCGCTGCAACACGGTGTGGTCCCGCCGTCGCTGCACTTCACCCGGCTGCCCGACGACCTGGCAACAATCGAGACCGGACTGTTCGTACCCACTGCCGCCACCCCATGGCCATCGCAGCAAGACCAGCCGCAGGATCAGCACCCACGTCGGGCTGCCGTATCGTCGTACGGTCTGAGCGGTACGAACGTGCACGCCGTACTGGAGGAGGCCCCTACGTGCGCGCCGCGGGAGGCGGCCGCAGTCTCGCCCGGCTCGCTGGTGTTCGCACTGTCAGCCACCTCGAGCGAAGCGCTGCACCGTACCTGCGCCCGGCTCGCTGAATGGGTGAGCGTCCGCGCCGATCAGCTGGTGCCCGCCGATCTGGCCTACACCTTGGCGCGCCGACGCGGCCACCGGTCGGTGCGCGCGGCGGTGGTCGCCGCGGACCTGCCGGAGCTGGCCGAGCGGTTGCAGGGGGTCGCTGACAGCGCCATCACATATCCCGCCGCGGTCGGCCAGGACGACCGTGGACCCGTATGGGTGTTCTCCGGGCAGGGTTCGCAGTGGGCGGCGATGGGTGCGGCGCTGCTGGAGACGGAGCCGGTGTTCGCCGCGACGGTCGCTCAGGTGGAGCCGTTGGTCGCCGCGGAAGCGGGGTTCTCGGTCACCCAGGCGATGTCGGCACCCGAGACGGTCGACGGTATCGAGCGGGTCCAGCCGACGCTGTTCACCATGCAGGTCGCGCTCGCCGCCGCAATGCGCTCCTACGGCGTCCACCCCGGCGCGGTCGTCGGGCATTCGATGGGAGAGGTCGCCGCTGCCGTCGTCGCGGAGGCGCTTTCGGTCCAGGACGGGGTGCGCGTCATCTGCCGCCGCTCGCGGTTGTTGGCGACCATCGCCGGCGCCGGCGCGATGGCGTCTGTGGAGCTTCCCGCGCGACAGGTGCGCGAGGAGTTGGCCGCGCGAAAGCTGTCCGACGTCGTCGTGTCGGTGGTCGCCTCGCCGGAGTCCACCGTCATCGGCGGGGCGACCGAGACGGTTCGGGACCTGGTCGCGATGTGGGAGCGCCGCGACCTGACGGCGCGCGAGGTGGCAGTGGACGTCGCGTCGCACTCACCGCAGGTCGATCCCATTCTCGCCGATCTCACCGATGCGTTGGCCGAGCTCACGCCGATGGCTCCTGCGGTGCCGTTCTACTCGGCGACGTTGGACGACCCGCGGCGCGAGCCCGTCCTGAACGCCCGCTACTGGGTCGATAACCTGCGCCGTCCGGTGCGGTTCGCCGACGCGGTGCAGGCCGCGCTGGAGGACGGCCACCGGGTCTTCGCGGAGCTTTCCCCGCACCCGCTGTTGACCCGCGCCGTGGAACAGACCGCGAAGGCGGCCGATATCTCGGCCCAGGCACTGCCGTGCCTGCTGCGTGAACGGGAGTTGCCACACGGCCTGCGCGAGTTCTTGGCGAACCTGCATTGTGCCGGTGCCGCAGTCGATTTCGCGGCGCTCTATCCAAGTGGTCGGCTGGTCGACGCACCGTTGCCGACGTGGACGCACCGTCGGCTGCGCATCGGGTCCGGTGACACCAGCCGCCAGGCACTGGCAATGGGCACGCGGAACCTCGTGGTGCACCCGCTGCTCGGCGCGCATGTGCGGCTGCCGGAAGAGCCGGAGCGCCATGCCTGGCAAGGTGAGGTCGGCACCGCGGCGCTGCCGTGGCTGAGCGACCATCAGGTGCACAACGTGCCCGCCCTGCCCGGGGCGGCCTACTGCGAGATGGCGCTGTCGGCGGCACGCACCATGCTCGGCGAGGGATCCGAGGTCCGCGACATCAGCTTCGAGCAGATGCTGATGCTCGACGAACAGACGCCGATCACCACGCTCGCGGCGGTCGAGGCGCCCGGCGTCGTCGAGTTCGAAGTGGTGACCGACCACGAAGGCGAACACACCCGGCGAGCCGTCGCACGCCTGCACGTGGCCGACGACGAGCCTGCGCCGCAGCGACACGATATGTCCACGCTGCTCGCCACGCACCCGTCCCGCACCGAAGGCGACGAGCTACGAGCGCTGTTCGACTCCCGCGGGGTCCGCCTCGGTCCGGCGTTCGCGGGCCTGATCGCCGCCCACACCGCCGATGACGCATGCACGCTGGTCGCCGAGATCGCACTGCCCCGGGCGCTGCGCGCGCAGCAGAGCGCCTACGGTGTCCACCCGGTGCTGCTCGACGCCTGCTTCCAAGCGGTAGCCGCGCACCCGTCCGTCATCCAGGCGGAGCTGTTGGTGCCGTTGGGAATTCGACGGCTGCGTATCTGCGATCCGGCGGGTAAGCCGCGGTACTGTTTCGTCCGGTTGAACACCCAGGACCGAACCGGCATCGATGCCGATATCGACATCCTCGACGAGGCCGGGGCGCCGGTGCTGACCATGCGGGGGTTCCAGTTAAGCAGCAGTTCGGAAGGAAGCGATGCCGAACGCGTGCTCGCCGACCGGCTGCTCAGCGTCGAATGGCGGCGGCATGACCCACCCGCCTGCGCGGACACCGATCCCGGCGAATGGCTGCTGATCACCACCTCCGATAGCGAGGACTTCCTCACGACCAGGCTTCTCGACGCAATCAAAGGCCATGGCGCACAATGTGACTGGTTCGACTGGCCCGGGCACGCCGACCATGTGGCCTACGCGAAGCAACTGGGCGACCGGCTGACGGCCAGCACCGTCGACGGCGTGGTCTTGGTGTTCCCCGCGCCGAACGACGTGGACGAAGATGGTTTGGCCAGGGCCCGCGCGCACGTCTCTGCGCTGGTGCGCATCGCTCGCGAACTCACCGAATCGCCGGGCGATCCGCCTCGCCTCTATGTGCTGACCAGGTCGGCTCAAACCGTCGCGGATCAAGACCGGTCCAACCTCGATCAGGCGGGGTTGCGCGGCCTGATCCGGGTGGTCGGCGCCGAACATCCGGAGCTGCGCGCCACCCAGATCGACGTCGATGACGCGTGCGATCCCGACACGGTGGCGCTCGAACTGCTGTCCGGGTCCGCCGAGGACGAGACCGCCTGGCGCGGCGGCCAATGGTACGTCGCGCGGCTACGACCCGCACCGTTGCGCCCAGAAGAGCGCCGCACGACCACGGTCGACCACGAGACCGACGGTATGCGCCTGCAGATCCGCACTCCCGACGACCTGGGTACGATGGAATTCGTTGCTGCTGAACGTGTTCCACCGGGAACAGGCGAGATCGAGGTCGCGGTCACCGCGTCGAGCATCAACTTCGCCGACGTGTTGATCGCGTTCGGCCAGTACCCCAGCCTCGAGGGCCGACTGCCGCAGCCTGGCACCGACTTCGCGGGCGTGGTGACCGCGGTCGGGCCCGGTGTCACCGATCTTCGGGTCGGTGACCACGTCGGGGGCTTCTCCCGAAACGGTTGCTGGGCCACGCACGTGACCTGTGACGCCCGCGCCGCCGCGCCGCTTCCGGCCGGCCTGACCGATGAGGTCGCGGCCGCGACCACCACGGCGTACGTCACCGCCTGGTACGGGCTGCACGACCAGGCCCGGATCGCCGCAGGGGATCGGGTGTTGATCCACTCCGCCACCGGCGGCGTCGGGCAGGCGGCCATCGCGATCGCCCGCGCCGCCGGAGCGCAGATCTTCGCCACCGCCGGAAGCCCGGAACGACGGCAACTGTTGCGCAACATGGGTATCGAACATGTCTATGACTCGCGCAGCACCGAGTTCGCCGACCTGATCCGCCGCGACACCGACGGCGCCGGGGTCGACATCGTGCTCAACTCCCTCACCGGAGCCGCGCAACGCGCCGGTTTCGAACTCCTGGACATCGACGGACGCTTCGTCGAGATCGGCAAGCTCGACGTCTACGCCAACTCCCGGCTGGGCATGTACCCCTTCCGCCGCAACCTCACCTTCCACTACGTCGATCTGGCGCTGATGGCCCACAGCCGCCCCGAGCGGGTCGGCGACCTGCTGCGGCGGGTGTACGGGCTGGTGGCAACCGGTGAGCTGGCGCCGCCGCAGACCACTTCTTACCCGCTCGCCCAGGCGGCCACCGCGATTCGGGTGATGAGCGCGGCCGAACACACCGGGAAGCTGGTGCTCGACGTGCCCCGCCGGGGACACAGCACCGTGGCGCTATCACCAGAGCAGGCCCCGGTTTTCCGTCCCGACGGCGCCTACATCATCACCGGCGGTCTTGGCGGGCTCGGCTTGTTCCTGGCCGCCGAGATGGCTTCGGCCGGCTGTGGCCGGATCGTGCTGACGAGTCGCTCACAACCCGATGCTGCTGCCCAACAAGCCATTGAGCGCATGCGCGACAGCGGTACGCAGATCCACGTGGAGTGTGGCGATATCGCCGATCCGGCAACCGCAGGATGCCTCGTCGCCGCCGCCACCGCCACCGGGCTGCCGGTCCGGGGGGTGCTGCACGCCGCCGCGGTCGTGGCGGACGCCACCCTCACCACCATGACCGACGACCTGATCGAGCGGGACTGGATGGCCAAGGTGCACGGCGCCTGGCACATGCATCAAGCGACATCCACGCAGCCGCTGGATTGGTTCTGCTGTTTCTCGTCGGCGGCCGCGCTGCTCGGCTCCCCGGGCCAGGGCGCCTACGCCGCGGCCAACAGCTGGCTGGACGCCTTCACCCACTGGCGCCGGGCAGAAGGCCTGCCCGCCACCACGATCGCGTGGGGAGCATGGGCTGAGGTCGGCCGCGCCGCATCCCTGGAAGAAGGCCGCACCACGATGATCACCCCCGAAGACGGTGCGCATGCCTTCCAGGCGCTGCTGCGCTACGACCGCGGCTACACCGGCTACCTGCCCACCAAGGGCACCCCGCTGTTCAACGCACTCGTTGCGCGCAGCCCGTTCGCCGAGGCGTTCAAGACCGCGGGCGAAGCACGAGACGACACCGCCGCGGTGCGTGCCGAGCTGCGCTCGCTGCCCCGCGACGAGTGGGCGGCGCGGCTTCGACGGCTGGTGACCGAGCAGGCCAGCCTCATCCTGCGACGCACGGTCGATCCCGACCACTCCTTCCCCGACCACGGGCTGGACTCCCTCGGGTTCCTCGAGCTGCGCAACCGCATCGAATCCGAGACCGGAATACGCGTGACACCCAAGGCGATTGCCGCGCACAACACCGCGCGTACGCTGGGCCAGCACCTGGCCGATACGCTGGCCAGTGAACAGACGGTGTTGGCAGCGGTGTGATCGCTTCTGCCGCAACCTCAACACGCCGCATCTGCGGGCTGTATGTGAAGGAGGCTGACTGATGGCTGCGCGGAGGGCTGATGTGCTGCCCGACAATCGGCTGGCGGTAGCGGACGAAGCCTTGCTGGCAGAGCATTACGCCGCCGACATGAACGTCGTCATTCAGGTCACGTGGCTCTACGAGCATCCCGTCGACTACGACGCGTTGCGGCGCTTTCATTACCACCTCGGCCAGGGGTTGCTGGGACGGCGCATCGAGCGTCCGGCGTTTCCGATCGCGCGGCATCGATGGGTTGTCGATCGCGGGCCGCTGGAGTTCGATATCGCCGAAACAGCCCGGCCCCGCGAAGAATTCAGCGACTGGGTCGATGAACGCTCACAGCTGCCGATCGATCCCGAAACGGGGCCCGGCTGGCATCTGGGCGTGCTTCCGCTGACGGACGGCTCGACAGGGATCAGCCTGGTGCTCTCGCACAACCTGATCGACGGCCTCGGTCTGGCCCTGGTGATCATCGAAGCGGCCCTCGGCAAGACACGCGAGCTCGGCTACCCGCTGCCGAAATCACGCACTCGGGTACGCGCCATCGTCGAGGACGCCCGCCAGACGGCGCGCGACATCCCCCAGGTGGCCCGGGCGCTCACCACGGCAGCACGCCTGGCCCGAAAGCAGGCGCGCACCCAGCCGCGTAAGAACCGTCCGCAACGAGCGAAAGCCGCCGTCGTCCCCGACGGTGACGACGTCGTGCTGGTGCCGGCCCTGACGATCTACATCGACCTGGAGCAGTGGGATGCCCGCGCCGCAGCCCTCGGCGGAGCCAGCCACACGATGGCCGCGGCGTTCGCCGCGAAGTTCGGGGAACGGATCGGACGTCGGCGCGCCGATGATGGGGCGGTGACCCTGCAGATTCCCATCAGCGACCGCACCGAGGACGACACCCGGGCGATGGCGTTGTCGTATGCGCGTGTCAGCGTCGACCCGAAGCCGCTGACGACCGACCTCAGCGACATCCGCGCCGCCGTCAAAGAGACGCTTCGCACGCTGAAGGAGACCCCGGACGAGTCCAAGCAGCTGCTGTGGTTGCCGTCGTTCACGCCGAAACGTGCGCTGAAGAAAATGGTCGCCCGGATGCCCGCCGACCCCGATCAGCCGGTGTTTTGCTCCTACCTCGGCGATCTGCACTCGGTGATCGGCTGCCCGGCCGGCACCATCGCCGAATACGAGAACGCCCGAGGAACCGGACAACGCGAAAGCCGCCGGTTCCTCGAGCAGATCGGCGGCCGGATGATCATCCTGTCCGGGCGCATCAACGGCCAGATCTTCATCAGCGTCGGCGCCTATCAGCCCGGTGCCGACAACACCAAGCCGGCCCTATATGAACTGGCCAGGGCCACGATGGCGGACTTCGACCTGACCGGCCACATCCACTAACGCGAAACGGGCACTAACGCGAAACGGGCACTAACGCGAAACGGGCGGAGCCAAGAGGCCGCCGCCCGTTTCGGTCAGTTACTGGTCAGAAGTTGTTGCAGGTGCGGAAGGCCCCCTCGATCGCCGGGAGGTACGGCTGCATCTGCGGCGCGGACGCAACATGCTGCGCCGTTTTCGCGCGCTGCTCCGGACCCGCGGCGAGGAACTCGTTCAGACCCCGCTGCACAATCGGCGTCTTGTTGAACGCCGCGGCGACTTGCGGGTTCTGCGCCTCAAGCGCCGCCACCAGCTGCGGGTAGGTGCACGTGGTGTTGATGGCCGGGCCCAGATCAGGAGCCGCGGATGCAACGCCGGATCCGACGCCCAGCGACAGTGCGACACCGCCGACCACAACAGCCAGTCTGGTCAACGACAGTTGGATCATGTGCAGATTTCCTCCCTGACAAGTGATCCCCGACCGTACAGACTCTAGTGGCCAATCCGGGATCTTCCCAAACTTTTTGGTAGCGGACTGCCGACCGGCAAGCCCGTTACCCCCTTATCGCGCACTCCTTGAGGAACGTTAGCTAACCGAGGCATTTTGTTCGTCGGCGGGAAGGCGCCGGGCCGCGGCGACCGGCCGTGGGTGAACCCGCAGCGGCCACCAGAACCACCGGCCCAGCAGCGCGGCGATCGACGGTGTCATGAACGCGCGCACCACCAACGTGTCGAACAACAGACCCAACCCGATGGTGGAACCCACCTGCCCGATGATGCGCAGGTCGCTGACCACCATCGACAGCATCGTGAAGGCGAACACCAGGCCCGCGGCCGTCACCACCTTGCCGCTGCCGCCCATCGCCCGGATGATGCCGGTGTTCAACCCCGCGCCGATCTCCTCCTTTATCCGCGACACCAACAGCAGGTTGTAGTCAGAACCCACCGCCAGCAGGATGATCACCGACATCGCGAGCACAAGCCAGTGCAACTCGATACCGAGGATGTGCTGCCAGATCAGCACCGACAGCCCGAACGCCGCGCCCAACGAAAGCGCCACCGTGCCAACGATTACCAGCGCCGCGACGAAACTTCGCGTGATGATCAGCATGATGGAAAAGATCAGACACAGCGCCGCTGTTCCCGCGATCAGAAGGTCGTACCTGGACCCGTCGCGCAGGTCCTTGAACGTGGGCGCTGCCCCGGCGAGATGGACTTTGGCACTTTCCAGCGGCGTGACCTTCAGGGCCTCCTGGGCCGCGGTGTGCAGGGCGTCGACGCGCGAGATACCTTCGGGTGTCCCTGGATCGTCGCGGTGCGTGATGATCAGGCGCAGCGCCTTACCGTCCGGTGAGAAGAACAGCTCCATCGCGCGTTTGAAGTCCTCGTTCTCGAAGACTTCGGGCGGCAGGTAGAAGGAGTCGTCGTTCTGGGCGGCGTCGTAGGCCTGGCCCATGGCGCTGGCGTTCTGGATCGTGTCGTCGATCAGCGCCATCATGCCGTCCATGGTGCTGTGGGTCGTCTGCATCATGGTCCGCATGGCCTTCATGCTGGCGATCATCGGCGGGAACAGGGTGAGTAGGTCCTGCTGGAGAAGGTCGAGCTTATCGACGTGTACCAGGATCTCGTGCATCTGCACGCTGATCTGGTCGGTGCCGTCGAGGCCCTGGAAGACCGACCTCACCGCCCAGCAGACGGGGATGTTGTAGCAGTGCGGTTCCCAGAACAGATAGTTGCGGATCGGCCGGAAGAAGTCGTCGAAGTTGGCGATGTTGTCGCGCAACTCATCGGTGACCTCGGTGATTTCCTTGTTCATCAGCGTCGTCTCATGCGTGATATCGCTGATCTGCTGCATCAGAGCGTAGGTGCGCTCCATTTGGCTGATCATTCTGTTCATGTTCTCGACCTGATCCTGCATGCCGTCGATGCGATCTCTGCCGAACGGGAGGATCTGCTGCATGCCGGCGCTTTGCAGGCTGATCTGAAATGGGATCGACGTCCGCTCGATCGGGGTCCCCTCGGGCCGGGTGATCGTCTGCACCGACGCGATACCGGGAACGGCGAAGATCGCCTTCGCGAGCTTGTGTAGAACCACGAAATCGGCCGGGTTGCGCATATCGTGGTCGGCTTCCAAGATCATGATGTCCGGCATCATTCGCGACTCTGGGAAATGTCGCTCGGCGGCTGCGTATCCCACGTTTGCGGGAATGTCCTGTGGGACATACAGGCGATCGTCGTAGCTGGTTTTGTAGCCCGGAAGCGCCAGCAGCCCGACCAGCGCGACCGCGCAGGACGCGATCAGGATCGGCCCGGGCCACCGCACGATCGCCGTGCCCAGCCGCCGCCACCGGCGCACCACGACCTTGCGCTTTGGCTCGAACAGGCCGAACCGGCCGCCGACCGCGATAACGGCCGGGATCAACGTGAGCGCTACCCCGACCGCCACGACCATGCCCACCGCGGACGGCACGCCCATGGTCTGGAAATAGGGCAGCCGGGTGAAACTGAGGCAGTAGATCGCTCCGGCGATCGTCAAACCCGAGGCCAGCACCACTTTGGCGACGCTGCGATAGGTGGTGAAGAACGCCGCTTCCCGGTCCTCGCCGGCTTGGCGCGCCTCGTGATAGCGGCCGGTGAAGAAGATCCCGTAGTCGGTTCCCACGGCGATGCCCAGCGACACCAGCAGATTCACCGCGAAGATCGACAGGCCGAGGATGCCCTGGTCGCCGAGGAACGCCACCACTCCCCTGGCGGCCTGGACCTGGATGCCCACCATGAGCAGCAGGAGAATCACGGTGATGACCGAGCGGTACACGAACAGCAGCATCGTGAAGATCACCGCGAGCGTCACCAGGGTGATCGTGATGATGGAGCTGTCGCCGGCGTGGTTCATGTCGGCCACCAACGGCGCTGAGCCCGTGACATAGGCCTCTACGCCCGGCGGCGCCGGCGTCCGTTCGACGATGTCGCGGACGGCTTCGACCGACTCGTTGGCCAGCAATTCGCCCTGGTTACCAGCCAGATTCAACTGGACGTAGACGGCCATCCGATCGGCGCTTTCCACGCCCGACGCGGTGAGCGGATCCCCCCAATAGTCCTGAACGTGACGCACATGGGTGGTGTCGGCCCTCAACTGACGGATCAACTCGTCGTAGTAGAGGTGTGCCTCATCGCCGAGAGGTTCCTGGCCCTCCAAGACAATCATCGCGATGCTGTCGGAGTCGGAGTCCTCGAACAGCTCACCCATACGCTGCATCGCCTCGAATGACGGTGCGCCCTTGGGGATCACCGAAACCGAGCTTTCCCGGCCGACTTGTTCCAGCGACGGAACAGCGAAGGTCAGGACGGCGATCAGCGCCAGCCACCCGATGATGATCGGCACCGACAACCGGTAGATGGTCCGGGCTACCAACGACCGACGGGTCTTGACTTTCTGGTCGGTCATGCGGCCTTCAGCAGGACGGAGATAACCGCGTTCATAGCGCTACCGCTCATCCCTCTGGAGCAGGGAACGCACCAGCGGGCGTGGACCTCTCGCGTGCCGGGCGGCGGCGATGGGCCGCGGGTGCACCCGTAGCGGCCACCAGAACCACCGGCCCAGCAGCGCGGCGATCGACGGTGTCATGAACGCGCGCACCACCAACGTGTCGAACAACAAACCGACTCCGATCGTGGAGCCCAGCTGCCCAATGGTCTGCAGATCGCTGACCACCATCGACAGCATCGTGAAGGCGAACACCAGGCCCGCGGCCGTCACCACCTTGCCGCTGCCGCCCATCGCCCGGATGATGCCGGTGTTCAACCCCGCGCCGATCTCCTCTTTCATCCGCGACACCAACAGCAGGTTGTAGTCAGAACCCACCGCCAGCAGGATGATCACCGACATCGCGAGCACCACCCAGTTCAGTGGGATGCCGAGGATGTGCTGCCAGATCAGCACCGAGAGCCCGAACGCCGCGCCCAGCGAAAGCGCCACCGTGCCAACGATTACCAGCGCCGCGACGAAACTTCGCGTGATGATCAGCATGATGCAGAAGATCAGACACAGCGCCGCCGTCGCCGCGATCAACAGATCGTAGGTGGAGCCCTCGACGATGTCTTTGACCGAGGCGGCGGTGCCGGTCAGATAGATGTCGGCGCTTTGTAGCGGAGTTCCCTTGAGGGCCTCCTCCGCCGCGGTCATGATCGGGTCGACGCGGGACATCCCCTCGGTCGTGGCCGGGTCGCCCCGTTGCGAGATGAGCATGCGCGCCGCTTTCCCGTCCGGTGACAGGAAGACGTCCATGACCCGTTTGAAGTCTTCGTTATCGAAGATCTCCGGCGGCAGATAGAAGGAGTCGTCGTTCTTGGCTGCGTTGAACGCCTTACCCATGGCGGTCGCGTTGTCGTTCGTCTCCTCCATCTGAGCGAGAATTCCGGACATGGTGCTGTGCATCGTCAGCATCATTTGCCGCGTTTCCCGCATGGTCTCGATCATCACCGGGAATTGCTCAGCCATTTGCGGCAGGATTGCGTCGAGTCGGTCTAGGTTTTCGACAAGTCCGCGTAGCTTGACGGTGATCTGGTCGACGCCGTCAAGCGTGTCGAAAACGGACCTGACGGCGAAGCACAGCGGAATGTTGTAGCAGTGCGGTTCCCAGTACAGGTAATTTCGAATCGGCCTGAAGAAGTCGTCGAAGTTCGCGACGTTATCGCGCAATTCGTTCGTGATTTCTTCTAGTTCATGCGTTTTGGCGACCATGTCATGGGTCGTGCTCACCATTTCCAGCGTCAACGCCTGCATGCGCTGCATGGTGGCGATCGTCTCGAGCATGTCGTCGGCCTGGACGAGCAGATCGTCCATTCGGGCTCTCTGGAACGGGATGAGCTGCGACTGGCTGGCGCTGCTCATGGACAGCATGAACGGAATGGTGGTGTTGTTGAGCGGCTCTCCGCCGGGGCGGGTGATGGCTTGCACCCGGGAAACGCCTTCCACCCCTTGAACGGCCTTGGCGAGTTTGTTCAGGACCAAAAAGTCGGCCGGATTGCGCATGTCGTGGTCGGCCTCGACGAGCAGAATATCGGGGGCCATCATCAACGATTGGGGAAAGTGTCGCTCAGCGGCTGCATAGCCCACGCTGGCGGGGATGTCTTTCGGCAGATATTCCTGGTCGTTGTAGCTGGCCTGGTACCCCGGCAATGCCAACAGCCCGATGAACGAGACCGCCAGCGACGCGGCCAGGATGGGCGCCGGCCACCGCACGACCGCGGTGCCCACCCGCCGCCAGCGACGGGCGGTGATCTTTCGCTTGGGCTCGAACAGCTTGATACGGCTGCCTGCGGCGATGACGGCAGGGATCAGCGTCACCGCTGTCACGACCGCCATGACGATGCCCACAGCGGTGGGCACACCCAGCGTCTGGTAGACGGGCAGCCTGGTGAAGCGCAGGCACAGCACCGCACCGGCGATCGTCAAACCGGAGGCCAAAACGACCTTGGCGACGCTCCCGTAGGTGGTGTAGAACGCCGTTTCGCGGTCCTCGCCGGCTTGGCGCGCTTCCTGATATCGGCCGATGAAGAAGATGCCGTAGTCGGTTCCGGCCGCGATCGCCAGCGGAACCAGGAGGTTGACCACGAACGTAGTGATGCCGATGAGCTCCAGATCGCCCAGCAGCGCGACCGATCCCCTGGCGACCAGCAGCTGGATCACGACGATCAGCAGCAAGATGACGACGGTGATCACCGAGCGGTACACCAACAGCAGCATCACGAAAATCACCGTGAAGCTCAGCGACGTCACCAGCATCACCGTGCGGTTGCCCGCCGGCCCCAGGTCCGCGGCGAAAGCCGCAGGGCCGGTGACGTGGGCCTGGACTCCCGGTGGCGGTGGCGCCCGCTCCACGATGTCGCGAACGGCTCGCACGGATTCGTTGGCCGAGGTTCCCTCCCGATTGGCGGTGAGGTTCACCTGCACATAGACGGCCTTACCGTCGGCGCTTTGGGCCGCCGCCTCGGTGATCGGATCACCCCAGAAGTCTTGAACGTGTTGGACGTGTGTGGTGTCTTCACGCAGCCGCTCAATCAGGTCTTCGTAGTACGCATGGGTGTCGTCGCCGAGGGGTTCTTCGCCCTCCAGGACGATCATCGCCACAGCGCCCGAATTGGCCTCTCCGAACACCTCACCCATTCGCTGCATCGCCTGGAACGACGGCGCGGCGATGGGGTTCATCTCCACCGCCTGCTCTTTTTCGACCAACTCCAGCGACGGCACGGCGGTGGTCAACAGGAAGGCGATCGCCAACCAGCCCAGGATGATCGGCACCGAGAAGCGATAGACGATCCGGGCGACGAGGGGCGGACGTTTGGCCGTCGACAACGGCTGCGTCGTGGGTTCGCTCGACTGGGTCATGCGGCCTTCAGCACGCAGAAGGTGAACGCGTTCACCCCGTGGCGGACCCGTTCGGCTTCGACCTCGTCGCCGACGGTGATGCGACAGCCGATGGTGTCACCAGTTCCTTGCGCGGAGAGGCTTCCGATCGCCGTCGCCTCCGAGATCGGGAACTCCACCGACCACGGCAGCGGCGCTCCCTCGATCCGTTGCGGGTCGGCGTTGTCATCGAAATAGCTGATGTCCGCGACCGTTCCTGGCGGGCCGAACACCTCGTAGGTGAGGTGCTTGGGGTTATGGGGCTGGCGCTCCTCAGTTTCGGTGCTGGCATAGGTGGGGCGATGGTCGTTGCCGAACACGCCGTGCAACCTGGAAACGGTGAATCCGCCGGCGACCGCGACGATCGCGATGACGAGCGGGATCCACAGCCGCCTCAGAATCCTGAAAATGTCAGACCCCTTCTGTTCTCAGTCCTGGTGCCATGCGGTCGCTCGGTCGATCGTCTGACTGCGCACTTGCTGCGACACACCAGACGGCGCTACCTCGGACACGGTGTCGCGCGGGTGAGCCGTGTGGCGGTCACCGCAAATGCGCGGCGCCTCCGGGAGCGCGAGTCGGTCCTGGAAGGTGATCCATTTCTGTTCGCCTCCAAATCCGGTCAAGCCCGACGCGATCGTAATGCATTCGTCCTGGCTAGTACGCCCAGTCCCAAGATTCTCAGGAACCTCAGCGGCAAAGCAGGTCGTCAGCGTCAATTATCCGGCTACGCGCAGCTGCGCGCGCTTCGGTGCCCGCGCGGAATCGGTGGCCGGCGCCGAGCGAGCCGGCGACCAAGGGGCGCTCATGGTGGCTCGGGTGGGCGCCCGCACTATCGGATCCGCGCAGTATGGATCGCCGGGTCGACCGATGTGTCCTGTTGTCGGTATTAGGCATTCGCGCGTTGATCCGGCCGCGCAGGCGGCTTGTGGAGTCGAGGAATATGGCCGCCAGCCGTATCCGGCGCCAGGTCGTGCCCGTCGTTGACCCGACTGCTGCTGTCGCGGCCATGCACATTACGGTCGGTGCGGGCGGCTTGCGAACCGCAACCGACAGCGACTTCGCGGTGGGGCGCCGCAACGAGTGGAACCGGCTAAATCGGGTCCATCCAACTATTGTCACTTCGCAGCCCGCTACGTGGATGCGCGAAGAACGCACGTGTCGATGAGTTCCCTGCATCCGGACGCTCGGAAGCGGCTGGATTGGTCGGTTTCAGCAATTTCGCCGAACAGTCGCCCGTACAGCGAAACGCCGGATTCAGCCTCAGCGCGCACCGGCCCACACGTCGGCGCGGTGCACCGGAAGACCATGGCCGGGCAGGAGGTGTTCGACGGGCAGTGCCCGCATGCGGCGCTCACTGCGCGCCGCGGCGGCGGCGTCGACGGTTTCGGGCGTGAACCACGCCTGCCCGCGCGCACTGAGGACCGCGTCGCCGGAAATCAGCGTCCGGCTGTCGGCATGCCAGAACGCGGTCGAGTCGTCGGTGTGGCCAGGCACGTGCAGCACTTCCCAGCCCGTCACGCCAGGCAGCGGTTGACCGTCGACCAGCGGCTGGGCGCCGCCCAGAGCATCACCGACCATTCCCTTGGCTCCGCCGTAGCCCGCGATGCGCGGGCCGTCGGCGAAGCCGCGCAACCCGGTCAAGTCGAGCGGCTGGCTTACCAGCGTGGGCCAGATCTGCACGACCTTGCTCAGCGCCGGAGTGCGGGGCTGGCGGCTACCGTCCAGATAGCCGAGAGTGATCTCGGGAAGGTGCAGCGCCACTCCGTGCTCGGTGGCCAGTCGCGGCGCCCCGGCGACGTGGTCGCTGTGACCGTGGGTGGCCGCGACAGCGGCGACGGCGCCCCGGTGCACCGACAGCACGCCCGCAATGTCGTCGGCGCTGCCGGGCATCCCGGCATCGACCACCACGTAGCAGCCGTCAGCACTGATCAGATAGCAGTTGAAGATCCATCGGGAGAGGCGGATGACCCCGATGTCATCGAGCGGCTCAACGACCAACGCCATCGCAGCCTGCTTCATCGCGCAACACCTGAGCAGTCTGCGGTGCCGAGTTCGGCTACCGCAAGCACGACGTTCACAACTGGCGTTCACACGCAGCGACTCTCGGCGCGATCTGACATGAGGACGGCGTCATACCTTGTCGACCTCGGCAAGCCAGTCGTTGATCTCAGCGATAGCCGCGTCGAGCGACAGCTCGATGCTGGCTGAGGCGGCAGCCCGCTTGTAGTCGTGGCCCCAGTGGTCGTGTCCGGTCACGGTCGGCGGCCACGTCCTTGCTGGCAAACCGAGTTGCAAGGCCTCGTCAGCTCGGGCCTGAAAGACGGCCGCACCGGCTGCACGGATCTCGGCCAACGTCGGGCTTCCGGTCGCGGCCGCGAGGTCACGCAACAGGAGTAGGTCTACAACGTCGCGGGCACGATCGTTGATGGAGTCCGGCGGTTTATGAGGATCGGAAACCGCGTGAATCTTCTGCGCGATCTGGAAGCGCATGGCGATCCCCACGAGGGTGTCGGGGTCCGGCAGGCCAAACCCGCTCAGTGGCGGCGGCTCGATGGACTCGAAGTCCTCGCCGATTCCTGACTCGTCGGGTGAGACCTCGAACTGGATGCGCCTCCAGGTGACACCTCGGAACTCAATGATGATGTCGAACCGGCGTGGCTTGATGATCCTGGTGGGAACGTTGACGACCTCGACCTCTCCCCGGCGCAACATGAGAGGTCCCCATGGCTCGGCCAGCGCGTCCTCCAAGGCCAGAAGAAACGCGTCCAGGTCACCGCGGACGAGCCCGTCGACATCCTTGGTGGTTCGGGCGGTCGCGGGCAAGCGATGCTGCAGCAGGGTGCCGCCCTTGAGGAGGAACAGCTGCCTGCCGTCGACGTCGATTGCGCGTTGAACACACGCGACGGCGACCGACGAAGCCACGAGCCAGCCAAGCCTGCCTCCCTTGGCCTCCGCGCCGAGTTTGCCTTCGGCCTGGGCAATCCAGTTGTTCAGGACGGTCATCGACGCAGGCTGCTTCGTCTTCGGCTTCAGCGTGTGCAGCAGATCGGCCAGCCGGGAGCCGATACGGTCATCGCCCATCGCGAGCTTCCAATGCCCTGGCCAACTCGTCACGCTCGGCGGTCCTCAGATAACCCTGGACGTGCCCCCGCTCGAGTGCCTGCCGCAGCAGGTAGGTGGGTGTGCCGTAGGCGATGCACTGGGCAACCGCTGTCGCCGCCGTGACGGTGGGAATCTCCTGCCACCAGCCGATTTGCGCTGGCGTGAGGTCCTCCTGGTGGATCACGTAGCCCTCGCCACCCGCACGGCGCAGCCGCCGGTGCTTGGCGACGGTGACGTGGATACGGTTCGGGTTGACGTCGCTGATCCCATAGGCGTCCAGCGCGGTCTCATGGCTCAGACACGCCTCCGGTGCTCGCGTCCACAGCACGGCAAGCATGTAGGGGTCGTACTGACCGACCGGGTACTGCGGGAACCGGTAAACCCCATGCGCAACACGTATCAGCGTGCCCCGCTGCACAAGCATCTGCAGCGCACCCTTGCCCACACCCAGATCTGCAGCCTGCTGAGCAGTTACGAACCCGAGCTGCGTGGTCGCAACCTCCCAGAGCTCGTCTCGCGCGAGCGACTTTGTTGGCATGGCAAAAGCATAACGAAATCGTGATACTATTGCCACCTAGCTCCGGGGCATTCGTGCCTTAACTATTTCTGGCAAGACGGTGCCTGGAATTCGACACGGTAGACAGCTCCCTTCGCGCCGTAACCTCACCGTTTTGCAGGGGCGGCTACCCAACTCAGATCACATCACGCGACCCTCGAAGCCCCTGCCGCCGGCCAGCTCCCTCAGCAGATAACGACCTGCTCGCACCGCACCCCGTCCTACACGTTCATCCCACCGAGTTCCGCTACACCGGGAAGGCCGATCCGAGCGCCCGGGCGGAATGGCCGAGATCTACCGAGCACTGATCGCCGATGAAGCTCGGCTCACACAGATCGTTGCCGACGTCCTTGCCGCTCACACTGACGGTGCCAAACATCCTCGTTCTCACCACGTGGGTCGACACCTCAACGAGATTGCCGATCGACTCCGCGATGCTGGTAAGTCAGTCGTCGTGCCGAGCGGCCAACTGAAGGCACGCCAACGCCGCGAGGTGTCCGAACAACTCGCCAACCACGCCGCCGATACCGAGCCCTTGCTAATCGTCGGCACCAGTTCGTTCATCGGCGAGGGATTCGACTGCCCTGCACTGGACACGCTTTCCTCGCGCCCCAATCACCTTCAAGAACCGACTCGTCCAATACGTCGGGCGCATCATCCGACCCCGCCCCACCAAGACCACCGCGACCGTGCACGACTATCACGACGAACTCACCCCAGTAATCGCCTCATCACTACGAAAACGCGCACCCGGCTACACCAAACTGGGCTTCCCCAGACCCCAGAAACTGGTCCGATAAGCGTCGCCGGCCAGCAGGGCAGGCGACCCAGCGATCACAGGATCATTCGTCGCCATTGACAGCTTCCGAGGACTTTCTCCGCCGATGTAGCAACCCCGGTCGGTTGCCCAAACTCAGCCCGTGTCGGCCGCTACCAGGAAGATTCGAGAGCGCTTAGAAGCATCAGCAAACGCCGATGTTCACAAATCCGTTCACAAACGGCATGAAAATGACCCCAGAGGTCACACCTCTGGGGTCATTTCCGCTGGTAGCGGGGACAGGATTCGAACCTGCGACCTCTGGGTTATGAGCCCAGCGAGCTACCGAGCTGCTCCACCCCGCGTCGGGTAACCGCAAGGCTACCCAAGGCGCGGGTGCACTTCCAAATCGTGCGGTCACCGCAGCGGGTGAATCCGCTCACGGCTGAATCCAAGCGGCGCGTCCGGCGCAAACGCGCACGCTCGCCCCGAAAGGGTTGCTAGCTGGTGCTCTGGTATTTGTTCACCGCGTCGTCGAGGCGCTGCAGCGCCTCACCGAAGTCACCGAAGTCACCGCCTGACTGCGCTTGACGCAGCGCATCCAACGCCTCGTTGACCTCTTGCAGCGCAGCAGCTTTGGCCGACGACAGTTGGGTGGGCACGCCCGGCGACGCCGCCGCCGGCGGCGAGGTGGGCGCTGGGGCTTCCGGCGCCCGGCCCTGTTGGTTGGCGTTGGCCGGAGGCTGCGCGGCCTGCGGCTCACCGTCGGTGGGCGTCGCTGCCGGGGGCGCACTACTACCGGGCATCGGCGCAGGCCCCGTCGCGGTGGCGTCGGCGCCCGGTCCGAACAGTTCGGTGAGCGCGTCGCGCACCGTGGGGCCGTATCCGACCTTGTCGTTGTACATCATCGCGACCCGGATGAGGCGGGGATACGTCGACGCCGCATCGCTGCTGCCCGGCGAGGCGTACACCGGCGCCACGTAGAGCAACCCGCCCTGAACCAGCGGCAGCGTGAGCAGGTTGCCCCACCGGATGCGGTTCTGGTTGTCGCGTCCGATGACGCCGAGGTCCTGGCTGACCGCTGTGTCGGTGCTGATCGCGTTGAACGCCAGCTTCGGACCGTTGACCTGACCCGGAACGGTGAGCACCGTCAGCTTGCCGTAGGTCTCGGGGTCAGAGCTCGCGCTGATATAGGCGGCGAGGAAGTCGCGGCGGAACCGGTTCATCGCGGTCGTGAGCTGGAACGACGCCGAACTGTCATTGGCCGCAAGGTCTCTGGCCACGATGTAGTACGGCGGCTGGAAGCTGCTGGCGGTCGGGTTCGGGTCCAGCGGGACGTCCCAGAAGTCCGACGTCGAGAAGAACGTCACCGGGTCGTCGACGTGGTACTTGGCCAGCAACGCGCGCTGCACCTTGAAAAGATCTTCGGGGTACCGCAGGTGCTGGCGCAGCTCGTCGGAAATCTCGCTCTTGGGCTTCACCGTGTCCGGGAAGACCTTCATCCACGCCTGCAGCACCGGGTCCTGCTCGTTTTGGGCGTACAACGTGACGGTGCCGTCGTAGGCATCGACGGTCGCCTTGACCGAGTTGCGGATGTAGGACACCTGCTTGTCGGGTGGCAACCGGTTGAAGGCCACCTCGTTGGAATCCGCGGTGGCGCTGGACAACACCGTGGACTCCGAATACGGATAGTTGTCCAGGGTGGTGTAGCCGTCCACGATCCACACCATGCGCTCGTTGACGATCGCCGGGTACACGGTGGTGTCGGTGGTCAACCACGGGGCGACCGCCTCCACCCGGTCGGCGGGGTCGCGGTTGAACAGAATCTTGCTGTTCTCACCGATCACGTTGGAGAACAAGAAGTTCCGTTCAGCGAACTTGGCGGCGAACAGCGACCGGGCCAGCCAGTTCCCCACCGGAACGCCGCCGCTGCCGGTGTAGGTGTAATTGCGCGTCTCGGTGCTGGTCTCGAAGTCGTACTCCCTTGGCGGGCCGTTCTCCCCGACGATCGCGTAATCGGCCGGGGTGTTGGCGATCACCGGGCCGTAGTAGATACGCGGCTGCTCCAGCGGCGCAGGGCCCTGGTTGATGATGCCGTCCGGGCCGACCGCGTTGACGAGGAACTCCGGATAGCCGCCGTTCTGGTTGGGGTCGTTGGCGATGCCGCGCACGGTGTTGGCAGGTGAGGCGATGAAGCCGTTGCCGTGGGTGTACACCGAGTGGCGGTTGATCCAGTCGCGCTGGTTGTCGATCAGCCGGTCGGGGTTGAGCTCCCGGGCGGCGACCACATAGTCCCGCAGGTTGCCGTCGGGCCCGGTGTAGCGGTCCATCGCCAACTGATCGGGGAAGAAGTAGAAGTTCTTACCCTGCTGGAACTGGGTGAAGGCCGGGCTGACGATGGTCGGGTCCAACAGCCGGATGTTGGATGTGGTGGCCCGGTCGGCGGCCACCTGCTGAGCCGTCGCCGGCGCGTCGCCGCTGTAGCTGCGGTAGGTGACCACCTCGTCGGTCAGACCGTACGCCTGTCTGGTGGCGGCGATACTTCGGCCGATGTATTCGCTTTCCTTCTGCGCCGCATTGGGTTTGACGCTGAACTGCTCGACGATCAGTGGCCAGCCGGCCCCGACGATCAGCGAGGACAGCAGCAACAGCACCACACCGATGGCCGGAATGCGCAAGTCGCGCAGCACGATCGCGGAGAACACCGCCGCGGCACAGATCACCGCGATCGCCATCAGGATCAGCTTGGCCGGCAGCACCGCGTTGATGTCGGTGTACCCGGCTCCGGTGAACGGTTTACCGGCGCGGGTGTGGCTCAACAGCTCGTAGCGGTCGATCCAGTACGCCAGGGCCTTCAGCAGCATCAGGATGCCCACCAGCGAGATGAGCTGGATGCGGGCCGAGCGGCTGAGCGCGCCGGTGCGACCGGATAGCCGGATACCGCCGAACAGGTAGTGGCCCAACAGGTTGGCGATGAACGCCAGGAACGCCGCGACGAACAGATAGTTCAGCACGAGCCGGTAGAACGGCAGGTCGAACGCGTAGAAGCCCAGATCCTTGCCGAACTGCGGATCGGTGACACCGAAGTCACCGCCGTGCAGGAACAGCTGCACAGTCTCCCACTGCCCCAGCGCGAAGAGCCCGGCGAACACGCCGATGAGCGCGGGCACGCCGATGCCGACGAGCTTCAGCCGGGTCATCACCGCGGTGCGGTACCGGGCCACCGGGTCGTTGGGGCCGTCGGTCGGAACGAACACCGGCCGGGTGCGATACGCCAGCGCCAGCCCGGCGAACACGATCGCCCCGATCAGCAGCGTCACAACCAGGAACAAGATGAACTGGGTGAACAGCACCGTGGTGAACACCGAGCGGTAGCCCAGTTCACCGAACCAGAGCCAATCGATATAGGTGTCGATCAACCGTGGCCCGATCAGCAATAGCAGCACCACCACCACGCCGATCGCGATGAGAATCCGGCTACGTCGTGTCAGCGCGGGCATCCTTGCCGCGGGCCGCATACCCACTCGTCAAACTCCAGTCTTGCCGATCTCACACGTCGCCACCCGACGTCAGAACAACTGTACGCATGCGCTGCGCGCGCACGATTCAGCAGTGGGGACGTTCGCCATCAGCGGAAAGTGCCTCCAAGGCATCCACTGCCGTCGTGAGGGTGTCCACCTTGACCAGTTCCAGGCCCTCCTGGGGTGCCGATTTGGCCTCCGCGCAGTTCTCGGCGGGCACCAGAAACACCGTCGCACCCGATTCCCGGGCGGCCAGCATTTTGTGCGTGATGCCGCCGATCGCCCCGACGTGGCCGTCGCCGGTGATCGTGCCCGTCCCGGCGACGAATTGGCCGTCGCTGAGATCTCCCGGGGTGAGCTTGTCGACGACGGCGAGGCTGAAGATCAGCCCGGCCGACGGTCCGCCGATGTTGGCCAGGTTGAAGTCGATGGAAAACGGCGCCCACGGCGCGTCGAGCACGCCGATGCCCAGGTAGCCCTGCTCGCCTTCGGGGTGCTCACCCATCGTGATGGTGGCCTCGCCGGGTGGGCCGTCCTTGCGCCGGTAGTCCAGCACGACGGTGTCACCGGGTCTGGTCTCTTTGATCAGCGCCTGGAACTCCTCGAGGTTGGCCACCGGCTCACCGTTGACCCCGTCGATCGCGTCGCCGTCTTCAAGCTTGCCTGCCGACGGGCCGGGGTCGTTGACGTTCTCCACCGTGACGGCCATCGGGTAATCCATGTAGAGCAGCGCGGCGTATTCGGCACTGCGCTCGGAGCGGCGAAAGTCGGTGGTGTTGGCTTCGTTGATCTCCTCGCGCGTTTTGCCGGGGGGATAGACCAGTTCGCGGGGCAGAAGTTGTTCGCGCCCCGACAGCCACAGCACCAGCGCCTGACCGAGGCTCAGCCCGTCGCGTTGGGAGACGGTGGTCATGTTCAGCTGTCCCGAGGTCGGGTACACGTCGGCGCCTTCGATCTGCACGACCGGCTCCCCGTCGACCTCGCCGAGCGTGTTGAACGTCGGCCCCGGCCCCAGCGACACGAAGGGCACGACCACCAGCGACACCAGCACCCCGAACACCAGGATCGGGACGAGGGCGACCAGCAACGTCAGAATCCGCCTGTTCACGTCGCCCAATCTAAAGGTTGCCCGGTGAGCACCCCGGACCGCGACCGTCGTCGCGGGGTGTTCGCTGAGCGCGTGACCTGCCCAACGACAGAGCGCGACGCTGGTGAGTACGGTTGAGGGCATGGCTGACCCGCCTTTTGGCTTCTCTGCCGGTGACTCGGCCGGCGACGACCCGGAGCGCGACAAGCGCAAGAACGACCCGGACGCCGGTTCGGGCGATCCGTTCGGGTTCGGCGGGTCCGAGTTCGACATGTCACAGCTCGGCCAGATCTTCAGCCGGCTCGGCGAGATGTTCAGCGGTGCAGGCGGCGCGATGGCCGGCGGCAAGACGTCCGGTCCGGTGAACTACGACCTGGCCCGTCAGCTGGCCACCAACCAGATCGGGTTCGTCGCACCGATCCCCGAATCGACCAGCGCAGCCGTGCGCGACTCCGTGCACCTCGCCGACACCTGGCTCGACGGCGCGACCGCGCTGCCCGCAGGCGCCACCAAGGCCGTGGCGTGGACACCCAGCGACTGGCTCGACAACACGCTGGAGACGTGGAAACGGCTGTGCGACCCGGTTGCCGAACAGATCTCCACGGTGTGGGCTTCGGCGTTACCCGAAGAAGCCAGGAGCATGGCCGGTCCGCTGCTGTCGATGATGGCGCAGATGGGCGGCATGGCGTTCGGTTCCCAGCTGGGCCAGGCGCTGGGCAAGCTCTCCCGAGAAGTGTTGACCTCCACCGACATCGGGCTTCCGCTCGGCCCCAAGGGCGTCGCGGCGCTGATGCCGGATGCGGTCGAGTCGCTGACCGAGGGCCTCGAACAGTCGCGCAGCGAGGTCATGACGTTTCTGGCCGCGCGGGAAGCCGCGCACCACCGCCTGTTCAGCCATGTGCCGTGGTTATCCAGCCAGCTGCTCAACACCGTCGAAGCGTTCGCCAAGGGCATGAAGATCGACATGACCGGGATCGAGGAGCTCGCGCAGGGCTTCAACCCGGCATCGCTGGCCGACCCCGCGCAGCTCGAGCAGCTGCTGAACCAGGGCATCTTCGAGCCGAAGGCGACGCCGGAGCAGACGGCAGCCCTGAGCCGGCTGGAAACGCTGCTGGCGTTGATCGAGGGCTGGGTGGAGACCGTCGTCGCCGACGCGTTGCGCGACCGGCTCCCCGGCACATCTGCGCTCTCGGAGATGCTGCGCCGGCGGCGCGCCACGGGCGGTCCGGCCGAGCAGACCTTTGCCACCCTGGTCGGGCTGGAATTGCGTCCCCGCAAGCTGCGGGAGGCCGCGACGTTGTGGCAGCGGCTGGCCGAGGCCGTCGGCGCCGACGCGCGCGACGCCGTGTGGCAGCACCCCGACCTGCTGCCCACCGCCGAGGACCTCGACGAACCCGCAGGTTTCATCGACCGGATGATCGGCGGCGACACCAGCGGAATGGACAGCGCCATCGCGGAAGCGATCGCCGATCTGGAAAAGCGCTCCGAGGACGACGGCGACCACCCCACCAGCTGAGCCTGTGGATAACCCGCGGGGGTTTTGACGCCCGCTGTGGCAAAGTCCGTCGCTATGCGGGCCTACGCGCTCAACCCGACGACGCCGGTCTTGCTGCGACCCGACGGCGTCGTGCAGGTGGGCTGGGATCCGCGCCGCGCGGTCGTGGTGCGGCCACCATCGGGAATGAGCCCCACCGCGCTGGCCGAACTGCTGCGGCGGCTGCAGTCGGGCGCCACTCTGGATGAGGTCCAGCGGCTCGCTGACGGTGTGGAACCGACCGAGATCGCCGACCTGCTCACGTCGTTGGTCGACGCCGGCGTTCTGATCAGCACGGCGCGCCGACGCACCCGCGCAGCGTCGGTGCGTATCCACGGCAGCGGACCCCTTTCGGACCTGCTTTCCAGCGCGCTGCGCTGCTCGGGCGCCCGGGTCACCCACAGCACCCGCAACACCGCCGGCGCGCCGTCCGAACCGACCGATCTGGCGGTGCTGTCCGATTACCTGGTGGTCGACCCGCGGGTGGTGCGCGATCTGCACGACGCCGGGATCGCGCACCTGCCGGTGCGGGTGCGCGACGGCGCCGGCCTGGTCGGACCGCTGGTGATCCCCGGCGTGACAAGCTGTTTGGGATGTGCTGACCTGCACCGCAGCGACCGCGATGCCGCCTGGCCGGCCGTCGCGGCCCAGCTGCGCGACACCGTCGGCACCGCGGACCGGGCCACCGTCCTGGCGACCGCGGCGCTGGCGCTCAACCAGGTCGACCGCGTCATCCGCGCGGTCCGCGAGGAACGCAGCACAGACGAGCCGTTGCCGACCCTGGACACGACGCTGGAGTTCGACGTGAACGTGGGTTCGGTGGTCACGCGCCGCTGGTCACGGCATCCGCGATGCTCATGTTGAAAACGCTTGATGCCAACTTGTTGCCGTGCGCCCATCGCCGTCAGGGATGATGGTCTGGTGAGTGACATCAAACGGGGCCGTGCGGCTCGCAACGCGAAGCTGGCGAGCCTTCCCGTCGGCATGGCGAGCCGGGCCGCGCTCGGCTTCGGCAAGAGGTTGACCGGCAGGTCCAAGGACGAGGTCAACGCCGAGCTGATGGACAAGGCCGCCCAGCAGCTGTTCACCGTTCTCGGTGAGCTCAAGGGCGGCGCCATGAAGGTCGGTCAGATGCTGTCGGTGATGGAGGCCGGCGTTCCCGAGCAGTACGGCAAGCCCTACCGCGAAGCGCTGACCAAGCTGCAGCGCGAGGCGCCGCCGCTGCCCGCCGCCAAGGTGCACCGCGTGCTGGATATGCAGCTGGGTACCAAATGGCGCGAGCGGTTCTCGTCGTTCGACGACACCCCGGTGGCGTCGGCCAGCATCGGCCAGGTACACAAGGCCGTGTGGGCCGACGGTCGTGAAGTCGCGGTCAAGATCCAGTATCCGGGCGCTGACGAGGCGCTGCGCGCGGACCTGAAGAGTATGCAGCGGATGGTCAAGGTGCTCAAGCAACTTGCGCCAGGCGCCGACGTGCAGGGCATCGTCGACGAACTCATCGAACGCACGGAGATGGAACTCGACTACCGGCTGGAAGCCGACAACCAGCGTGCGTTCGCGAAAGCCTATGCGGGACATCCACGTTTCGTCGTGCCCCGCATCCTGGCCAGCACGCCCAAAGTGGTGATCCAGGAGTGGATCGACGGCATCTCGATGTCGGTGATCATCAGGGAGGGCACGCAGGAACAACGAGACACCATAGGCACCAGGCTTTTCGAGTTCACCTACGACGCTCCTCGGCGGCTGGAGATCATGCACGGCGACGCGCATCCCGGCAACTTCATGTTGATGCCGGAGGGCAAGATGGGCGTCATCGACTTCGGCGCTGTCGCCCCGCTGCCCGGCGGTATCCCACCCGAGCTCGGCATGGCCACCCGCTTTGCCATCGCCAAGGACTACGAGAACCTGCTGCCGGTCATGGAGAAGATCGGGTTCATCCAGAAGGGTGAGCAGGTGTCGACCCGAGAGCTCGACGAGATGCTGCGGCCCTATGTGGAACCTCTTCAGGTCGAGGTCTTTCACTACACCCGCAAGTGGTTACAGAAGATGACGATGGCCGACATGGATCGGTCGGTGGCCCAGGTCCGCACCGCCCGACAGATGGATATCCCAGCCGCGCTGGCGATTCCGATGCGGGTGATCGCATCCAATGTCGCGATCTCGTGTCAGCTGGACGCCCGCATCCCGGCCAGAAGGCTTGCCACCGAACTGATTCCAGGTTTTGCCGACGAATAGCGCTTAGGTCCGCCGAGACTGGCGGTTCAGGCTGCGGCCGGGTTGTTCTCGGTGTTCTTTCGGGGCCGGCCACGCGGACGTTTGCGCGCGATGACGGTGCCGCGCTCGAAGATCTCGCCGCCCCACACACCCCACGGCTCTTGACGTTTTAGAGCGGCGGCTAGGCATTCGCGGCGGATCGGGCAATCCGCGCACAGCTTCTTGGCGCGTTCGAGGTCGACGGGGTTCTCGGCGAACCACAGGTCGGGGTCGCCGATGTGACACGGCACCGCCAGCATCGTCTTGTTCCGGCATGTCTGGCTCGACATGTCTGTCCTCTGCTTCCTGGTCGAGGGTTTCGCATCTGTCTCTTGATGGATCTGTGACCAGGTCTTCGAGCGATTCCCGAAAATAGAACTGGCCACGGATCCGGGGACTGCGGTTCCGTGGCCTTTTCGGCGAAATCGAAGGGTTCTCCTAGAGGGGACCCCGATCCACGGAGGATGCAGTCGCGGCGGCGGCGCGGCGCTTACGCGGCGGCGTAATAGCGGCAGCGGCACCCGCGGCGCCGACGTGCGCGGCGGCGGGATGCGCCGTGGGGACGGCGACCTGGAGGGTCCGCGACATGCCGGCAACGCCCGCGACATGGCCTACGCCGGTGAATGCGTTGATGCTCGCCATGATCTCGACACCCTCCTCTCGCACGATGAATTACACAACAGGTGTGCGATCTTGAGGTTAAGGGTAGCAGCGGAATCGCACAATTAAATTTTTGACCTGCGGTTTTGGCGCGATTTTTACGACGGTTGGCCGTGCCCGATGTCGCCGGCCGGCCGGCTCCGGCCCTTGACCAATGCGAGAACGTCGGGGCCGTACTGCTCGAGCTTTCGTGCGCCGATCCCGGGAATCGCGACCAGCGCCGCGTTGTCGGCGGGCAGCGTCTCGGCGATGGCGATCAACGTGTTGTCGGTGAACACCACATAGGCGGGCATGTTCATCTCCTTGGAGACCCGTGACCGCCAATCCTTGAGCTGCCCCAACAACTCGTCGTCGATATCGGAAGCGCAGGTTTCGCAGCGGCGCAACATGATTGCCGGCGGCGTAGTGAGCGTGCTGTTGCAGACGCGGCAGCGCGGGGTTGCGCCGCGAGACCGGCGGGGACGGGACGGGGTCGCGTCGGCCGATGACTGCGGCGCGATGCCGTTGAGGAAACGTGACGGTTTGCGGCTCTGCCGGCCCCCGGGGCTGCGTGACAGCGCCCAACTGAGCGCCAAATGCACACGGGCGCGGGTGATTCCGACATAGAGCAGACGTCGTTCTTCTTCGACCGGTTCGCTGTCGGGACCGTGGGCCAGCGCGTGCGAGATGGGCAGTGTGCCGTCGGCCAACCCGACCAGAAACACCGCGTCCCATTCCAGGCCCTTGGCGGCGTGCAGCGACGCCAACGTCACGCCCTGGACGACGGGCGGGTGCCGCGCGTCGGCGCGCTGGCGCAGTTCGGTGAGCAGGGTGCGCAGATCCAGCGAGGGGCGCTGGGCGACTTCTTCGTCGACGAGTTCGGCCAGCGCTGTCAGCGCCTCCCAGCGGTCACGCGCCTTGGTGCCGGCCGGCGGTTCGGCGGTGAGCCCGAGCGGTTCGAGCACGGCGCGGACGATGTCGGGCAGCGGGGCTTGTTCTTGTCCTTGGTCTGCGACACCGCGTTCGCCTGCGCGCTGCAGCGCCACCAACGCCTGGCGGATCTCCTGACGGCTGAAAAAGCCCTCGCCGCCGCGAACCTGGAACGGGATTGCCGCCTCGGTCAGCGCTTCCTCATACACCTCGGACTGCGCGTTGATCCGGTACAGCACCGCGATCTCGGCAGGTTCGGTGCCCGACTCGATGAGCCGCTTGATGCTCTTGGCCACCGCGACGGCCTCGGCGAGCTCATCGGGGTGTTCGGCGAACGTCGGCTTCGGCCCGGGGGCGCGCTGGCCGACGAGGTGCAGCTTGCTTCCGGCCATCCGGCCGCGGGCGCCGGCAATGACCCGGTTGGCCAGCGACACGACCTGCGGGGTGGAGCGGTAGTCGCGTTCCAGCCGGACGACGGCCGCGTCGGGGAAGCGCCGCGAGAAGTCGAGTAGGTAGCGCGGGGTGGCGCCGGTGAAGGAGTAGATGGTCTGGTTGGCGTCGCCGACGACGGTGAGGTCGTCGCGTTCGCCGAGCCAGGCGTCGAGGACCCGCTGCTGCAGGGGTGTGACGTCCTGGTACTCGTCGACGACGAAACAGCGGTACCGGTCGCGGAACTCCTGGGCCACCGCGGCGTCGTTCTCGATCGCAGCCGAGGTGTGCAGCAGCAGGTCATCAAAGTCCAGCAGCGCGGTCCCGTCGCGGCGTGCTTTGAGCGTCTCGTAGCCGGCGTAGACGGTCGCGATCTTCTCCGCGTCGAACGGAATGTCGCGACCCGCTGCGGCCACGGCCGCGCCATAACCCTCTGGGCTGATCAACGAGCCTTTGGCCCACTCGATTTCACCGGCGAGGTCGCGAACGTCGTCGGTGCTGGTCTGCAGCCCGGCGCGGTTGGCGGCCTGGGCGACGACGGCGAATTTGGTGTCGAGCAGCTGCCACGACGTGTTGCCGACCACTCGCGGCCAGAAGTAGGACAGCTGGCGGCGCGCCGCGGCGTGAAATGTCATCGCCTGCACGGCTTCGGCGGAGACACCGGCCCAGTCCGCGCTCAGGGCGCGCAGCCGGCTGCGCATCTCCCCCGCGGCGCGCTGGGTGAACGTCACGGCCAGTACCTGCCCGGGCGCGACGTGTCCGCCCGCGACGAGGTGGGCGATGCGCCGGGTGATAGTGCGGGTCTTGCCGGTGCCCGCGCCGGCGAGCACGCAGACCGGACCGCGGGCGGCGAGCACGGCCTCGCGTTGCTCCTCGTCGAGGTCGTCGACAACGCGCAACGAATCGACCTCTACCGACATGCGGTCCATCTTGGCAGGGTGCGGTGACAAATCCGGGACGGCGGCGGGCATGTTGGGCGGATCGGCTACGTTGAAAGGCGTTATGAGCGCTGCAGACAATCCTCGGGTGACCATGTACACCACGTCGTGGTGTGGCTACTGCTTTCGGCTGAAGAAGATTCTGCATTCCGAGGGCATCGAGTTCACCGAGGTCGACATCGAAAACGATCCCGGGTCGGCGCAGTTCGTGGCGTCGGTGAACGGCGGGAACCAGACCGTTCCGACGCTGAAGTTCCCCGACGGGTCCACGTTGACCAACCCCAGCGCCAAGGACATCAAGGCCAAGCTCGCGGGCTAGCAGACCCCCGCCCGCGTCCGTCGCACCCACGCACCCGCGCCGAGATTGACGAAATGGCGAGGTTTACTCGCGCTTTCCCGCCCGTTTGTCCCTTTGGGCGACGGCAGTCACTCCTCGGCGGCCCAGGATTCGATGATCTCCCTGGCGATCGAGATCGAGCCGGGCAGCAGCAGCCGCGACGACGAGTCGCTGCTCCAGTCCCCGGCGTCCAGCGCCTCGCGAATCTCCGCGCGGGTGAACCAGGCCGCCTCGGCGATCTCGCCGTCGTTGAACGAGAACTCCTGCTCGGGATCTCCGACGGCATGAAAGCCGACCATCAACGACCGCGGGAACGGCCACGGCTGGCTGCCGAGGTACTCCACGTCGGTCACGGTCAAGCCGATCTCCTCGGAGATCTCGCGCACCACACACGACTCGAACGACTCACCGGCCTCGACGAACCCGGCCAGCAGCGAGAACAGCCGCTCCGGCCACATCGTCTGCCTGGCCAGCACCGCGCGGTCATGGTCGTCGTGCACCAGACAGATCACCGCGGGGTCGATGCGGGGAAACTCCTCGTAACCGCTGACCGGGTCGACCCGTGACCAGCCCGCCTTGGCCGGTTTGGTCGGGGCCCCGTTCACGGTGCTGAACTGGGCACTGTCGTGCCAGTTCAGCAGCGCGGTGGCCGTGGCCAGCAGCTGCGCGCTGACGTCGTCGAAGATCTGCCCGCCCCTGCGCAGGTCGAGCACTTCGGTTTCGACGTCGGGGTCGTCGGGAGGCTCCAGCGCGGCCCGGATCGCCCACACGTGCCTGTCGTCGCCCAGCCTGCCGAGGAAGACGGCGTGCTCCGGTGGCTTGTCGCCCAGGTTGGCGGTGTTGCCCAGCAGCACTTTGCCGCCAGACATCAGCACCTGGTTGCGGCGGTCGACACGCAGCAGCGCCGCGTCGGCCCAGCCGGCGATGGCGGCGTCGACGTCGGTGCGCAGCGCATCGGACCGGTCGGCACCGACCCGGGACAACAGCGGCACGTGGCGCAGCCGGAACCCGCGCGACGTCATCGGTCGGTGTCCGCGCTGCGGATGAACAGCAGCCGGTCACCGAGTTCGAGCGCATCGGCCTCCGGCTCGTCGACGCGCACCAGCTTGTTGTTACGCACGACGCCCAACACGATGTCGCTCTGGTGGCGCGGCGACCCGCCGACCTCCTTGGGGCTGACCTCGCGTTCGGCGATCGCAAAACCGCGGTCCGGGGTCAGCAGGTCCTCCATCATCTCGACCACGCTGGGTGTCTGCACGGCGACGCCGAGCAGCCGTCCCGCCGTTTCGGCGGTCACCACCGTGGAGTCCGCACCGGATTGCTTGAGCAGATGCTCGTTGTCGGTTTCGCGCACGGCGGCAATGATCTTGGCCTTCGGCGCCAGCTCACGCGCGGTGAGCGTGACCAGCACGGCGGTGTCGTCGCGGTTGGTCGCCACGATGATCGCCTTGGCGTGCTGCGCACTGGCTAACCGCAGCACCTCGGAGTCGGTGGCGTTGCCGCGCACGGTGACCAACCCGGCGCTCTTGGCGCGTTCCAGCGCGACCGCGTTCTCGTCGACGACGACAATGTCGGCGGGGGCCACCTCATCGCCGACCATCGCGGCCGCCGCGGTCCTGCCTTTGGTGCCGTAGCCCACGATCACGATGTGGTTGCGCACTTTGTTCCTCCATCGCTGTATTTGGTAGACCTGCCGCGACTGCGTGGTCAGCGTTTCGACCGTGGTACCGATCAGCACGATCAGGAACGCGACCCGCAGCGGGGTGATCACCAGGACGTTGACCAGCCGGGCGCCGGGCGTGACCGGGGTGATGTCGCCGTATCCGGTGGTCGACATCGACACCGTCGCGTAGTACAGGCAGTCCAAGAACGACAGCTGCCCGCCCGTGGCGTCGCGGTAGCCGTCGCGGTCCACGTACACGATCAACACCGCCGCGAACAGCGCCAGGGTGGCGTAGATGACCCGCCGGGTGATACGCCGCACCGGGCTCACCGGGTCGGCCGGGATCTGCACCCTGTCGGTGAGAGCGTGCACCGGCCGGTCGGCCAGGGCGTCGTCGAATCTGCGGAGCCGGCGCCGCAGCCTGCCTTCAGGCATGAAAACCGGTCACCGCTGCAAGTGAGCGCACGCCATTATGTAACCATGACCTCTTTGCCTCCCGAGCTGCAGCAGATGGCCGACCCGGCACCGGCGTACCGGATGGCGGCGATGCTGCTCGGTGTCGGCAGCCTGCACTTTCTGACGCCGCAGCCGTTCGACTCGATCGTCCCGGCCGAACTGCCCGGCAGCGCGCGGTTCTACACCTATGCCTCCGGGGTCGCCGAGCTCGGCACCGCGGCCCTGCTGGCCGCGCCCCGGACGCGTCGCCTCGGGGCGCTGGCCGCCATCGCGTTGTTCGTCTCGGTGTTTCCCGCCAACGTCAACATGGTCCGGCTGTGGTCCCAGGAGCCGAAGAAGCCGCTGGTGATGCGCATCGGTGCGCTGGCCCGGCTGCCACTGCAGATTCCGATGGTGCTGCAGGCGCTCAAGATCTACCGCAACTCCTAGGCGGCACGCGTCTTGAGCAGCGCCGCCAACTCCTCCGCAGCGGGCAGCGGGTCGGGTGCGACGGTGGTTCCCGTCCGCACGTAGTGAAACGCGGCACGCACCGAATCGACGGGGCGGCCGTGCAACTGCGCCCACGCGAGTCGATACACCGCCAGCTGAATCGCCGCGTGCTGCTTGTCTTCCGGGGTCGCGGGCGGGTCACCGGTCTTCCAGTCCACCACCGTCGCACCACCGTCAGCGTCGGCGAACACCGCGTCGATGCGGCCCCGCACCACCCGATCACCGATCACCATGTCGAACGGCACCTCGACGTCGAGCGGGGTACGCGCGGCCCACGGCGATACCGCGAACGCTGCCTGTAGTTCGGCGAGTTCGTCGGCGACGCCGGTGTCGTGGTCGACCGCACCTGGCAGGTCATCGAGGTCGAACAACCGCTCGGCGTGGTAGAAGCGCTGGACCCAGTCGTGAAAGGCTAAGCCCAGCAACGCATGCGGATCGGGTCGAGTCGGAAGTCGTCGCCGCAGCCGCTGGGTGAGCGAGTCCGGGTCGCGGCCGAGCTCGACCATGGCGCTGACCGAGATCTGCGTCGGCAGTGGCGGCGATGCGGGTGGTTCGGCCGCGCGGTCACGTTCGGCCAGTAGCGCGTCGACGTCCGATGCCCAGCCCTCGTCGGCGTCTGCGGCGGTTTCGTCGAATCCGGTCGACATCGCCTGCGCCACCAGCTCGGCGCCCCGGTCGATGTTCCCGCGCCGCGAGCCGCCCGGGTCGGTCGGCCATATCGCCTCGATCACCTTGTCGCGCAGCGGGTTCGGTTCACCGTCGGCGGGAGCCGGGGCCCAGTGCTCGATCACCCCGCACGGCTCGCCGGCCGCGGCCGACTGCTCGATGACGTCTTTGAGTTCGTGCAGGAACTCCGACGGTCCCCGCGGCTTGTTCTCGGTGGCTCCCCAGTGGTGCCCGGACAACAGCAGCGTGTCCTCGGCCCTGGTGAGCGCCACATACAGCAACCGGCGTTCCTCATCGGTGCGACGTTGCTCGAGCAGTTTTTTGTGGTCGAAGATCTTGTCCGACAGTTTCTTCCGATCGGTGACGTCGGAGGTCTCCAACACCGGGACACCGTGGCGCGATGTGGTGGCGCGGTCGCCGCGCAGCAGCGGCGGCAGTTCCCCGGCGTCGGTGAGCCAGGTGCGGGCGGATCCGGTCGACGGGAAAACCCGGCCGCTGAGATGCGGCACCGCCACCACCTGCCATTCCAGCCCCTTGGCCGCGTGCACGGTGAGGATTTGCACGCGGTCTTGGGCGACGGTGACGTCCGCGGGTGCCAGCCCGTCCTCCGCGTCGGCGGCCACGGCGAAGTACGCCAGCAGACCAGGCAGCGTTGCGGCCGGGCGGGCGGCGAAGTCGGCGACCACGTCGGCGAACGCATCGAGGTGCTCGGTGCCCGACCACCCCGCCGAAACCGGCTGACCCGCACGGGCTTCGACATCCACGCTGAGCACCCGACGCACCTCGGCGACCAGGTCGGGCAGCGGATGCGACAGGTGCGCGCGCAGCGCGGTCAACTCGCGGCCCAGCGCCACGATCCGGGCGTACCCGGCCGTCGAATAGGCCGCCGCGGAACCGGGATCGCAGATGGCATCGGCGAGGCAGGCGGCGTCGGCGTCAGACGCGGCCTGCGCGACGATCCGCTCGACGGCTTCGTTGTCGGCGCCTCGAGCGGTGTCGTCGAGGTCGAGCGCGCGTCGCCACAGCGCCGCGACGTCACGTCCCCCCAGCCGCCAGCGCGGCCCGGTGAGCACCCGCATGGCGGCGCTGCCCGCGGTTGGCTCGGCCAGCAGTCGCAGCATGGCCACCACGTCGGCGACCTCGGGCACGTCGAGTAGACCGGCCAGCCCGACCACCTCGACCGGAACACCGCGGGCGTTGAGCGCCTCGGCCATCGGCGCGGCGTCGGCGTTGCGCCGCACCAACACCGCGGCGGTCGGCGTGGCGGCGCCGTCGGCATGCGTGCCGTGGTAGCGCCGCGCGATGTGGTCGGCCACCCACTCCCGTTCGGCCGCAACGTTGTTCAACAGCGCGCAGCGGATGGTGCCGGGCTCCGCATCGGGGCGGGGCAGCAGGGTGCGCACCGCGACCGACCGGCGCCGCGCCTGCGTGGAGACGGCGTTGGCCAGGTAAAGCGCACGCGGCGGGTTGCGCCAGCTGGTCCGCAGCTCCAAAGTGGGTGCGGGGGTGCCGTCAGCGCGCGGGAAGTCGGTGGTGAACCGCGGCAGGTTGGTCGCCGATGCGCCGCGCCAGCCGTAGATCGACTGGATGGGGTCGCCCACCGCGGTCAACGCGAGACCGTCGTCGACTCCCCCGCCGAACAGCGAGGACAGCGCTACCCGCTGCGCGTGGCCGGTGTCTTGGTACTCGTCGAGCAGCACCACCCGGTAGCGCTTCCGTAGCTGCTCGCCGATTTGGGGGAACGACGAGGCGAGCCGGGCCGCCGCGCCCATCTGCATGCCGAAGTCCATGACCTTCTCGGCGCGCATCCGCTGGTGCAGCGCATCGATGAGCGGCACCAGCTCGGTCCGTTCGGTCTGGGTCGACAACAGCCGCAGCAGCCACTGGCTGGGCCCGCGGTCGCGCTGGTACGGCCCTGCGGGCAACGTGTGCACCAGTCGCTCCAGCTCGACATGGGTGTCGCGCAGCTGCTCGGTGTCGACGAGGTGTTCGGCGAGTTGACCGGCCAGCCGCAGCACCATCGACGTGATGGCCGCCGGTGTCTTGTCGGTTTCGAGCTCCGGGTGCTCGCACACCACGCGAAACGCCAACTGCCACATTTCGGTTTCGCTAAGCAGGCGGGTTTCGGGCTCGACCGGCAGCAGCAGCCCATGCTCACGCAGAAGGTTGCCTGCGAACGCGTGGTAGGTGCTGATGGTGGCCGGTTCCTGGTAGTCGGCCGTCTCGGCGTCGGGCGCCAAACCGGTTCCGGCCAGCCGGGCCAGCCGGGTGCGAACCCGGCGCAGCAGTTGGGCGGCGGCTTTCCTGGTGAAGGTCAGCCCGAGCACTTCGCTGGGCCTGGCATAGCCGTTGGCGACCAGCCATACCACCCGCGCGGCCATCGTTTCGGTCTTGCCCGCGCCGGCTCCGGCGATGACGACCAGCGGGCCCGCCGGTGCGGCGATGACGGCGGCCTGTTCCTCGGTCGGCGCGAAAAGGCCGAGCCGGTCAGCGAGTTCGGCGGGGCTGTAGCGCGCCGTCATGACCGGCCTCCAGAGATCTGTTGCGCCGGGCACATCGCGCGCACCGGGCAGTGGCTGCAGCCGTCGTTGACGCGTGCGACGAACTGCGGCCCCTGGGTCTGGGCGGCGGCGCGGCGCACGGCCTCACGCCACTGGGCATGCGTGTCCGGCGTCAACGCGTCCTGCTCGCGTTCGGTGGCACCGGCGGCGTTCGGCTTGCCGAGGTAGACAAGTCGGCCACCACCGGGTGAATCACCCTCCGACAGTAGGCCTTCGGCGATCGCGAGTTGGTACATCGCCAGCTGGGCGTGCCGTTGCGCGTCGTCCTTGGTGACCGGGCTCTTACCGGTCTTGAGGTCGACGGCCACGAGCCGGCCTTCACTGTCGCGCTCGATGCGGTCCACCCGGCCGCGTACCCGTACCTGCGGCTCGCCGTCGCCGGCGGGCGCGACCACCCCGTCGACGTCGACCTCGGTACCGACCTCGGTGAACTCGCGGCGTGTCTGGGCCCGCCACTGCAGAAACGTCGACAGCATCGCCTGGTGCCGGGTCAGCTCGTTGTCGGCATGCCAGGCGGCCTCGTAGGGCAGCTTCTCCCAGACCTTTTCCAGTTCGTTGAGCAGCTGGCTCTCGGTCTTGCCCGGGTCGGCCACCAGGGCGTGCAACAGCGAACCGACCGCTGAGCGCACGTCGCGGCCGTCGGTGCCGCCGTGGCGTTCGAGCATCCAGCGCAGCGGGCAATCGGTGAGGATCTGCAGCGTCGACGGCGACAGCGCGACCGTGTGGTCATCGCCGCGCCACAGCGGTTCGTCGGAGGACACCGGTGTCATGGCGTACCACTGCGTCGGATCCGCGCCGGGCACCCCGGCGACGGCCAGCCGCGCCAACTGTGTTGCCGCGCAGGCCCGGACGCGGTGATCGACGGCGTCGTCGGGGGCACACACCACCGCTCGGAGCCGACCGACCAGCGCCGCCGGCGCCAACAGCCGCGGCGCCTTGACCGGTGTGAAAGCGGCCGGGTCGGCGTCGTCGGCCATGGTGGCCAGTTCGTGGCAGAACGAGGACGGCAGCGTCGCGTCGTCGCCGTTGTCGCTGTCGACCGCGGTGACGAGCAACCGGTCGCGGGCGCATCCCATCGCGGCGATCAGCAGCCGGCGCTCCTCGGCCAGCAGCGGCGCCCGGGTGGACAACCCGCGGTCCTCGTCGGTCGCGACACCGTCGAGGACGTCGACCAGCTGCTGGGTGGCCAGCACCCCGCCCCGGGGAACGGTGTTGGGCCACAACCCTTCCTGTACACCGGCGATCACGACGAACTCCCATTCGCGGCCCAGCGCAGCGTGTGCGCTGAGCACGGCGACCGCGTCGACGTCGCGCTCGTCACGCGGGGCGGCCGGCGCGCCGAGGCCGGCCACGTGGTCGATGAGACCGCGCAGCGACGCACCCGCCGTGTGGTTGACGTACTGCTCGGCGACGTCGAACAGCGCGGTGACCGCGTCGAGGCCGCGGTCGGCCTGCGCGCCCGCGGTGCCGCCACGTTCGCTGGCGCTCAGCCATCGGCGCTGCAGTCCGGAGCGGTGCCAGGCCTGCCACAGGGTGTAGCGCGGGTCTTGGCCCTTTTCGACCGTGCGGCGCGCGGCGGTCAGCACAGCGCGCACGCGTCGCATCGAACGCTCCAGGGTGTCGGGCAACGCGTCGGTGCCCTGTTCCAGTGCCGCGACGAGCAGTTCGGTGAGCGGACGCGGAGGCTGGCTGCCGTCGGCGCGGCGCAGACTGCGCCGCAACTGCCGCAGCGACACCGGATCGACCCTGCCGATCGGTCCGGTCACCAACGCAAGCGCCTGGTCGCCGTCGAGCCCGTGTGCGGTAGCCTCGAGCACCGTCAGCAGCGCCTGCACCGCCGGTTGTGCGGCCAACGGTGCGCCCGTTGCGGACATCTCGACAGGTACGCCTGCGCCCTCCAGTGCGCGGGCCAGCGCGGCGCCGAGCCGCGGCACCGAGCGCACGACCACCGCCATCTGCGACCACGGCAGCCCGTCGACGAGGTGGGCGCGGCGCAGCGCGTCGGCGATCAGCGCCGACTCGGCGTGTGATGAGCCGGCGATGCGCACGCTCAGCTCGCCCGGACGTCCGTCGGCGCCCTCGAGGTGGCGGCCCGGGTCGGCACCGGGTAGCCGTCGTGCGGTCGCCGTGATGGCATCGGCGATGGCCGGTGCGCACCGGTGGGACTGCGTCAGTGTGATCGTCGGCTCCTCGCCGCGCAGCAGGGCGGGATCTGCGCCGCGGTAGCCGAACACCGCCTGGTTGGGATCGCCTGCCACGACGGTGAGTTCAGCGCCCGCCGACAGCACCCGCACCAGCCGTGCGGCCTGCGGATCCAGCTGCTGCGCGTCGTCGACGAGGAGCAGTTTCACCCGCGCCCGTTCGCCGGCCAGCAGGTCGGCGTCGGTGGCGAAGGCCTCCAACGCCGCCCCGACGAGCTCCGCCGCGCCCAGGGCGGGGATGGTGGCCTGCGGCGCGGCCATCCCGACCGCGGAGCGCAACAACATGATCTGTTCGTAGGCCTGGGCGAACTGCCCTGCGGCCAGCCATTCGGGACGACGCGCACGGCGCCCGATACGTTGCAGTTCAACGGGATCCACGCCGCGCTCGGTGCAGCGCGCCAGCAGGTTGCGCAACTCGGTGGCGAATCCGGTGGTGCCCAGCGCCGCACGAAGATGCGGCGGCCAGGCGACCGCCGACGTGTCGCCGTCCTCGAGATCGCCGGCGAGGAGTTCGCGGATGATGCCGTCCTGCTCGGCGCTGGTGATCAGCCGCGGCGGCGGGTCGCCGTTGCGCTGCGCGGCCAACCGCAGCACCGCGAAGGCATAGGAGTGCATGGTGCGCACCAGCGGTTCACGCACGACCGCGCGTTCACCGGCGCCCAGCAGCGCCGCGGTGACGGCGGCCCTGGTTTCGACTCGGAGCCGGGCCGAACCCGTCAGCAGCAGAACACTTTCCGGATCGAACCCGGCGGCAATGTGCGCGGCGGCCGTTCGGATCAGCAGCGTGCTCTTACCGGTGCCCGCGCCGCCGATGACGCGGACCATCCCGCGCGTGCCCGGTTCAGCGAGCGCGGCCGGTGTCAGATCGGTGTGCGGTGCGGACATGCCCCGAATAACACCATGGGGGTCTGACAAATCGCGGTCGGCGCTGGTGGCAGCATCACATCTGTGACCGCCGACCTGTATGTGCACCGGTATGGCCCGGCGCGGCCGATCGACGTTCTGCTACTTCACGGCCTGACCGGGCACGGTCAACGGTGGCAAACGCTGGCGACGCGGCACCTGGCCGAGTTCGCGGTCGTCGCACCGGACCTGATCGGGCACGGCCGGTCGTCGTGGGCGGCGCCGTGGACGATGGATGCCAACGTCGCCGCGTTGACCACCCTCATCGAGGCCGACGGACCCGTGGCGGTGGTCGGGCACTCGTTCGGCGCCGGGCTGGCGTTGAAGCTCGCTGTCGCCCGGCCCGACCTCGTCTCGGCGCTGGTGCTGCTCGACCCGGCCGTCGGGCTCGACGGGGCGTGGATGCGCGACATCGCCGAGAACATGCTCGCCTCCCCCGACTACACCGACCGCGCCGAAGCCCGCGCCGAGAAGGCCAACGGCTCGTGGGGTGAGGTCGAACCGGCCGAATTGGACCGCGAACTCGACGAGCACCTCGTCGCGCTACCCAACGGGCGAGTGGGATGGCGGATCAGCATCCCGGCCATGATGGCGTACTGGAGCGAGTTGGCCCGCCCGGTCACGTTGCCGCCCAAGGAAACACCGACCACGTTGGTGCGCGCTGCCCGCACCCGCCCAGCCTACGCCTCCGATGATCTGATCGCGTCGCTGCGCCAACACCTCGGGGACGCATTCACGTGGGCCGAGTGGGATTGCGAACACATGGTGGCCCACGCTCGCCCCGCCGACACGTCGGCGCTGATCCGCGACGCACTGAACCGGCGTTGACAATGGCGGCGGTCACCGAGTTGCAGGTGGAGACCGTACGCGCTTTGGTCGCCGCGATTCCGCCAGGGCGGGTGTCGACCTACGGTGACATCGCCGATGCCGCAGGGCTTTCCAGCGCGCGCATCGTCGGCTGGATCATGCGCACCGACTCGTCGGATCTGCCGTGGCATCGCGTGATCCGGGCATCCGGGCGGCCCGCTGCGCATCTGACGACGCGACAACTCGAGTTGTTGCGCGCCGAAGGCGTGCTGGCCCATGACGGCCGGGTGCCGTTGGGGCAAGTGCGCCACACGTTCTGAGCCGTCGAACGTGGGTTACCGACACGCTCCGCCGCGTGAAAGCGTGCGGGTAACCCACGTTCGCGCCCCGAAACCGAGCGTGAGCCGCCACTACAGGATCAGCCGCACCAACGCGGCCGTCCGCGCCAGCCCGGGAAACGCCGCGGCCGTCGACCGCGGATGCAGCGCATGCACGGCGATGCGGAACATCAAGGCGCGCAACAACATCTGCGGCCATTCCGGCAGCGCGTTCCACCGTTCGATCAGCCCGTCGTCGGCCTCGCCCCATGACAGCGCATCCACGACCGCCACCCCGGCCGCCCACGACGCCGGCCGCCAGTACGGGGTGATGTCGGTGATGCCGGGCGCGGCGGTGCCGGCGAAAAGCACTGTGCCGTAGAGATCGCCGTGAACCAACTGGCTGGGACTCTTGGTCGGCCTGCGCAGCGTCGCGAGCAGGTTGAGCAACTCGATTGACTTCTGGCCGTCGGCGGAGCCGGGCGAAACCCGCGCGCCCGGCGGCAGCGAATGCAACGGACGTTCCTCCCACGCGGCGCGGTCGGCGGCGATGAAGACGTCGACGTCGGCCCACGGCGCGACCGGGGGCTGGGTGAGAAACCGCGGACGTTCCAGTTTGGCGGTCGCTTCGTGTAACCGCACGGCGGCCGAGATCACCTCGTCGTGGCGCGGTTCGGGGCTGCCCGCGACGAACGTGTCGGCGCGCCAACCAGCCACCACATACCGACCGTCGGTGGAGCGCACCGGCCGCGCCAGCCGCACCCCGTCGACGAACAGGGTTTCGCGCACCTTTGCCGACCAGGCGGCGCGGGCGTGATCGGCCACCATCGACAGCACGACTTCGCCGCAGCGCCAGCCGCCCTCCCAACTCGAGCCAAGCGAAACCGGCTCGACGCCGGTCAGCCCGAACGCCGCCAGCACATGATCCGGCGGGCCATCGACTGTCACGAGCTCAGCCTAAGCCGCGCACGGGCAAACCAGGCGTTAGTACATCACCATGTCGGGTTCGAGTTGCTTACCCCACGCGACGATTCCGCCCTGCACGTGCATGGCGTCCGAGAAGCCGGCCTTCTTGGCGATGGCCAGCACCTCGGCCGAGCGCACCCCGGTCTTGCAGTAGAACACCGGCGTGCGGTCCACGGGCAGTTTGGCCAGGGCCTCGCCCGATTCGAAGGCGGTCTTGGGGATCAGCTCGGCGCCCTCGATGCGGTTGATCTCCCACTCGACGGGCTCACGCACGTCGATCAGCGCCAGCGGCTTGCCCGAATCCATCAGCTCGCGAAGCTCCCTCGGGGTGACAGTGGCGTCGGCGGCGGCTTCGGCGGCCGCGTCGGAGACGACGCCGCAGAACTCCTCGTAGTCGATCAGTTCGGTGATTTTCGGGATGGCCGGGTCCTTGCGGATCTTGATGGTGCGGTAGCTCATTTCCAGCGCGTCGTACACCATCAACCGCCCCAGCAGCGGTTCACCCATGCCGGTGATCAGCTTGATCGCCTCGGTGCCCATGACCGAGCCGACCGACGCGCACAAGATGCCCAGCACCCCGCCCTCAGCGCAGGACGGCACCATTCCAGGAGGTGGCGGTTCCGGGTAGAGATCGCGGTAGTTGAGGCCCTGTCCGTTGGGGGCGTCCTCCCAGAAGACCGAGATCTGGCCCTCGAAGCGGTAGATGGAGCCCCACACATACGGTTTGCCCGCCAACACCGCGGCGTCGTTGACCAGATAGCGGGTGGCGAAGTTGTCGGTACCGTCCAAAATCAGGTCGTACTGGGAGAACAGGTCGACGGCGTTGTCCGGTTCGAGGCGGAACTCATGCAGCCGCACCTCGAGTAGCGGGTTGATCTCGAGGATCGAGTCGCGTGCGCTCTGCGCCTTGGACCGACCGATGTCGGACTGCCCGTGGATGACCTGGCGCTGCAGGTTGGATTCGTCGACCTCGTCGAATTCGACGATGCCGATGGTGCCCACCCCAGCCGCGGCCAGGTACAGCAGCGTCGGCGAACCCAGCCCACCGGCCCCGATCACCAGCACCCGGGCGTTTTTCAGCCGCTTCTGCCCATCCACCCCCAGGTCCGGGATGATCAGATGACGGCTGTAGCGCGCCACCTCGTCACGCGTGAGTTCGCCCGCCGGTTCAACCAGCGGCGGCAACGGTGTCGACACCGAACTACTCCTTAGGCTGTCCTGCCTTAACAATAGGTCGTACCGCACAACGCGGATTGGGCCGTAGGGCTTCCCGCGGCCTTGGCCAGCGTGCGTGAACTCTGGCTAAACCTCGGCGTGTCGGCCTCTGGGCCCGACCGCGAAGCGCGGGGAACCCGCACGCTCGCGGAAATAAGGAGGGGAAAATCAGGCGATCGGATAGGGCCAGGGGTTGAACCGGCAGGTCTTACCGTCGGGGTTGACCGTGCCGGGGTCGAAGCGCGCCGCGTCGTCGTTGTTGGTGGAGAACGTCTGCTGCATCATGATCGGCGCCAGCTCACCGTTTTCCGGGCATTGCTCGTGACGCTGGTAGCCGATGGCGTGGCCGACTTCGTGGTTGATCAGATACTGCCGGTAGGACCCCACATCGCCCTGGAACGGAATCGCGCCGCGCACCCAGCGGGCCTCGTTTATGAACACCCGTGGCTGGCCGTCGATGTAGGCGGGGTTGTAACAGGACGCCTCGAGTTGGATGTCGTAGCCGCAACCCTCGCGGATCGTCATGGGCGTGGTCAGCGATACCCGGAAGTCCGGCTGGACCCCGGAGGCTTCGTCGACGCGGACGAACCCGAACTGGGGGTTGTGCGTCCAACTCTTGGGGTTGGCCAGGGTTTCGGTGACCATCCTGGCGAACCCGTCGTCGCCACCGAACGTCGTGGTGTCGATGCCGTTCTCCACTTCGACGGTGTAGGTGAACACCTTGGCGGTGCCCTCCCCCACCTGTGCGGTGGCACCGGGCACGACGTGCCAGGTCTTGGCGCCGGCCTGGGTGAACGGCCCGCCCGCGGGCAGGATCCCGGTGGGCAGGTTGGCGTCGAACTCGGTCAGACCCTTGGGCGGGGCGCCGATGATGGCGGTGCTGGCCACCCCGATGGTGGGCGGGCCTTGTACCGGGCCTTCGGCCTGCTCGGCAGTGGGCGGCGCGCTGGTCCCGGTGATCGTCTGGTACACGACGACGACGGTCAACGCCATCAGCACCGGCAATGCGTAGGCGCGCCAACCGTAGGTGGACACGAAGCGGCCCAGCCAGGTTTGTTTGCGCACCTGGCGGTGCTCATCGCGGTTGGACCTGATCCGCCCAGACCCCTGGGACAGCGGATCGCGTTGCGCACGTAGTGGCTCGCGCCACTCATTACGCAAAGCGGGCACATCTCCCCGGATCCGCGAGTCCACGCGACGCTCCGAGTCGTGAGTCACCGAATCAGGATGACACAGGCCGAAGCGCAGGCACTTCCGGCGCGCCACCGAAGAAGCCGACGACGGCCTACCACTACGCCTTTGCCGACGGTAGTAGTGTCATTGCCGAAACTGACCGGACGAAGGACATGATGAGCGATCTCGCGAACCCCGCCGCGAGGAAGAACGCACCGTCGGGAAACGGCAACGGACCCAACCGGCGCGGCAACAGGCTGCCACGTGATGAACGTCGTGGGCAGTTGCTCGCTGCGGCAAGCGAGGTGTTCGTCTACCGCGGCTATCACGCCGCAGGCATGGACGAGATCGCTGATCGTGCCGGCGTAAGCAAACCCGTTCTCTACCAACATTTCTCGTCGAAGCTGGAGCTTTACCTGGCGGTGCTGCAGCGCCATGTGGAAAACCTGGTCTCCGGGGTGCGACAGGCGCTGCGCACCACGACCGACAACCGCCAGCGCGTGCGCGCCGCCGTGCAGGCGTTCTTCGACTTCATCGAGCACGACGGCCAGGGCTACCGGCTGATCTTCGAGAACGACTACGTCACCGAGCCGCAGGTTGCCGCGCAGGTCAAGGTGGCCACCGAAGCTTGCACCGACGCGGTGTTCGACTTGATCAGCCACGATTCCGGGCTGGAACCGCACCGGGCCAGGATGATCGCCGTCGGCCTGGTCGCCATCAGCGTCGATTCAGCGCGCTATTGGCTGAACGCCGAGCGCCCGATCTCCAAGGAAGACGCCGTGGAGGGCACCGTGCAGTTCATCTGGGGCGGCTTGTCACACGTGCCGCTTACCCGGTCTTAGCCGGCTCGGCTCCCACTCCGACCCCGAACCCGACGCGGCGCACGTCGGCCGCGCCGATCTCGACGTAGGCGATTTTGGCGGTCTGCACCAGAAAGCGTCGGCCCTTCTCGTCGGTCAGGGCCAGCACACCCGACTGCCGCTCCAGCGCATCGGTGATCAACTTCTCCACCTCGCTGGGCGTCTGTGCGCTGTTGAAGGCCAGCTCACGCGGGCTGTCCATGACACCGATCTTGACCTCCACGCTGCGGACCCTTTCCGTTTCGTCGCACTTGCCGGGACTGTTTGCACCAAGGCTAATGGACGCCGTCGACGCGGTGCCGAGGCGGTGAGTTCGCGGTCAGCGAAGCCCCGTTGAGCGTATTTCGCGCCGCGGCTACAAACGGCGACCGAACCGAGTCCGGACCGTAACCAACACACCGGCCGCCAGACCTCATACGTCACTCTGGCATCGATAGCATCAGCCGGGTATTGCTCGATACGACTTGGGAAAGTCCACATGAACAGGCCTTTTACTGCGCGGTCGCCGTATTCGCTGACCCCGACCGAACGCCGCGGCCACGACGGCGGATCGCCCGTCGACCAGCTCGACTACGACCCTCACTTCGACGCCGGATACCGGCCTGGCTATGACGAGGGGTACGACGAGCACTACGACGACTACGCCGATGAATACGCCGACGAGTACGCCGATTTCGAGGACGACGAGGCGCGTATCGACCGGCGCTGGATGTGGGTGGCCGGCATCGCCGGGGCCATTCTGTTCGTCGCCGTCGGCACGACGGGCGTGATCCTCGGCGGTGGGGACAGCGGTTCGGTTACGGCCACTCAGACGTCGACGGCGCCCAGCCCGAGCGCAACCGCGTCCTCGGCCCCGCGCGCGGGGTTGGTTCCCACCCTGCCGCCGGAGACCGTCACCACCGTCACGCCGTCGGCCGAGGCCGCACCAACCGCACAGCCGACCGCACAGCCGGTCGTGCCGCCCACGCAGGCCGTCCCGCCCGCTCAGGCGGCCCCGCCGCCAGCGCCCGCACCGCGCACAGTGACCTATCGGGTGACCGGCAATCGCCAGCTGATCGATCTGGTGACAGTGATCTACACCGACGCGCAGGGCGCGCTGAGAACCGACGTCAACGCGGCGTTGCCGTGGGCCAAGACCATCGTGTTGGACCCCGGTGTGGAGCTCAGCTCGGTCACCGCGACCAGCGTGGCCGGTCAGCTGAACTGCAGCATCACCGACGCGTCGGGTGCGGTGATCGCCGCGCAGAACAACAACACGATCATCACCAACTGCACGAAGTAGCGCGGCGCTGGTCAGGCCAGGCCCAGCTCCTCCATGCGGGCGGCGTGCGTGCGCTGGAGGCGGTCGAAGAACTCGGTCATCTGGCTCAGGCCCTCACCGCTGGCCATCACCAGGTCGACCAGTTCGTCGTGATCGGCCAGCACGAACTGCGCCTGCGTGATCGCCTCACCGAGCAGACGCCGCGACCACAGGGCCAGCCGGTGGCGCTGTTTGTCGCTGGCGGTCACGGCGGCCTGCACTTCGGCGACGACGAACTGTGAGTGCCCGGTTTCGGCCAGCACCGCCCGCACCACGTCGGAGATCTCGTCGGGCAGCGCGTCGGCGATCTCGAGATAGAAGTCGGCGGCCAGTGCGTCACCGACGTAGGTCTTCACCAGCGCTTCCAACCAGGTGCTCGGCGTGGTCAGGCGGTGGTAGTTCTCCAACGCCGACGCGTACTTCGTCATCGCCGGCACTACGTCGACTCCCCTGCGCTGCAACGCATCTCGGAGCACCTCGTAGTGGTTCATCTCGGCGGCGGCCATGATGGCCATGTTGATCCGGCCGCGCAGGTTCGGCGCCATCCGCGCCTCGTCGGTGAGCCGGTAGAACGCGGCCACCTCACCGTAGGCCAGCAGCGCGAACAGTTCGTTGACACCGGGGTGATCCGGGGAGACGCCCGATGACACCGAGGTGGACTTGGGCTCGGGTCCCGGCGGGTAAGTCATGGGCCAAGCCTAAACGCCGCCCGGCGCGCCGACTGCCGGGCGAGGCCGCGCGGGTATGATGGTCGATGGCAGTGGTGCTCAGAGCACTTTGGGTTTGCCGCTTCCGAAGAAATGTGCGTGCACGCAGTTGGTCCGCCTACCAGCGCTGGGCCCCGGCAGCAGCTTCGTCGAACTCGTGCGCGCGTGTGGACGCCATGAGGAATGACAAGTGAAAGGCTACCTCGACCGCGTATGACGCATCTCAATCCAACCTTTGCTGAACTCGGAGTTCGTGACGAGATTGTCCAGGCTCTCCGCGAAGACGGCAAAGAACATCCGTTTGCTATCCAAGAACTCACCATGCCGATGGCGCTGGCGGGCGACGATCTGATCGGCCAGGCCCGCACCGGGATGGGCAAGACCCTGGCGTTCGGAGTGCCGCTGCTTCAGCGCATCACAAGCGACGCCGAGCGGCCGCTGTCCGGTATCCCCCGGGCGCTGGTCGTCGTGCCGACGCGCGAGCTGTGCCTACAGGTGTTCAACGACCTGTCGGTCGCGGCCAAGCACCTGCGTGCCGGTGAGCGCAAGTTGACCGTCACGTCCATCTACGGTGGGCGCCCCTACGAGCCGCAGATCGAGGCGCTACAGAAGGGCGTCGACGTCGTCGTCGGCACGCCCGGCCGGCTGCTCGACCTGGCCCAGCAGGGTCACCTGCAACTGGGCGGGCTGTCCATGCTGGTGCTCGACGAGGCCGATGAAATGCTCGATCTGGGCTTTCTGCCCGACATCGAGCGGATTCTCAAGCAGATCCCCGACCAGCGTCAGGCGATGCTGTTCTCGGCCACCATGCCCGACCCGATCATCACGCTGGCCCGCACGTTCATGAACCAGCCGACGCACATCCGGGCCGAGGCCCCCCATTCGGCGGCCACCCACGACACCACCGAGCAGTTCGTCTACCGCGCCCATGCGCTGGACAAGGTGGAACTGGTCACCCGGGTGTTGCAGGCCGAAGGTCGCGGGGCCACGATGATCTTCACCCGCACCAAGCGCACCGCCCAGAAGGTCGCCGACGACCTCGGCGAGCGGGGCTTCAAGGTCGGCGCCGTGCACGGTGATCTGGGCCAGGGTGCTCGCGAGAAGGCGCTCAAGGCATTCCGCAACGGCGAGGTGGACGTGCTGGTCGCCACCGACGTCGCCGCCCGCGGCATCGACATCGACGACGTCACCCACGTCATCAACTACCAGATCCCCGAGGACGAGCAGGCCTACGTGCACCGCATCGGCCGCACCGGCCGCGCAGGCAAGACCGGCGTCGCCGTGACGCTGGTCGACTGGGATGAGCTGCCCCGCTGGGAAATGATCGACAAGGCGCTGGGGCTGGGCTGCCCCGAACCCGCCGAGACCTACTCCAGCTCACCGCACCTGTACGAGGAGCTGGGCATCCCGGCCGACGCCAGTGGTCGCGTCGGCGCAGCGGTCAAACCGAAGGCCAAACGCGCGCCGGCCGAGCGGTCCACCGACCGTCCCCGCAGCCGCAACCGCGCCCGGCGGCGGACCCGCGGCGGCAAGCCGGTGACCGGGCATCCGGGGTCGTCGGCCAACGAGCAGACCCCGACCGATGGCGACGACACCGGGTCCGACGAGAACGCCAAACCTCGCCGTCGGCGTCGGCGCCGGTCGGGTAAGGCGCCGGCCAGCGCCACCTAGCGAGGCGCCCGGCCCCGCGATGGTCAAACCCGAACGCCGCACCAAGGCCGATGTGGCCGCGGCCTTGGCGATAGTCGCGGTGGTGGCCGTCGTCATCGCGTTGGTCTGGTGGAACAGCGACGCGCGGGCCACGATCAGCCGACCGGCCGCCGAGCCCGTGCCGAAACTGACACCGGCCAAGGCGGTGCCGGACGCACTGGCGCAGCTGTGGACGGCGCCCAGCACGCAGACCCGTAGACCGCTGGTGGTGGCGGGCAGTGTGGTCACCGGGGACGGCAGCGTCGTCGAGGGTCGCGACCCGGCGACCGGGGACACGTCATGGAGTTACGCCCGCGATCTGCCGTTGTGCGGGGTCACCTATGTCTACGAGTACGCGGTCGCGGTGTATCCCGACGTCCGCGGCTGCGGACAGGTCAGCACGATCGACGCCGGCACCGGGGTGCGCGGTCCGGCCCGTTCGGGCTACGCCGACCCCGAGGTGACGCTGTCATCGGACGGCACCACCGTGTTGTCGGCGGGTGACACCCGGCTGGAGCTGTGGCGCTCCGACATGGTCAGGATGCTCAGTTACGGCGCCATCGACGCCCGCATCAAACCCGACATCCCCGTGTTGCCGCTGTGCCGGCTGGTGTCCGCGGCGGCCAGTTCGAGCGCGGTATCGGTGCTGGAGGCCTGCCCGCATGAACCAGACCTACGGCTGACGCTGCTGCGGCCGTCGGACGAGGAAGACACCCCTGAGCTGAAATACGTGCCGCTGGAGGGCGTCGCCGACGACTCGGGCGCGCGCGTCGTCGCCGTGGCGGACACCACGACGGCCGTGTACGTGCCGACCCCCCAGCCGACGGTGAACGTCATCGACGAAACCGGCGCGACCGTCGCGAGCACCCAGTTGCCCAGACCCCCGGCGGCGAACGCCACGATGTCGCGCGCCGGAGACTTGATCACCTGGTGGACCGGCGACACGGTAATGGTGTTTTCCGCCAACGGACTTCGCTACAAGTACTCGATCGCGCCGTCGGGTCCCGACATTCCGCTGGGGCCGGCGACGGTGATGGCCGGGCGGCTGCTGGTGCCTGTCACCGGAGGCTACGACCTGTTCGACCCGGCCACCGGGCAGGGCGATCGCCACATCGCGGTGGAGCGGTCACCGCATCCGACGCCGGTGGTTCCCGCGGTCGCGGGTTCGATGGTCATCGAGCAACGCGGCGACGAAGTGGTCGCCTTGGGCTGACCCAGCCCGAGCGCCGCGCCACGAGCCGGACCGAGATCGACGATATGGCGCGATTTACTCGCAGTTTCCCGCCCGTTCGTCCCTTTCGGCGTCTTTAGAGCTCGGGGGTGAAGGTGGGGAGTTGTTTGCCGTTCTTCCAGTACTTGAGCAGCGCGGCGGCCAAATCCCGATAGGCCAACGAACCCTTGTTCTTGCGCGCCGCCAGCACCGAGGAGCCCGAAGCCGAAGCCTCGGCGAACCGCACGGTGCGCGGAATCGGCGGCGCCAGCACCGGCAGGTCGTAGCGGTCGGCGACGTCGAGCAACACGTCGCGGCTGTGCGTGGTGCGCGAGTCGTACAGCGTGGGCAAGGCGCCCAGCAGCTTCAGGTCGGCGTTGGTGATCTGCTGGACGTCGGTGATCGTGCGCAGGAACTGGCCGACGCCGCGGTGCGCCAGCGTCTCGCACTGCAGGGGCACGATGACGTCATCAGATGCGGTCAACCCGTTCAGCGTGAGCACCCCCAACGATGGCGGGCAGTCGATGATCACCACGTCGAACCGGTCGCCGAGCTTGGCCAGCGCCCGCTTGAGCGCATACTCGCGACCCGCCCGCATCAACAGCATGGCCTCCGCGCCCGCCAGGTCGATGTTGGCCGGCAGCAGGGCCATCCCCTCGATCGTGTCGACCAGCGCGGCATCGGGTTCCACCTCGCCGAGCAGCACCTCGTGGATCGAGACCGCCAGCTTGTCGGGGTCCTGCCCGAGCGAAAACGTCAGACACCCTTGCGGGTCAAGGTCCACCAGCAGCACTCGGCGCCCCTGTTCGACCATCGCCGCACCCAGGGAAGCCACCGTCGTCGTCTTGGCAACGCCACCCTTTTGGTTTGCGACCGCAAGAACCCGCGTCACACTTCCCATCCTGGCACGTGCTCGCGACTTGCGACGCGCCGTGAGGCAGAATTCGTGGGCGTGGGCGACGAGCCACTGCGGCGAGGACCAGAAAGCGGTGCCGAACGGCACCGGCTGCTGCTGCTTCGCCACGGTGAGACCGAATGGTCGCGTTCCGGTCAGCACACCGGACGCACCGACCTCGACCTCACCGACACCGGTCGCGCACAGGCCAAGCTGGCCGCCGACGCGCTCGCGGTACTGGACCTCGACAACCCGCTGGTGGTTTCCAGCCCGCGCCACCGCGCGCTGGTCACCGCCGAACTGGCCGGGCTGACCGTCGACGGTGTCTCACCCCTGTTGGCGGAATGGGACTACGGCGACTACGAGGGCCTCACCACCGCAGAGGTCCGGCGAAGCGTCCCCGACTGGCTGGTTTGGACGCACGGCTGCCCCGGCGGCGAGACGGTCCAGCAGGTCAGCGACCGCGCCGACCGCGCTATCGAGTATGCGTTGGAGCACATGCGATCTCGTGATGTGCTGTTCGTCGGACACGGCCATTTTTCGCGCGCCGTGGTGACCCGCTGGGTGGAGCTTGCGTTGCAGGACGGGATCAGGTTCGCGATGGTCGCCGCGTCGATCGCGGTGTGCGGCTACGAGCACGGCGTGCGTCAGATCAGCGCACTGGGACTGACGGGCCATCGCCACCCGTGCCTGCCGACATGACGCGCGAACCCTGCTTCGTCCTGGTCTCCGGCGGCGCCGTCGTCGCCGAAGGGGTGCACACCGCCTTCCCCAACGTCGCTGACGCGCGAGCCGCGTTAGCCTCCCACAGCGCGCCTATCATCGTGGGCGCCTTACCTTTTGACATGTCCAAACCGGCGGCGCTGATGCGGCCGCAGGCGGTACAGTTCCTCGACGAACCACCGCAGTGGCCGCTGCGTGCGCTGCCGTCTGTACGCATCGTCGAAACCAGGCCCGCACCCGAGGAACACCGGGCACGCGTTGAGGCCGCGTTGCAGCGGCTGCGCGACCCGGACAGCGCGATGCACAAAGTCGTGTTGGCCCGCACGCTGCGGTTGGCAGCCGACGGTCCGATCGACGCCCGCACCGTCGTGAACCGCCTGGTGGTCGCCGACCCGACAGCAAATGCGTTTCTCGCCGATCTGACCGCGGCAGGCGGAGGCTACTCCGGATCCGCCCTGGTGGGGGCCAGCCCCGAACTCTTGGTGGCGCGCCGCGGCGATCAGGTGGTGTGCGCGCCGTTCGCCGGCTCTGCCCCCCGGCTTTCCGATCCCGAGGCCGACGAGGCCAGCGGCGCTGCGCTGGCCGCATCGAGCAAGGACCGCTACGAGCACCAACTGGTAGTGGACGCGATCCGAGATGCGCTCGATCCGCTCTGCACGGACCTCGACATCGCGCCGGAACCCAAACTCCGCAAGACCGACGCAGTCTGGCATCTCTACACCATGATCAGCGGCCAGGTGCGCGATAAGTCCACCACTGCAATGGATCTGGCTGTCGCACTGCATCCCACCCCGGCGGTCGGGGGTGTGCCCGCCGATGCGGCCGCCGATCTGATCACCGAGTTGGAAGGCGACCGCGGCTTCTACGCCGGCGCCGTGGGCTGGTGTGATCAGCGCGGCGACGGCCGCTGGGTGGTGTCCATCCGGTGCGCGCAGTTGTCCGCCGACCGGCGCACGGCAACCGCTTATTCGGGCGGGGGCATCGTCGCCGAATCCGATCCCGACGACGAAGTCGCCGAGACCACAAGCAAGTTCACCACGATCCTGTCGGCCCTGCAGGCCCAGCCATGACCGAACTCATCCGTCGCGTCCGCCCGGGCGACGAGGCGGAGTTGACGGCGATGGTCCACGAACTCGCCGCCTTCGAACACGCCAGCGACCAATGTACGGTCACCGAAAGTCAGGTATATGCAGCGCTTTTCGGCGATACGCCGATTGTGTTCGGGCACCTCGCCGAGGTCGACGGTGAGGTCGCGGCCGGGGCCTTGTGGTTCCGCAACTTCTCGACATGGGACGGTGTGGCCGGTATCTATCTGGAAGACCTCTACGTCCGTCGGCAGTTTCGCCGGCGCGGCCTGGCCCGCAAAATCCTTGCCACGCTGGCCCGCGAGTGCGTCGACAACGGCTACACCCGGTTGACGTGGGCGGTGCTGGACTGGAACATCGACGCGATCGCGCTCTACGACGCCGTCGGCGGCAAGCCGCAGACCGACTGGATCACCTACCGGGTGTCGGGCCCGGAGTTGTCCGCCTTGGCCGCTGAACTCTGACCGGTGTCGGAAGCCGCCACCCACTGCAGCGTGGACGGGCTGAACAGCAGCCCCAGCGTGATCAGCGCCAGGATCGCCACGACCCCGCCGTAGACCCACTGATGTGAGCCGATCGCCATGTACCAGGCCACCGGAAGCAGCAGCAGCTGCGCAAACACCGCGATGCCGCGGCCCCAGCGCCGACCGGTCCACAGCGCCCATCCCGCGGCGGCGACCCCGCCGCCGATGATCGCGAACCAGGCGGCGGTGCCGAAGAAGTTCATCCCCGGCTGGTCGGTACCGGACAACCCGCTCACCAGGTAGACCAGCGCGGCCATCAGCCCACCGAGGCCTTCGAGGCCGACCAGGACGGCGGCCTGGCGCACGGTTGACGGTGAGGGAACGGTCATATCCGTAGGTTAGCGACTGATGCGCCGGAGAACCTCTGTCGCCTATTTGGAGTAGGTGAAGAACCCGCGTCCGGTCTTGCGGCCGAGTTCACCGGCCTCTACCTTGCGTAGCAACAGCGCAGGCGGGGCATACAACTGCTCTTTGGTCTCGGCGTACATCGACTCGGCCACCGCCATCGTGGTGTCGAGTCCGATGAGGTCGGTCAGCGCGAGCGGACCCATCGGGTGGTTACAGCCGCCGACCATCGCTTTGTCGATGTCTTCTGCGCTGGCAAGACCCGCATCCGCCATACGGATCGCCGACAGTAGATAGGGAATCAGCAGAGCGTTGACGATGAAGCCGGCGCGGTCCTTGGCCGTGACAACGGTCTTACCCAGTTGTTCGTTCGCGAATGCCATGGCGCGGCTTACGCTTTCGTCCGACGTGACCTGACACGGAATGATCTCGACCAGCGGCATGACCGGCGCCGGATTGAAGAAGTGCAGGCCGAGGACGCGCTCCGGGCGTTCCGTGGCGGCCGCCAGCTGCATGATCGGGATGGATGACGTGTTGCTCGTGATCAGTGCATCGGTGCGGACGATCTTCCCGAGAGCGGCGAAGATTTCGGATTTGACCCCGAGGTCCTCGACGACTGCTTCGACCACCAGATCGCAATGGGCTAGCTCTTCGAGCCTTTCGGTAAAGCGGATGCGTCCTCTGATGTCGTCGCGCTCACTTTGTGTGAGTTTGGCTTTGCGGACCGCGGCGTCCAGCGAGGTATCGAGTCGGCGGATGCTCGCCTCGATCAGCTCATTGTTGATCTCGCGCAACACGACGTCGACGCCCGCGCGAGCCGATACCTCCGCGATACCGGAACCCATGATGCCGCCGCCGATGATCCCTACGGCTTTCGCCACTTTCGCTCCCTTCGGACGGCATGCGTCCGGCAGCCACGCCGGTGCCCTGATGTGATCGACATGGTAACCAACCGCAGACCGCGGTCTCATTGCCAGCAGGCCCCGTACAAGCCACGTCACGACTGCTGCGAACAGCGCTTCGTCCGCTATCACCGCGACCGCCAAGCCGACAACTTGGACCGCCGGCAAGGTGCAAGCCGCCGAGCGCACCCTGACCCCCGTCGGCCGTCCCGATAAGCTGACGCCCCGTGCGCGCCGTCCTGATCGTGAACCCGAACGCGACGTCGACGACGCCGGCTGGGCGTGACCTGTTGGCCCACGCGCTGGAAAGCCGCGTCGAGCTGGCGGTCGTACACACCGACCACCGCGGCCACGCCATCGAGATCGCCCGCGACAGCGCCCGCGATGGCGTCGACGTGCTGATCGTGCACGGCGGCGACGGCACCGTCAACGAAGTGGTCAACGGCATTCTGGAGGTCGGAGGGCCTGGTGCGGCCGCACCCGCAGTCGGCGTCGTCCCCGGCGGTTCGGCCAACGTTTTCGCCCGCGCACTGGGCATCAGCCCGGACCCGATCGAAGCGACCAACCAGCTCGTCGACCTACTGTCGAGCTACCGACGCCACAAGACCTGGCGGCGGATCGGGTTGATGGACTGTGGGGAGCGCTGGGGCGTGTTCACCGCGGGCATGGGTGTCGACGGCGATGTTGTGGCCGCCGTCGAGGCGCAACGCAGCAAGGGACGCAAGGTCACCGCGTCCCGCTATATCCGGGTAGCGATCCGCGAAGTGTTGGCGAGCACCCGCAAAGAGCCGTCGCTCACGCTGCATATGCCTGACCGCGAACCAGTGACCGGTGTGCACTTCGCTTTCGTGTCGAACGCCAGCCCGTGGACATACGCCAACAGCCGACCGGTCTGGACGAACCCGACGACCACCTTCGAGACCGGCCTGGGTGTATTCGCCACGACCAGCATGAACGTCGGGGCGAATCTGCGGCTGGTGCGGCAGATGCTGTCGCGGCGGCCGCGCATCGAAGCCAAGCACTTGGTCCGCGACGATGATCTGCCGTGGCTGCGGGTGACGAGCGACACGGCGGTGGCATGCCAGATCGACGGTGACTACCTGGGCCGGCGCGACTCGATGACGTTCACTGCCGTTCCCGACGCGCTCGGCGTGCTCGCACCTCCTGCGATTTCTCCGCCTGACCTGCAGTAATAACATTCTGCGGTCCGATTGAGGGCGCAGGTGGATCAAGCGTAGTACAAACGATTGAGTGATCCGCTAACACCTCCTTCTAGTGAGATTGCGCACTTGTTAACTGATGAGTGTTGACATCTGTCCAGCCTGTGAAAGCATCGATAGCAACCAGTGCAGAAACATTTCCCTTTGCACGCGTTGACAGCCGAAGAAAAGCTCGTGCGCCCCGCTGCGCACATGTAAGGAGTTGTGATTATGGATTGGCGCCACAAGGCGGTCTGTCGTGACGAGGATCCGGAACTGTTCTTCCCAGTGGGGAACAGCGGGCCGGCGCTCGCGCAGATCGCCGACGCGAAGCTCGTCTGCAATCGTTGCCCCGTCACCACCGAGTGCCTCACCTGGGCATTGGAGTCCGGCCAGGACGCCGGCGTGTGGGGCGGCATGAGCGAGGACGAGCGGCGCGCGCTGAAGCGACGCAATGCCCGCACCAAGGCCCGCAGCAGCGTCTAACCGCAGTACAGACCAATAGATTTACGGCCCCGGCGAAAATCGGGGCCGTAAACGTGTGCGAATTCAATTAGGGCCAGTTCGCGATACAAATAGCCAATTCGCGCAATTGTTGCGCGGCTCGGCCGCCCTCGTCATTGCGCGGCTCGGCCGCCCTCGTCATTGCGCGGCTCGGCCGCCCTCGTCATTGCGCGGCTCGGCCGCCCTCGTCATTGCGCGGCTCGGCCGCGGCGGCCGATCGGGACCCGCAAAACCGCCTCCGTTCCCCCATCGCGCCCATCGCGCATATCCAACGAGCCATCCAGCTCCGCGGACACCAACGTCCGCACGATCTGCAGACCCAACCGGTCGGACTTCTCCAGGCTGAACCCCTCGGGTAGACCACGACCGTCGTCATGGACGATGACGTCAAGCCACCGCGCCGAGCGCTCGGCACGAATCGTCACGCAACCCTGCTCGGTGGACCCGTCGAAGGCATGCTCGATCGCGTTCTGCACCAGCTCGGTGATGACCATGATCAACGCCGTGGCCCGGTCGGCGTCGAGCACCCCGAGGTCGCCGACGCGGGTGATGCGCATCGGACTGCCCACTGTCGCAACGTCATTCATGATCGGAACGATCCGGTCCACGACCTCGTCGAGGTTGACCTCTTCGTCCACTGACATCGACAGCGCGTCGTGCACCAGCGCGATCGACGACACACGGCGCACCGATTCCATCAGCGCCTCACGGCCCTCGGCATTGTTGGTGCGCCGGGCCTGCAGGCGCAGCAACGCCGCGACGGTCTGCAGGTTGTTCTTCACCCGGTGGTGGATCTCGCGGATGGTGGCGTCCTTGGACAGCAGGGCGCGGTCGCGGCGCTTGACCTCGGTGACATCGCGGATCAGCACGATCGCGCCGACGGGCCTGCCACCGCCCACCAACGGCAGCGTGCGCAGCAGCACAGCGGCACCGCCCGCGTCGACTTCCATGCGCATGCTCGACCCGCCGCTCAGCGAGTCGCGCACGTGCTCGGCCAGTTCCTCGGCCTCGAACGGATCGGAGATCAGCGGCCGTGTCACCTCGACGAGGTCATGCCCCTCGAGTTCGGCGGGCAAACCCATCCGGTGATAGGCCGATATCGCGTTCGGGCTGGCGAACACCACCACGCCGCCCTCGTCGAGGCGGATGAAACCATCGCCGACGCGGGGGCTGGAACGCGACACCGCAAGATCGCCGACGTTGGGAAAGGTGCCCTCCGACACCATGTGCAGCAGATCGCCCGCAGAGTCCAGGTATGCGCTTTCCAGCGGGCTGGCTTTGCGCGACGCCAACGCCGTTTGGTGGGTGAGCACCGCAACGACCTCGTTGTCGTAGCGCACCGGCACCGCCTCCACATTGAGCCCGGGCGAAACCGGTTGTCCCGCACCGTCTCCCACGCCGATACTGCCCGACTCGAAGGCCGCGGCGACGACGGGCATGTCCGTCGGCGCGGCCAGCGTGCTGACCGCGTCGGCCAGCAGCACCGTCGGCGCGGTGTTGGGGCGTACCTGCGCCACGCACACCAGGGAGCCGTCGTCGCGGCGGACCCACATCAGGAAGTCGGCGAAGGACAGATCGGCCAGCAGCTGCCATTCCCCCACCACCGCGTGCAGATGGTCAACCGCGTTGCCGGGCAACATGGTGTGCTCGGCAAGCAGGTCACCGAGAGTCGACATGTTGGCTAGGGGCGGTTTCGGCGTAGTTGGTCACGCAAATCGTGACCAAGTACACCCAAATCACGGTCTCAGCTGATTACTGCGATGAGGTCGCCGGCCTGGATGACGTCACCGACCGAAACGCTGACCTTGCTGACCGTGCCTGCCACCTCGGCCAGCACGGGGATCTCCATCTTCATCGACTCCAGCAGCACCAGGGTGTCGCCCGCGCCGATCTGATCGCCCTCGTTAACCACGACCTCGAGCACACTGGCCACGATTTCCGCGCGAACATCCTCGGCCATCTTCACCCCTTCGCAGTACATGTCGTGGGCATCCAGATCCGGCTGCCTGCCGCGTCTATCGAACCACAACCACGCGATGGCAGCGGTGTCGGCGGGCCATGACACAATGGTTGGGCTGCGTCCGCCGTGCGGCGGACCTCTCAAACCCTTGACTTATACGGAGGAATATCATGGCCAAACGTGGCCGTAAGAAGCGTGACCGCAAGCACACGAAGGCCAACCACGGAAAGCGGCCGAACGCCGGTTCGAAGTCGGTGCGTTAACCGCCGCGGATGATCGTGGTGCGGCTGATCTCGATGCGCAGCCGCTCGCGGAGGCTCTCAGGGGCCTTCTCACCGCCGCATTTCTTGGCGATCAATTTTTTGACCCGCTCCTCGACGCCGTAGTGCCGTAAGCAGGCCGGGCAGGCTTCCAGATGCTGCTTGAGCTTGTCGCGGGTCTCGGCCGTGCATTCGCCGTCGAGCAGCATCCAGACCTCGGCGATCACCGCAGCGCACTCGGGGTGGTCGGGGTCCACCGGACCGACCGGCGGGGTCCATCGCTCGTCGGAATCCGAACGCTCGCTCATGAGGACACCTCCTCAGGGGTGTCCAGCTGTCCCCGGACGAAGCCACGGTCGCGCGCCACATCGGCGAGCAGCTCGCGAAGCTGGCGCCTGCCCCGGTGCAACCGGGACATCACCGTGCCAATCGGTGTGTCCATGATCTCGGCGATCTCCTTGTATGGAAAGCCCTCCACGTCGGCGTAGTACACCGCCATCCTGAAGTCCTCCGGCAAAGCCTGCAACGCTTCCTTGATCTCGCTGTCGGGAAGCCCCTCGAGCGCCTCCACCTCAGCGGACCGCAGCCCCGTCGAGGAATGCGAGGCGGTCTCTGCCAGCTGCCAGTCGGTGATCTCCTCAGTGGGATACACCGCCGGCTGCCGCTGCCTCTTGCGGTAGGTGTTGATGTAGGTGTTGGTCAGGATGCGGTACAGCCACGCCTTCAGGTTGGTGCCCTCACGGAACGAGCGAAAGCCGGCGTAGGCCTTCACCATGGTTTCCTGCAGCAGGTCCTCGGCGTCGGCCGGATTGCGCGTCATGCGCAGCGCGCCGCCGTACAGCTGGTCGAGCAGCGGAATCGCGTCACGCTCGAACCGGGCTGTCAGCTCCTCATCGGTTTCTTGACGTTCGGGCGCCGACGTTTCGGGCGCGCCGTCGCGCGCTGCGCCGTCGGAGTCGGTCATCGTGGGGAACACCGTCCCTTCTGTCGTGGTGCCGCCGAAAAGGTCAGCCAAATCCACCGGACGTAACCGCACGTCCATGGCCATCGTGGGCACCGAGACCCCCTTCTCGCAATCCTAGAGGTAATAACCGACATGTGACCCGGCCGCCCAACGCAGCCGGGTTCTGGTCCGAATAACAAGACGACCACCTGCAGTTGTTCCCTGCCCGGTACGAAACGGGCGGTCGCCACCCGGCACTAGGCTGAGCCGATGGCACGCGCGGCGACCCCGGCGATCAGGGCCCTGCTGGTTGCCGAAATTCCCCACGAGGTGCTTCAGTACGACCACGACCCCCGCCACGAGTCCTACGGCGACGAAGCCGTCCAGGAACTCGTGCGGGTCCAGGGCGTCGACCCGCAGCAGGTGTTCAAGACGCTGGTGGTGGCCTCGGAGGCGTTGCCCAAGGGCCTCGGTGTCGCGGTGTTGCCGGTGCGAAAGAAACTGTCGCTGAAGGCCGTCGCGGCCGCACTGGGCGTGCCGAAGGTGACGATGTCCGAACCGGGCGCCGCTGAACGTGCCACCGGCTACGTCGTCGGGGGAATCTCGCCGTTTGGCCAGCGCAAGACGCTGCCCACGGTCGTCGACGCGTCCGCGATGCGGTGGAACCGGGTGCTGTGCAGCGCCGGAAAACGCGGTTGGGAGGTCGCGGTGCACCCGCAGGACCTGATCGGGCTCACCGCGGCCGTCGTCGCCGACATCCAAGCCTGAAACCGGCCGCGAACGTGGGTTACCGACACGCTCCCGCGCCCCGAAGCGTGCCAAAAGGCCACACTCGGCGGTCGGACGGCGTGCAGGTCATAGGGTGAGCCCATGTCGCTATCCGGTAAAACCATGTTCATCTCCGGCGCGAGCCGCGGTATCGGCCTGGCCATCGCCAAGCGCGCCGCCGCCGATGGCGCCAACATCGCGTTGGTCGCCAAGACCGCCGAGCCGCACCCCAAACTGCCGGGCACCGTGTACACCGCGGCCAAGGAAATCGAGGAGGCCGGTGGGCAGGCGTTGCCGATCGTCGGCGACATCCGCGACGGCGACTCGGTGAGCGCCGCGGTCGCCAAGACGGTCGAGCAGTTCGGCGGCATCGACATCTGCGTGAACAATGCCTCGGCGATCAACCTGGGTTCCATCACCGAGGTGCCACTCAAACGCTTCGATCTGATGAACGGCATCCAGGTGCGCGGCACCTACGCGGTTTCGCAGGCATGCATTCCGCACATGATCGGCCGTGACAATCCCCATATCCTTACGCTGTCACCGCCGATCCGGCTCGAGCCCCAGTGGCTCAAACCCACCGCATACATGATGGCCAAGTACGGAATGTCGTTGTGCGCGTTGGCGATCGCCGAAGAGATGCGCGATCAGGGCATCGCTTCCAACACGCTGTGGCCGCGCACCATGGTGGCCACCGCGGCGGTTCAGAACCTGCTCGGCGGTGACGAGGCGATGGCCCGGTCCCGCAAGCCCGACGTCTACGCCGATTCGGCCTACGCCGTGTTGAACAAACCCGCGCGCGAGTACACCGGCAACAGCCTGCTGTGTGAGGACGTGCTGCTGGAATCCGGTGTCACCGACCTCTCGGTGTACAACTGCGTCCCGGATGCAGAGTTGGGCGTCGACCTGTGGGTGGACACGCCCAACCCGCCGGGATACACCGGGCCGTAGCGGTGCTCAACGGCGACGACTTCGAACTCGACGGGGGACGGCACGACGCGCAGACCAGCCGGTACGCGCGCGAACTGCCGCAGCACTGGTGCTTCGACGGCCGCGCGTTCGGCGGGTACACCTCGGCGCTGGCGCTCGCCGCGGTGTTCGCCCACAGCGGCAGGCCCGCAGCGGCATCGCTGTCGGTAACGTTCGTGGAGGCCGGTGTCCCCGGGCCGGTCGAGCTCGTCGCACGGACCGTCCGCGACGGCAAGGCCGCCCACGCGGTGGAAGCCACCATCAGCCAGGGCGGCCGCACCATCCTCATCGCGAGCAGCTGGCTGGCCGATGGTTGGCTCGGTCCACCCGCGGTGGACCCTCCGGTTCCCTTCGAACGCTACGGGACAGCGACGTCACCGCTGCCCGATCCCGCCGAGGGCACGGCGCTGGACTGGCTGCGAGACGAGTGGGCGCCACTGCGGTTCGCGCACCGCCGGGGCATCGACTACCCCGACAGCATGACCCGGTTCCACCGCGGCCGACCCGAGGTGGCGCTGTGGGTGGCGGTCGATCACGGCCAAGCCGACGGTGATCCGCTGCGCCACCCCCAGATCGGTGACGTGCTGCACGCCGACGCCCACCTGTTCGACTCCCCCGGGCAAGTCACCGACTTCGTGGACGCATGGCTGCTCAGCCTCGACCTCACGGTCACCTGGCAGCCCGGCGCCCACCTGGTGCCCTCGACGACGTGGCGGCTGTTCGAGGGCCGCGGATCGGTTGCCACCACCGCCGTGACGGCCTACGGCTCGCTGCGCGCCGACGACGGTTCGCTGCTGGCGGTGCTGACGTCACAAGGCCTGGTGCGCTGAGCGTTTCAGGTTGATTCCTGGTTCACCATGGCGTGCACACTGTCGGCGAACGCCGCCGTGGTGAAGCAGGTCGGCTCGGCGAACTCCTCGAGCGTGAGCGCGTCGGCCCAGTCCGCGTCCGCCGCCGCGCGCAGCAGCGGCTTGGCCATCGCGACCGCATGCGGGGGCATTTCGCTGATCCGCGAACACCATTCGTCGGCCGCGGCCATCAGGCGGTCGTGGGTGACCACTTCCTGCACGAGTCCAAGGCGGTATGCGGTATGGGCATCGATGTGGTCGCCGCGCAGGTAGTACGCGAACGCTCCCTGGTATCCCAGCCGTCGGGTCAGCGCCCAACTGGTACCCACCTCCGGTATGAGGCCCAGCCGTCCGAACGCGGGCACGATCACCGCGCGCTCGCTGGCGATCACCAGGTCGCAGGTCAGTGCCCACGCCAGCCCCACACCGGCCGCCGCACCGTTGAGCGCGGCGATGAACACGGTCTCAGAGCCGGCGATCAACCGGGCGACGCCGCCGAACTCACGTCGAATCCACCGCCAGACGTCGGCCGTACCTTCGGGCGCGCCGAGCTGTTCGACGGCGGCATCCATCATCTTCAGATCCCCACCGGCGCTGAAACCGGGATCGGCTCCGGTCAGAACCACCGAGCGCACATCCGGGTCAGCGTCGAGATCCTTTAGGGCACACCCAAGTTGGCGTACCAGCGGGGCGGACAGCACGTTGAGCCGCTTGGGCTCGTCGAGTGTGACCACCGCCCGATCGCCGCGGCGCTCGACCCGCACCCGCCGTGGCGCGTCGGGGTCGTCGCCGGCGGCCACCATCGTCCGATACAGCGATCCTGACGGTGTCATCCTGGGTCCTTTCGTTGAATTCCGTTGATGCGCAACGCTGCCCAGGCAGCGTCGGCAAAGGTCTGGACCGCATCGGTCGACATGGTGACCTCGGTGCCCGAGATCCAGTGGCGACTGAACTCCTGTGCCGGACCCAGCCACAGCGCGGCGGTGACGCCGATGCGCATCGGTTGCAACATCCCGTAGCGCTGGTGTGGACGCCACCAGTCGCGCACCGATTCGAAGAACGTGGCATTGGACTCGCGCAACCGCTCACTATCGAGCCGGTCCCCGAGCAGCAGCGTCGCCTCGCCCCGGTGTCTGCTCACCCAGTCGAGGTGATAGACGACGCCACCGCGGATACCGCCTTCAGCGGTGTCGTGGCCGCGCAGCGTTTCCAGGAACCCGGCCTGGTACTCGGCGATCAGCTGCGCATAGACGGCGGTGGCCAGCGCGAGCTTGTCGGGAAAGTGGTGATACAACGCGCCGACGCTGACGTTGGCCTCGCGGCGCACCTGATCCAGCGTGGCGGACACGGCGCCGTCGGCGGCGAAGCGTCGTCGCGCGACGGCAAGCAGCCGGCTCCGCGCGTCTGATCCCGTCGCACTTCCGGGCACGAGGTTTACTCTAGCCTAACCGAGGAATTCTCTGTCAAGATGGCAGAGGGCGGTCAACATAAGGTCGACGGGGCTTCAGGCCAAGCAGACGTCGGTGCCCAACAGCATCAGCGGCCACAGCAACGCGGTCTGCACAAAGGCCGCGATGTCGGCGCCGGCGGGCAACCGGGTCTGCAACGCAATCTCGATGGCGCGCACCTGTTCGGCGTCGAAGAACGCCCACACCAGCCCGATCAGCAGATACGGGATCGCGAGCCACATCGCGATCTCGATCATCGCCTCGACACTCACCCGACGGTTCAGCACCCGGCGCAACATCGTCACACCAGCGCGCGCTGCTGCCGGACGCGGCGGCGCACGTCGGCGAGAAGGACGTAACTGCCGCCCTGGCGAATGAACACCGGTAGGAACCTGTTGCCGAACGCGACGAGCAGAAACAGCCTTTCGAATTGGCGCTGTTTGAAATCGCTCCACCGCAAACCCATCGCGTCACGGAACACCGGCGCGAGGAAGCCCGTCGTGAGGAACTTCACCAGCGGCCGAAACGGCAGGCCGAGTACGGGATTGATCATCTGCAGGTTCAGCATCCGCATCAGATAGTCGCGGACCCGGTCGTCGACGCCGATCTGGCCGCACGCCCGGTTCCAGTACGCGTCGAACTCCGCGCGGGTGGGTGGCCACTGGTCCTCGCTGACCTGCAAGGTGGTGCCCAGCGTCCATGCGGATCGGTAGAACTGCTCGGATTGTTCCGGCGTCATCTCGCCGCGCAGCAGTTGATAGGTGTCTTCCAGGCCGACGAAAAGACATGCCGCAACCCACATCTGGAGGTCTCGGTCGAAGGCGTTGTAGCGGACCGGGCTGTCCGGCGTCGATTGGACGTGGCGGTGCGATCCGTCGACCGCCTCCCGAAACGCCGCGCGGTCCTGCGGTGTCCCCAGAATCGCCACCGCCAGGTACTGGAACGTCGTTCTGGCGCGCTTCCATGGATGTTTGAGCAGGTTCCCGGAATCGACCTTGCTCTCCACGACGCCATATCCGACCCCGGGACGGGACAGTTGCATGACGACGTTGGCGGGTCCTGCGGCGAATGCCCAGAAATCCATCGCATCGGACGCCGTGACCGGTTCGGTGTCCCACCGCGCGGTGCGCCTGCGGATGGTGATGCGGTTGGTGGGGGTCGTCATGTCATGCACAACGTGGAGAACAGCAGCACCGGCCAGGTGGCGACCGAACCGAGCAGCGCGATCAGCCGGTTCACCCCCTCGGCGTTGATGGTGTTGATGTAGTCGAGGTGGAAGGCTGTCCAGACCGCTCCGACCACGAGGTAAGGCACGGCGAGGATGATGGCGGTGCCGATCCACTCGGCGATCCTCATCTCAAACGCCAACACCTTGCGGACTGCGGTGAGCACCCCCGTATGTTAATCGTGATTCATGTTTGCCATGTCGGTTTCTGCCGGAGGGGCCAGATGAGTTCGGGGCGGATGTAAATAAAGGCTCCTACAGCAGGGTGGCCTGTTCGGGTTCCGGCTCGGCCGGCTCGATCAACTCCGGACCGTTGTTGCGGACGTTGTTGACCAGCCGGGACACTTCGCGCACCTCGATGCGGTCCAGGTCGCCGTGACCACGCAGCAGACCCTCGTCGATCGGGGCGTCGGGGTTCAGCCAACGGTCCCAGTCGTTCTTGCTGATGCTCAGCGGCATCCGGTCGTGAATATCGGCCAGCGGCCCGGCCGCGTCGGTGGTGATGATCGTGCAGCTCAGCAGCGGCGCCGCGTCCTTCGGCGCGTCCTTCGGCCGCCACGTCGACCACAGCCCTGCCATGAACAACGGCTCACCGTCGGCCCCGTACATGTAGAACGGCGTCTTGGCGCCCTTCTCCCCGCGCCATTCATACCACCCGTCCATCGGCACCAGGCAGCGCTTGCTCTTCGCCGACGCTCGAAACGCCGGCGAGGTGGTCACCTTGTCGGCGCGCGCGTTGATCAGCAACGGCCCCTTGGTGTCCGGGCCGCCGTCGTCACTGGTCTTGGCCCACGGCGGCACCAGGCCCCATCGCATGGACCGAAGGCGACGCGTCGCCTCGTCCTCGGGATCGGTGTGGCGCTTGACCACGGCGCTGATGGTGGTGGTCGGTGCGACGTTGTAGTTGGGTCCGGTCGCGTCTTTCTGCGCCGCCGTGGTTTCGTCGATCGCCTTGATCTTTTCCGCCAGCAGCGCCGGATCGGTGGTCACCGCGAATCGTCCACACATACGTCCCATGGTGGCAGAAGCAGGTGACACGCAGGGGCAGGCAGGGGCAGGCAGAGATCAGGCAGGATATAGCCGTGAACACCTGGCAGGCACCGTCGATGTCCAGTCCTGTGCATGCCACGGTCACGGTGCCCGGTTCGAAATCGCTGACCAACCGGGCGTTGGTCCTCGCGGCGTTGGCGACGCCGTCGGGTCCTTCGACTGTCAGCGGGGCGCTGCGCAGCCGCGACACCGACCTGATGATCGCCGCGCTGCAGGCGGTGGGCGTCACGGTCGAGGGCGACGCCGACGAGTTGACGGTCAGCGGCGCGATCGACCCGCCGCCGGGCGCACATGTCGACTGCGGGCTGGCGGGCACCGTACTGCGGTTCGTGCCGCCGGTGGCCGCGCTGGGCACCTCGTCGGTCACCTTCGACGGTGACGAGCAGGCCCGCAGCCGTCCGATCGCACCGCTACTCGACGCGTTGGGCAGCCTCGGTGTGCACATCGACGGGGACGCGTTGCCGTTCTCGGTCCGCGGCGAAGGGGCGGTCGCCGGCGGCACAGTTCAGATCGACGCGTCGGCGTCATCGCAATTCGTTTCTGGGCTGTTGTTGTCCGCGGCGGCGTTCACCAACGGCGTGACGATCCTGCACACCGGTGCGACCGTCCCGTCGGCGCCCCATGTGGCGATGACCGTGGCGATGCTGCGCGATGCAGGCGTCGACGTTGATGACCGCCAGCCCAACCGGTGGCGCGTTGCCCCCGGCCCGATCGCCGCGCGGCACTGGACCATCGAACCCGACCTGTCCAACGCGGTGCCCTTTCTGGCGGCCGCAGTCGTCACCGGTGGCACGGTGCGCATCATGGGCTGGCCCAGAACCAGCCTCCAGCCGGCCGACTCGATCATCAAGATCCTCAAGAGGCTGGGCTCCGTTGTGCAGCACAGTGATACATATCTCGAGGTAAGCGGACCACATGCGTATGGCGGCTTCGACATCGACCTGAACGAAGTGGGCGAGCTGACGCCGGCCATCGCGGCGCTCGCGGCGCTGGCGTCGGAGGGGTCGGTGTCGCGGCTGCGCGGTGTCGCGCACCTGCGCGGCCACGAAACCGACCGGCTCGCAGCGTTGTCGGCGGAGATCAACGGCCTTGGCGGGCAGTGTGAAGAGACACCCGATGGGCTCCAGATCACCGCGCGGCCACTGCGCGGTGGGCTGTGGCGCGCCTATGCCGATCACCGGATGGCAACGGCGGGAGCCATCGTCGGGTTGCGGGTGCCCGGTGTGGAGGTCGACGACATCGACACGACATCGAAGACACTGCCCGAGTTTCCGCAGCTGTGGGCCGACATGATGTCCGGCCAGGCACTCAACCCCGAGGCAGGCGCTTGAGCTACCGCGAGTACGACGAGTCCGATGTCCGGGTGCGGCCCGGCCGAGGCACGCGGCCGCGCACCAAGATCCGGCCCGACCACGCCGATGCGCAGGAAGCCATGGTGGTGACCGTCGACCGCGGGCGGTGGGGCTGCGCGCTCGGCGGTGACCCCGCCAGTCGCATCACTGCGATGCGCGCCCGCGAACTCGGCCGCACCCCGATCGTCGTCGGCGACGACGTCGACGTGGTCGGTGACCTGTCGGGCAGACCGGACACCCTGGCGCGCATCGTGCGCCGCGGCAAACGTCGAACGGTCCTGCGGCGCACTGCAGATGACACCGACCCCACCGAACGCGTCGTCGTCGCCAACGCCGATCAGCTATTGGTCGTGGTCGCGCTGGCCGACCCGCCGCCGCGCACCGGCCTGGTCGAACGCGCGCTCATCGCCGCCTACGCCGGCGGCGTGGAGCCCATCCTGTGCCTGACCAAGACGGATCTGGCCGCGCCCGAACCGTTCGCGGCGCAGTTCGCCGACCTCGACCTGACCGTGGTGACCGCCGGACGCGACGATCCCCTCGACACCGTCGCGCCACTGCTGGCCGACAAGGTGACGGTGTTGCTCGGGCACTCCGGGGTAGGCAAGTCGACATTGGTCAATCGCCTTGTCCCCGAAGCGGAACGGGCGACCGGCGAAGTCACCGACATCGGCAGGGGCCGGCACACGTCGACGCAGTCGGTAGCGCTGCCGTTGAGCCATGGCGGCTGGGTCGTCGACACGCCGGGTATCCGTTCGTTCGGGTTGGCCCATATCGAACCCGACGACGTGGTGCTGGCGTTCTCCGATCTGGCCGAGGCCGTCGAGCAGTGTCCGCGCGGTTGCGGGCACATGGGCCCGCCGGCGGATCCGGAATGCGCCCTCGACGCGCTGTCGGGGCCCGCCGCGGGCCGCGTCGCAGCCGCACGACGACTGCTGGCGGCCCTGCGCGAAAAATAAATCTTTATGCGAGCGTGCGGGTTTGCACCCGACACGCCGTACGGTTTCCCGATTCTGTGCACGCTCGGCGACACTTAGCGCCATAGGGTTCGTGGGTGGCCGAACAGGATTTTCTGCACCGCACACGCCACGGATACGACCTGACCGCCAGGACGTACGCCGAGCGTTTCCACGAGCATCTGCGCGCCAAGCCGCTCGATCGCGCGATGCTGGCAGGTTTCGCCGGGCTGGTGGAACGCGACGGCATTGTCGCCGATATCGGATGTGGCAGCGGCGCTACCACCCAGTTGCTGACAGACCTCGGATTGGATGTCGTCGGTATCGACTTGTCGCCCAACATGATTGCCGAAGCCCGCGATCGCATCCCCGGCGTGCCTTTCCACGTCGGTTCGATGACCAATCTCGAGTTCGACGACGGCCGGTTCCACGGCATCTGTGCGTGGTACTCGGTGATCCACATTCCCGACGAGCAGCTTTCGCACGTCTTCGCCGAGTTTCGCCGGGTGTTGCGACCCCACGGGTGGCTGCTGCTGGCCTTCCAGGTGGGTGAACAACCCCGGGTCTTCGATGAAATGTTCGGCCAACACGTGTCGTTGACGTTCTACCGGCGACAGCCCGACACCGTTGCGCTACTGCTGGAGCAGGCTGGCTTCACACCGTACGCGGGCCTGGTTCGCGAGCCAGACGATGACGGCTTCGAATCCACGCCACACGCGTATCTGATGGCGCAGAACCAACCATCGGCTTAACGGCGACGCGCTCGAAGGCGTTACACGCTCGCGGCGAGCGTGCGAATTGTTGGCATCTTGAGCGGCGTGTCGCGGTCAGAGGTAACACGCTCGCGGTCAGAGGTTACGCGCTCGCGGCCAGTCGCTTCTGCCGACGCCGTGCCCTGACCGCCGCGATCGAGGACTTCAGCCCGCGACGCTGACCCGGTTCCAGTTCGGCGAACATCCGCTCGCTGCGGGTTTCGGGTGCGTCATCAGGGGTGTCGCGCAAGTACTTGTCCGGCAACGACAGCTTCGCGATGGTCCGCCACGTCTTTCCGTACTGCACAAGGAAAGACCCTGTGGTGTAGGGCAAATCGTACTTGTCGCAGATCTGGCGCACGCGGATCGAGATTTCGTGGAGCCGGTTGCTCGGCAGGTCCGGGTACAGGTGATGTTCGATCTGATGGCACAGGTTGCCGCTCATGAACCGCAACACCGGACCGTTTTCGAAGTTGGCGCTGCCCAGCATCTGCCGCAGGTACCACTGCCCCGTGCTTTCGCCGACCATGTCGGTCTTGGTGAACTTCTCTGCGCCGTCGGGGAAGTGGCCGCAGAAGATCACCGCGTTGGACCACACGTTACGGATGACATTGGCCACCGCGTTGGCCGTCAGCGTCGACCTGAACGTCGCCCCCGGTGAAAGTGACGTCAGCGCCGGATAGGCGACGTAGTCCTTGACCAACTGCGAGCCGGCTTTGCGAGCGAACTCCTGTGCCCGAATCTTGCTCTCGTCGCGGTTATCCCGACCCTTGAAGATCTTGCCGAGCTCGACGTGTTGAAGTCCGACGCCCCACTCGAAGCCGAGCGCGAGAATCGTGTTGTACAGCACGTTTCCGAGGTTGAACGGCTTCCACTTGGCATCGCGGGTGACGCGCAGCAGGCCGTAGCCCACGTCGTCGTCCATCCCGAGGATGTTCGTGTACTTGTGGTGCATGAAGTTGTGGGTGAAGCGCCAGTGCTTGGACGACCCGCTCATATCCCACTCCCACGTCGAGGAGTGGATCTCGGGATCGTTCATCCAATCCCATTGGCCGTGCATGACGTTGTGGCCGATCTCCATGTTCTCGATGATCTTGGCCACGCCGAGCGTGACGGTGCCCGCCCACCATGCCGAGCGGCGCGAGCTGGCGGCCAGGACAAGCCGAGCCGCGATCTCGAGTGCGCGCTGACCGGCGATGGTGCGCCGGATATAGCGCGCATCGCGCTCACCACGCGAGTCTTCAATGTCTTGGCGGATCGCGTCCAGCTCGACGGCCAGGCTCTCGATGTCGGCGTCGGTCAGGTGCGCGAACTCCGGTACGTCAGTGATCGCCATGGTCAGCCTCCTCTCGCGGGCCTACGTTACCGTAACCTACGTACCCGTAGGTTACCAGCCAGTAAACCTCAGACATCGAGCACACAGTCACCGGATGCCGCGGAAATGCAAGTTTGGATCCGGCTGCCCGGTTCGTGCTCGACACCCGAGCGCAGATCCCGGACGTGCCCGTCGAGCAGACCCACCACACAGGACTGGCAGATGCCCATGCGGCAACCGAAGGGCATGCGGATACCTACCTGCTCACCGGCGTCCATCAACGGTGTCGCGGCGTCGACGGTGACCGACTTACCGCTGCGCGCGAATTCCACCGTGCCGCCCTGCCCGTGCACCGCAGCCCTCGATACCGCGAACCGCTCCAGATGTAAGCGCTCGGCCAGGCCGGAAGTGCTCCACACGCGTTCAGCGGAGTCCAGCATCCCCTCGGGCCCGCAGGCCCAGGTCTGGCGCTCTCGCCAGTCGGGCACCTCGTCAGCCAACCGGGACAGGTCAAGACGCCCCTGCTCCCGTGTGACCCGCGTACGCAGCGAGTAGCCGGCATGCGCGGACGCCAACTCACCGAGTTCGGTTGCGAACAAAATATCGGATTCCGTTGGCGCGGAATGTAAATGGATAACATCGGTGATCTGGTCGCGCCGCACCAGGGTACGCAACATCGACATCACCGGCGTGATGCCGGAGCCGGCGGTGAGAAACAGCACCTTGGGTGGGGCGGGATCGGGCATGACGAAATTGCCCTGCGGCGCGGCCAGCCGCACGATCGTTCCAGGCGCTACCCCGCTGACCAGGTGGGTCGACAGGAACCCCTCGGGCATGGCTTTGACCGTGATCGTGATGGTTTTCTTCGCGGCGACCGGACTCGACGTCAACGAATACGACCGCCACCGCCAACGGCCCTCGACCAAGACCCCAATGCCGATGTATTGGCCCGGCTCGTAGTCGAAGGAAAAGCCCCACCCCGGCTTGATGACCAGGGTCGCCGAGTCGACGGTCTCCCGACGCACGTCCACGACCCGGCCTCGAAGCTCGCGCGCCGACCACAACGGGTTGGCGAGCTTGAGGTAGTCGTCGGGCAGCAACGGGGTCGTGACCCGCGCAACGACGGTGCGCAGGGCATGCAGGGCCGGGTGCCGCGCGGCGCCGGCGATCGTCGGCCGGTCGGTGTCGCGGACGTTGGCCGAGACTTTGACGGAATTCTTGGCCACGAACCTACGCTACCGTAACCTACGGTCCCGTATCCAGCCTTGGTCCCCGCGAATCCGAGCTTATGCACAAAATATCGCCGAATCGCCTGCAGAAGCGCAGTCTCGACGACCAAAGACGCTAGAGCAGTTCGAGCAGGAACGGCAGTTCCTGGGGCGCGTACCAGGCCAGATCGTGGTCCTGGGCGTCGCCGACGATGAAGTCGGCGTCTTCGTCACCGAGGTCCGCGGCGTCGACGGCGTCGATCGCCGCGCGCACCGCATCCTCGGCGTCAGCGTTGTCGACGTAGGCGGCGATGACGTCAGCCAGCCCGACCGGGCCGGCCAACCGCACCACCGCGTCGTCGAGGTCGGGGCGGGCCGTCACGTCGTCGACCTCGGCGACCAGCACGGCCCGCCGCGGCGGCAGCTCACCGGTGTGATCGCCGAGCAATCTCAGCGACGCCAGCGCCGCCTCGCGCAACGCCACATCGGCCAGCTCGTCGTCGTCGCCGTGCGAGTAGGCCTCCCGCAGCGTGGGCGTCACCGCGAACGCCGTGCCGCTGCGCGCGTGCAGCATCTCGTCGGCGACGAGCTGCTGCAACATGGCGAGGGTCGCCGGGACGTAGACGCGCACCTGGTGAGGTTATCCGCTGTCGGCCGACGGGTCTTTTTCCACCGAGATGACGAAATCGTCACCGTGCTGGGTGACGCCGGAGATCACGGCGTCGTTGACCGCTTCCATGGCGTAGCGACGGCGCAGCATCATCGGATCCCTGCGCAGATCCTTGACCAGCGCGACCGCCAACCCGATCATCACCACGACAAACGGCACCGCCGCGATGATCGTGATCGACTGCAGACCGTTGAGGGCGTCGGCGCCGCCCACCAGCAGCATCACGGCGGCGACCGCACCGGTCGCGACACCCCAGAAGATGACGGTGGGCCGGGTCGGTTTGATCGTGCCGCGTTCAGACAGTGAGCCCATCACGACCGATGCGGCGTCGGCCCCGGACACGAAGAAGATCGCCACCAACACCATCACCAGGATGCTGGTGACCGTCGCCCACGGGAACTGCTCGAGGGTGCCGAACAACTGCTCCTCGAGGCTGCCCTCACCGGCCAGGTCGACACCCGACTGCTGCTGTCTGATCGCGGCGCCGCCCAGCACGCAGAACCACACCAGCGACACCACGCTCGGCACGAACAGCACACCGGCGACGAACTGTCGGATGGTGCGGCCGCGCGAGATGCGGGCGATGAACATGCCGACGAACGGCGTCCACGAGATCCACCACGCCCAGTAGAAGACCGTCCACGACTGCAGCCAGGTGTTGACGGCGGCGCCCTCGGCTCCGGTGCGCGCTGACATCATCGCCAGGTCCTGCAGGTAGCTACCGACCGAGGTGGGCACCAGGTTCAACATGAAGATCGTCGGCCCGACGACGAACAGGAACAGCGCGAGGATCAGCGCCAGCACCATGTTGATGTTGGACAGCCACTGGATGCCCTTGGCCACCCCCGACACCGCTGACAACACGAACCCGCACGTCAGTACCGCGATGATGAGGATCAGCAGCGCGTTGCCGATCTGGCCGATCCCGGAGACGATCTGCAGCCCGCTGCGGATCTGCAGGGCGCCCAACCCCAGGGAGGCAGCCGATCCGAACAGCGTGGCAAAGATCGCCAGCATGTCGATCACCTTGCCCCAACTGCCGTTGGCGCGTGATCCGAGCAGCGGTTCGAAGGCCGAGCTGATCAGCTGCAACCGCCCCTTGCGGTAGACGCCGTAGGCGATCGCCAGACCGACAACGGCATAGATCGCCCACGGGTGCAGTGTCCAGTGGAACAACGTGGTGGCCATCGCGTTCTGCACGGCCTCGGGGTTGCCTTCCGGGCCGGTGCCCGGCGGTGGCGTCACGAAGTGCGACAGCGGCTCGCTGACGCCGAAGAACATCAGGCCGATGCCCATACCGGCGGAGAACATCATCGCGATCCACGACACGGTGCGGAATTCCGGACCCTCGTCGTCGCGGCCCAGCGGGATGTTGCCGTATCGGCTGACCGCCAGCCACAGCACGAACAGCACGAAGCCGGAGGCCGTGAGCACGAACAGCCAGCCGGTGGTGTTCATCACCCAACTCAGGGCGCTATCGGAGGCGGTGGCCAGCGATTCGGTGTCCAGAAAACCCCACAGCAAAAAGCTGACCGCGATGACGGCGGTGACGCCGAAGACCACCCAGTCCACCCCTCGCGAGCGACGAAAAGCCGCTGACTCAACGGGCACGTCGAGCGCCGGGTGTGGCAGCACCTCGTCGGTCGGTGACCTCAGCGGTCCGCCGGCGGGGTCGGCGGGTTTGCTTCGCTCTGAGCTTGTAGTCATCGCCGGACCATTCGACCGCGTAGCGGCCACGAAATCAAATGCCCTGGTGACCGACGGTGTTTACTGCGCGGCTTCCCGCAGCTCGTCGAGGGCCTCCGAAAGCAGCGACGGCAACACGCCGACGTCGCTCATCGCGTCACGATCGGCGTTGATGCCGTAATAGACCATGCCGTTGTAGGACGTCACCCCGATGGCCAGCACCTGGTTGTGCAGCAACGGCGGCACCGCGTAGGTCTCGAGGAGTTTGGCGCCCGCGATGTACATCTGGCTCTGCGCGCCGGGCACGTTGGTGATGAGCAGATTGAACTGCCGCGCCGAAAAGCTGGTCGCCACCCGAGTTCCCATGGCGTGCAACGTCGGTGGCGCGAACCCGGACAGCGTGACGATGGTTCTGGCGTCGACCAGGCTGGCCGCGGTCGGATGCGACTCGGTGGCGTGCGCGATCTGCGACAGCCGGATCACCGCATTGCCCTCCCCCACCGGAAGATCCACCAGAAACGGCGATACCTCGCTGATCGCCTGGCCCGGGCCGCTGGTGTCGAGGTCGGCGTCGGGATACACCGACATCGGCGCCATCGCCCGTACCGTGGTGGACGTGGTCACCGGCTCACCGCGCGACATCAACCAGTTGCGCAGCGCACCGGCGACGACCGCGAGCACCACGTCGTTGACGTCGCAGTCGTAGCGGGCCCGCACCAACCGGTAGTCCTCCAGCTTGCCGCGAGCCACGGTGATGCGCCGGTTGCGTGAAACCGTGGTGTTCAGCGGGCTACTCGGCGCGTTACCGCGCGCGACGGTGCGCGCCACGTCGACGAATCGGCGGCCCACCGCCACCCACTGGCCGGCGTTGGTGGCGACATCGGCCACCGTCGAGCGCACCGTGCGGAGTTGCTCGGCGGGGCGGGTGATCCACTCGCCCACCGCGCCCAGCAGGAGTTGGCGGTCGCTGGGTTCACGGGCCGGGATCCAAATGTCCTCGCCGAACTCGGGCGGTTTCTGCGTGCGGTCGGCGATGACGTGGCCGATCTCCAGCGCCGTCATCCCATTCACCAGCGCCTGATGAGATTTGGTGTAAATCGCGATGCGGTTCTTGCCCAGCCCCTCGATGAGGTACATCTCCCACAGTGGCCGGGATTTGTCCAACGGCCGCGAGCCCAGCCGGGCGATGAGCTCGTGGAGTTGCTCGTCGTTGCCCGGCGACGGCAACGCCGAGCGACGGATGTGGTAGGTGATGTCGAAGTCGCGGTCGTCGACCCATACCGGCCGGGCCAACCCCAGCGTCACCTCGCGGACCTTCTGGCGGTACCGCGGGATCTGGGGCAGCCGTCGTTCGACCGTCGCGAGCAGCGTTTCATAGCTCAGCCCGCTGCGTGGCCTGCGCAGAATCGCCAGCGACCCGACATACATGGGCGTCGAACTGTTCTCAAATTGGAAGAAGGCCGCGTCCGACGCCGACAACCGTGTCACCATCGCGGCGCCGCCCCTCCTCTGATGTCTGTGCGGTCAGCCGCGAGACGGCCAATGTGGCTTGCCGCGGCGAGTATCGGATGCCCGCAACGTTATCCGGACGTCCGGCCTTATCGCATCACTGGTGCGTAGAGCCCGCTGTGAACCGTGCGAGCATGGAGGGGTCTGCGACTCTCCCGCCGATGTGTCCTGTTCGTCGACCGCTGGAGAGTCTGAGGGTGACAACCGCTTCCACACCGTCCGTCGGCGCCCCACCCGCGTTGGTGTCGCCCGTCATTGACTACGAGCCACCACCGGCCGGCCAACCCGCCTGTGTTTCACCCGGCCATCAAACGCTGCGCCGCCACCCAACACGACGGCTACGCGCAACGTCTGGTGCCGAAAAATTGTGTGAAACCGTCCCGCCGCGCGCCGCGGTCGTCTTCGCCGACGCGGCGTTGCGCCGAGTGCTCGAGATCATCGACCGCCGCCGACCCGTCGCACAACTTCGCCCGATCCTGGCGCCGGAACTGATCGACATCGTGATCGCCATGGTGAGGTCGTCGCCCAGCGCCACCCGCCACGACGAACGCCGCACCGCAGCCACACTGCAGCGGGTCCGGCTGCGCATGGTCGACGATGCTTGTTCGGCTGGATCCGGGGCCCCGGCCGCCGAGGTGTTCGGTACCTACACCCGCGGACGGCGGGTGCGTGCCCTGGCTGCGCGGATCGCGTTGACAGCGGACCGGTGGCGCATAGTCGCCATTCAGATCGGGTGAGCCCGATAGGGTTTTTGCGACGCCGAGCAGGAGGGACCGCGGGTGCAGGGAAACGTCGTCAGTGTGCAGCGCGTCATCCGGGCGCCGGCCGAGTCGATCTTCGCGTTGGTCGCCGACGCCGGCAGGCATTCCAGCTTCGACGGCTCCGGCACCGTCGACCACTCGGCTCAGAAGTCCCAGCCGTTGTCGCTTGGCTCGAAGTTCGGCATGTCGATGCGCAGCCGCCCCGAGTCGCTGTTCCTTCCGTACCGCACCACCAACACCGTCGTCGAGTTCGAACCCGACCGCCGCATCGCGTGGAAGACCACCATCGGGCCGGGCGGGCTGATCGGCGGGCGGATCTGGCGCTATGAACTCGAGCCAGTCGACGGTGGCACCCTGGTGCGCGAGAGCTGGGACGTCTCCGAAGACCGGCAACGGCCGATGCTCAAGCTGGGTTCGATGCCCAGGCAGGCCGAGGACGGGATGCGCGCCACGCTGGAGCGCATCGCCGCCCTCGTGGAGCCCTAACGCCTGCGCGCGGCCTTGCTCGCGCGGGCCTGCTTACGCGCGGCCTCACGGCGCTCGCGACGGGTTCCGCCGCCGGCCGCATGCCGTGCGCCGCCGCCCCCTCCGCCCGAACGCTGCACCTGCGCGGAACCGTCCTCCGACGGTCCGGTGTAGGTCAGCGGTGGTGAGTCGTTGTCGATTCCCTTGGCGCGCAACGCCGCCGGCTGAGCCGGCGCTCCAGCTCCCGCCGGCTGAGCCGGCGCTCCAGCTCCCGCCGGCTGAGCCGGCGCTCCAGCTCCCGCCGGCGCGGGGCGTTCCTTGGTGGCGACCGCACCTTCCTCGGTGGCCTTCGCGGCGGCGGCCGCGGCGAACTCGGCCAGCCCGGTCGGTGCGGCGACGGGCGCGACCGCAGGGGCCGGGGCCGCTTCGACCTGAACGTTGAACAGGAAGCCGACCGACTCTTCCTTCAGGCCCTCGAGCATCCCGACGAACATGTCGTAGCCCTCGCGCTGGTATTCGACCAGCGGGTCGCGCTGGGCCATTGCCCGCAGCCCGATGCCTTCCTTGAGGTAGTCCATCTCGTAGAGGTGCTCGCGCCATTTGCGGTCGAGGACGTTGAGCAACACGTTGCGCTCGAGTTGGCGCATCGCGCCCTCACCGGCGATCTCCTCGATCTGCTTTTCGCGTTCGGCGTAGGCGCGTTCGGCGTCGGCGACCAACGCGTCCAGCAGTTCCTCGCGGGTCAGCTCGCCGGGCTCCCCGATGGCCTCGGAGTCCAGGAGGTCGTGGTGGTCGATGCCCACCGGGTAGAGCTGACGCAACGCGGTCCACAGTTGCTCGAGATCCCAGTCCTCCGAATAGCCTTCGGCGGTCGCGCCGTCGACGTAGGCGGTGACCACATCGACGAGCATCTTGTGCGCCTGCTCGGCGAGGTTCTCGCCTTCCAGGATGCGGCGACGCTCGTCGTAGATGACGACGCGCTGCTGGTTCATCACCTCGTCGTACTTGAGGACGTTCTTGCGGACCTCGAAGTTCTGCTGCTCGACCTGGGTCTGCGCGCTCTTGATCGCGCGCGTGACCATCTTGGCCTCGATCGGCACATCGTCGGGCAGGTTCAGCCGGGTGAGCAGGCTTTCCAGCGTCGCGCCGTTGAACCGCCGCATCAGCTCGTCGCCGAGCGAGAGGTAGAACCGCGATTCGCCCGGATCGCCCTGGCGGCCGGAGCGGCCGCGCAGCTGGTTGTCGATGCGCCGCGACTCGTGCCGTTCGGTGCCCAGCACGTACAGCCCGCCGGCCGCGATGACGTCCTCCGCCTCCTGCGCGGCTTCGGCCTTCATCTGCGGCAACATCTCGTGCCAGGCCTTCTCGTACTCATCGGGCGTCTCCACCGGATCCAGACCGCGTTCGCGAAGCCGCTTGTCGGTCAGAAAGTCCGGGTTACCGCCAAGCACGATGTCGGTGCCGCGGCCGGCCATGTTGGTCGCGACGGTGATCGCGCCGCGCCGGCCGGCCTCGGCGATGATCGACGCTTCCTGTTCGTGGTACTTGGCGTTGAGCACATTGTGCGGGATGCGGCGCTTCTGGAACTGCCGCGACAGGTACTCGGAGCGCTCCACGCTGGTGGTGCCGATCAGGACCGGTTGACCTTTTTCGTAGCGCTCGGCGACGTCGTCGACGACCGCGATGTACTTGGCCTCTTCGGTCTTGTAGATCAGATCGGACTGGTCTTCGCGCACCATCGGCTTGTTGGTCGGGATGGGCACCACGCCGAGCTTGTAGATCTCGTGCAGCTCGGCCGCCTCGGTCTGGGCGGTACCGGTCATGCCGGCCAGCTTGTCGTAGAGCCGGAAGTAGTTCTGCAGCGTGATAGTGGCCAGTGTCTGGTTCTCGGCCTTGATCTCGACATGCTCCTTGGCCTCGATGGCCTGATGCATGCCCTCGTTGTAGCGGCGGCCGGTGAGCACGCGACCGGTGAACTCGTCGACGATCACCACTTCGCCGTCGCGCACGATGTAGTCCTTGTCGCGCTGGAACAGCTCCTTGGCCTTGATCGCGTTGTTGAGGTAACTCACCAGGGGCGAGTTGGCGGCCTCGTAGAGGTTGTCGATGCCGAGCTGATCCTCGACGAACTCGACGCCGATTTCGTGCACGCCGACGGTGCGCTTGCGGATGTCGACCTCGTAGTGCACGTCCTTTTCCATCAGCGGGGCCAACCGGGCGAACTCGGTGTACCAGTTCGACGCGCCGTCGGCCGGGCCCGAGATGATCAGCGGGGTGCGGGCCTCGTCGATGAGGATCGAGTCGACCTCGTCGACGATGGCGTAGTTGTGGCCGCGCTGCACCAGGTCGGCCAGCGAGTGCGCCATGTTGTCGCGCAGGTAGTCGAACCCGAACTCGTTGTTCGTGCCGTAGGTGATGTCGGCGGCGTAGGACACCCGCCGCTCATCGGGCGTCAGGCCGGACAGGATGACGCCGACGTCCAGACCGAGGAACCGGTGCACCCGGCCCATCCACTCCGCGTCACGTTTGGCGAGATAGTCGTTGACGGTGACGATGTGCACACCCTTGCCACCCACCGCGTTGAGGTAGGCGGGCAGCACCGCGGTCAGCGTCTTACCTTCACCGGTCTTCATCTCGGCGACGTTGCCGAAGTGCAGTGCCGCACCGCCCATCACCTGGACGTCGAAGTGCCGCTGCCCCAGCACCCGCCACGAGGCCTCCCGCGCGACGGCGAACGCCTCGGGCAGCAGATCGTCGAGGTCAGCGCCGTCGGCGACGCGCTTCTTGAACTCGTCGGTCTTGGCCCGCAGTTCGGCGTCGGAAAGCTTCGCGACGTCGTCGGACAGGGTGTTGACATAGTCAGCCACCTTCTTGAGGCGCTTGACCATGCGGCCTTCGCCGAGACGCAGCAACTTATCCAGCACGCGGTATCCCCTGTTGGTCGGAGTTTTGAGCCCTACCCATGTTAGGGGAGATGTGGACGCGGTCGACCGAACTGCGCCGGGCCAGGCAAAACAGCAGGCTCAGGCCAGTCGGATCAACCCGTAGTCGTAGGCGTGGCGACGATATACGACGCATGGCCTATCGCTTTCCTTGTCGTGAAACAGGAAGAAGTCGTGGCCCACGAGCTCCATCTGGGACAGCGCGTCATCGACGGTCATCGGCGTGGCCGGATGCTCCTTGATCCGCACGATTCGGCCGGGCTCGTAACCGTCGAGCGGCGCCGGTTCGGGTTCGGAAGTCCTCGGCAGCGGCGGCAGCGGTTGCGCCGCGGTGGCTTCGGCGACCGAGAGCGGCCGCTTGTCGCCGTAGTGGATCTTGCGCCGGTCGTTGGCGCGGCGCAGTCGTTCCTCGAGCTTGTCCACCGCGGACTCCATCGCGGCGTAGAAGCTGTCCGCGCAGGCTTCGGCGCGCACCACCGGGCCGCGACCGCGCGCGGTGATCTCGACGTGTTGACAGTTCTTGCGCTGGCGCCGGTTTCGTTCGTGGTCGAGCTCGACGTCGAACAGGTAGATGGTGCGGTCGAGCCGCTCCAGGCGGCGCAGCTTCTCTGATACGTAGACGCGGAAGTGGTCGGGGATCTCGACGTTGCGGCCCTTGAGGACGACCTCGGCGCGGGTTTCGGCTTCGGTCTGCTCGGGCTCGACGACCATCGGTTGTGCTGAATCGACGGATTGGGTTGACATGCTAGGCAACTCGTTTCTCTTCACGTCCGCACGCGGCTGCGTGCCCGGGTTGTCTGGATTCGCGCCGACGTGGCTTGCATGTCTCGCCGCTCGCCGGTGCAAGGTGTCGTCTACTCACCTCCTACCGCTTGGGGCGATGCTGGCGCCTCATGCTGGGCGCCGCCGTGAGCATTCACGGGTGGTTGATGCCGACGGTAGCCGTGTTCACCCGGGAGTGCCACCGATTTGGTCCACGTGTTGACGGTTCGTCACATTCCTTTGATCTGCGGGAAATTGCCATCGGCGTCACTGCCGCCGCGTTCAGGCGTTGGCGACGGCGAGGACGGCCACGACGCGGGCGGTATCGGCATGCAGGACGCGCACGGACTCGGCGGCGGTGGCGCCGGTGGTGACGATGTCGTCGACGAGCAGCACCTCGCCTGCGACGGCGCGCACGGCCTTCACGCGCCCGGCGATGTTGCGTTCACGGTCGGCGCCGGACAGGCCGACGGAGTCCACGACGAACGCTCGGGTCCGCAGCGCCTCGGTGACGGTGATCCCCGACAATTGCGCCGTCGCGGCCCGCGCCATCCGGGCGACCGGGTCACCACCGCGGCGGCGGGCCGCCCACCGCCGGGTCGGCGCCGGCACCACGGTCACCGGGGTGTCGACGACGCCCCAGGTGAGCAGCCGCACGAGCCCGGTCCGCAGCGCGGCGGCGAGCGGGGCGATGAGATCGGCTCGGCCGTGTTCCTTGACCGCGACGATGGCCTCCCGGCGTGCGCCCGCGTAGCGGCCCAGCGAAAGCACCGGCACGCCCGGATCGAGCCGCGGCGTGATCAGGTGCGGTTGGTCGGCTTTGACCTGCAGCGCGTTGGCGCACGTGTCACACCACCGCGTCGAGGGCGCACCGCAGCCGCCGCACTGCAGCGGCAGGACCAGGTCGAGCATGTGCCCAGTGTCCCCGCCGACGGTGACATCTGCGCCCAGTGTTGGCTCGACACACGCCTAGGCCGCCGAATGCGTGACGGTAACCCACGTTCGGCGAAAAAGGGCAGGTGTCAGCCCGGCAGCACCGGCTCGGCGCCGGGCACCATCAGCGGCGCGACGTCGGCCCATGCCAGGTTGTTCTCCCCCGCCGTCCCGACCAGCTGGTGCACACCGCCTCCATCGGCCACATACACCGACGACGGGCTGGCCGCGACGGTGGTGACCGGCAGGACCAGGTTGTTGCTCGGCCCGTCGGAGTTCACGCCGTCGAGGTTCACGTAGGAGACCGGATGCTGCGGATCGGTGCGGGTGACGACGATGTCGTCGCCGGTGCGCCACGACAACGACACCACGGTGTCCCCGAGCCCGAAGCCCAGCCGGCGTGGATGGGTCAGCGCGTAGCCGCCGTCGGCGGTCTGCTCGACGCCGACCAGGATCACTCGGCCTTCGACGACCATGGCGGCGCGGGTGCCGTCACGCGACAGCTGCAGCTCGGTGATCGCGCCGGGGAACCTCGTCGACACCTGGGTGGAGTCCACGGGGATGCGGGCCGGCTGCCCCGAGGGGTCCTGGATGACGCGAAGGATCGTGTTGTCGTCGACCACCACCCATATCGCGTTGTCCAGCGACCAGCTGGGTCGCGTCAGGCTTCGGGCGTCCAGCAGCGGCGACGCGTTACCGCCGAGCGGGCCGACCCACAGCGACGACGCCATGTCCGGCGCGCCGGGCCGCAGCGTGACGACCGACGCGACGTCCTGCCCGCTGCGCGACACCGCTGCCCCGGTCTGGTTCGGCATCTGCCCGAAGGAACCGGGCACCCGCGGGGCGCGTTGACCGGCGAGAGCCACCAACGATCCGCCGACCAACGCATGCAGGCCCGCTGCCGCCCCGGACGCGGCCCCCGGATCGGTCGCCGCGACGTCCGTGGTTTCCCAGCCGTCGGCGAACCGGTCGTCCAGCGCGGCGCCGTCGGCGTTGATCACGTACGGGCCGTTGATGCCGGCCCGGGATAGCGTCCAAATGATTTGCGCGGCAAGCAGTTGGCGACTGTGCGGGTCGGTGGTCGACAGGTTCTCCAGATCGATCCGCGCACCGCCGTAGCCGCGGCCGACGCCGGTCTTGCCGCCGTCGGCGCGGGTCACCGGGCCGCGCAGCTTCAACGGCGGACCGAGCAGGTTGCGCACAGTGTTCGACATCTCCGGACGCGGTCCGGCGATCAGCTTGCTGACCAGTTCGGTGGCCAGCTGATCGGGATCGGACACCGCGACGTAGCGCGGATCGGGCACCACCGTGGTTCCGGTCGGGTCGGCGAAGTACAGCGTGTAGCGCTTGTAGGTGGCCTGAAACTGTTGCCAGTCAAGGAAAACACCGTTCGGCAGCTTGTCGATACGCCAGCCGTCCGGGGTCTTGACCAGCTCGATGGGGCCGGGGTCGGGCAGCGCACCCTCACCTGTCTCGAAAACCCCCATGTCCGAGAGCGACCCGAGGATGTCGGCGCGCATGGTCACCGAAACCCGTTCGGGGCCGCGGGTCTCGACGAACACTACGTTGTCGATCAGCAACGCACTGCCGGCGTCATCCCAACCGCGCGAAGCGGATTCGGTGAGGAACTGGCGCGCCGCCAAATGCCGGTTGGCGGGATCGGCGGTGGCCTTGAGGAACTCGCGCAGCAGTATGTCCGGGTCCATACCGGGGGTGGGTTTGGGCAGGCTCGGCGGTGCGGGCCGGTCGACGGTGCCGATGGCCTGCGGCGCCGACGAACTCGGCACACCCGCGCAGCCCGTCAACACCAAGGCCAGCAGCCACACGGCCGCCAGCGCGCGTCTCACACCTTCTCCTGTGCAGGTTGTTGATCCCGGGTGTTGGGCGGCGGGCTTTCGGGCTCAATGGGTTTCATCGGCAGCGGGCTCGTGGTCACCTTGTGGCCCCGCACCAGCGGCAGCGTGAGCCGGAAGCAGGCACCGTTGCCGGGTTCGCCCCACGCCTCCAGCCGGCCCTGGTGCAGCCGGGCGTCTTCGATGCTGATCGCCAGCCCGAGGCCGGTTCCGCCGGAGCGCCGCACCCGGGAGGGATCCGAACGCCAGAAGCGGCTGAACACCAGCTTCTCCTCGCCCGGGCGCAGGCCGACACCGAAGTCGCGAACGGTGACCGCGACGGTGTCCTCGTCGGCGGCCATCCTGATCCGCACCGGTTTCTGCTCGGCGTGGTCGATCGCGTTGGCGATCAGGTTACGCAGAATGCGTTCCACCCGCCGCGGGTCGACTTCGGCGATCACCTCATCGGTCGGCATGTCGACGATGAGCTCGATACCGGCGTCGGCGGCGAGGTGGCCGACGTTGTCCAACGCGCTTTGCACCGTGGAGCGCAGATCCACTGACTCGACTGACAGTTCGGCCACGCCGGCGTCGTGTCGCGAGATCTCCAGCAGGTCGTTGAGCAGGGTTTCGAACCGGTCCAACTCGCTGACCATCAACTCGATCGAGCGCCGCAGCGCCGGATCGAGGTCGTCGCTGTGGTCGTGGATCAGATCGGCAGCCATGCGCACCGTCGTCAACGGGGTGCGCAACTCGTGGCTGACGTCGGAGGTGAACCGCCGCTGCAGGTTGCCGAACTCCTCCAGTTGGGTGATCTGGCGCGACAGGCTTTCGGCCATGTCGTTGAACGACACCGCCAGCCGGGCCATGTCGTCCTCGCCGCGCACCGGCATCCGCTCGGTGAGATGGCCCTCGGCGAACCGCTCGGCGATCCGCGACGCCGACCGCACCGGAAGCACAATCTGACGGGCCACCACCAGCGCGATCACGGCCAGCAGACCGAGCAGCACGACCCCGCCGGTGGCCATCGTGCCGCGCACCAGCGTGATGGTGGACTCCTCGTTGTTCAGCGGAAAAATCAGGTACAGCTCGAGGTTGGCCACCGGCGACGACGTCGGGGTGCCGATGATCAGCGCGGGCCCGGAGAACGTGTCGGTGCGCACCGTGGCGTACTGGTAGCTGACCTGCCCGGCCTTGACGAACTCCCGCAGCGCATCGGGCACCTGCTGCACCGGTCCGGCCGCCGTCGCCGCGCGGGGCCCGTCGCCGGGCACCACCAGCACGGCGTCGAAGGCGCCCGCGAGCCCCGGCCCGGTGTCCGCGGTACGGTCGATCAGCGTGTTGCGGGCCAACTGCAGGCTGCTGTCCAGCGAGCGGGTCTCCTCGCCGCCGACGATTCCGCTCACGGTGCTGCGGGCACGGTCGATCTCCTCGGTGCCCGCACGCACTTTGACTTCGAGGATGCGGTCAGTGATTTGGCTGGTCAGCACGAAACCCAGCACCAAGATGACGGCCAGCGACAACCCGAGCGTCAGGGTCACCACGCGCAGCTGCAACGAACGGCGCCACGCCAGCCCCAGCGCACGTCCCAGCGCCGCAACCCCACGAACCAGCGGTGCCGACGGCCCCCAGCGTCCCCGAATGCGCCGCCTGGAGCTAAAGATCACGGCCACCGCCGAGGGTTATGGATCATCGCGGCTCACGGTGGCCCGGCCTTGTACCCCACTCCTCGAACGGTCAACACCACCTGCGGGTTCTCCGGGTCCTTCTCGACCTTGGCCCGCAAGCGCTGGACATGCACGTTCACCAAACGGGTGTCGGCGGGGTGCCGGTAACCCCACACCTGTTCGAGCAGCACATCTCGAGTAAACACCTGCCGCGGTTTACGCGCCAACGCCACCAACAGGTCGAACTCCAGCGGCGTCAGCGAGATCTGCTCGCCTAGCCGGGTGACCTTGTGGGCAGGCACATCGATGTCCACATCGCCGATCGAGAGCATCTCGGCGGGCTCATCCTCGTTGCGGCGCAATCTAGCTCGAACTCGCGCCACAAGTTCTTTGGGTTTGAACGGTTTCATGACGTAGTCGTCGGCACCCGACTCCAGGCCGAGCACCACGTCGACGGTGTCCGTCTTGGCCGTCAGCATCACGATCGGGACACCGGAGTCGGCACGCAGCACCCGGCACACGTCGATGCCGTTCATGCCCGGCAGCATCAAGTCGAGCAGCACCAGGTCGGGCCGCAGTTCACGGACCGCGGTGAGCGCCTGCGTGCCGTCACCGATGACCGCGGTGTCGAATCCCTCTCCGCGCAGCACGATGGTGAGCATCTCGGCCAGCGACGGATCGTCGTCGACAACCAGAATCCTTTGCCTCATGTTGTCCATGGTGTCACCAAATCGCGATAAAGCCCGGGTACCACGCGGGCGTTTTGCGCGTCAGCGCGGTCTCGAAACCGCGAAATCGACGTTTCGGTCGATTTCCGTCCACCGAACCGCCAAAGCGTCGGTTTCGCGGTCAACCCAGCTCGTGAGCCAGGGCGGCCGGATCCACGTCCGGACCGGCCACCAGCCACCGCCCGCACCAGCCGGCCGCGGCCAGCCCGGCGTAGGCCTGCGCGGTGCGCCGCTGCAGCCCGTCGTCGCGCTCATAGGCGTCTTTCGCGCGGTCGGCCTCCTGGCGGGCACGGTTCTCCGCACGCTCGGCGGCCAGCTCGGTCGGCACATCGAGCAGCACCTGCCAGTCGGGCGCGGGCATCCCGAGCCGACCGTATTCGAGTTCGCGCACCCATGCGACGACGTCGCCGTCGACGCCCTCGTGCAGCCGCGCGGCGCTGTAGGCGGCGTTGGAGGCGACATAGCGGTCCAGAATCACGACGTCGTGGGCCGCGGTCAGCTCGGCGATCTCGGCGCGCGCGGCCGCCCGATCCAGCGCGAACAACACCGCCATGGCGTAAACCGAATCGGCGAGGTCACCGTGGCCACCGTGCAGCGCCTCGGCGGCCAGATCGGCTTCCACCGATCGGCCGTAGCGGGGAAAGTCGAGGCTGGCGACCGTCTTGCCGTCGCCCTCGAACGCGGCGCGCAGGCCGTTGGTCAGGGTGCGTTTGCCCGCACCGTCCACACCCTCGATCACGATGATCACGCGGCGAGCGTAACGGCGATGAGTCTCGCCGCCGCCGAAGGTCTGCCCGTTGAACCTTCCATCTGCGAAAGGACACGATGACTGGATCCGTCACGCATACGGTCGGGACGCGCAAACAGTGGCGCGCCGCCTACGAACGGCAACTGGCGAAAGAAAAGGAACTGACCCGGCGAGCCACTGTGCTTGCCGCCGAGCGTCAGGGGCTGCCCTGGGTGCCGGTTGACAAGCAGTACGTGTTCGACACGACAGCAGGCCAGCGCACGCTCGCCGAACTGTTCGACGGCCGCTCCCAACTGATCGTGCGGCACTTCATGCACGGGCCGAAAACCCCCGACGGCTGCCCCGGCTGCACCTTCGAAACCGACAACCTGGTCGGCGCGGTGCCGCATTTGGCGCGCCGGGACGTGACCTTTCTGTTGTCGTCGCGCTCACTGCTTCCGGTGCTCACCGCGTACAAGCAGCGGATGGGATGGGACATCGAATGGGTGTCGTCGGGCGGCAGCGGCTTCGACGCCGACTTCTTCGAGTACATGCACGTTCCGACGGCGCGCCGCGACTATGTGTCGGGTAGCGGCAGCATGCTCGATGTGATGGAGCTGATGGCGCTGAGCTGTTTCGCGTTGCAGGACGGGATGGTCTATCACACCTACTCGACCTACGACCGCGGCACCGAAGCGCTGAACGCGACGTGGCAGCTGCTGGACCGGGCACCCAAGGGGCGCGGCACCGACTTCACCGACTGGCCGCGCAAACGCGACGAGTATCCGGCGTAGCAATCCTGGCCGCCCACCCGATCGCCATGGAGACTGCTGAATTAATCCCGCGCGGTGGCCCAGGGCATGCTTAACGGGTTGATTGCTCGCACCAGCAGATGCGTGCGATCAACCCGCTAGGGGGCGCGGGCGCGCCTAGAAGCGAGTGCCCGCCGGGTACCGCAGCACGCCCCGTCAGCGCGACGCCGATGTACCGCTTCGTTTGGTTCGCGGCCGGGTTGGCAATTCCTATGACGCCGCTTCTGCGAACCAGTCCAACAGCCCAGGCAGCAGACCAATAACGGGGCGCACTGCGGTGACAAGAGAAAGCAAACCCAAAGAAGGGACCATCATGGCGCTCGACGACGACGATATGACCACCTCCGGGAGCGGCGGCGAAGGACCTGCCGACGGCGGCTCCAACCCACAAGGACACGACGGCGGCGCCGACGGGACCGCAGGAGAAGGGCCCGCCGACGGCGGCTCCAACCCACAAGGACACGACGGCGGCGCCGACGGGACCGCAGGAGAAGGGCCCGCCGACGGCGGCTCCAACCCACAAGGACACGACGGCGGGGCAGACGGAACCGCGTAACCGATGCTGAGTCGCTGCATTGCCACCGATGCTGGGTCGTTCGCGACCCAGTATTGGGGTCGAAGGCCCCTGCTCAGCCGGTCCGGTGCGCTACCCCGCGACTTCAGCGATCTGCTGTCGCCGTCGGCCGTCGATGAGCTGATCGCCCAGCGCGGGGTTCGCGCGCCGTTCATCCGGATGGCCAGGAACGGCGACCTGCTGGACCGGGAGTGCTATCTCGGTCCTGCTGGCTTCGGTGCAGAGATAGCGGATCAGGTCGACTCAGACAAGGTGTTGACTGAATTCGCCTCTGGCGCAACGATCGTGCTGCAAGGACTGCATCGGCTATGGCCACCGGTGATCGAGTTTGTTCGCGGCGTGGTCGATGACGTCGGCCACCCCACGCAGGCCAATGCCTACGTCACCCCTGCGGCCAGCCGGGGCTTCGACCCGCACTACGACGTTCACGACGTATTCGTCTTGCAGGTGGCCGGCGAGAAGCGGTGGATCGTTCACCAGCCGGTACACGATAACCCCTTGCCATCGCAGCCGTGGACCGAGCGCCGTGCCGCGATCAGCGAACGTGTCGACGGCGCCCCGGTCATCGATACCGCGTTGGCTGCCGGCGACGCACTGTATCTGCCACGCGGATGGATACATTCGGCGCACGCGCTCGACACCACGTCGATCCACCTGACGATCGGTATCTCCACCTCGACGGGTCTCGATATCGTGCAGGCGGTCGTCGACGCGCTGACCGTCGTCGACGAGTTCAGGGAATCGTTACCGATAGGCATCGATCCCGCCAACCACGACGAAATGACAGCGATGGCAACCAAGGTCATCTTCGAAGTAGCCGACACCTTGCGCCATCGCGCTACGGAACTCGGTGAGAGCGCAGGCGTGCAGCTGTCGCGAAGGCACTCACAACGCACCCGACCCATGTCGGTGCGACCATTGGCCGCACTCGCGGCTGCTGAACACGCGGACGTTGTCACGGTGCGGTGGCGCCCTGGACTCGGAAGCACCATTGATCGGCACTGCGGCCGTCTCCTGTTACGACTACGGGACAAAACCATGACTTTCCCGAACTCGTGCGCACTCGCCGTCGAGGCGCTTCGAGGCGGGCTCATCGCCGACGCGGACTCCCTGCCGGGTCTTGACCGCGCCGACTCGACGGTGCTGATTCGACGGCTGCTCCGGGAGGGAATCGTGATCCCCGCCCACGAACATCCAACCTCGATCCCGACTGAACGAGGATGACCGCGGCGAAGCGGCCCCCGTGCAGCGATCAGTCTCTGCTCCGCGCCGACCCGATGTATGGAACGGCGTCGGCCGGACGTGCCTGGGTCCTGTTGGAACTACCCGGCGCCTGGGGACATTCGGCGTTTCTGGATTCACCAGGTGTCGTCGACCCCATCCTCGGCCGCGCCATCGCTCGCCGTTTCGAGGGGGCGCGCATGCGGGTCGCTGCCATCCGCCGCCCCGGCCGTCGGTCCGCGACAAAGCGATGGCGATGGTTCATAGCCCACGCTGATCCCGGCAGCGAGGCGCTGTATGAGGGCGAGGTCAGCAATCCAAGCGAGTATCTGGATTTCGCACTCGACGGCTCCGACGGCGGATTGTCCGCCGACCCGCTCGTCGCCGTCTGCGCACATGGCAGGCATGATCAATGCTGCGCCGTTCGCGGGCGCGCGGCGACCGCGACGATCGCGGCGCGCTACCCCGAATTAACATGGGAATGCTCACATCTGGGTGGTGATCGGTTCGCGGCGACGATGCTCGTATTGCCTGCGGGGCTGTGTTACGGCCGAGTCGACTCCGCAGATTCGGCCGAACTCGTCCGGTTGTATCTCGACGGCAGGCTCGAAAACAGATTCCTGCGCGGCCGCACATCTCTTCCGCATTCGGTCCAGGCCGCCCAGTACTTCGCGCGTGAAGCGCTAGGTGACGACCGCATCGATGCGCTGCCTGCGCTCGATGTGCAACACCGAGAACACCGGATTCACGTAGTGCTCAGCGCCGATTCCGGCCCATTGGAAGTTGTTCTCGCCGAGGAAATGTCGGAGCCGCTCTTCTCCATGTGTCGCGCATCGGTCGCCGGTCCAGTGCGCACATTCGTCCTGGTGTCGACGGCGTCAGTCTGAATGTCCACGACGCCCGCGGCGCCGACGGGTACGCGCACTCCAGGGGTGTGGACGCTGCATTGTGGCCCCGGTACGAAAACGTCGTGGAGCTCGTGTGAGCGTCAGCCATCGGTGCCGACCAGCAGTCGCCGCAGCACGTACTGCATGATGCCGCCGTGGCGGTAGTAGTCGGCTTCACCGGGGGTGTCGATGCGCAGCACCGCGTCGAACTCCACATCGCCCGCACGCACGTGCACCGTGTCAGGAATCCCATCCGACAACGCGGTGACACCGGTGATGTCGAATGTCTCCTCGCCGGTCAAGTTCAACGAGTCGGCGTTCTGGCCCGCCGGAAACTGCAGCGGAAGTACGCCCATGCCAATGAGATTCGAGCGGTGTATGCGCTCGTAGGATTCGGCGATCACCGCCCGTACACCCAACAACAGCGTGCCCTTGGCCGCCCAGTCGCGTGACGAACCGGAGCCGTACTCCTGACCCGCCAGGATCACCAACGGTGTCCCGGCCGCCGCGTAGTTCACCGACGCGTCGTAGATCGTGGTGACCGGCCCGTCCGGTTGGCTGAAGTCGCGGGTCCAGCCCCCCTCGGTGTCGGGCGCGAGCTGGTTGCGTAACCGGATGTTGGCGAACGTGCCGCGGATCATCACCTCGTGGTTGCCCCGGCGTGACCCATACGAGTTGAAGTCTTTGCGTTCGATCCCGTGCTCCGACAGATACTTTCCGGCTGGCGAGTCGAGGCTGATAGCCCCGGCCGGGCTGATGTGGTCGGTGGTGACCGAGTCACCTAGCTTGGCCAGCACCCGGGCGCCGGTGATATCGGCCACTGGTTGCGGCTCGACGGTCATGTCCTCGAAATACGGTGGCTGGCGCACGTACGTCGAATCGGGCGCCCATTGGAAGGTGTCACCGCTCGGCACGTCGAGGTTGCGCCAGTGCTCGTCACCGGTGAATACATCGCCGTAGGACGTCGTGAACATCTCGGCCTTCAGATGCGCGCCAACGACGTCGGCAACCTCGGCCTCGGTCGGCCAGACGTCGCGCAGGTACACCGGTTCCCCGTCGGCGCCGGTACCCAACGGATCCTCCAACAGATCCACGTGCAGGCTGCCTGCCAACGCGTACGCAACCACCAGCGGCGGCGAGGCAAGGAAATTCATCTTGCACTCGGGATGGATGCGGCCCTCGAAGTTGCGGTTGCCCGACAACACCGAGCACACGGTCAGGTCGTTGTCGGTGACGGCCCTGCTCACCTCCGGGATCAGCGGCCCGGAGTTACCGATGCAGGTGGTGCAGCCGTAGCCAACCAAGTTGAAGCCGAGCTTGTCCAGATACGGTGTCAAGCCAGCCTTTTCGTAATAGTCCGTGACGATTCGGGAACCCGGCGCCAACGAGGTTTTGACCCAGGGTTTGCGGCTCAGGCCCCGTTCGACGGCCTTCTTGGCCAAGAGCGCAGCACCCACCATGACCGACGGGTTGGAGGTGTTGGTGCAGGAGGTGATCGCTGCGATCACCACGTGCCCGTTGTCCAACTCGGTGCGGCCACCGTCGCCGAGTTCGACCGTCACGGGGTTGGACGGCCACTCGTTATCGGTGCCGAAATCACGGGGTTTGCGCGGCTTGTCGGACGGGGAGTTCTTACGCACCGCGATGGGGTCGCTCGCTGGGAACGACAGCGCGGAGGCCCGATCGACGCCGCTGAGCGCTTCAGCGGTCGTGGGCGTACCGGCCAGCAGCGACGCCACCGCATCCGGTGCGTGCCGCAGCGGTATGCGGTCCTGCGGTCGCTTGGGACCTGCGATCGACGGCTCGACCGTGCTCAGGTCCAATTCGATCGCTTGCGAGTACACCGGCTCACGGTCTGGGTCATGCCACAGACCCTGTTCCTTGGCATACGCCTCCACCAGCCGGATCTGGGATTCCGGGCGCCCGGTCAACCGCAGGTAGTCCAGGGTGACGCCGTCGATCGGGAAAATCGTGACGGTCGAGCCGTATTCAGGGCTCATGTTGCCGATGGTGGCCCGGTTGGCCAGCGGCACGTTGGCCACGCCTGGCCCGTAGAGGTCGACGAACTTACCGACCACACCGGTACGCCGCAGTAACTCCGCCACGGTGAGCACCAGGTCCGTGGCGGTGGTACCGGGTTGCAGCTCACCGGTGAGCTTCAAGCCGACAACCTGCGGGACCAGCATGCTCATCGGCTGGCCGAGCATCGCCGCCTCGGCCTCGATGCCGCCGACGCCCCACCCGAGGACCCCGAGGCCGTTGACCATCGGCGTGTGAGAGTCGGTGCCCACCAACGTATCTGGGTAGGCCACCGGGCCATCGTCACCGTTGCTGGTGAATACCACCCGGGCCAGGTACTCCAGGTTCACCTGGTGGCAGATCCCCGTGTTGGGCGGTACGACGGAAAAGTCGGCGAAGGCCTGCTGCGCCCAGCGCAGCAGTTGGTAGCGCTCTTCGTTGCGCTCGAACTCGAGCTCTGCGTTGATCAAGTAGGCATCGGGTCTGCCGAACACGTCGGCGATCACCGAGTGGTCGATGACCAACTCGGTCGGGCACAACGGGTTGATACGTTGCGTGTCACCACCGAGGTCGGCGATGGCGTCACGCATCGCAACCAGGTCGACGACACACGGCACCCCGGTGAAGTCCTGCATCAGCACCCGCGCGGGCGTATAGGCGATTTCCCGCCCGTGTTCGGCGGTGGGGTCCCATGCCGCCAGCGCGTTGATCTGCTCGGACGTTACCAACCGGCCGTCCTCGTTGCGGAGCAGGTTCTCCAACAGCACCTTCAAGCTGTACGGCAGACGTTGCGAACCCTCGATGCGGTCGAGTCGATAGATCGTGTACGTGCTGTCGTCCACGGTGAGACGATCGCGGGTTCCGAAACTGTCGGCAGACATGGCACTCCCCTACCAAAGGCGGTGTTTGACCCAAACGTATCCCTTATCGGCGACTCGAAACCCCGCATCGGCGCACAGCGCGCCAGGTTTCCTCGGGCTCAAGTGGGGTAGGCGAGAACACGTCCTGCCTGACGACGTGGAGGAGACGAAAAAATGGTGAGGCTGTCGGTGATCTACTACTCGGCGACCGGACACGGTACGACGATGGCGCGCCGCGTGGCCAAAGCCGCCGAGAATGCGGGCGCCGAGGTGCGGTTGCGACACGTCGCCGAGACTCGTGACCCGGCGTCGTTCGCCGACAACCCGGCCTGGACCGCCAACTACGAGGCCACCAAGGACAAGCCGGCCGCCACCGGTGACGACATCGTCTGGGCCGACGCGGTGATTTTCGGCTCACCAACCCGATTCGGCTCTCCGGCAGCGTCGTTCCGGACATTCATCGACACGCTCGGCGGGCTGTGGGCGCAGGGCAAGCTCGCGGACAAAGTCTACGCAGGGTTCACCTCGTCGCAGACCGCTCACGGCGGCCAGGAAACCACGCTGATCAACCTGTATGTGACGCTGATGCACTTCGGCGGCATCATCGTGCCGCCCGGCTACACCAACGAACTCAAGTTCGCCGACGGCAACCCGTACGGCGTCAGCCATATCACCGGCGGCGACAACAAAACACCGGTCAATGACGCAACCAACGCCGCGCTCGACCACCTCGCCGAACGGGTCGTCACGATCGCCGGCCGTATCGCCGCCGGGTAAGCGTGACACAGCGCAAAGCGCTGTGAACGCGTCGCTTACCCGCTGCCTCGGGTATACACCATGGAATGTCGACCGAAACGCCGCTCTTGCTGGCGCTCGACCTCATCGGCACGTTCGCGTTCGCGCTCAACGGTGCACTGGTCGCGATGCGCGCCACGCGCCTCGACATTTTCGGCGTCGTCACTGTCGGCATGCTCACCGGGCTCGGCGGTGGCGTCATCCGCGATGTCCTCCTCAACGCCCTTCCGCCCGCAACTTTCGTTGACTGGCGCTACCTGGCCGTCGCTGCCGGAGGCGGATCGATCGCGTTCGTGCTAAGCCCGGCGCTGGAACGGTTCACCATGCCCATCACCGCGCTCGACGCGGTCGGGTTGAGTGTGTTCGCGGTGCTCGCCTCCTATAAGGCACTCGGCCTCGGCTTCGGCGTCGTGCAGGCGATCGTCGTCGGCACCATCACCGCGGTTGGCGGGGGAACCATCCGCGACATGTCGATCGGTCAGGTACCTGTCGTTTTCCGCAGCGAGCTGTACGCGATCCCGGCGATGGTGGGCGCCGGATGCGCGGCGATAGTGCACAGCCTTGACTATCAGAACATCGCGGCGACGCTGGGCGCCGCGTCCGTGTGCTTCGTGATCAGGATGGTCGGCGTGCGGTTCGACCTCAACGCCCCCCGGCCTCCTTGGCAGCGGGAAAGATGACTCTTGCTGCGGTGCAGGGTGGTTCGGCTGACCCGCCGAGGCCCCGGGCAAGGCACCAAGGTGCGCTAAGGTGTGCTGTTGACCGACCCGCCCGTACCGGCAAGACGCTGCTTACCAGGGCGACGGCCGCCGAAGCGGACGCGCCGTTCCTCTCCGCAGCGGCGCCGAGTTCATTGAGAAGATCGGCCAGCCACGCAGCAACGCGGCAAGTGTGGCGGACACGAATGCTACGCCGAGGCGCGAGAGTTGTTACGCCACAGCTGAGATCGACTTGATCGCATAATCGCGGAGCTGCTTGTCCACGAGACGCTCGGTGAACAGCAGTGGTATGCCGCCGCGGGCGTGGAACTTCGCGACGTACGAGTGGTCCTGGAATGTCACCAGGTCCAGGCCCGCCCGGTCGGCCACGACGGGCTGCTCGACGGCTTGGCCGGCGGGATCGTTGACCGGGTGAAGGTGCCGAAGAGCAGGTCGCGTCCGTAGTCGCTCATCACGCGCTCCTTGCCGAATCGGGCCGCCGTAAACCTTGTGGTCACCGGTCGCGGCGACGGCGCAGCCATCGGATCAGCTCGATGGCTCCGGCCAGCGACAGCGCCACGCCGAACGACAGGATGAACGCCGCAAGCGTGTTGTCGGCGAACGCGCGTCCGCCGAGATAGCCGATCAGCGTGTTGACGGTCGCCCACAGCACCGCGCCGACCGCGTCGAACACCAGAAACTGGCGATACGGGAAGTGCAGCACCCCGCAGGTGACCGTGGTCGCCGTGCGGCCGCCCGGGATGAACCGCGCGACGATCACCAACGCTCCCCCGTGCTTGGCCAGTTCTTCCTGCGCCCAGTCCAGGCGCCGGCTGGCCTTTTCGCCGCGCGCGATCCAGCGCCGGGCCCGCCCCTCGGCGGAGCGGCCGATCCAGTAGGCGAGGTTGTCGCCGAGAAAGCTGCCGATGGTCGCCATCACGATCACCCAGCCGAGCACCATCGCGCCGTCGGCGGCGAGGATGCCTCCGGTCAGCAACGCGGTCTCGCTGGGCAGCGCAGGGACGACGGCGTCGAACGTGCAGAACAGCAGGATCAGCGGATACGCCCACCACGCGTGGCCGAGCGTGTCAAGGACCGAATCGAACATGGCGATCGCTATCCGGCGCCGGCGCCATCGGCCACGAAACACTTCCTCCTCGGCGGTCGGTCGGAGGTTACCCCGGGCCGCGAAAACGTAAAGCCGACGGGACCCGGCGAGATCGGGTACGCCGGGCATCGAGGGACTGTCCGAGGTGCACGTCACGCACCTGGGCTGCGCGTGCGGGTCACCCCGGCAACGATTATCGACGAAAGCCTCTGCCACACAGCGAATCTGGCCTACCTGGACCCGGCATCGGTGGGCCGGGAGGCTGTTGCTGCTGATCCGGACACGATGGTGGCGCCGCGGGCGGGCGAGACGCTGTTCCGGCTGCGGCGAAACCCTGCCGCGGGTAATCGGTTTGGCCGCCGCGCGGCGGGGTACTCACTGGCGTCAACGTCAGACCCGAAGGCGCCCATGCTCGATTGGCAATCGATCTTCATACCGGCCCTGCCCCTGGTTGAAAGCATCGCCCGCGGCACGGTTACGTTTGTTGCGCTGTTGATCCTGATGCGCATCGTCGGACAGCGTGAGTCCGGGGGCCTCGGGGTCACCGATGTGCTGATCATCGTGCTGGTGGCCCAAGCCGCGGGGCCGGCGCTGTATACGCAGGATTCGACGTTGGCCGACGGCTTCGTCGTCATCGTGACGATCCTGTTCTGGAGCGTCGCCGTCGACGCGGTGTCCTACCGGTTTCCGGCTTTCTCGCGCCTCGTGAAGGCGCGCCCTAAACCATTGATCCGCGAGGGCGAGCTCAATCGACACACGATGCATCGGGAATTCATGAGCCGCGAAGAGGTCGAATCGCAGCTGCGGCTGCACGGCATCCACGACATCACGAGCGTGCAGCAGGCCTACCTCGAACCGAACGGGATGATCAGCGTCCTCACCCGCGACGGTGAGCAGAACGGCCCGGTGGAACGCCCCGAAGCCATGTGATCAAGGCTGGGTGAACGCCGCTTTCAGAAACGGCGTCGAATCCGGCAGTGACGCCAGCACGGTTCCGCCGTGGTCTAGGTCCGGATATACCCGCAGCTCCACGTTTTGGTGGTTGGCCACCAGTTCGTCATAGAACGTCAGTGTCGACTGGGGCGGCACATCGCGGTCCAACAACCCGACCCCGAGGAAGATCGGTCGGTCATAGCCGCGGTCCGGTGTGCCCATGTAGTCGTCGAGCGCCTCGGAGATCCCCGGCAGCGACATCAGCGGCGCACTGAAGAATTTCGCCGGGGTCATGCCCGTCAGCTCGCGATCCAGTTCCGGTTTACACATCGTCGCGGCCTTGGCGACCGCGTCGCGTCCGGCCGGGGTGAGCACCGAGTCGATGTCGATGTCGCGACGCGCTTCGGCGAAGGCCGCCAGGATGTATGCGGCGTAGCTGTTGGCGGCCGGGCCGAGTTCGGCGGGCAACTTCATGTCGGGTGCGGCTAGCTTGACCACCCGTTCGATGTTGGCGGGGGTTCCGGTGGCCACCACACCGCGGTAGTCCAGCCCGCTGCCGTCGCTGAACTCGGTGGCCCACCGGGCGCTGTTGACCGCCGCACCGCCGCCCTGGGACTGGCCGACGATGGCCCACTTCGGCGACAGCGGCACGTCCACCTGGTGCGCGGCGATCACCGAATCGATCACGCCGCGGGCGGTGGGCACGCTATCGAGGTAGCTCATCAAACCCGGTGTGCCCAAACCGACGTAGTCGGGGGCCACCACCGCATAGCCCTGGTCGAGCCAGTGCGTCAGGTACTCGTCGTCGCGTGGGCTGCGCGGCAGCGCAGAGGGTGTGCAGTCATCACCCAGCCCCACCGTTCCGTGCGCCCACGCGATCACCGGCCAACCACCCTGCGGTGGCTCACCGTTTGGCATGAACACCGCAGCCGTGCCCACCGCGGGGTCGCCGTGCTGATCGACTGTCGAGTACAGGATCCGATAAGCGTGCGCCGAACCCCGCACCGCGAGTGCAGGATTCAACGGTACCGATTGAATCAACTTGGCATTTAACGGAATTGGCCCGTCGTAATGGCGCGCGTCGAGGCCGGACCAGTCCGGCGCCGCCGCAGCGGCGACCGGCACCGGCGCAACCAACAGCGCAGCGGCCAACAACGATGCTGTGAGGGCGAGACGGCCTCGCCCGCTACCGATAACGATGCCGATCAGTACCGGTAGTGCTCCGGCTTGTAGGGGCCCTCGACGTCGACGTTGATGTACTCGGCCTGCTCCTTAGTGAGCTTGGTCAGCGAACCACCAAGCGCCTCAACGTGAATGCGTGCGACCTTCTCGTCGAGATGCTTGGCCAGCCGGTACACCGCGTTGTCGTACTCGTCGTTCTTGGTCCACAGTTCGATCTGGGCGATCACCTGGTTGGAGAAGCTGTTGCTCATCACGAACGACGGGTGCCCGGTGGCGTTGCCCAGGTTGAGCAGCCGACCCTCACTCAGCACGACGATCGACTTGCCGTCGTCGAACACCCACTGGTCGACCTGCGGCTTGATGTTGATCCGCTTGGCCCCGGAGCGTTCCAGCGCAGCCATGTCGATCTCGTTGTCGAAGTGGCCGATGTTGCCCAGGATCGCCTGGTCCTTCATCGCCCGCATGTGCTCGAGTGTGATGATGTCTTTGTTGCCGGTCGCGGTGATGACGATGTCGGCCTCGCCGATACCCTCCTCGACGGTGCGCACGTCGAAGCCGTCCATCAGCGCCTGCAGCGCGTTGATCGGGTCGATCTCGGTGACCGCCACCCGCGCGCCCTGGCCGGCCAGCGATTCCGCGCAGCCCTTGCCGACGTCGCCGTAGCCGCAGATCAGCACCTTCTTACCGCCGATCAGCACGTCGGTGCCGCGGTTTATGCCGTCGATCAGCGAGTGCCGGGTGCCGTACTTGTTGTCGAACTTGGACTTGGTCACCGAGTCGTTGACGTTGATCGCCGGGAACGGCAACTCGCCCTGCGCCTCGAACTGGTAGAGACGCAACACACCGGTGGTGGTCTCTTCGGTGACGCCCTTGACGGCCTCGGCGATCTTGGACCACTTGGTCTTGTCCTGCTCGAAGCGCTCGCGCAGCACCGACAGGAAGACCTTCCACTCGGCCGGGTCGTCGTCCTCGGCGGGCGGCACCACACCGGCCTTCTCGTACTGCGCGCCGCGCAGCACCATCATGGTGGCGTCGCCGCCGTCGTCGAGGATCATGTTGGCGGGCTCGCCCGGCCACGTGAGCATCTGCTCGGCCGCCCACCAGTACTCCTCGAGCGTCTCGCCCTTCCAGGCGAAGACCGGGGTGCCCTGCGGCTCCTCCGGGGTGCCGTGCGGACCGACGACCACCGCGGCGGCGGCGTGGTCCTGGGTGGAGAAGATGTTGCACGACGCCCAGCGCACTTCCGCGCCCAGCGCCGTCAGGGTCTCGATGAGCACCGCGGTCTGCACGGTCATGTGCAGCGATCCTGAGATGCGCGCACCCTTGAGCGGCGCCACATCGGCGTACTCGCGGCGCAACGCCATCAACCCGGGCATCTCGTGTTCGGCGAGCCGGATCTCCTTGCGACCGAATTCAGCAAGGGACAGATCGGCCACCTTGTAGTCGATGCCGTTGCGGACGTCAGGGGTCAGCCGCTGTTCAGTCGTCGTCATGGAGCTCTCTTCCTGGGGCTTTCTGGGGCATGTGGTTTGGCTCAAGCTTGCCCGGCCAGCGTCGTGGCTAATCGGTGGCGATCACACCGTAGCGTTCAGCGGCCGGCGTAAGCAGCCTAGCCAAGTCCGCCGCGACGTCGTGATCTGCCTCCGGCGGCATCGAGATATAGCTCATCGCCAGCCGCACGATCGCGCGGGCCAGCATGCCGGCGTCGTCGTCGCTGCACGCCACCCAGCTGTGCACGAACGTCGCCGTCAGCCGCTGCGAACAGTGGGTGATGATCGGGCCGCTGTCGGTGGTGATGAGCGCCAACAGGTCCGGTTTGATCTCGCCGTTCAGCAGCGACATCACCAGCGGGTCGGCGGCCGACTCGGTGAAGAAGTCGCGGAAACCGTGCAGGAACGCGGAGTAGACGTCGCCCACGTTGCCCTCGATCGCGTCGTCGACGTGGTCGACGAGCCGGTCGGCCAACCGCAGCGCATACGCCTGCGCCAGGCCCTGGCGCGATCCGAACTCGTTGTAGATGGTCTGGCGGCTGATGCCGGCGGCCTTGGCCACGTGCGACAGCGTGATCGCCGACCAGTCGCGGGTGAGCAGCAGATCGCGCATACCGTCCAGGATGGAGTCACGCAGCAACACCCGGGACGCTTCCGCGTAGGGGATGCGCTGCGCGGTTCGCTTCGTGCGCGGTGGACTCACACGCGCGACATTAGCGTTTTCTGCCGCCGCGCTCGCGCAGATGGCGTCACCGGCGCGCGACTTGGACCATTTCGAAGTCCGACTTGGCCGCGCCGCAGTTGGGGCAGGTCCAGTCCTCGGGGATGTCTTCCCAGCGGGTGCCGGGCGCGATGCCATCCTCAGGCCAGCCCTTGGCTTCGTCGTACTCGAACCCGCACACCAGGCATTCGTACACCTTGTAGTCCACGGTCTCTCCTTTCGTTGCGTTAACTCGCGGGTTGGAAGTCGGCCTTCTCGCGTACCGCACAGTCCGGGCAACCCCAGTCGTCGGGGATGTCGGAAAACGGGGTGCCGGCCGGAAAGCCTTCGCGCGGTTCGCCTTTGACCTCGTCATAGAGGTAGTCGCAACCCGGGCAGCGGTAGGCGCTCATGCTCGAGCACTCCGCCCTTCGCGCGAGCGCTCATCGCCGGCCCCATAGCGGGCGAGCACCTTGTTGCGCACCCGCGGGTGGATGTTGACGCGGGTGATGTCGCCGTCGTAGTGGTCGAGCACCCGGTGGTCCATCACGCGGCGCCACAGCGGCGGGAAGTACGTCAGCGTGATCATCGACGCGTAGCCGCTGGGCAGGTTGGGCGCACCGGCCATGCTGCGCAGCGTCTGGTAGCGCCGGGTGGGGTTGGCGTGGTGATCGCTGTGCCGCTGCAGGTGATACAGGAACAGGTTGGTCACAATGTGGTCGGAGTTCCAGCTGTGCGCCGGCGTGCAGCGCTCGTAGCGGCCGCTTTCCAGCTTCTGGCGCAGCAGGCCGTAGTGCTCGAGGTAGTTGACCGTCTCCAGCAGCATGAAGCCGTACACCGCCGAAATCACGATGTAGGGAATCAACGCGACGCCGAACACCGCGATCAGCACGCCGTAGAACACCGCCGACATCGCCCACGCGTTGAGCACGTCGTTGGACGGGTGCCACTTGCTCTTTCCGGCCCGTTCGAGCCGCTTGGCTTCCAGTTCCCATGCCGACTTCAGCGACCCGAACACGCTGCGCGGCAGGAACTCCCAGAACGTCTCCCCGAACCGCGCCGACGCCGGATCCTCCGGTGTCGCCACGCGGACGTGGTGGCCGCGGTTGTGCTCGATGAAGAAGTGCCCGTAGCAGGTCTGCGCCAGCGTGATCTTGCTCAGCCACCGCTCCAGCGAGTCCTTCTTGTGCCCCATCTCGTGGGCGGTGTTGATGCCGACGCCGCCGAGGACCCCCACCGACAGCGCCAGGCCGATCTTCGCCGGCCAACCCAGTCCGCCGTCGAAGCCAAGCCAGCTCAGGTCCGAGGCGGTGAACAGGTACGCGCCGACGATGACGCTGGCGTACTGGAACGGGATGTAGGCGTAGGTGCAGTACCGGTAGTACCGGTCGTTCTCCAGCCGCTCCATCACCTCGTCGGGCGGGTTCTGCCCGTCGGGTCCGAAGCGCAGGTCCAACGCGGGCAACAGCAGGTAGACCAGAATCGGACCGATCCAGAACGGCACCTGCGCCGCCACGTGCCAGCCCCACTGGTTGAACGCCCACACCAGCGGCAGCATCACGAAAAGTGCTGTCGGGGCGATCAACCCCATCAGCCACAGGTAGCGCTTCTTGTCCCGCCACTGCTCCGCGGTCTGGGGTTCAGACATCTGTGTCGTCACTGCAAGCCTCCCGAAGTGAGTGCCATCACGTGTTCGCTTGACTATAGAGGTCTTCGTGTCGGCTGTCTAGACATACAGAGTGACTTTGTAAACCTAACCCTGCGAGTTCGGCGCGCAAATGCCCCGTGAGGGTCCTTCAGCGCGCCGAAATCGCCGTGGCTTCCCGGCGGCCCAGCACCGAGTGACCGCGGCCGTACAGGAAATACAGCACCACGCCGATGGCCATCCAGATCAGGAACCGGATCCACGTCACCGCGGTGAGGTTGAGCATCAGCCAGATGCACGCCACGATCGAAGCGATCGGCAGCCACGGGACGCCCGGCGCGCGGAAGCCGCGTTTGAGGTCCGGGCGCGTGCGCCGCAGCACGATCACCCCGGCCGAGACCAACACGAACGCGAACAGCGTGCCGATGTTGACCATCTCCTCGAGCTTGTCCATCGGGAACGCCGACGCCGTCACCGCGACCGCCGCGCCGACCAGCAGCGTGATGCGCACCGGCGTGCCACGGGCGCCGGTCTTGGCCAGGCCACGGGGCAGCAGGCCGTCCCGCGACATCGCGAACAGCACCCGGGTCTGGCCCAGCACCAACACGATCACGACGGTGGTCAGACCGGCCAGCGCGCCGATCGAGATGACCTGGGCCGCCCAGTCCACTCCGTTGGCCGCGAACGCGGTGGCCAGGTTCGCGTCCTCCCCCGCCGCACGCAACTCGGTGTAATGCACCATCCCGGTCAGCACGACCGCGACCGCCACGTAGAGCACGGTGACGATCGCCAGCGAGGCCAGGATGCCGCGCGACACGTCGCGCTGCGGGTACTTGGTCTCCTCTGCGGTGGTCGCGATGATGTCGAAACCGATGAACGCAAAGAACACGATCGACGCGCCGGCCAGCAGGCCGTACCACCCGTAGCTGCTGCCCTGAGCCCCGGTCATCAGCGAGAACAACGACTGCTCGAGGCCGCTGCCGCCCTGGCCGGCTTCCGCGGGCGGCAGGAACGGCGAATAGTTCGCCGCCTTGATGTAGAACGCGCCGACAGCCACCACGAGCAGCACCACCGCCACCTTGATTACGGTGATCGCCAGGCTCACCCCCGCGGATAGCTTCGTGCCGACCGCCAAGATGAACGTGACGAACGCGATGATCAGCAGCGCGCCCCAGTCCAGTTGCAGGCCAAAGACATTGACCGTGCCGCCACCGAAGCCGAACACGGTGCCGAGATAGCTCGACCAGCCCTTGGCGACCACCGCGGCCGCCACGGCGAACTCGAGGATCAGGTCCCAGCCGATGATCCACGCGACGAACTCACCGAACGTCGCATAGGAAAACGTATAGGCGCTGCCCGCCACCGGCACCGTCGACGCGAACTCGGCGTAACACAGCGCGGCCAGCCCGCAGGTGGCCGCCGCGATCACGAACGAGATCGAAATGGCCGGGCCGGTCAGGTTTCCCGCCGTCGACGCGGTGATCGTGAAGATACCGGCGCCGATCACCACCGAGACGCCGAACACCGTGAGGTCCCACCAGGTGAGGTCCTTGCGTAGCCGCGTACCGGGTTCGTCGGTGTCGGCGATGGACTGTTCTACCGACTTGGTCCGCCGCGTCATTGGCATTCCTTCCTGATCCGCTGACCGCAATGTAGCGAGTACCCTCTGCTCAATGGGGCGGACTGCCGAACACGCGGTTGTCATCGGGGCCAGCATCGCCGGCCTGTGTGCGGCGCGGGTGTTGTCGGACTTCTATGACCGGGTGACGCTCTGTGAGCGCGACGAACTGCCCGATGCGCCCGCCAACCGGTCCGCCGTCCCGCAGGGCAGGCATGTGCATCTGTTGATGGCGCGTGGCGCCCAGGAGTTCGAAACCCACTTCCCCGGACTGCTCGACGGCATGGTCTCCGAGGGTGTGCCGATCCTGGAGAATCGGCCCGACTGCATCCACTTCGGCGCGGCCGGTCATGTGCTCGGCACCGCGCATCGGCTGCGAAACGAGTTCACCGCCTACGTGCCCAGCCGCCCGCAGTTGGAATGGCAGCTCCGCAAACGGGTCTCGGCGCTCGACAACGTCGAGAAGATCCACGCGGCGGTCACCCAACCGCGCTTCGACCCCGGCAGCGAGCGGGTGACCGGGGTGCACTTGGAATCCGGCGCGGTGCTGCCCGCCGATTTGGTGGTCGACGCCACCGGCCGCGGTACCCGATTACCGGTGTGGCTGCAGAACTGGGGTTATGAGCGGCCCCGCGAGGACGTCGTGTTCGTCGGCATCGCCTACACCAGCCAGCGCGTCCGGGTTCCCGACGGCCTGCTCAGCGAGAAGGTCGTCGTGGCGGGCGCGTCGGCTGATCAGCCGCTGGGAATCGGCATGCTGCTTTACGAGGACGGCATCTGGAACGTCACCACGTTCGGCGTTGGCAAGGTCGCGCCACCGCAGGACTTCGCGCAGATGTGCGCGTTGGCCGACGAGATCCTGCCCGCCCACGTGGCGTCCGCGCTACGGCGCGGCACCCCGCTGGACGACGTCGCCCACCACAAATATCCGGCCAGCCGGTGGCGCCGCTACGACAAACTGCAGCGCCTACCGGGCGGCATCCTGCCGTTCGGCGACGCCGTAGTGAGCTTCAATCCCACGTTCGGCCAGGGCATGTCGATGACCTCGCTTCAGGCCGGTCATCTGAAGCGGGCCCTTGAGACACCGGGCGCCGACGTGGTCCGCGAAACCCTCCGCGCCACCGCCAAGACGACGTTTCCGGTGTGGACCATGAACGCCATCGGCGACCTGACCATGCACCGGGCCACCGGGCCCTCACCGTGGTGGTACAAACCGGTGGGCTCGCTGTTCGACCAGTTTCTCGGTGCTGCCGAGACGGATCCCGTTCTGGCCGAATGGTTCCTGCGCCGGTTCAGCCTGCTCGACAGCCTCTACATGGTGCCCTCGCCGCGCCTGGTCGCCCGCACGATCCGACACAACATGCGGCTGTGGCTGGCGCAGAAGCGGGCCGCCAAAGAGCCGGTAATCTTCGAAGCGATGAGAGAAACACGATGAGCGCGGGGCTGTTCGGGCTTCTCGACGATGTCGCGGCGCTGGCCCGGCTGGCGGCCGCATCGGTCGACGACATCGGCGCCGCCGCCGGACGCGCGACCGCGAAGGCCGCCGGTGTGGTGGTCGACGACACCGCGGTGACCCCGCAGTACGTGCACGGCATCACCGCCGACCGCGAACTTCCGATGATCAAGCGCATCGCGATCGGGTCGCTGCGCAACAAACTGCTGTTCATCCTGCCGGCCGCGCTGCTGCTCAGCGAGTTCCTGCCCTGGCTGCTGACACCGCTGCTGATGATCGGCGCGACGTATCTGTGCTACGAGGGCGCGGAGAAGGTCTGGGGCAAGATCCTGGGCCACCAGTCCCACGCCGTGCCAACCACGGCGGTCGGCGGTGATGTCGAAAAGCAGATGACCGCGGGCGCAATCCGCACCGACTTCATCCTGTCCGCGGAGATCATGGTGATCGCGCTCAACGAGGTCGCCGGCGAACGGTTCTGGCCCAGGTTGATCATCCTGGTGGTGGTCGCGTTGGCCATCACCGCCGCGGTCTATGGCGTCGTCGCGGCCATCGTGAAGATGGACGACGTCGGGCTGAGCCTGACGCAGCGGACCTCGGCGGCCGCGCAGAAGATCGGCCGGGGACTGGTCGCCGGAATGCCCAAACTGCTCGCCGCGCTGTCGGTGATCGGCACGGTGGCGATGCTGTGGGTGGGCGGACACATCCTTCTCCTCGGCACCGACGAGGTCGGATGGCATGCCCCCTACGGGCTCGTCCACCACGCCGAGGAGTTCGTCCGCCACGCGGCCGAAGGTATCGGCGCGCTGACGAGTTGGCTCGTCAACACCGCAGCGTCAGCGGTGATCGGCCTGGTTATCGGGTCCGTGGCGGTCGCGGTCAGGCACGTGTTGCCGATTGGCCGCAACGCCAAGCACTGAGCCCGTCAGATTCCCACGGTGGACCGGAACAGCTTCGTCGGCTCCGCGGCGACCAACCGGATCGGGCCGTCGTCGGCCGACACCCACGCCGCCGAGCCGCGTTGAAGCGTCACCTTGCCCGACTTGGCGTGCACCACCGTTGACCCCTCCGTGCACAACAAGATCTGCGGACCGTCGTTGCGGGTCGGCGCGTCGATCTCGTGGCCGAGCTGGTCGCCGTCGATGCACAGCACCGACACCGCGAATTCCGGTGCGGGCGTGTCATAGACCAGCTCCATACCGCCTTCCATGCTGTCCCTGGCTATTTCGGGACGGATGACCACATCGGCCGCGGGGGTGAAGTCGAGCACCCGCAGCAGCTCGGGAACGTCGACGTGTTTGGGGGTCAGCCCGCCGCGCAGCACGTTGTCGGAGTTGGCCATCACCTCGACGCCCACCCCCTCCAGGTAGGCGTGCAGGTTGCCTGCGGGCAGGTAGATGGCTTCGGCCGGTGCCAGGCTGATCCGGTTCAACAGCAGCGAGGCCAGCACGCCGGCGTCGCCGGGATAGCGCTCCCCGAGCTCGAGCAGGGTCTTGGCCTCGGCGGCGAACTTGCGCTTGCCCGAGCGCACGTAATTGATGGCGCCGTCGAGCACCGCGGGCACCAACACGTCGATGTCGGGCTGCGGCGCGGTGATCCAGGTGGTGAACAGGGCGCGTAAACCATCGGCGTCGGATTGGCCGCCGAGCAGGTTGATGAACGGGTCCAGGGCGCTGACGTCCAGCGCGCGCATCAACTCGACCGTGCGCCCCGCCGGCCGGAAGCCGGCCAGCGCTTCGAATTGCCCTAGGGCGACGAGTATTTCGGGTTTGTGACTGGGATCGCGGTAGTTGCGGTTGGGTGCCGAGATCGGAATGCCTGCCCGCTCCTCGCGGTGGAACCCCTCCACCGCCTGCTCGGCGCTCGGATGCGCCTGCAGCGACAGCGGTTCGTCGGCGGCGAGCACCTTGAGCAGAAACGGCAGGCTGTCGCCGAACCGGCTGCACACCGCCGCGCCCAGTTGGCCCTCGGGGTCGTCGCGCACCGTTTCCAGCAGCGACCGCTCACCGTCGTCGGTCTGCAGCCACGCCGGGTCGCCCGGGTGGGCCCCGAACCACAGCTCCGCTTCGGGATGTGCTGTGGGGCTTGGCCGTCCAGTGAAATCGGCAATCGCGGTCCGCGAACCCCACGCATAGGTCCGCACCGCGCCACGTAGCAGGTGCACTTGCTTAACCTCGAACCAGTTTCAGATAAACGGCCGTCATCTCCAGCCGCACCGCCAGGATCGCCAATTGTTGTTCGGGGCGGCCGTTGCCGGAGGTCGGGACGCCCTCGCCGGTGGCCGCCTCCGGCACGTCCTCGGCGTCGAGCACGTCGACGCCGTCGAGCCCGCTCACCCGCGCCACCACCACCTGCCGTTCGGCGTCGGTGGTCAGCGCCAAGGTACGCACCCGCTCGGGCAGCGCGCCGTCGATCTCTTCGTCATGGAACAACCGGTCGACGCCGGGCGCACCACCGAACCCGGCGCGCAGCGCGGCGACCGCATCGGCCAGGCCGGCCGCCGCGACCACCCGGTGCGCGACACGCAACATCACCGCCGCCGCGTGCCGCGCCAACGCCAGCGTCGCCGGAGTGTCACCGGCCAACACCACCTGCCGGTCGGCCATGCGGTCGGCCAGCGTCTTGGCGGGATTGGTGAACAGCTCATGGGCGGCGCTGTTGCGGAACGCCTCGGCGTCGAGTTCGTCGGCCAACGCGTCGAGATCGAACCGCATGCTCGGCTGCACGACGGACAGGATCGCCAACCCGGCGGCCAGGTACCGCACCAGGCTGAACTCCTCGGGCACCCACACCCGTGGCGCCAGCGCGACGGCGCGGCCCGCGACCACGTCGCGCAGCGGGCCCTCGAAGGGCGCCACCACCACGACCCGGGCGCCGCGATGCAACGCGGTGGCCGCCGCCGACACCAGCACGGGGTCACCGGCGTCGTCGCCGGCGACGACGAGCACGTCCAACGCGCCGATCCAGGGCGGTACCTCCGCCGCGACGACGATCGGCGCGGTCACCGACCCGCCGACCGCGGCCGCAACCAGCGACCCGGCCGTCTGGGCGTTGCCGCGATCGGCCAGCCAGATCAGGGTGCGGGGTGATTGTTCGGCGCGCAGGCCATCCAGTTCGCCCTCGGCGAGTGCGGCGGCGGTGGCGCGCACCTGGGCACCGGCCATCGACGCTCCGCGCAGCAAACCGTCACGGTCAGCGGCCAGCAAACCGTCCACATCGTCGAGGTCGACGGCGGCACGGGTCGCGTTCACGTGACGGCCCCTGACTCCTCGGGCATTTGAGCGTTCACGGTCCGGGAGACCTGCCCGACGATCGTGTCGATCTCCTCGACGGTGCGGGCCTCCACGTTGAGCCGTAGCAACGGCTCGGTGTTGGACATGCGCAGGTTGAACCAGCTCCCGTCGCCCAGGTCGACGGTCACGCCGTCGAGGTGGTCGATCGATTGGATCTGCGGGCCGAACGCCTTGAGCACCTCCACCACACACGCCTCGGCGTCGGTGACCGTGAAGTTGATCTCGCCGCTGGCCTCGTAGCGCTGGTAGTCGGCCATCAGCTCCGACAGCGGCCGGTCCGCCTCGCCGAGCGCCGCCAGCACGTGCAGCGCGGCGAGCATGCCGGAGTCCGCGCCCCAGAAGTCGCGGAAATAATAGTGCGCGGAGTGCTCGCCGCCGAAGATGGCGCCGGTGTCGGCCATCAACGCCTTGATATAGGAGTGCCCGACCCGTGAGCGCACCGGTGTACCGCCACGCTCGGCGACCAGTTCGGGCACCGCCCGCGAGGTGATCAAGTTGTGGATCACCGTCGCGCCGATCTCGCGGCCCAGTTCGCGCGCGGCGACCAGCGCGGTCACCGCCGACGGCGATACCGGACGGCCCCGCTCGTCAACGACGAAACACCGGTCGGCGTCCCCGTCGAAGGCCAGCCCGATATCGGCGCCGGACTCGACCACATGGGCCTGCAGGTCGAGCAGGTTGGCCGGGTCCAGCGGGTTGGCCTCGTGGTTGGGGAACGTGCCGTCGAGCTCGAAGTACATCGGTTCGAGGGTGACCGCCGCGATCGGGCCGAGCACCGCGGGCGTGGTGTGGCCTGCCATCCCGTTGCCCGCGTCCACGGCAACCTTTAGCGCACGCAGATCGGTCAGGTTCACCAGCGACCGCAGGAACTCGCCGTAGTCGGCGAGCACATCGCGGTCGCTGATCGTGCCGCGCGAGCCGCCATGGCCTGGGACGCCCGCGATGACCTCTTCGCTGATGGTCGAGAGCCCGGTGTCCTTGCCGACGGGTTTGGCACCGGCCCGGCACAGCTTGATGCCGTTGTAGGCGGCTGGGTTGTGGCTCGCGGTGAACATGGCGCCGGGACAATCCAGCAGGCCCGAAGCGAAATAGAGCTGATCTGTCGACGCCAGCCCGATCCGTACGACGTCGAGACCTTGGGCCATCACACCCTCGGCGAAGGCGGCAGCCAGCGCCGGTGAGCTGGCCCGCATATCGTGGCCGACCACCACCTGCGCTGCCTGAGATTCTCTGTCGCGAACCAGCCGCGCGAACGCACCGCCGACGTCGGCGACGAACGCGTCGTCGAGTTCCTCACCAACCAAGCCACGCACGTCATAGGCCTTGATGACGCGATGAACCGCCGCGGCGGGCCGAGACATATAGCTCCTTGTGACGTGGACTACTGGCGCCAGCCTAGCCGTCAGACGCCGCCTGCACGGCCGCTACTCCGGGCCCGGCCGGCTTCGCTGTGACTCAATCGGTCGGGTCGGGTAACACCCGCAGGTGGCCCCGTCGGCGTCCGTTGGATGCAGGCCGCTTCGTCGGCGGTGCCACCAGCATGCCACCGGGCGTCGGAGTGGTTGGGTCGGAAAAGCTGGCGGCGACGCCGTTGACCGGAGGTGCGACGTCGCGTCCCTCACGGACCGCCTCGGCCAACGCGACCAGATCGTCTTCGTCAGGGTGCGACGGCAGCGGTCCGGCATGGCGCACCAGCTCCCAGCCACGCGGCGCGGTGATCCGGCCGGCGTGCACCACGCACAGGTCCCACGAGTGCGGCTCAGACACCGTGGCGAGCGGACCCACCACCGCGGTCGAGTCGGAGTAGACGAAGGTCAGCGTCGCGACCGCATAGTGAGGGCACCCGGGCCGGCAGCAGCGACGGGGAACGTTCACGCACGGAAGGCTATCGCGGACGCACCCGGCAAGCTGCTGGACACGCGCAGTACCAGGACGGCCGATCTCCAACCGTTACGATCGTGTCCGTGGCCGAACGGGCACGTATGCGATCGCGCCGCGGCCGGGAGATGCGCGGGCCGCTGCTTCCCCCAACCGTGCCCGGCTGGCGCAGCCGCGCCGAGCGATTCGACATGGCGGTGCTGGAGGCCTACGAACCCATCGAGCGGCGCTGGCATGAGCGGCTGTCCGCGCTCGACGTGGCGGTCGACGAGATACCGCGGATCTCGCTGAAGGATCCCGACACCATGCAGTGGCCACCCGAGGTGGTTGCGGACGGGCCGATCGCGCTGGCGCGGTTGATACCGGCGGGGGTGGACGTGCGGGGTAATGCCACTCGGGCCCGAATTGTGCTGTTTCGCAAGCCGATCGAGCGACGGGCCAACGACACCGTCGAACTCGGCGATTTGTTGCATGAAATTCTGGTGGCTCAGGTGGCCACCTACCTGGGGGTCGAACCTTCTGTCATCGACCCGACGATCGACGACGAGTAGAGCGCGCGGACTAGATGATGCCGCGTTTGAGGCGGCGGCGCTCGCGCTCGGAGAGCCCGCCCCAGATGCCGAAGCGTTCATCGTTGGCCAGCGCGTAATCGAGGCAGGCGTCCTTCACCTCGCAGCCCTGGCAGATGCGCTTCGCCTCCCGCGTCGAGCCGCCCTTCTCCGGAAAGAACGCCTCCGGATCGGTTTGAGCACACAGTGCGCGCTCTTGCCAGAGGTCGTCTTCGGGAGTCAATGGCGGCGCAACATCGATTGGGTCGGGCACCAGACTCAATTGCGGACGCGTGGGTATCGCAGCCGGTGCCGGTCCGATATTGGTGTGCGGCGCGCTGCCTACTGAGCCGAACAGTCGGTCATCGAACGGAACCACACGATCGAAATGGCCTTGCTCAAAAGACATCTTCCCGCCTCCTCACCTGATCTCGTAGATCCCTAGAAATGGAGCCTCGCTGTTGAGATGTGGCCATCCCATTCGAACAAGTGATCGAATCTCGGTCTGCGACACCGGAACCGGCAGGCCAACCGCGAAATGACACTGCTGTGATTACACACGCGTTAGATGCTGCGGTCAAGCGTTGGAACAGAAATTCATACCATTCCGTGACCGATTCTCGGCGAGTCGTTGATCGGCGTGTCTGTCACACCCGCCCCATTGCAGTGCTCCTGCGCGAACCGCCTCGGCCGCGACGGCCTACTCTCGTTCGATGTGAAGGTCACGGTTCTGGTCGGCGGGGTCGGCGGTGCGCGGTTCCTGTTAGGCGTGCAGCATCTTCTCGGGCTGGGCCAGTTCGGTGACGACTCGACCAACGAGTTGACGGCGATCGTCAACATCGGAGACGACGCATGGATGTTCGGTGTGCGGATCTGCCCGGACCTCGACACCTGCATGTACACCCTCGGCGGCGGCATCGACCCGGACCGCGGCTGGGGCCATCGCAACGAAACCTGGCACGCCAAGGAGGAACTCGCCGCCTACGGCGTACAGCCGGACTGGTTCGGGTTGGGCGATCGCGACCTGGCCACCCATCTGGTGCGCACCCAGATGCTGCGGGCCGGTTATCCGCTGTCTCAAGTCACCGAGGCGCTGTGCAAGCGGTGGTCACCCGGAGCGCGTCTGCTGCCGGTGACCGACGACCGCAGCGAAACCCACGTTGTCATCACCGATCCCAGCGACGGCGAGAAGCGCGCCATTCACTTTCAGGAGTGGTGGGTGCGCTACCGCGCGCAGGTGCCCACGCACAGTTTCGCGTTCGTCGGCGCCGATGCCGCCACCGCCGGCCCGGGTGTCGCCGAGGCGATTGCGACGGCGGACGTCGTGCTGCTGGCGCCGTCCAACCCGGTGGTCAGCATCGGCGCGATCCTGGCCGTACCCGGCATCCGCGCCGCACTGCGCTCCACCCCGGCGCGGGTGATCGGCTACTCGCCCGTCATCGGCGGGAAACCGTTGCGCGGCATGGCCGACGAATGCCTGTCGGTGATCGGGGTGCAGAGCACCTCCGAGGCGATCGGCCAACACTACGGCGCCCGTTCGGGAGTCGGCATCCTCGACGGCTGGCTGGTGCACGAAGGTGACTCCGCCGCGATCGACGGCGTCGAGGTGCGGGCGGTGCCGCTGCTGATGAAGGATCCGGCGACCACAGCCGAAATGGTGCGTGCCGGGCTGGATCTGGCCGGTGTGAAACCGTGACCGAACACGGATCGGCAGCCGCCGTCGAACTGCTCCCCGTGCTGGGGCTGCCGCAGTTCCGGCCCGGTGACAACCTGGCGGCGGCGATCGCGACGGCGGCACCCTGGTTGCGCGATAACGACGTCGTCGTCGTCACCAGCAAGGTGATCTCCAAGTGCGAAGGCCGTATCGTCGCAGCACCGTCTGACCCCGACGAGCGTGATGCGTTGCGCCGCAAGCTGATCGATACCGAGGCCGTGCGGGTCCTGGCCCGCAAGGGGCGCACCCTGATCACCGAGAACGCGTTGGGGCTCGTCCAGGCGGCCGCCGGCGTGGACGGCTCCAACGTCGGGTCGACCGAGTTGGCGCTGCTACCCGTCGACCCCGACGGCAGCGCGGCGGCCCTGCGCACCGAACTGCGTGACCGCCTCGGTGTCACCGTCGGCGTCGTGGTCACCGACACCATGGGCCGGGCATGGCGCAACGGCCAGATTGATGCCGCGATCGGCGCCGCGGGCCTCACCGTGCTACACGGCTACGCCGGGTCGCGGGACCGGCACGGCAACGACCTGATCGTCACCGAGATCGCGGTCGCCGACGAAATCGCCGCAGCCGCCGATCTGGTGAAGGGCAAGCTGACCGATATTCCGGTCGCGGTGGTGCGCGGGTTGTCGCTGCCCGACGACGCATCCACCGCCCGCGCCCTGCTGCGGCCCGGCGAGGAAGACCTGTTCTGGTTGGGCACCGAGGAGGCGATCGCGCTCGGCCGCTCCCAGGCTCAGCTGCTACGCCGGTCGGTGCGCCGCTTCACCGACGAACCCGTCGCCGCCGGCGTCATCGAGGCCGCCGTCGGCGAAGCACTCACCGCCCCGGCACCCCACCACACCCGTCCGGTGCGGTTCGTCTGGTTGCAGGACCGCGCCCGGCGGGTTGCGCTGTTGGACCGGATGAAGGACAAGTGGCGCGAGGACCTGCGCGCCGACGGCCGACCCGAGGACGCCGTCGAGCGCCGGGTCGCCCGCGGCCAGATCCTGTATGACGCACCCGAAGTCGTGATCCCGTTTCTGGTTCCCGACGGTGCGCACAGCTATCCAGATGCCGCGCGCACGGCGGCCGAACACACTATGTTCACCGTCGCGGTCGGAGCGGCGGTGCAGGGGCTGCTGGTCGCGCTCGCGGTGCGCGGGGTGGGTAGTTGCTGGATCGGTTCGACGATCTTCGCGGCCGACCTGGTGCGCGACGCGCTCGACCTACCAGAGGATTGGGACCCGTTGGGCGCCATCGCGATCGGTTACCCGGAAGAAGGCTTGGCCGCTGTCGCACCCCGTGATTTGGTACCCACCGACGCTCTGCTGGTGCGCAAGTGAGCCTGCATGCTTCGGCGGTCGAAACTCTGAAACGTTGGCACGCGCCCGATCCCGGCCAGGACACGCTGCGCCACGCGGTGCTGGCGTTTCTGGCCGCGCGGCCGGACGGTTGCCTACGCGAGTGCGTGCCCGGCCACATCACCGGATCGGCGCTGGTGCTCGACCACACCAAAACCCATGCGCTGCTGACCCTGCATCCGCGGGTCGGCCGCTGGCTGCAACCGGGTGGACACTGTGAGCCCTCCGATTCCACGATCGTGGCCGCCGCGCTGCGGGAGGCCGCCGAGGAGTCCGGCATCGACGGGCTGCAGATCGACCCCGCACTGGCCGCGCTGCACGTGCACCCGGTGACGTGTTCGTTGGGTGTGCCGACGCGTCACCTCGACATGCAGTTCGTCGTGCACGCGCCGGCGGGCGCCGAAATCGCTTGTAGCGACGAGTCGTTGGATCTGCGCTGGTGGCCGTTGGACGCGCTGCCCGTCGACTGCGACTTCGGCCTGACGCAATTGGTGACTTCGGCGCGAAAACGTACCGTCACGGGGCGTTAGCGCGCCGAAATCGCATGTTCTAGACGTCGGTGGAGAAGCGGATGCCGCCGTCGGGGATCGCAACCCCCGGCCACACCCGCGCGCCGCGCAACAACTCGCAGCGCGCACCGATGTCGGCGCCGTCGCCGATCACGCCGTCACGGATCAGCGCCCGGGGGCCGATGCGGGCGCCGAAGCCGATGATCGAGCGTTCGATCACCGCACCTGCGCCGACCTTGGCGCCGTCGAAGATCACCGCACCGTCGAGACGGGCGCCGCCGGCGATCTCCGCGCCGCGGCCCACGACCGTGCCGCCGATCAGCAGCGCGCCGGGGGCCACGCTCGCGCCGTCGTGCACGAGGTCTTCGCCGCGGGGCGCGCCGAGGGCGGGCGACGGGGCGATGCCGCGCACCAGGTCGGCCGAGCCGCGCACGAAGTCCTCGGGGGTGCCCATGTCGCGCCAGTAGGTGGCGTCGACGTAACCGCACACCCGCAGGCCGTCCGCCAACAGCCCGGGAAAGACTTCCCGCTCCACCGAAAGCGCCCGCCCCTTCGGGATGCGCTCGATCACCTCACGTTTGAACACATAGCAGCCAGCGTTGATCTGATCGGTCGGCGGATCCTGCGTCTTCTCCAAAAACGCGGTGACCCGTCCGTCGGCGTCGGTCGGCACGCAGCCGAACGCGCGGGGATCACCGACACGCACCAGGTGCAGGGTGACGTCGGCGTTGTTCTCTTCGTGGCTGTCCAGCAGCGCGCGCAGATCCGCGCCCGACAGCACGTCGCCGTTGAACACCAGCGCGGTGTCATGGCGCAGCTTCGACGCCACGTTGGCGATGCCGCCCCCGGTGCCCAACGGTTCATCTTCGACGACGTAATCGATCTGCAGGCCCAGCTTGGAGCCGTCGCCGAACGCGGTCTCGAAGACCGCGGCCTTGTATGAGGTGCCCAGCACGACGTGTTCGATGCCGGCGTCGGCGATCCGGGACAACAGGTGGGTCAGAAACGGCAGGCCTGCCGTGGGCAACATCGGCTTGGGCGCCGAGAGCGTCAGCGGCCGCAGCCGCGTGCCGAGCCCACCGACCAGTACGACGGCGTCTACCTCTGCCGGATTCACGCTAACGCCGTCCTTTCCCGCGGTTGCGCTGAGAATTGCGTACCACCAACCCCCCACGCGCCGCGAGGGCCCCCCTGATGGTCCACCGCAGCGGACTCTGCCACCACTTCGGATACCGATCCGCGAGAAAAGTGTAGGTGCTGGTGTGGTGGGCGGCCAAGTTGCGGGCCGGGTCCCGGCCGGCCGCGTGGCCCTTGTCGTGCAAAACCTCGGCGGCCGGCACGTAGACGTTCTGCCAGCCGGCCCGTCCGAGGCGATCACCCAGGTCGACGTCCTCCATGTACATGAAATAGCGCTCGTCGAAGCCCGAGATCTCGTCGAATGCCGCTTTCCTCAGCAACAGGCACGAGCCCGACAGCCAACCGACCGGGCGTTCGCTGGGCTCGAGCCGCTCCTGGCGATAGGCGGCCGTCCACGGGTTCGACCGCCACACCGGGCCGACGACCGCGTGCATGCCGCCGCGGATCAGGCTCGGTTGGTGGCGTGCCGAGGGGTACACCGAGCCGTCGGGGTCGCGGATCAGCGGGCCAAGCGCACCGGCGCGCGGCCACCGCGCCGCGGCCTCCAGCAGGATGTCGATGCTGCGCGGACCCCATTGCACGTCGGGGTTGGCGACCACAAAAAGGTCGGAGCAGTCCGACGCCGCCGCAGTACCTTTCAGATACTCGCTGACGGCACGGTTCACCGCGCTGCCGTAGCCGAGGTTGGCGCCGGTGGGCAGCAGGCGCACGTTGGGGTAGCGCTGCAGCGCTTCTTCGGGAGCACCGTCGGTGGAGCCGTTGTCGGCCATGATGACCGTCACCGGCCGGTCGGTGGCATGCGCCAGCGACGCCAGAAACCGGTCGAGGTGGGGTCCCGGTGAATACGTCACCGTGACGACCACCAAATTGTCGCTCACGCGACTCCTGCCAGTTCGTCACTCACGGCGTAGAGGTTAACCGTGCCCGACCGCGCGTCGAAGTCAGCGCGTCGCCGCCCCGACGGGCCGCGCTGTCGCCGATGTCACACCGCGGCGCCGTCGGCGCCACCACATCGCCCGCCGAGCGGCGCTGACCTGCCAGGACGCCGCCCCACGCGGCGTCGCCGCCGCAGCTAGCGAGTGGGGCCGAGTTGCGCTGAGCCGAGGTCACGACTCTGGCACGCCGACGCGCGCTACCCGGGATCTGGGCGATGCGCACGTAGCCTGGGCTGATGCCCGCGCGCACGATTCGTGTCATCGCCGTGTCGGCGGCGCTGTTGGTCTTGATCAGCACGGGCGCCGCCTGGGGCAAGATTCGCTCGTTTGAAGCCGGTATCAACCAGATCTCCCCGGTCGCGCTCGGCGGGGGCGGCGAGGACGGCGCGATCGACATCCTGCTGGTCGGCATGGACAGCCGCACCGACGCCCACGGCAACCCGTTGTCGCAGGAAGAACTGGCGATGCTGCGGGCCGGCGATGATGAGGCCACCAACACCGATACGATCATCTTGGTGCGGGTGCCCAACAACGGTAAGTCCGCCACGGCGATCTCGATCCCCCGCGACTCGTACGTGGAGGCGCCCGGGGTGGCCAAGATGAAGATCAACGGCGTGTACGGCTCGGTCCACCTGGAGCGGATGAAGGACCTCGTCGAAGAAAAGGGCATGGATCCGGCCGTGGCCGAGCCGATGGCCGCCGAAGCCGGCCGCGAGGCGCTGATCAAAACCGTCGCAAACCTGACCGGTGTCACCGTCGACCACTACGCCGAGATCGGGCTGCTGGGCTTCTCGCTGATCACCGATGCCCTCGGCGGTGTCGAGGTGTGCTTGAAAGAAGCGGTGTACGAACCGCTTTCGGGTGCCGACTTCCCGGAGGGCTGGCAGACGCTCAACGGCCCACAGGCGTTGAGCTTTGTCCGGCAGCGCCACGATCTCCCGCGCGGTGACCTCGACCGGGTCACCCGCCAGCAGGCGGTGATGGCCTCGCTCGCCCACAAGGTGATCTCCGGTAAGACACTGTCCAGCCCCGCGACGCTGAACCGGTTACAGGAGGCCGTCCAGCGTTCGGTCGTGTTGTCCGACGGTTGGGACGTCATGGAATTCGCCCAGCATCTGCAGAACCTCGCCGCCGGTAACGTCGCGTTCGCGACCATCCCATGGCTGCAGGAGAACGGCTGGAGCGACGACGGTATGCAGAGTGTGGTCCGGGTGGATCCGGCCGCGGTCAAGGAGTGGGTGGCCGGCCTGCTGACCGAACAGGACGAAGGCAAGACCGAAGAGCTGGCGTACACACCGGACAAGACCACCGTCGACGTGCTCAACGCCACCGATGTCAACGGGTTGGCCGCCGCGGTGTCACAAGTGCTGGCCAACAAGGGATTCGCCCGCGGCATCACCGGGAACCACGAAGGCGAGGCGGTGTCCAGCAGCCAGGTGCAGGCCGCCGCCGACGACGACCTCGGCGCCCAGGCGGTCGCCGCCGATCTGGGTGGGCTTGCGGTCGTCGAAGACCGCTCGGTGCCGCCCGGCACGGTGCGGGTGGTGTTGGCCGACGATTACACCGGCCCCGGTTCGGGTCTGGACGGCACCGACCCGACGCTGACCTCGGTCGACGCGCTCGCCGTCGGATCGACCGCCTCGACCGACGGCACCCCGCCCCCGCCGCAGATCATCACCGCGGGCTCCGACGACCCGCAGTGCGTCAACTAGCCGTGTCGACGGTCAGTTCGGCGATCCTGGATCCGCTGATGGCGGCCGACCCGGCGGGTCCGCGCATCACCTACTACGACGACGCCACCGGTGAGCGCATCGAATTGTCAACGGCCACACTGGTTAATTGGGCCGCCAAGACCGGCAACCTGTTGCGCGACGAGCTGGGCGCTGGACCGGGCAGCCGGGTCGCGGTCTTGTTGCCCGCGCACTGGCAGAGCGCCGCGGTGCTGTTCGGGATCTGGTGGATCGGCGCGGAAGTGGTGTTGGGGGCAGGCGAGGCCGACGTCGCGCTGTGCACCGAGGACCGGCTGTCCGACGCGGACGCCGCCGTCGGAGTCGGCGAGGTCGCGGTGCTGTCACTGGACCCGTTCGGTAAGCCGGTCGATGACCTTCCGATCGGCGTGACCGATTACGCCACCGCGGTGCGGGTGCACGGCGACCAGATCGTCCCCGAGCCCAGCCCGGGTCCGGCGTTGGACGGCCACTCGGTCGCCGACGTGCTCGCCGACGCCCGGACGTCGGCGGATGCACAAGGATTGACCGCGCAGGACCGGGTGCTTTCCAGCGCGTCCTGGGACACCGCCGACGCGCTCATCGAACACCTGCTGGCGCCGTTCGCGGTGGGCGCGTCCCTGGTGCAGGTGGCCAACCCGGATCCCGCTGCGCTCGAGCGGCGCAAACAGATGGAGAAGGTCACCAGAGGCTGACGGGCCGATTAATTTGCGATTTCGCAAGCGACGGCCGCGTTGTGGTGCCACGCTGGACCCGTGCTCGACAGGCGCGGCTTTCTCGTGCTGTCGGCCGGCTTGGCGGCCGGTGTGGTCGGCGCGTGCTCGACGCGTACCGCCGAGCCGGCGGCGGCCCAGGAGGCGGCAGCCACGCCAGGCTTCGATATCGCGTTCACACCTGTGCAGACCGACGTCGACCTCGGCGGCGTTCAGGTGCGGACCTGGGCGTACGGTGACCGGCTGCCGGGCCCGGAGATCCGCCTGCGCAAGGGCGAGCGGCTGCGCGCGCAACTGACCAATAAGCTGCCCGCTCCCACCACCATCCACTGGCACGGCCTGGCGATCCCCAACGACATGGACGGCGTGCCGGTGCTGACCCAGCCCGCGGTGGCGCCCGGCGGTGACTTCACCTACGAGTTCGTCGTGCCCGATGCCGGCACCTACTGGTATCACTCCCACGAAGGCACACAACTCGACCGTGGCCTCTACGGCCCCTTGGTTGTCGAAGACCCCGCCGACGGTGCCGACTACGACGACGAACTCGTTGTGGTACTTGATGATTGGGTCGACGGCACCGGCCGCGACCCGGACCAGGTGCTGGCCGAGCTGAGGAAGGCGGGGATGCCCGCGATGCCGGAACTGCCCGACGCGGGCATCACGCCGTCGACGCCGCTCGGCGACGACGGCGGCGACGTCACTTACCCGTACTACCTCATCAACGGGCGGGTCACCACCGATCCGCAGGTCGTGGACTACCGTGCCGGGCAACGTATCCGGCTGCGGGTCATCAACGCGGGCTCGGACACGGCATTTCAGGTCGGGGTGCCCAACCACCGGCTGCACGTGATCGCCACCGACGGGTTCGCGGTGGAGCCGGTCGACACCGACTCGGTGATCCTCGGAATGGGTGAGCGGGTCGATGCGATCGTCACGCTGCAGGCGTCGGTGCCGGTGATCGCGGCGGCGTACCGCAAAGACGGCTACGCGCAATTGAACATGCGCGTCGGCGGCGCAGCGAGCGCCGTCAACACCGACGACTACGTCGCCGCGCTGCGCATGCAGGCCCCGCTGGACACCGCGACGCTGAGCGCCCCGCCCGACCTGAACCTGCCCGGTGGCCCCGTCGACCAGAGCATCGACATGCGCCTGGCCGGGCCGGTGAACGGCTACAACTGGACGATCAACGGCAGGCAATACGATCCGCCCAACGACGGTTACCCGGTGCGCCCCGGCCAGCGGGTGCGCATCCGCTACGTCAACGAGTCGAAGATGTTTCACCCGATGCACTTACACGGGCACACGTTCCAGGTGATGGGTCCCGGCTCGACTCCGTTGGCCCGCAAGGACACCGTGCTGGTGGCGCCGCTGCGCACCGTCGAGATCGACTTCGACACGGACAACCCCGGTCGGTGGATCACCCACTGCCACAACACGTATCACCTCGAGGCGGGAATGGCCACCTTCATCGAGTACGTCTGAGAGCGAGGGCGCCCACACCTACTTCAGCAGGGCGCGGGACATCACCACGCGCTGAATCTGGTTGGTGCCCTCGTAGATCTGGGTGATCTTGGCGTCGCGCATCATTCGTTCGACGGGGAAGTCGGTGGTGTAGCCGTAGCCGCCGAACAACTGGACCGCGTCGGTAGTGACCTCCATCGCGACGTCGGAGGCAAAACATTTCGACGCCGAGGAGATGAACCCGAGGTTGGGCTCACCGCGTTCGGCGCGCGCTGCGGCGGTGTAGACCATCAGCCGGGCCGCCTCGATCTTCATCGCCATATCGGCCAGCATGAACTGCACCGCCTGGAAGTCGGCGATGCGCTTGCCGAACTGCTTGCGCTCCTTGACGTATTCGATGGAGGCGTCCAGTGCGCCCTGGGCGATGCCGACGGCTTGGGCCCCGATCGTCGGGCGAGTGTGGTCCAAGGTGGCCAGCGCCGTCTTGAAACCGGTGCCCTCATCGCCGATGATCCGGTCGGCGGGGATCCGGCAATCCTCGAAATACAGTTCGGTGGTGGGCGATCCCTTGATGCCCATCTTCTTTTCCTTGGCGCCCACCGAGAACCCGGGATCGTCCTTATGGATGACGAACGCCGAGATGCCGTTGGCGCCCTTGTCCGGATCTGTCACCGCCATCACCGTGTACCACGTCGATTGGCCGCCGTTGGAGATCCAGCACTTGGCGCCGTTGAGCACCCACTCGTCGCCCTCGCGGCGCGCCCGCGTCCGCATCGACGCCGCGTCGCTGCCCGCCTCACGTTCGGACAGGGCGTAGGAGGCGACCGCATCGCCGGCGGCGATCGACGGCAGCACCTGCTTTTTGAGTTCCTCGCTGCCGCGCAGCAGCAAACCCATCGTGCCCAGCTTGTTGCAGATCGGGATCAGCGACGAGGACGCGCACACCCGCGCCACCTCTTCGATGACGATGCACGCCGCCACCGAATCACCGCCTTGGCCGCCGTACTCTTCGGGGATGTGGATGGCCGCCATCCCCGAACCGGTCAGCGCCGCCAGCGCCTCATCGGTGTAGCGCGCTTTCTCGTCGACGTCTGCGGCGTGCGGTGCGATCGCTTTCTCGCACAGGTCACGAAGCACCGACCGCAGCTCGTTGTGCTCGTCGGACAGCATGAAAGTGTCGAAAGACGGGTTGCCAATCGCCATCACAGACTCCTTGCTACTCGCGGGTAACTTTACCCGTGCGGGACGGCGTCATGCTCAGTGGGCCGATCCGCCGCGACCCGAGACGATCTGCAGGCCGCGCACCATTTCACGGTACGTGCGGTGATACAGCGACCGGATGATCGCGCTGCGCCGCAGCAGATCCACCGGACCCCGCGGGGCGACCAGGCCCACGTCGTGCCCGGCGAACACCGACGCGCCGGTCGCCAGGCGCAGCTTGCCACCGACCGCGGACTCCACCTCGGCCCGGTACAGCCCGCAGTAGTCGGGCTGGGCGAAGAAGACCTTGTTGAACCCGATCAAAAACGGGGCCAGCCCACCGGAGTCCAGCAGGTAGCGCAGCGTGCCGACCGCGACGCCGGGCCACTGCTGGTTGAACACGTCGTCGGCGATGACGATGCCGCCGTCGGCGAGCGTGGCCTCGGCGAGTTTCATGTCGGAGTACACGATCTCGTCGGTGTGGCCGCCGTCCACGCTGAAAAACCGGATGTTGCCGCCGGCCAGGTCCCGCAGCGTCTGCGGCGACAGCTTCGTCGAATCACCCTGGTGGATCACGACGTCGTCCATCGACGACCACAGGTTCACGTTGTTGACGAACTTGGTCAGGTCGCCGTGTCCGGATCCGTCGACGTTGAGGTCCTGATCGCCGAAGATGTCGATGGCGACCGACTTCTCCCCGGGACGCTGCAGCAACCGCAACCCGATGAACAGCTTGCCGTGGTGCACGCCGATTTCGGCCACCGCGCCCGACACCTGTTTGGCGCGCTGCGCTGAGTTCAACCCGTCGAGCAGCAACAGGACCTCAGGCTCTAAGAATCCGGTGACCACCCGGTGCCCGACAGCCCGGTACCGTGCGAAATTGCGCTCCATCGGGTTGGAGCCTACTGCCCGAGGAGGCGTTCGCGCAGCGCTGCGTCCTTGCGCAACACGGTGTCGTGTAGCTGCGCCTGGAACTGCTCGACCCGCGCACGCAGCGCCGCGTCGCAAGCCCCGAGAATGCGCACCGCCAGCAACCCCGCGTTACGGGCGCCGCCGATTGACACGGTGGCCACCGGCACGCCCGCGGGCATCTGCACGATCGACAGCAGCGAGTCGAGGCCGTCGAGCTTGGCCAGCGGCACCGGGACGCCGATCACCGGCAACGACGTCGCCGAGGCCACCATGCCGGGCAGATGCGCCGCACCCCCGGCGCCGGCGATGATCACCTCGATCCCTCGGCCTGCCGCGCTCTGGGCGTAGTCGAGCATGCGGGCCGGGGTGCGGTGCGCGGAGACGACGCCGACCTCGAACGGGATGTCGAATTCGGCAAGGGCCGCTGCGGCGTCCTCCATCACGGGCCAGTCGCTGTCGCTGCCCATGATGACGCCGACGCGCGGCGCAGGAGCACTACTCATGTGGATCCCATCCGTCTGTCCATTCCGCATGTGACAACCAGTGCGCCGCACGGCCGGCGCGTTCTCGCACATCGGCGACGTACCCGTCGTCGTCCACCGAACCGTCCGGCGCGCCGATGATGTTGACGTGGCCGATCTTTCGGCCGGGCCGCTCGTCCTTGCCGTAGAGGTGCACCTTGGCCTCGGGCAGCCGCGCGAAGAGGTGATGCAGCCGCTCATCCATGCCCATCTCCGGTTTCTGTTGGGCGCCAAGGACATTGGCCATCACGGTGACCGGCGCGATGGGGCCGGTGTCGCCGAGCGGGTAATCGAGAACCGCGCGTAGGTGTTGTTCGAACTGGCTGGTGCGGGCGCCGTCGATGGTCCAGTGCCCGGAGTTGTGCGGTCGCATCGCGAGTTCGTTGACGAGCAGCGTGCCCTCGACGGTCTCGAACAGTTCGACGGCCAACACCCCGACCACGCCGAGCGCTTCGGCCAGCCGCAGACCCAGTCGTGTCGCCGCGGTGGACAGTTCGTCGCTGAGCTTGGGGGCCGGGGCGACCGCCTCGACGCAGATGCCGTCGCGCTGCACGGTCTGCACCACCGGCCATGCCGCACCCTGCCCGAACGGCGACCGCGCGACGAGGGCGGCCAGCTCGCGCCGCATCTCGACCCGCTCCTCGACGAGCACTTCTGCGCCGTCGGCCAGGTGCCGCGCGGCCGCGTCGCGCGCCTCGGCCAGGTCGCGCGCCAGCGTCACACCGCGGCCGTCGTAGCCGCCGCGGACGGCCTTCACCACGATCGGGCCGTCGACCCGGGCGGCGAACGCGTCGACGTCGGCGGGCTCGGTGACGGCTGCGAACCGCGGCACCGGCGCATCCAGGGCCGCCAGCCGCCGCCGCATCACCAGCTTGTCCTGTGCGTGGATCAGCGCCGACGGCGGCGGTGCCACGTTGACCCCGTCGGCCACCAGCTTCTCGAGCAGCTCGGTCGGCACGTGCTCGTGGTCGAAGGTCAGCGCGTCGGCCCCTGCGGCCGCGCGGCGCAGCGCGTCGAGGTCGGTGTGGGCGCCGATCACCACATCGGGGCTGACCTGCGCGGCCGGGTCCTCGGCGGTGACCGCCAGTATCCGCAGCGTCTGACCCAGCGCGATAGCGGCCTGATGGGTCATCCTGGCCAGTTGCCCGCCGCCGATCATGGTCACCAGCGGGGGCCCGCTCGGGGTTCGCGACACGCCTTTATGGTGTCATGGCCACGATCGGCCGCCTCGGCTGCCTTTAGGCCGACCACCTGCGCGGCTACGCGCTGGCTGGGTGATTTCCGTAGACTGCCTCTTTGTGTCCTTTACCGATGCCACGATCGCGCGGCTGCCCCGCGTGGTTCGGCCGTACCTGGAACGGCATCACGAACTGATCAAGTTCGCCATCGTGGGCGCGACAACGTTCGTCATCGACACCTCGGTCTTTTACACGCTCAAGCTGACCGTGCTGGAGCCCAAACCCGTCACGGCCAAGATCATCGCGGGCATCGTCGCGGTGATCGCGTCATACATCCTCAACCGGGAATGGAGCTTCCGCGACCGGGGCGGGCGGGAACGCCACCACGAGGCGCTGATGTTCTTCGGGGTCAGCGGCGTCGGGGTGCTGCTGTCCATGGCCCCGCTGTATTTCTCCAGCTACGTGTTGATGTTGCGGGTGCCCGAGGTCAGCCTGACGGTGGAGAACATCGCCGACTTCATCGCCGCCTACATCATCGGCAACCTGCTGCAGATGGGGTTCCGGTTCTGGGCCTTCCGCCGCTGGGTCTTCCCCGACGAGTTCGGCCGCAACCCCGACAAGGCCCTGGAATCGCTCACCATCGGCGGTATCGCCGAAGCGCTGGAAGACCACGTCGAGCAGGTGCAGCGCAACGGCTCGCGCAATGGGAACGTCACGCCGCTGCGCCGCCCCAACCGGCGGGCCCGGCGGCTGGCTCAACTCGACGATTCCTCTGAGCCCAGCGTGTCGAAGACTTCGTGATACAGCAGCGAGTGCACGCGCTCCACCCGGGGGATGTCGTAGAACTCAAGCGGATCCTGCGACGCTGACTCGATGATCAGCGTGCCGGTACGCACCACCCGGTCCAATAGCCCGTGCCGGTACTCGACGCTGTTGATCCTGGCCAGCGGGATGTCGATACCCGCGCGCGTCAGCACGCCGTGGCGGAACATCACCCGCCGGTCGGTGATGACGAAATGCGTTGTCCACCAGCTCAGGAATGGCCAGAGCGAAAGCCAGCCGACGATCACCAACCAGATCGCCGCGATGACGATGAGCACGACGTTGCGGGCGGTGGGATCCCATCCCGTCTGGTTGACGTAACCCGCGCCGAACGCTGCCAGCGCGGTGGCCACCAGCAGCATCAGGATCGGGCCGATCAGCCGCTTCCAGTGCGGGTGGCGGTGCAGCACCACCTGTTCGTCGGCGGCCAGCACGTTGTCGGGATATCCCATGCCGAGCACTTTAAGGCGATTTGGGTGCGCTAACCATCGCCCAGCGATCGTTCGCGCACCGAAATCGCTACGGGGCGGGACGCAGGTGCACGATGTCGCCTGCCGACACCTTCGTCAGGGCACCGTCGGTATCGATGTCGAGCCTGCCCTGCTCGTCGATGTCGCGGGCGACGCCGACGATCTCCTGACCACCCGGCAGCATCGCCCGCACGGGCGTGCCGAGGGTCAGGCTGCGTGCGCGGTAGTCGGCGATCAGCGCGGGGTCGGCGCCGCCGTGCCGGCGCCAGGCCTCGAAGCGACGGCCCAGTTCGTGCAGCACCCGCTGCAGCAGTTGCTGACGGTCCGGGGCCGGCCCACCGAGTTCGACGAGCGAGGTGACCCCGGGCACCCCGATCTCGGCGCCGGTCAGCGAGACGTTGAGCCCGATACCGACCACCACGGCCTGCGAAGCGGCGGCCACCTCGGCGAGGATGCCCGCGAGCTTGCCGCCGCCGGCCAGCACGTCGTTGGGCCACTTCAGGCCGGCCTGCACGCCGGTGTCGGCGACCGCGTCGACGATCGCTACCCCGGTGGCCAGCGGCAGCCATCCCCACGCCTGGCTGGGTACCGCGGCGGCGTCGACGCCGACCGACACGGTGATCTGCGCGTACGGCACCGCCGACCAGCTGCGGCCCTGCCTGCCGCGGCCGGCGGTCTGGTTCTCGGCGACCAGCACGGCGCCGTCGACGGCCTCGCCGCGCTGCGCGCGCGCGATCAGATCGGCATTGGTGGAGCCGGTTTCGGCCACCACGTCGATGCGACGCCACAGCGGCGAGGCACCGATGACGTTGTGCCGCAACGCCGCCTCGTCGAGCGGAACCCGGTCAGCAGTCATTGGGTGCGGGCCTTCCTGCGAAGCGGTCGGACATCCAGTCGAGCATCTGCAGTGCGTTGGCGGGGTTGTGGCCGCCGTCGGGGTCGAATTCGATGGTCACCGTCCCGCCGAGCGCGCACGCCTCCTCGATCGCCGAGCGGGTCCATTCGGCGTCGATGAACGGATCATTGCCGCCGTAGAACACGTACAGCGGCGCCGACAGCGGTTGCTGGGGCAGCGCCCAGTCGTCGAGCAGCCGGCGCAATCGCTGGGCGGCCTCCGGGGTGCGCGGGGTGAACTCCCGCGGGCCGATCCGCTGGATCGCCGCCGCGCGGGCGTAGGCGTTTTCCTGGCTGCAGTCCGAAAGCTCCTCCCAGTGCCGTGCGGCTTCGAACCCGCGGTAGTCGTCACGGTCGAGGTCGGGATGTAGCCGTGCCAGGGACTCGACCACCGCCTGCATGACGGGCCGCTGTTCGGTGGTCAGGGTGCCGTGTTCGGCCTTCGTCACGAGCCCCGAGATGTCGGCGGCAGGCGATGACGCCACGGCGCCGACGAGCAGGAGTTCCGGTGCGTAGTCGCGGGCCTGTTCGTTGGCCGCCCACGCCGCGCCGCCGCCCTGGGAGTCGCCCAGCGCCGACCAGTTCTCGGACACGTCCCCGAACGTGTGCCGCAGCGCGCGCACCGCGTCGATCATGTTGCGTCCCGCCGTGCGGGCGTCCGAATACGGGTGGGTGCCCTTGACCCCGAGGCCCTGGTAGTCGGGCAGCGCGACGGCATATCCCCGCTGGGTGAGCACCCGCACCACATGGACGAGGTTGTGCAGGTTGGGCGACAGCGACGGTGCGCACTGCGGGTCGATGCCCAACGTGCCGTGTCCGAACGCGACCACCGGCCATCCACCCTCGGGCGGGGCCTCCTTGGATGTGAACACCGAACCCGACACCACGGTCGGTGCTCCGGTGTCGCCGGAGGTGGACCGGTAGACCACCCGGGCCGCCCGCAGCTGGCGGCCTTCCACGGTGCGGGTGACGCCGGGCATCGTGGTGGCGGTCACCAGGGAACCGGGCCCGCCGCCACTGGTGTCGGCCGACTCGACCGGCACCGGCGGCCCGCCCGATGACGGGAACTGGTTGAGGAACTTCAGGGCAAGCGTCGTGGCGATCGGTTGAAGTGGCACGATGGCCAACACGCCCACCACCGCGACCACCAGCGCGACGGCGACGGTCACCACCACTGTGCGGGTCGTGCCGCTGCGTTGGCTAGACATGAGCCTCCTAGCGTTGTCGTCGCGCCCACACCGCCACCCAAACCTAGGGCAGCCGCATCGGTGGGCCGCGGCGGAGCCCGGTGAGAATCACATTCCGCGAACATCGCAACGGCCGCGCACCACATTTTCATGATCGATCGTCTCGGACGAACCCCACCCATTGCGCAAGATGAAATCTTTTGCGGAGGCGTTCCGAAGTGACATCACAATTTGTGCGTCGGCCGACTCAGTTGATGGTTGCTGGCTGACTCGATCACCTGTCGGAGGTCTTTCGCATTCGGGATAGCTGGCGGCACCGTCAGCAGACGGTCAGTACGCGCCGGTGCCCGCCGCGACGGTGCGGATGGTCTTGGCCGCGATCAGCAGGTCACTGGTGATCGACCAGTTCTCGACGTAGGACAGGTCCAGGCGCACCGAGTCCTCCCAACACAGATCCGAGCGTCCGCTGACCTGCCACAGCCCGGTGATACCCGGCAGCACCAACAGTCGACGGCGCACCTGGTCGGTGTAGGTGTCGACCTCCCGGCGCAACGGCGGACGCGGCCCGACCACGCTCATATCGCGGCGCAGCACATTGATGAACTGCGGCAGCTCATCGATGCTGTAGCGGCGCAGGAACTTGCCCACCGGAGTCACCCGCGGGTCCTCGCGGATCTTAAACAGCACGCCGCCGACGCTATCGTTGACGTCGAGTAGCCGGTCGACCTCTTTGTCCGCGCCGTCCACCATGGTGCGGAACTTGAGCATCTCGAACGGCCGGCCGTCCAGTCCGATCCGCTCGGAGCGGTACAACACCGGGCCCCTGCTGGTCAGTTTGATGGCCAGCGCGGCCAGCAGCATCACGGGCAGCGCGCCGGTCAGCACGGTGATCGACACACAGAGGTCGAAGGCCCGCTTCTGCAGTTTCTTGGTTCCGCTGTACTGCGGCTTCTCGACGTGGATCAACGGCAACCCGGCCACCGGCCGCATCGTCAGCCGCGGGCCCGCGACATCGACGACACCCGGCGAAACCACCAGGTCGACACCGAGTTTGTCCATTTCCCACGACAACTCGCGTATCCCTGCGGGGCCGAAGTGATCGGTGGTGGTCAGCGCGACGGTGTCGGCGTCAGTCTTGAGGATCGCGTCGTGCAGGTGGTGTTCGTTTCCGAACACCGGCAGCGCGCCGACGCCGGGCACTTCCAGGGTGCCCCCGCCGGGGCGACCGGTCAGACACACCCCGACCACCGCATACCCGTACGACCAGCCGCGCGCCAACGACTGCACCAAACTGCGCACGGCGCGGGCGTCACCGACGGCGACAACGGTCTGCACGCACTTGCCCTGGCGACGTTTCCGCGCCAGCAGCCGACGGCACAAGTTACGGCTGGCCAGCAGCGCGAGCAGACCGAGCGGAAGGGCGACCGCGAGATAGCCGCGGGCGTACTCCGGGCGAAAGATCATCAGCCCGACGGCGATCACGCCGACGGTTGCCAGCGTCGCGGAGAAGACGCGGCGATACTCCTCGACGCCGGCGCCGACGATCCGAGGTGAGCGGGTGCGGTAGGCCGCGAGCAAGGCCAGCCACGTCGCCGCGACGATGATCGACAGCAGCGAGTAGTAGGAGAACACCCAGAAGTACGCCCCGGGCGGCATCGCCTCCGGCGCGCCGAGCCTGATGAACTGTGCGGCGACGAGGGACAGGCAGACGACGAGGACGTCCGTGACGATCAGGGCGCGGCGGTATGAGTTGTGCCAGGGCGCGCTGTGCGCGGCACCGATCTTCGTCAATCGAGGCTTCGCGGGGGTGTAAGCCTCTTCAGCCACGAACACGGCTAGGCGTTCCTCCTAAGATTTGCTGACGGCTACGGGCCCCCCGACGAAGCACGATTGCGCGTTTACTATGTCAAAGTTTGCCCGGCTCCGCCACCCCATCCACGAAATAGCTGGTCAACAAGGAGCGTCAACCAGCAACACCTTCGCGACGCTGGCAAATTGACATGAATTGATAATTTGTCGTTCGGGGTAGCGAGAACTGTCAATTCGTTGCATATCGAGCAAGTTCCTCAGCGCGCAGCTGGCGGAATTTCGTCCACATGTCGTGGCCCATCTGCCGCATACCTGCGGCGTTGTAGTGCCGGTCGGTCGCGGAATTGACGGAATTGCGTGGTCCCGGGATGAAAGCGGTGCCCGGTATCCGGGCCGGCGTATCGACGTGTACGGCGTGGATCTTCGGATAATCGCGGCCGCTCAATTCCATCTCTTCGGGTGCCATTCCGCCCAACAACATCGGCACGTCTTTGCCGTATCGGGTACGTAAATCCGCGATGAGGGAATCGAGCTTGGCCCGATAAACCGTGCCGGAGGTCAGCGGCACGTCGCTTTCGCCCTGGTGCCACAGCACCGCGGCCACCTCACTGCCGGGATAGGCCGCCAGCGCCTTGTCGATGGCGCTCACCCCTCGCCGGTAGAGGTTCACCCTGGTGCGGGTGTCGGCGGGATCCCAGGTGTAACCGTTTTTCGGCGTGAACGACGTGTCACCGCGCGCGCCGGGGATGAGCAGGACGGTGCGTCCCGTCTCGTCGGCCAGGTGTTTGGCGAACGTCAACCCGAACCCGACCCCTTTACCGGGGATCTCGTGGATGAGCGGGTCGACGGCCAGGACGGCCTTACCCGCCGACGGTCCGCACATCGCCCACTGGTGCACCCGCGGGTGCGGCCGGTCCGGGCCGCTCAGATCGAGACCGAGGCCCATGCCGAACGCATTGGACTGGCCGAGCACCGGCACGATCAGATACGGCTGCTCGGGCGGCGCGACGTCGATGCCCTTGGGTGCGAGCAGTCGCAGCACCACGCATTTGGCCTCGGTCAGCAGCCGCCGCCACAGCGGCCAGTCGCCGTCAGTTACCGGGTGGGGGTGAGGTGCACTCATCTGTCACCGGCTTTCCTGCGAATCTGTCTGCCAGCCATGCGTATTGGGAGCTGATGTCGACATTGCCGTGGCCAGCCTGCGGCTGCAGGTCCCATACGATCGGGCCGCCGAGGGCGCAGGCGCGCGCGATCGCGTCGGTGGTCCACTGTGCGTCGATGTATTCGTCCTGACCGCCGTAGGACACCGACAGCGGCGCCGTGAGCGGCTGCTGCGGCAGCGCCCACTGATCCAACAGTTCGCGGAGCCGCTCGGCGGCCTGCGGTGTCTTGGGGACCAGGTCGCCGGGGGCGAGCGCCTCCGCCGCCTCCTTGCGGTCCAGTCCCTTGGCGCCCGAGCACGACGACAGCACGTCCCAGTATTCCGCGGCCGCGCCGCTGCGGTAGTCGTCACGGTCGAGGTCGGGGTGCAGCCGCGCCAACGTCTCCACCACCGACTGAAACGCCGGCCGCTGGTAGTACGTCAACGTTTTGGCCTCCGCCTTGTCCACCAGGCCGGTGACGTCGGCGGCCGGAACCATCGCGACGACGCCGACCAGGTCGAGTTCGGGCGCGTAGCCGCCAGCCTGCTCGCCGGCTGCCCACACCGCGCCGCCGCCTTGGGAACCGCCGAGCGCCGCCCACTGCGGCGAGATGTCGTCGAAGGTGCGGTGCAGTGCGCGCACCGAGTCGATGATGTTGAGCCCCGCGGTCTTGGCGTCCAGGTAGGGGTGTATGCCCGGCGCGCCGAGCCCCTGGTAGTCGGCGAACGCAACGGCGTAGCCCTTCCGAACCAGCCCGACCACCATGGCGGACATGCCGAGCAGCGAGTCCGACAGCGACGGCGCGCACGGCTCGTCCATGCCCGTGGTGCCGTGCCCGAACGCTATGACCGGCCACCCACCTTGGGGCGCAACACCTTTGGGCGTGTAAACCGAGCCGGAGACCACGGTCGGGTCGCCGGTATCGCCGTTGGTGGAGTGGTATAGGACGCGTGCGGCGTTGAACTCGGCGCCGACCTTGCTGCGGGACAGCCCCGGCATCGTCATGGCGCTGACCAGGTCACCGGGTTCGGATCCGCCGAGGCGCGCGGTCGCGATCGGTTCGGCGTCGGGGTGGGCAGCCGGCGTGTCGCCTTCGACGTCGCCGGAGCGAACCGCCCATGCCACCACGACCGCGCCCGCCACCAGAACGACCGCTGCCGCGACGACAAGCGCGACACGAAGCCGACCCATCAGCGCCACCGGTAGCGGTAGCGTCGGGCGATGTTCATTGCGGGCTTCTCCACCGTGTAGTAGGTGACGCTGGACACCGCTAGCGTGACCGCAAGCACCACAACAATGTTCAGGCACATCCCGCCCAGGGAGTCACCCGCCAGCAGGCCGAACCGGTGCAGCATCAACATCGTCGGGAAGTGCAGCAGGTACAGCGACAACGACACCTTACCCACGAACAGGAAGGGGGCCCGTTCGAGGCCTTCGCCGATCCTCGAGCGTTGTCCGCACGACAGCGGTGCGACGATCACCAGGATCACCAGCGCCGAGGCGATGGCCATCGCGCTGGTGCCGAACATGTTGCCCAACGCGATCAACGCCAACCCCACGACCAGCACGACGGGCAGCGCCAGCGCCGAAACCGGCCGCACCCGCCGTGCGGCCGGTGTCCGCACCGTGCCCTGTTCGATCGCCACGACAGCGACCGCGGCCAGCATGCCGAACGCGAAGTTGTCGGCGTTGACCAGAAAGCTCCTCAGATACACCGAAACCCAGTTGGGCCCCCACTGCATCAGCTCAGGGTCGGTGACCCCGAAGTGGTTGCTCACCAACGGCAACAATAGTTTTGCGACGAACCCGATCACGATGAACACCACGGGCAGGCTGGCGGCCAGCAGCAGGGGACGCGCCGCGGTTCTGCGGCGTATCGCGAACAACAGCACGGCCGACAACGGCAGCGACAAGTAGAACGCGAATTCCAGAGTCAGCGACCACGACGGGTTCAGGCCGGTGAAAATGTACTCGGGAATGTAGGTCTGCACGAGCGTGAGATTGGCCAGCAACTGCCACGGGTCGGTGATGGTGCCGGTGCCCTCGTCGGTGCCGAGCGCCTGCACTGTGGGGTTCTCGACGTACACCACACCGAAGATGTAGTTGCACACCAGGAAGATGAACAGGTAGCCGGGCGCGATGCGGGCAATCCGGTGGATCGCGAAGTTGCGTGCGCTTGGCGGCGTTGCCATCGCGGCGTCGTCGGTCAGCCTGCGAACGTAGGGCAGGAACAGCAGAAAGCCGCTGAGCACGAAGAAGAAGATCAGGCTCATCCCGACGATGCCGATCTTGGTCTGCGCCGAGGTGTTTGGTGAAAAGTTGCCGGCGACGTGCATGACCGCCACTCCGACGGCCGACAGGCCACGCGCCCCGTCCAGGCCGATGATGCGCCCGGTAGTGGCGGGTGTCGGCCGCGCCGGCGACGGGTCCGCGTTATCCCGCGGCTTGATGGTCACTGCGGCGCCCCGGGCGGTGTCAGACCCAGACAGCTGTCGGGTGCCGGCTCACCGCGGAACCGCGCGTTGACCCAGCCGAACGCCGAGGAGACGTCAATGTCGGCGTGGCCCTTGTCCGGCTGCGGCGCGATGTCGATGACATCGCCCATCGCGCACGCCGCGCGCAGCGCACGGTCGGTCCACTCCGGAAGCACCAGCGCATCGTTGCCGCCGTAGAGCACGAGCATCGGGGCCGTGGTCGGGAGCTTCGGCAGGCTCATGTTCTGCAGCAGCGTGCGCAGTGTGTCGACGGCCTGCGGAGTGCTCGGCCGAAGGTCCTCACCGCTGAGCTGCGGCGTCAGCGCGCTGCGCTCAGCGACCTCGGGCCCGTCGCACGCAATCAACGTGTCCCAGTTGTCTTCTGCGAAGCCCCGCCGGTATTCGTCGAGCGCGAAGTCCGGATGTGTGCGGTGCAGCGACTCGAGGATCGCCACCAGCGCGGGCAGCTGTTCTCCGGTGAGCTGACCGGTGGCGGCCGCGTCGGCGAAACCGGCGATGTCGGCGGCCGGCGCCACGCTGACCGTGCCCAGCAGCGCGAGGCCGGCGCCATAGGTGGCGGCCAGTTCATTGGCCGCCCAGGCGGCCTGCCCGCCCTGGGAGACGCCGATCGCCATCCAGCGTGCGGATGCCTCGGGGACCAGGTGGCGCGCGGCCTTCACCGAGTCGATGACGTTGTAGCCGGCCGTGGTGGCATCCAGGTACGGGTGGTCGCTGTTGTCATCGCCGTCTTCCATGCCCAGCCCCTGGTAGTCGGGCACGGTGACGACGAACCCCGCGTCCACCAGCGCCGTCACCGCGTTGGACGTGCCCAGCAGGTTCGGCGAAAGCGACGGTGCGCACGTGGATTCGATCCCGGTGGTGGCGTGGGCGTAGGCCACGATCGGCCAGCCGCCTTCGGGCGCGTCGCCCTTGGGCACGAAGACGCTTCCGCTGACTCGGGTGTGCTGGTTGTCGATACCGGAGGTGGACGTGTACTCGATGCGCGCGGCCAACGAACTCGCCGCGCGCAGCCTGCGGTCGATGGTCGGCAAGGAGTTGGCCTGGGCCAGGCCACCCGGCTCTCGTCCGGCGGCGCTGTAGTCCGCCTCGATGGGCATCCCCGACATCGCCGCGGGCGCCTCCTGTTCGGAAGTGTCGTCGGCACAACCGGTTACGACGGCGCCGGTCGCCACGAGAAGGCACGCCAGCCCGATGCCCCCGAGGTGAGCGCGGATCATCAGTTCCTTTCTGCGAGGGCCTCGTCGACGACGTGGTCGAGGTGACGGATGCCGTGCGTGCGGTCGCGCAGCAGCCCGTACGCGAGCACCAGGATGGCGCTGAGCGCAAACCCCACTGCGCCTGCGGGGACGACGAACTGCCACGCCGAGCCCTGCCGGACCGCCGGTTCGGCGGCGTCGACGACGACGAGTTCGGCGGCGCCGGTGTCGACCCTGGCCATCTCCTTGGTCAGCGCGACCAGGTTCTGCGTGACGCCATCGGCGGTGCGGCGGGTGAGGTCGGGGTCGCTGCCGGTCACCGCCACCTCCAGCAGCGCGGAGTTCTTGGCCGACACGGTGATGCGGGCCGCGAGTTCGGCCGGGCTGGTGTCCAGGTCCAACTGCTCGATGGTGCGGATCGTGACCTGCCGGCTGCGGGCCAGATGGCCGGTGGTGAGGTTTCGCGAGATCGAGTTCAGGTGGCCGTAGTAGGCGTCCACCGGGGTGGCGCCGCCCGGCGTCACCGCGAAAACGCGTGCGGTCGAGGTGAACACGGGCGGCGTGCTCTGCCAGGCCAGCCAACCGGCGCCCGCCGAGACTGCGGTTGCGCACAGCAGCACCACCCAGCCGTTGACCAGCAGCCGTAGATAGTCGCGTACCCGAGGCACGTTCGCGGGCGGCCTCATGTTGCCCCCACGCAGACGTCGGCGGGCTGTTGGCCGTCGAAGCGCGCCTTGAGCCACGCCAGCGACGTCTGGATGACCAACTCGTTGGTGGTGGTCGTGTCACCGATGCGGCGATTCACCACGATGGGATCACCTTTGGCGCACGCCTCTTTCACCGCGAGCGCGACACCGGCTTGTGGCACCACCGGGTCGTGTGTGCCGTACACCACCAGGACGGGCGCGGGCGGGGCCGGTGAGCTGCCGGGCAGCGCCAAGGTGTTCAACGCGTTGCGCAGCGTAGCGGCGGCGGCCTCGTCGCGCGGGCGCAGGTCCTCCGGGCGCAACTGCGACACCAGCCGGTTCGCCTCTGCGGGATCCGCGGGCGCGCACGAGGTGAGCAGATCCCAGTGCTCGCTGGCCAAACCCGAACGGTAGGCGTTCAGATCGAGATTGGGCAGCTCCTGCGACAAGCCCTGCAGCAGCACCATGAGCAGCCGGTACTGGTTCGGGGTGAGGTTGCCGCTGCTGGCGGCATCGACCAATGGCGACAGGTCGGCGTACGGCGAAAGCGCCACGGCGCCTACCAGGTTGAGCCCGGCGCTGTAATCGGCGGCCCGGATCGCCGCTGCCCATGCTGCAAGGCCGCCCTGGCCGCTGCCGTACGCCGCCCAGTCCGGGCTGGTCTCGGGAACCACCCGGTGCGCCGCGCGCACCCCGTCGATCATGGTGTTGCCCAGGGCAACCCAGTCCAGCGGCGCGTGCTGTTGGCCGCCGACACCGAGCCCTGGAAAGTCGGGCATCATCACCATGTAGCCGCGGTTGAGCAGCACCGTCATCGCTGACGCGTAGCCGCCCAGCCCCTGCGCCAGCGACGGCGCGCAGTTCTCCGTCACGCCGGTGAGCGTGTGCCCGAACGCGATGACCGGCCACCCGCCCTCGGGCGCCTTGCCCGCGGGAACCGCAACCACGCCGGAGACTTCGGCGGGTTGGCCGCCGGTGGTGGTCGAGCGGTACACCACCCGTACCGCCGTCACGCCGGCGTCGGTGAAGTGTCTGTTGGGGGCGAGGGGTTCGACCTCAACCAGCGATCCTGGCCCGTCGCCGGTCAGATCCGGCGGCGGCAATTCGGTCGCGCCGACGAACGGCGGCACCAGCGAGTGCGGCGGCCGGTTGTAGTCCGCCTGCGGCTGCGGCGGGCTCGGCGCACAGCCGGCCAGTACCGACACCGCGCCGACGATGGCTCCTGCGTGGGCCACCGCGAGCCGCAACCGCACTATCCGTTGCCTCCGTGTCTGGGCCTGCTCCCGGCGCCCAGCGCCGCGTCGCCGTTGGCATGCCGCGGGGTGTCCGAGCCGACGAGTTGACCCTTCTGGGTCGCCACGGGTCGGGTGTCGGCCGAGTTGTCGCGTCCGCTGCCCGACGGCCTCGCTGCCGAATCCGCTGGGGCGTCACGGCGCACCTGTTTGTGGTGTTGGCGCCGCAGGCGGCCGCCGACACGTTCGAAGGTCGCCACCGTCCCGATCAACGCGACGTTGGCGGTCTGCAGCGCCTGGATCCCCCGGCGCAGCGCCGAGTTCGTGGTGGACCCGATGCGGGCCAGCAGCACCGCACCGTCGCACAGCGCGCCGATGTTCGCGCCGTCGGCGTAGTGCTCGAGCGGAGGCGTGTCGACGACGACATAGTCGAAATTGCGTCCGAGCTCCTCGAACATCGCGGTGGCGCGGTCGTTGGCCCACATCTCGCCGGGGCGCGACGCCTTGGGTCCCGCGGGCAGCAGCGCGATGGCGTGCGCGCCGACGGGGATCTCGCCGATCACCGCTTCGGCCACTGCGTGCTCGCCGGCGATCACCGTGCTCACGCCTCGGTTCATGGCGCGGGCGCGACGCTGGTCGTCCAGACCCAGCCGGTCGGCCAGGTCCGCGCCGCGCAAATCACCGTCGACGACGATGACCGAACGGCCCGACTCGGCCAGCGCTGCGGCGAGGTCGATGGCGACGGTGGTGCGTCCGTCGCCGGTCGACGGGCTGGTCACCGCGATGCGGCGCGGCGGGGCGCCGCTACCGGGTGGCACCGCGAACCGCAGGTTCGTGCGCAGTTCACGCACCCGCTCGGCGTAGAGCTCGTTGCCGTCGAGATCGACGACCGTGGTCGCGGGCCGGGTGGGTGCTGCGGGCAGCGCCCCCAGCAGGCGGGTGCCGACGGCGCCCTCCACCGCATCGCGGCCGCGCAGCCGCTTGTCGAGGATGCCCGCCAGCACCGCGGCGATGATGCCGACCACCAGACCGATGACCGCACCCAACGCCGTCATCGTGAGCACACCGAGCCCCGTCGGCGCCGTCGGGTAACTGGCCTCGTCGACCACCACCAGGCCCGCGGCGGGGCTGCCGCCCCGGCGCGACGTCTCCAGCTCGCTGACCAGCCCGACGAGCTGGTCGGCCACCGCATTGGTGTAGGCCTGCGCCTGCGCGGGGTCGGCGTCGGTGACGCTCACATCGAGCAATACCGTCTTCTCACCGGGCAGCGCCGTGACCTTCGAACGCAGCTCGTCCGGCGAGATCGGCGCCTTCAGCTGGTCCACCGCGCGGGCGGCCACTTGTTCGCTGGACGCCAAGTCGGCGTAGGAGTACACCCGTTCCTGGGAGAAGAGGTTGTTCTGATACGCCTCGGTGACCGAGGTGCCGTGCTGCGTTGCTACGAACAGGCGCGCAGTGGACTGGTATTCGGGTGTCAGTAAAAACGTGGCCGCATAGCCACCGGCGCCACCAACGATCACCAGGGTCACGATCAGCCACCAGTACCTGCGGAAAATACGCAGGTATTCCATGATCTCCAAGATCGAACCTTTCAGAAGCGCGCCGCAAACTAAAGATCAAACACGGACAGAGTAACGGTTGTGCGGCCGGACCGCCGCAATGCACCTGACCGGGCAGGCTGGTGTCCAGTCCGCGAAGCTGTCACCATAGTCCCGTGACGTGCCGCCCGGACCTGATCGGCAAATGCCTGCTCGCCGTGGTGGCGATCGCCATCTGCCCCCTCGTCGCGTGGCTTGCCGTCGGGCACGGGACGCTGGTGACGTACGGGGTTGTCGGCCTTATTGCGCTGGTCATCGCCGTATATATCGGTTTGCGCCATCCGTTGTGGCTGTTTTGGGCAACGGCGGCGGTAATCGGCGGACTGCCCTTCGGATACTTCCCCAGCGTCCACATTCCGCTGTACCTGTTATTCGCCGCCGGAGCGGTGCTGGCGGCCATCATCCATCCCACCCAGCGAACTCGACTCAGCACGCTCGAGACAGCGGTGATCGCGTTGCTGGTTGCATCGGCTTTGTCTGTTGTCGCCACCGGGGCCACCCTTCCGGCAATTTTGCTGTACGCGAAGTGGGGCATCGCAACGTCGGTGACAATCGCGTTGCTGAGAATGTCGCGCGAGAACCTCGCCCGGTTCGGAAGGATATTCGTCTACGCCGCATCAGCCAATGCCCTCGTCGGAATTGCCATGGCGACGGTGGACCAACAGCAGCGCCTGTTGAAGCCGCTGCAGATCTTCGGCTACGGCGTCGGCGCAGGGCTGCGCGAGCAGACGGCGTTGTACGTCTACTCCGACGAGGGCGCCACGATCGGCAGGACGTTGCGCCTGGGCGGGACGTGGGTGCTGCCCAACAGCGCCGGGCTGGCCCTGGCGACCGCGCTGATCATCTGCCTGGTCCTGTTCACCGGCTGGCGGCGCACCCTGATGTCCACCGTCATCGTGATGGCGCTGCTGCTCACGCTGAGCCGCAGCATGATCTTCTCGGTCGCGGTCGGGCTGCTGCTGGTGCTGCTGTTCCACAGCATGCGGGCCCGCGACCGCCAGATCGCGATGGGGATCATCGGTGTCGGCGCCGGGGCGGCCCTGCTGACCCCGATGATCCGGGACCGCATCCTGTCCACGTTCGCCGACGAGGACACCGGGCGCGAAGCCCGGGCGGACTCGATCGCCGAGTTCCCGAACCGCATGTCGGGCAACTGGCTGTTCGGGCTCGGCTGGGACCGACCCGAATTCCGCAGCGGCCAGTTGGCGCAGTCGCTCAACTACGTCTCGAACGCGCCGCTGTTGACGGTCTACCGCGGAGGCATCATCACCGGGCTGGTGTTCGTCGCCATCCTGGTGATCGGCGCGGTGATGGCCTACCGCGCGCTGCGCTCGCCGTCGTTGCCCCATGCCGTCTACGGCGGCGTGTTCATCGGTATCGCGGTGATCTCGGCGAACCTGCAGCAGTCGGTCGTCGATATGCCGCAGATGACGCTGACCTTCTCGATCCTGCTGGCGTTTCTGGTCTATGTCGATCAGACCAGACACGAGGCGCCGCCCGGCCGGGCAGCGGCTGTCGAGCCCGCGGCCGTCGCCGCAAGCTGACGACGTTCACTCGATCACCGGCTCGGCGCGCAGCAGCGCGGCCACCGCGCGGTGCGGTGTGCGCTGTTGCCAGCGCGCGCGGTTGACGTCGTAGAGCCGATCGCCGTCGGCCACCGCCGTGGGCTGGTCGAGAAGATAGCGCCGGCACTGCGCGACGAAGCTGTCGTCGTCGTCGTGGGTTTCAAGGCCGTACAGCGGCCCAAGGTCGCCGATTGCCGCGGTGGTACCCACCACCGGCAGACCCATTCTGATCGCGTCGAGAACCTTCACCCGCACCCCGCCACCGGTCTTGATGGGCGCCACCATCGCGCGGCAGGTGCCGAGGAACTCGGCCAGGTCGTCGACGAAGCCGAGGTCGCGCACACCGTCGGGGTAGACCGGATCGGGTGCGCCCGGCTTCTTCTTGCCGATCACCGCCAGTTCGGCGCCGGCGATGCCCGCGGCGATGTGCGGCCACAGCCGCAGCGCGTGCAGGAACGCCTCCTGGTTCGGCGGCCAGTCCCGCAGCCCCATGAAGACGAGCCGACGCGGCGTGTGCGCCACGTCGACCTGAGCTACCGGCGGCAGGGACACATCGAGCCAGCGGGCGCAGGCCACCCCGTTGGCGCGGTAGAACTCGGCGTCGGCCGCGTCGTAGGTGCCGACCGCGTCGGCGGCCCGCGCGACCCGCAGTTCGTCGCGGCGTAACCGGGGCGCCTCGATGCGGCCCAGCGCGCCGCGGCTCGCGCGCCACACCAGCGCCTCGGAGATGTTGGTGTTGACGACCAACCGGACGCGGCCGAACTTTGTGCTGCGCAGGAATGATTCGGCCATGTAACTGTGCTCGGCGACGAACACGTCGGCACCGCACGCATCGATGGCGGCGACCAGGTCGTCGGTGTCGAAACGGACGTGGACGAGGCTGCGCCGTTTGCGGATGGAATCGGCCAGCAGTTTCGCCGGCCGGATCGCCGGCTTCGGCAGCCGGGTCAGCGCATGGCCGCCGGGCAGCGTGGCCGGGCCCGTCTGCGCCGAAAGGCACAGCGCAGATACCTCGAACTCGTCGGCGGCCAGGCCCATGAGCAGCTGGCCCAGTTCGACGTCACCGGCCCGCTCCGTCACCGGGTCTTTCGACAGCAGGAATGTCACCTTCGTCTTCGGCCGGCCGCTTGCCATGCCGTCCCTTTCCGTAGATCGCCAGCGAGAAAATGGCCAACAGCGCCGCGTCGGCGGCCGACGTCGCAATCGCGGCGCCGACCGCGCCGAGATGCGCCAACATCGCCAACAACCCGAACTTCAGCGGCACCAACCCGATCACCGACGCCATCCGAACCATGTCGCGCCGCTGGGCATACAGCACGAACTGGAACACCATGATCACCGTGCGGAAGGCGCAGTAGGCCGACATTATGATCATCGCGATGGCCAGTTGTTGGGGCGCGGGCGAGATCAGCAACCCGATGCCGACGAGCAGCACCAGCAGCCCCCCGCCCGCGCCGAGCGCCACGGTCAGCTTCAGCGGCGGGCCGGTCGACAGGTCGCCGCCGCTGTCGCGCAGCGTCTGCGCGTAGGTGGTGCCGAACGCCTGGCCCACGTAGCAGACCGCAGAGGCGACCACCCAGGTCAGGTTGTAGTAGCCGACGACCGTGGTGTCGGTGAGCCAGCCCAGCAGCAATACGTCGCCGGCGAGGAAGGTTGAGGTGCCGAGCATCTCCCCGGCCAGCACCAGGATGGTCTGCGGCGGGCCCGGCAACTGCGGCCGGTGGCCGCGCACCGTGGCCGCCGCGAGCACCGCGATCACCACGTAGGGCACGCAGTAGGCCACGCTGGCGCCCAGCAGCGTCGGGTGCATGCCGACCAGCGGCGCACCGAACAGATAAGCGCAGCCCGCCAGCACGCTGCCGGCCTGTCTGCTGGTGTCGATCCGCGACGTCACGTGCGGGTCGCCCCGACGCATCGCGCGCGCCTTATAGGCCCCGACGATCAGCTCGCCGCCGGCTACCGTGACGCCGAACCAGACGATGTAGTTCAGCGGAAAGAAGATCTGGCCCAGCACCATCAGCGCCAGCCCGAGCAGATACCGGCCGGCGCGTTCGCGGACGAAGTCCTGCTCCGGTTCGCGCACCGAGCGCACCACATAGGGATTGCTCAGCGTCTGACCCAGCACCGACATCAGCGCGAAGCCCAGGCTGTACAAGCCGTAGTCGCTGATGCCCAGTTGATAGATCAGCGCCGCCGTCCACGCCAGGCCGGTGCCGCGCCCGCCATAGACGTAGAGCAGCGACACCACCGTCTTAGCGGATCGGCGGGGTGCGGCTTTGGGCTTAGATCCGGGAGTCGACAGGTCAGTGCCCCTCGTGGTGTCGGGCCAGCAGCTGCGACCAGGTCACCGCATAGGCCTGCGCGGTGGCCGCAGCAGAGCGCGCCTGGCGGGTTTTTTCCGCGTACTCCCCCAGCTCGGTGAGCCGCCCGGCGTCGCCGAGCAGCGCCCCGATCGCGCCGGCCAGGTCCGCTGCGACGGCGTCACGGTCGGCGTCGGGGGTCGGGACGACGACGGCTGCGGATTTCTCGTCCAACTCGGCCAGTGAGCCGTAGGCGGTGCACACCACCGGCGTCCGGTACGCGGTGGCGTGCGCCACGACGCCCGACGCCGGGTACGTCTCGTCGTACCAGTGGCGTTTCCCGTAGGGCACCACGATGGCGCGCACCGAGCCGAAGAACGCGTCTTCGGCGGGGCCGTCGACGGCACCGAGGATCTCGATGCCGTCCACGCGCGGCAGTGATTCGGTGCCGCGGCCGGCGACCCGGATGGCGATGTCGTCGGGCAGCAGTTCGCGGATGCGCGCGACCTGCTCGAAGCCCTTACCTCGGTACACGTGGCCGAAGAACCCGACCGCGTTCGGGCGTTCCTGCACGGGGCGGATGACGGGCCGGTCGCGCACCAGGTGGGGCACGTACACCGCGGTGGTGTGCGGGTAGCGCTGCTCGATCGACCGACGGCCGGTCTCGGTGAGGGCGAACAACGTGCGCCGCCCGTTCACCATGCCTTCCACCTTGGTGGACAGCGGCCGCAGCGGGTAGTGCACGCCGTGGAAGATCAGCTTGCGGCTCAGCGTGGGGCCGAACATGAACTTGGTCGCCGCGGGCCACCACACCCCTTGCGGCGGGTCGTGGATGGTCGCGGTCACCGGGGTGCCCGGCAGGCCGGCGATGGCCCAGAACGGCGCCGCCCCGCCTGCGGCGAGTTCGGCGTGCACGAGCGTGCGGTCCGGCGCCTCGGCGACCGTCTCGGCGACGGCACGTCGATACCGGCGGATATCGCGCAGGGTGTCGCCGCCGGGGCCCCGCGTACGAATCTCGGCAACGTCGCGGAAGTGGGGTCTGACGGCGGTGACGAAGTCCTCGGCGTAGTCACCCACCGCGGTCTGACCTTCGGCAGCGCCGACGAAGACCAGCCGGTATTCGCGCAGGTTCGTCGTCACCTCGAATGCTCCCGTCGTTGATCGGAGCTAACGATACCCAAACGCCGATGGGGCGCCCGGTAAGGGCAATAGGAAGGCCTGTGCGCTGAGGTCGCAGCATTGCCGCCGTGTTATGCTACGCCACGTTTTTCGCCGTCTGGCAGGAGTACATCGTGGGCATAGCTGGAACCGCCAAATTCCTTGCGATACAACGTCTTAAGGGCTTTGACGTACCGGACACCCCGGTCTTCTACGGCACCGACGGCAGCTTCGCGAAGGGTACCGACTGGTTCATCGAAACGCTGCGCGCCTCCAAGCGTTATCTGGAATTCGGCACCGGCGGTTCGACTTATCTGGCAGCAAAGTTCGGAATTGAGTTCATCGCGGTCGACTCGGACCGGTTTTTCTTGAAAAGCGTGGAGAAAAAGATTCGCGATGACGGGCTGGCCCGGCCCGTCGGACAGAGCTTCCACTACGCCGATATCGGGCTGACCGCGCACTGGGGCCGCCCCATCGGGCCCGGCCTGAACTCACCCGGCCGGGTGGCGAAATTCCGCCGCTACTCGGATCTGCCTGCGGCCAGCTTCGTGGGCGGCCGGGCCCCCGACTTCGTTCTGGTCGACGGCCGGTTCCGGGTCGCCTGTGTGCTCAAGACCCTGCGCGCGCTGCGCCACGAGCGCGGCTGGACCATCGCGATGGACGACTACGGTGACCGCCCGCATTTCCATGTGGTGTCCGAGTTCGCCGAGATCGACCAGCTGGTCAACGGCCGGATGGCGGTCATCACCGCGGCCAAACCGGTCAGCGCGGAGTCGCTCGACGCGGCGATCCGCAAGTACGAAACCGAACTCGACTAGCCGAACAGCGGTCGGTAGTAGGCGCTGTACTGCAGCGCGTCGGGGTTGCGCTTGGCGATCAGCTTCGCCGGCACGCCGCCGACCACCTCGAGTTCGCCGATTTCCTTGTACTGGTTGACCAGCGCCTGCGCCGCCACGACGGCGCCGCGACGGATATGGCTGGGCAGGATCATCGCACGGCTGGCGATCCAGACGTAATCCTCGATCACGGTCGGCACCGGCACCGGTAGGAAGTCGGGATGGTTGATGTCGTGCCCGCCACCGATGATGTGGACGTCGCTGGCGATGGTGACGTTGTCGCCGATCCACAATCCGGCGCGGGCGTCGAGCAGGCACCGCTGCCCGATCGTGCTGTGGCGTCCGACGCGCAGGAACTCGGGATCGAGCACCTGCGTTGTGCGCATGATCGAGGACCCTTCGCCGATCGTGGCGCCCACCAACCGCAGGAACCCCAGCCGGACGGTGTGGGAGGGGATGTAGGTGACGAACATGTTGTACAGCAGTTGGGCAATCCGGTTGCGCGCCTTGCGCGCAAGGCCCATCGTCTGCATGCGGTAGTTCGCAAGCCTCCCGTCGGGTCCGACCTCCCATGACGGCGGTGGAGGCAGTTTGAGATCCGGTGCGGCCGCGAGTTTGCGTGCTACGTCGGCGGGGTCGGCTTTCGTCGGTTCTACGAACACTCAAGTACTCCTGTCAGAAGAACAGCGGACGGTAACTTGCGCTGTAGGCCAACGCATCCGGATCGCGCTTGCCGATCGGCTTGCCGGGGTTGCCGCCGACCACCGTCAGCTCGTCGATGTCCTTGACCACCAACGCATGTGCTGCCACCACGGCGCCGCGTTTGATGTGGCTGGGTAGCACCATGGCGCGGCTGGCGATCCACACGTGGTCCTCGACGACGGTCGGGTCGGGGCCGACGATCGGGAAGTCGGGATGGTTGATGTCGTGGCCGCCGGCCAGCAGCTGCACATCGCTGGCGATGGTCACGTTGTTGCCGAAGTAGATGCCCGAACGGCAGTCGAGCACACACCGCATGCCGATCGTGGTGTTCTCGCCGATCGCCAGATAGTGGATGTTTTGGATCTGGGTGCCCCGCATGATCGAGGAACCCTTGCCGATCTCGGCGCCGAACAGCCGCAACCAGGCCAGCCGGATGGTGTGCGACGGGATGTAGGTGATGACGATGTTGAAGGCCAGTTGCCCAACCCACCGGCGAAGCTTGTCGGCGAACGTGACGCCCTCGGTCTCCACGTCGACGATCCGGCCGTTCTCGTCGGTGATGTATTCGAACTGCGGGCTCATCTTGAGCGCGGGCGCGGCGGCGCGCTTCCGGGCGACGACCTCGGGGTCGATCTTCGTCGGTTCTAGACCCATCGCGTCACCCCTTGGCGGATGCCAGGTTGTCGACCGCGGCGTGCAGCTTTTCGGTGAAGACTTCCTCGGTGAACTGCTCGACGTGGCGGCGGATCTTGTCCGCGTCGAATCGGGTGGCTTCGAACCGGTTCAATGTCTCGGCGATCGCGGCGGGCTCCGGCTTGTCGAAGTACATCCCAGTGACGCCCTCGTCGATGGTGTCCAGGAAGCCGCCGAAGCGCAGCGCCACGCTCGGACGGCCCCACACGCCGGCCTCGATGGGCGTCAACCCGTAGTCCTCGTAACTGGCAGCAAGCAGCGCCCGGCAGTTCTTGTAGAGCCAGGCCATCTGGCCGTCGGTGAGGTCGGACAGCATGGTCACATTCGCGGTCTTGATGCCGCGCAACCGCTCGGCGTCGGGGCCCTTACCGACCACGACGAGCCGGCGGTCGGTTCCGGCGAAGGCACGCACGATCACGTCGACGTTCTTGTAGGGCAGCAGCCGGGAGACGACCAGGTAGAACCCGTCCTCGGTGACATCGAGCCCGGGGATCGGTTCAGGGTTCATCGACTGCGACATCGCGACAGGGGCGAACATCACGTCGGAGTCGATGCCGTAGATGTCGGCGATGCGGTTCTGGATCAGCGTCGAGATCGCGTAGTACTTGTCGGCCGCCAGCGCCTGGCGGCGGTCCCACGCCTTGAGGTACGGCTTGGACAGCGCTAACCCGGCGCGTTTGATCAGGCCGCTGTCGTCGCCGAGGTACTTGTCGGACAGATACAGCCACCGCGCCGGTGAGTAGCAGTAAATGAGCTTGCGGCCGTTGGTGCGAAATCCGTGCGCCCACCCGCTGGTGCTCGTCAGCACGATGTCGGCGTCCACGAACACCGACCGCGCGATCTGGGGGTACAGCGGCAGGGCCGCGCGGTGATACTTGCGCAGCGGCCCGAAGCGGTTGTAGGGCGACACCCGGACGTCGCAGTCGGCAAACTCCGGGTAGGTGCTTTGCGGCTCGTAGAGCATCGTGTAGATCGGTGCCTCGGGGAACGCCTTGGCCATCGACAGGACGATCTTCTCGGCTCCCCCGAGTTGGGTCAGGTAATCGTGCGCAATCGCTACCTTCGGACCGTCGATTCCGTCGTATTTGCGGGCTGGTTGCACGCTGATAATCCTCTCACGAGGCTCCGTCGCCTGTTTGCCAGATGTTTGGTTGAATGGTTGCTCTGCTTCCGCGGGGACTATAGAACCGCAAATACGGCCCCGTGACAAGCGGGAGTTTGGAATTTGCTGATCGGCCCTCCTTGGTGGGAACCTGCGGCAGGTATGCTTTGCCGAGCCGCCGCCCGAAAAGTACCGGAGTAAACGCATGAATAACGAAGGCGTCAATTTAACGGTGTCCCCCGCCGGTAGCCGTGTTAGCTACCGGGATATCGAAACGCTGTGGAAAGGCTACGACGAATACGTCCGTGAGCTGGCGTTGCGTGAGGGTGCGCAAAACATCGCCGAGCTGGGCGGCGGTGCCAACCCGGTGCTGGCCGACAACGAGCGCTGGGGGTTCGCCTCGCACCGCATCGTCGTCGACATATCGGCCGAGGAGCTAGCGAAGGCCGGCGGCGACGTGGAGACGCGGGTGCTGGATTTGTGCCAGCCCGTACGCGACGGCCGCGAGATGTACGACATCGTGTTCTCCAAGATGCTGTGCGAGCACGTGCCCGACGGGCGGGCGTTTCACCGCAACTGCTTCGATCTGCTGCGCCCCGGCGGTCTGGCCGTGCATTACTTTCCGACGCTGTACACGCTGCCGTTCGTGCTGAACCGGCTCATCCCCGAACATGCTGCGCGCACACTGCTGCGCAAGATCCAGCCCGGTCGCATCGACGACCCCAAACACGAAAAGTTCCCCGCCTACTACCACTGGACCACCGGGCCCACCAAGCGGGCGATCCGCCGCTTCGAGAGCGTGGGCTTCGAGCTCGAGCAGTGGCACGGCGCCTTCGGCCATCACTACTATCACCTGGTCAAACCGCTGGACGCGCTGGAGCAGGCCAAGTCACGGTTCCTGCTCAAACACCCGGTGCCCGCGTTGACCAGCTTCGCCGTGGTCGCGCTGCGCAAGCCTGCTTAAGGAGACATTAAGGAACCCGGTAGCATCGGGCACCATGACTAGCGTTACCGAACCGGGCGAAACGCACGAGATCGATATCCACACCACCGCCGGCAAGCTCGCCGATCTGCGCAGGCGCGAGGAGGAGACGCTGCACCCGGTGGGTGAGGCGGCGGTGGAGAAGATTCACGCCAAGGGCAAATTGACTGCCCGCGAACGCATTCTGGCGCTTCTCGACGAGGGATCGTTCGTCGAACTCGACGCACTGGCGCGGCACCGCAGCAAGAACTTCGGGCTGGACAGCAAGCGTCCGCTCGGTGACGGCGTGGTGACCGGCTACGGCACCATCGACGGCCGCGAGGTGTGCATCTTCAGCCAGGATGCCTCGGTGTTCGGCGGTAGCCTCGGCGAGGTCTACGGCGAGAAGATCGTCAAGGTCCAGGAGCTGGCCATCAAGACCGGCCGCCCGCTGATCGGCATCAATGACGGCGCCGGCGCACGCATCCAGGAGGGCGTCGTCTCGCTGGGCCTGTACAGCCGGATCTTCTACAACAACATCAAGGCTTCCGGCGTCATCCCGCAGATCTCGCTGATCATGGGCGCCGCCGCGGGCGGGCACGTGTACTCCCCCGCGCTCACCGACTTCGTGATCATGGTCGACCAGACCAGCCAGATGTTCATCACCGGCCCCGACGTCATCAAGACCGTCACCGGTGAGGACGTCACGATGGAGGAGCTCGGCGGCGCGCACACCCACATGTCGAAGTCGGGCACCGCGCACTATGTCGCCTCCGGTGAGCAGGACGCCTTCGACTACGTTCGCGACCTGCTGAGCTACCTGCCGTCCAACAACTACGCCGACCCACCGCGCTACCCGGCCCCGGTGCCTGAGGGCGCGATCGAGGACAACCTCGTCGACGAGGACCTCGAGCTGGACACGCTGATCCCGGACTCGCCGAACCAGCCCTACGACATGCACACGGTGATCACCAGGATCCTCGACGACGACGAGTTCCTCGAGATCCAGTCGGACTACGCGACCAACATCGTCGTCGGGTACGGCCGCGTCGAGGGTCGTCCGGTGGGCATCGTCGCCAACCAGCCCACCCAGTTCGCCGGCTGTCTGGACATCAACGCCTCCGAGAAGGCCGCTCGCTTCATCCGGACCTGCGACTGTTTCAACATCCCGATCGTGATGCTGGTTGACGTGCCGGGCTTCCTGCCGGGCACCGGCCAGGAATACAACGGCATCATCCGCCGCGGCGCCAAGCTGCTCTACGCCTACGGTGAGGCCACCGTGGCCAAGATCACGGTGATCACCCGCAAGGCCTACGGCGGCGCCTACTGCGTGATGGGGTCCAAGGACATGGGCGCCGACGTCTGCGTGGCCTGGCCGACGGCGCAGATCGCGGTGATGGGCGCGTCGGGCGCGGTCGGCTTCGTCTACCGCCAGGAGCTCAGTCAAGCAGCGAAGGACGGCGCCGACGTTGAGGCGCTGCGCTTACAGCTGCAACAGCAGTACGAGGACACGTTGGTCAACCCGTACATCGCCGCCGAACGCGGCTACGTCGACGCGGTGATCCCGCCGTCGCACACCCGCGGTTACGTGGGCACTGCGCTGCGGCTGCTGGAGCGCAAGATCAGCCAGGTGCCGCCGAAGAAGCACGGGAATATTCCACTGTGAGCGGGGCGAACAATTCAGCCGCTGTGAGCGGGGCTGTGGTTGAGGATCCGCACGCGCACGAGGCGCACATCCAAGTGGTGTCCGGGCACCCGACCGCCGAGGAGCTCGCGGCGCTGCTCGCCGTGTTCGCCGCCGCGTCGGGGACTCCGGAAGAGCCGCGCGAGCAGGAGCAGAACTTGTGGGGTCATCCCGTTGACCGGCTGCGCTACTCGTCGTTCAGCTGGCAGCGGGTGACGTTGGTGGAACGGACCCACATGCGCCGATGACGCGGGTGGTCCTCGCGTCGGCATCGCCGGGCCGCCGAAAGGTATTGCGGCAGGCCGGAATAGATCCGCTCGTCATCGTCTCCGGCGTCGACGAGGACGCTGTGCTCGCAGGGCTTGATCCCGCGGCCACGCCGTCGGAGATCACGGCGGCGCTGGCGGCGGCCAAAGCCGAGGCGGTCCTCGGCGGGCTGGATTCGGCTGTGTCGGCCGATTGCGTGGTCATCGGCTGCGATTCGATGCTCTACCGCGACGGGGCGCTCGTCGGTAAGCCCGCGACAGCCGCGGCAGCACGCGCCGGCTGGCAGCAGATGGGCGGCACGTCCGGTGAGCTGTACACCGGTCACTGCGTTATCCGGTTACGGGACAACGCTGTTGCGTATCAGTGCGCCGACAGCATGGCCACCACGGTGCACTTCGGGGTGCCGTCTGCTGATGAGCTCGACGCCTACGTCGCCACCGGTGAGCCGACCGCGGTGGCCGGCGGTTTCACCATCGACGGGCTGGGCGGCTGGTTCATCGAAGGGGTCGACGGTGACCCGTCGTCGGTGGTCGGCATCGGCCTGCCGTTGACCCGTCGTCTGTTGCGTGAGGCGGGGTTGTCGATCGCCGACCTTTGGGCCGCCAACCCGGTCACCCCTTGAGCGCGAGCAGCGCGAGCAGCGCTAGCAGCGCGAGCAGCGCGCGCGAGCAGACACAAACTCGCACTCAACTACCAAGTTTTGTGTGATTTCGCGTCTGCTCGCGGGGGTTAACTGGCCGCCGCGGAACGCGACAGGTGGGACCGGAGGCGATCGGCGAGCCGCCACGGCTCACGTCTGACGTCGTCAACGGTGATCGGGACCATCGTCCAGTCCACCTCTTGCACACCGGCGTACCTCTTCTTGTCCCTGAGCATCTCGAGCCTGCCAGCGTGCCAGTCGACGCTCTCGTACTCCGCGACCACACGCTGTTTCGGCCAGGCGAAATCGACGCGGTACACCGTGCCGTCGAGGCCGACGATTTCGTACTGCAACTCAGGCATCGGCAGCCCGTAATCGATCATCACCAGGCGTGCCTCGCTTTCCATCGCCGACTCTGCGCGGCCGTCGACGTGCGGCAGCAGCTCTCGCACCTGAACAATCCCGCGGCGGCCCTTCTGTTCACGCACAGCGTCCTCGAGTTGTGCAGGCGTGCAGGCGTTTACATGAAGCACGGCGTCGAGAGTGGCGAGCGCTCGGGGCCTGCGCAGTTGCCGCGCGACCTCCACAGCGGTCCAGGCGGGTGCCGTCGCCAGCCGGCCGGCGATCCGTTGTAGTGGCGCGCCCACACGCTGGTGGACCATCAAACCGGTCGTCGGCCGCATCCGCACACCTGGGTCGAGCACGTGCACCCTTTTGGTGTCCTGCACATCGAAGCGATACAGGCTTGCGGCCGTGCCCATACACGCGACCGCAGGTTGGCCCATCAAAAGATCCAACGCCGCTAATCGACCGTGCAGGTCGGGTTCAGCCGTGCTGTATATCCCCCGCCACACCCGAACGAGTTCGCCGTTGCGAACCATTACGTCGAGCTGCTGACGGGTCATGACCGTCAGCAACTGTCCGGTCGTTGCGATTCCGCCGTGTTCATCGAGAAGGGTCAGGGCAGCCGCGTTCATGCCGAACTCATCAAAGGCCTACGGGTCGAGAACCTGCGGCCGCAGGCCAATCTGGGGATGAAAACGCCGTTGTGGATAACGCCTCTCTCGGCGAGCAGACACAAACTCGCACTCGCGGGCCGATTGTTATGCGAGTTTGCGTCTGCTCGCGCCATAAAGGAGAGCTACATCAGGTCGTTGGGCGGCACATCGCGGCGGTGCGCGCGATACCAGTCGACGGTGCGCATCAACCCATCGTCGAGACCGACTTTTGGCGCCCACCCGAGCGCGCGCATCTTGGCGATATCTGGGCAGCGCCGCAACGTGGCGCCCTCGGGGGCCTCGCCGGGTTTGATGTCCAGCTCCACGCCGACGATCCCGGCGATCCTGGTGGCGAGCTCGCGGATCGTGAGTTCCTCGTCGTTGCCGATGTGGTAGATCTCGCGGTGCGCGCCATGCTCATACATGGTGAGGATGCCGTCGACGCAGTCGTCGACGTAGAGAAACGAGCGCGTCTCGGTGCCATCGCCCTGGATCGGCAGCACGCTGTCACCGGCCTCCTGGGCGTCTAGTGACCGCAAAATCAGCTGCGGCTCAACATGTTTGAAACCCATATCGGGACCGTAGACGTTGTGCGGCCGGAAGACCTGCACCTTGCGGTAGTGCTCCTGGCCATAGTTGAACGCGATGAGCTCGCTGACGATCTTGGAGCCGCCGTACGAGTAGCGCGGGTTGAGGCTGTCGGGCAGCATCAGCGGAACCGTCTCCGGCGTGGGAATCACCGGTGGCGTCTGGTACACCTCGGCCGTCGACGCCACTACGAGGTCGGGCACCCCGGCGTTGCGACCGGCGTTGCTCACCGCCAGCACACCGCGCAGACCCATGTCGAGCACCAGTTCCGGTCTGGTGTAGAAGTTTTCGGTGCCGTTGATGGCGGCCAGGTGCATCACCACGTCGGCGCCCTTGAACGCCCGCTCCAACGCATCCTGGTCGCGAACGTCGTTGGTGAACAGTTCGACGTCGTCGGCGACGTCGCCAAGGCGTCCCGCGTCGCCGCGCACCATCGAGTCGACGACGGCCACGTTCCAGCCGTCGACGACCATCCGCCGCGCCAGGTATGCCCCGATGAAGCCGCACCCGCCGGTGATCACCACGCGGTCAGGCATCGCACACCACGCGTCCACTCTTACCGACGGCGAAGTAGGAGTCACCCAGTTCGGACTCCGGCAGGTGGCTGAAATGGTTCCAGTAGTCGAAGACGAACCCGTTCGGTTTGATGAACTCGCTGATGGTGCGTGGCGAGATGGTGCCGAGCGACGGGTGGTTGTTGCCGATCACCACCACCGACGCGCCGCTGACCGCGTCGCCGAACCGGTCGAAAACGGCCTCGTCGGGAAACTCGGCCGCCAGCAGACCGGTCGGCGTGACGGGGTCGTAAATGCAGATTTCGGCTCCGGGATGGGCCTTCTTGAGCGCGTCGAGCACCCTGATCGACATCGATCCGCGCAGGTCGCTGGTCTCCGGCGACCCCTTGAACGCCATGCCGAGCAAGCTGATCTTTATCGGCGCCGACGCCTGCAGACCGCGCCGTTCGATCTCGCTGCTGATGAAGCGCACCGTCTCCTCCGGCTGGCGTTCGTTGACCATCCGGCCCGCTTTGGTGATCTCCAGATCGAGGCCGCGGGTGCGCGCGCTTTCCATCAGGATGTGCGGGTCCTTCTCCAGGCACGGCCCGCCGACCAGACCCGGCAGCGGGATGTTGGTGCGGTTGTAGCCGAGCTTGCCCGACGAGATGACCTCGTGCGCGCTGACGCCGAACGCGTCGCACACCCGGGCCACCTCGTTGGCGAAGGCGAACTGCACATCGCGGTAGGTGTTGCTGACCAGTTTCATGATCTCGGCCGTCTCGATATCGGACACCAGGACGATGGATTTCGTTAGCCGGCGAAATACCGCGGCCGCCCGGTCAGCCACCTCGGAATTGTCGGCACCGACAATTTGCGGCAATTCGCGCAATTCCGATAGTGCCCGGCCTTCCAGCGTCCGTTCCGGACACATTGCGATATCGAATTGCTTGCCGCTGGCCGCCAGGATCGGCGCGACGACCTGGCGGGTGGTGCCGATCTTGACCGTCGAGCGCAGGATCACCAGGGCGCCGTCGCGCATATTCTCGGCAATGTCGCGCGCGGCGGACTCGATCATGTCGATCTGCGCCACACCCGCCGCCGAAAGCGGTGTGCCGACCGTAATGATGTATGTATCACAGGTAAAGCTGTTGTCGAACCGCTCGGTGGCCACCAGCTTCTTGAACCTGGTCACACCGTCCAGTGCGTCGGGCAGACCGGTTTCGGTGAAGTGCGGTGTGCCCTCGTTGGTCATCGCCACCAGTTCGGGCCGCTTCTCCACCCCGATCACCGAGTAGCCGGCTTCGGCGAGCACCGTGGCCAAGGTCAGCCCCACATAACCCAGTCCGACTATTCCAATGTCGTAATTTGCTGGCTCAGGCATATTTCCTCGAGTTTGTTGAATGCAACGACCCCGACACGAGTGCACACAATACTTTGCCAGAGTTCTTTTTGCACGGCGGGACATGCCACGCGCCCTGGCGGCTGGGTAGGCTCTGACTGTGCCTCTGCCACCCGATCCAGATCCCGCCCTGCAGGCGTACGCCCATCCGGAACGCCTGGTGACCGCTGATTGGTTGTCGGCCAACCTCGGCCGGCCGGGCTTAGCCATCGTCGAATCCGATGAGGATGTGCTGCTCTACGACACCGGCCATATCCCCGGCGCCGTCAAGATTGACTGGCATACCGACCTCAACGATCCGCACGTGCGCGACTACATCAACGGCGAGCAGTTCGCTGACCTGATGAACCGCAAGGGGATATCCCGCGACGACACCATCGTGGTCTACGGCGACAAGAGCAACTGGTGGGCCGCCTATGCGATGTGGGTGTTCACCCTGTTCGGGCACCCTGATGTCCGGCTGCTCAACGGCGGACGCGATTTGTGGATCTCCGACGGCCGCGAAACCACCCTCGCGGTGCCCAGCACGCAGTCCACCGGCTATCCCGTCGTCGACCGCAACGACGCACCGATCCGCGCCTACAAGGAAGACGTGCTGGCCATCCTCGGCGAAGAGCCGCTCATCGACGTGCGTTCACCGCAGGAGTACACCGGCGAGCGCACGCACATGCCGGACTATCCCGAGGAGGGCGCGCTGCGCGGCGGCCACATCCCCACCGCCAAGTCGATCCCGTGGGCCAAGGCGGCCGACGACAGCGGCCGGTTCCGCAGCCGCGCCGAACTCGAGGAGCTCTACGGCTTCGTGCAGCCCGACGATAGGACGGTGGTGTACTGCCGCATCGGTGAGCGCTCCAGCCACACCTGGTTCGTGCTGACCCATCTGCTCGGCCTGCCCGATGTGCGCAACTACGACGGCTCGTGGACGGAATGGGGCAACGCGGTGCGCGTGCCCGTCGCGGTCGGGGAAGAGCCAGGCGAAGCGCCGTGAGCATGCCGACCCCCTTAGCCGAGGTGGTGTCGGATTTTGCCGAGGTGCAGGGGCAGGACAAGCTGCAACTGCTCCTCGAGTTCGCCATGGAGCTTCCAGCACTGCCCGCCCATCTCGAAGAGGCCGCGATGGAGCCGGTGCCCGAATGCCAGTCGCCGTTGTTCCTGCATGTCGATGCCCAGGACCGCGAACACGTCCGGCTGTACTTCAGCGCGCCGGCCGAAGCCCCGACCACGCGCGGGTTCGCCGCGATCCTGGCCGCCGGGCTCGACGACCAACCCGCCGACGAGATCCTGGCCGTGCCCGACGACTTCTATTCCGAACTTGGGTTGGCCGCGTTGATCAGCCCGCTGCGGCTGCGCGGCATCTCGGCGATGCTGGCCCGCATCAAACGCCGGCTGCGCTAGCTCCACGGGAGCTGGGGCTTTGGGAAAAGTCCCGCGGTGCAAGTTCTTTCGTCGAACGGGCGAGCTGACGCGTTGACTCTGCGGTGACGGCTCGTGCAGCCGCACTATCGCGCCCTGGGCGCAGAGTCAAGAAATTGCGAGTCGACTGCTCAGCGGCCGGATGCCTGTGGAGACTTTCCGGCACCGCGTCATCAGGTGCCCCGCATCGCCCCTTAAACTGCCCCGGGATAGATTCTTAAAGACGTTTCTTAGAGATATGCCGTCAGGAGGCCACGTGGCAAGTCACGCCAGCTCAAAGATCTCCAAGGTGCTCGTCGCCAACCGTGGGGAGATCGCGGTCCGGGTCATCCGGGCGGCCAGGGATGCGGGGCTGCAGAGCGTGGCCGTGTACGCCGAACCCGACGCCGACGCACCGCACGTACGACTCGCCGACGAAGCGTTCGCGCTCGGCGGGCAGACCTCCGCGGAGTCCTACCTCGACTTCGCCAAGCTGCTCGATGCCGCCGCGAAGTCGGGCGCCAACGCGATCCACCCGGGCTACGGGTTCCTGTCGGAGAACGCCGACTTCGCCCAGGCCGTCCTGGACGCCGGGTTGATCTGGATCGGCCCGAGCCCGCAGTCCATCCGCGACCTCGGCGACAAGGTCACCGCGCGGCACATCGCGGCGCGGGCCCAGGCGCCGCTGGTGCCCGGCACCTCGGATCCGGTGAAGGACGCCGACGAAGTGGTGGCCTTCGCCAAGGAGTACGGCGTGCCGATCGCCATCAAGGCGGCGTTCGGTGGCGGCGGCCGCGGTATGAAGGTGGCCCGCACCATCGAAGAGATCCCCGAGCTCTACGACTCGGCGGTGCGCGAGGCCACCGCGGCGTTCGGGCGCGGCGAGTGCTTCGTCGAGCGCTATCTGGACAAGCCACGTCACGTCGAGGCCCAGGTCATCGCCGATCAGCACGGCAACGTCGTCGTCGCGGGCACCCGCGACTGCTCGCTGCAGCGCCGGTTCCAGAAGCTGGTGGAAGAAGCGCCGGCGCCCTTCCTCACCGATGCGCAGCGCAAGGAGATCCACGAGTCGGCCAAGCGCATCTGCAAGGAGGCCGGCTACTACGGCGCGGGCACCGTCGAGTACCTGGTCGGCCAGGACGGGCTGATCTCCTTCCTCGAGGTCAATACCCGTCTGCAGGTCGAGCACCCGGTGACCGAGGAGACTTCGGGTATCGACCTGGTGCGCCAGCAGTTCCTGATCGCCAACGGCGACGCACTCGAGATCACCGAGGACCCGACCCCGCGCGGCCACTCCATCGAGTTCCGCATCAACGGCGAGGACGCCGGCCGCGGTTTCCTGCCCGCGCCCGGCCCGGTGACCAAGTTCGAGGCTCCACAGGGCCCCGGTGTGCGGTTGGACTCCGGCGTGGAAACCGGCTCGGTGATCGGCGGACAGTTCGACTCGATGCTGGCCAAGCTGATCGTCACCGGCGCCAACCGCCAAGAGGCGCTCGAGCGGTCGCGCCGCGCCCTTGCAGAGTTCACGGTCGAGGGCCTGGCCACCGTCATCCCGTTCCACCGCGCCGTGGTGTCCGATCCGGCGTTCATCGGCGACGACTCAGCTGGTTCGGCTGGTTTCACCGTGCACACCCGCTGGATCGAGACCGAGTGGGACAACACCATCGAGCCGTTCACCGGCGGTGACCCGATCGAAGAGGAAGACACCATCCCGCGGCAGACCGTCGTCGTCGAGGTGGGCGGGCGTCGGCTCGAGGTGTCGCTGCCCGGTGACCTGGCGATCGGCGGTGGCGGCGGCGCAGCGGGCGGCAACATCGTGCGTAAGAAGCCCAAGCCGCGCAAGCGTGGCTCCAACGCCGGTGCGGCCGCCTCCGGCGACGCCGTGACGGCGCCGATGCAGGGCACCGTGGTGAAGGTGGCCGTCGAGGAGGGCCAGCAGGTCGGCGCCGGTGACCTGGTCGTGGTGCTCGAGGCGATGAAGATGGAAAACCCCGTCACCGCGCACAAGGAGGGCACCATCACCGGGCTCGCGGTGGAGGCCGGAGCGGCCATCACCCAGGGCACGGTTCTCGCCGAAATCAAGTGATTCCGGTGCGCGAACCAGCGCTGAGCGAGCGTTAGCGCACCGAAATCGCATGGAGCCCGTCGAGATCAACGCAGGCGCGTGGTATCTGCGCGCCTTGCGCGCCGACGACCGCATCGACGATCGGCCTGCGCTGGCCGAGTTGGGTGCGACGGACACCGACTACGTCGAGACGCGGGCCGCGCAGTGGGCGGACGACACCACGTATTCGTGGGCGGTGTGCGAACCGACGACCGGTGAGATGCTCGCGGAGGTGACGCTGTCCCCCGCCACCGGGCACATTGGTCTGCGGGCACGCGCGGGCCATGCCGGCGCCGCGCAAGCCGCCGGCGACGCGGTGCGGCGGTTCGCCGAAGCGCTGGGGTGACCCGCTATCTGACGTCGATGTCGGTTCCGGTCGCGAGGTCCTCGCACGGTACGGCGACGACGTCGTCGCGCTGCGCCAGAAACGGCCGCGCGCCCTCGTCGCCGTGCAGCCGCTCGAGCAGCGGCGCCCAGTGTCTGCGGGCGAGCACGACGGGGTGACCGGGCGTGTCGGCGTAATGTGCCCGCGCCAGACCGGACGCCGACCGACGCGCCGCTGCGAGTACCCGCGACACGACGGCGGCGCCGATATCGGGCGTGTCGACGGTGAGCACCACCGCGTAGTCGGCGTCGACCGCGGTCAGACCGGCGCGCAGCGAGGACGACAGGCCGGTCGCCCAGTTCTCGGCGATCACCGCGCGGGCAGGTGCGGGCACATCGACGACGGCCGCGCCCAGCACCACCACCACGTCGTCGCATCCTCCGCGGTGCAGCGCAGAAACCGCCGATACCAGCCAATGACCTTGTGCCGCAAGGACTTTCGGCATTCCATAGCGGCTGCCCGCCCCGGCGGCCAGCAACACGCCTGCGGTGGTCGTCATCGGGCCTCTCAGATTCACGATGCTGTGAGCTGCGATTATAAGAAGACTGCGTCTGCAATTGTGCGTTAGGTGTCTACAGCGTAGGGTTCGAGACAGGTTGAGTTCACAGCCGAGCTGGGAACGTCATCGACGTGCAGGACAGAGCTTCCTGCATTCAGGCTTTGAGCTCGCAGGGTCTACTTGTTTTGACGTGAACCACAGTCCCGAATCCGACTGATGGAGTCACACAATGTCTACTGTTTCTGATACCTCATCCGCTTCGCCGAGAGCCTCCGCCGATTCGGTCCAATGCCACACCGCGCAGTTCAGCACCCGGTGGTTGAAGCCCGACACCGCGGTTATCGCAGTGAACGGCGAGATCGACGCGGCGAACTCCCGAGAGTTCGTCGACTACGCGCTGCGCCACGCCGGCCAGACCCGCCGGCTGATACTGGATCTGTCCGGTGTCGAGTTCTTCGGCACGGCAGGGTTTTCCGCGCTGCATACCTTCAACGTGCGCTGTGTGGGCGCGCGTATCGAGTGGGCGCTGACAGCGGGTGCCGGGGTGGCCCGGATCCTGAATATTTGCGACCCCGACTGGCAGCTGCCGATGTACTCGAGTGTCGACGAAGCGTTGTCGGCAGTGCAGGGTCAATCGCCGCCGCTACTGCAGCTGGTCCCGAAGTCGCGCTAGGGATTTCGCCAGCAGCCTCGAAACGTGCATCTGGGAGATGCCCACTCGCTCGGCGATCTGGGTCTGGGTGAGCGACTCGAAGAACCGCAGTACCAGCACGGTCCTTTCCCGCTCTGGTAACGCAGCGAGCAACGGCCGCAAGGCTTCTCGGTTCTCGATCTGATCGAGGCCGAAGTCGACGTCGCCGAGCGTGTCGGCGATGGCGGGGGCGTCGTCATTGGCGCTCCCGCCGCTGTCGATCGACAGCGTGTTGTAGGAGCTGCCGGCCACCAGGCCCTCGACGACCTCGTCGCGGTCCATGTCCAGTTCGGCGGCCAACTCCGAGGCGGTCGGTGCGCGGCCGAGCCGCTGTGACAGTTCGGCGGTAGCCGCGCCAAGCCGCAGATGCAGTTCCTTGAGCCGGCGGGGCACCTTGACCGACCAGCTGTTGTCGCGGAAATGCCGCCGGACCTCACCCATGATCGTCGGCACCGCGAACGACACGAAGTCCGAACCCGCCTCGACGTCGAAGCGGATCACCGCGTTCACCAACCCGACCCGGGCCACCTGCACCAGGTCTTCACGCGGCTCACCACGCCCGTCGAAGCGTCTGGCGATATGGTCGGCCAGCGGCAGGCAGCGCTCGACGATGCGGTCGCGCTGCCGCTGGAATTTCGCCGAGCCTTCCGGAACGGCCTTCAACTCGCGGAACATGTCGGCGACATCCGCGTACTCAGAGTTCGATCGCGATGACGAACCCTGTGACGTGGGGGGCGTCACTGCAGCGAGCTCGCTCGTCTCGTCGTCATCGAGATCCCGAACACCCGCGCGTCGTCGGGGCCACGCCCGTCCTCGAAGGTGCGGACCTCGTCGGTCAGCGAGCTGAGCACGTGCCAGCTGAAGCTACCGGGTGACAGGATGTCGGGGCTCCTACATGTGGTGGATGCGTCAATGACTACCGCGTCCTGCCGCGCGTCGATCACCACGAGAAGCACCGAGCCGGGCACCGCCGACCGGATCAACCGGGTGCACGCTTCGTCGACGGCCAGCCGTAGGTCGGCGACCGCATCGAAGTCCAGGTCTTCGAAGGTCGCCACCGCGGCGACCAGAGTACGTAGCACGGCGAGGTTCTCGAGCTCTGCGGCGACCCGAAGTTCCACTGACGAGCCGCCACGCTGGTGCCCGTTGTTGGTGTTGGTGGCCTCGGCCATTTGCCCTCCCGGCGATGTCGAGCCGAGGTTACCCCAGGATGTACCCCAGCTAACCACTAGCGCTCCGATAACCCAGTGCAGCCGCGCGTGTGTCGGCTGCGCCCAACGGGTAATCCACGAACATGGACACTAGGTTGCGCAAGATCCTTGTGACGGCCGGGCTGGTGCTGCTGGCGTTGATTCTGGTCGCGGTGGCCATCTACGCCGCCGCGTTCGTCATGATCGCGCCGATGATGCAGTGACGTCGACAGCGTCGACCTTGCTGGGTCCTTCTTCAAAATCTCTTTCACCATGGTGCAGGTCCAGTACCCCCACGACCTCGGACATCAAACATGCGGCTACGCCGTAGCGATCTGCAAGGCCCGGGTCTGCGGCGGGTGCGGCGCGGACGCGGGTTCTCCTATCAGCATCCCGACGGCACCGCGGTCACCGATGCGGCGACGCTAGAGCGCATCAAGGGCCTGGTGATCCCGCCGGCGTGGAAGCGGGTGTGGATCTGCCCCTATCCCAACGGCCACATCCAGGCCGTGGGCACCGACGCTGCCGGCCGACGTCAGTACCTCTACCACCAACAGTGGCAGCAGGAACGAAGCGAGGAGAAGTTCGACCGGGTGCTGCAGATGTCGGCGGCGCTGCCCGAGATGCGCCGCCGGATCGCGTCGGATCTGAGCGGTCGCGGTCTGAGCTACGACCGGGTGCTCGCGCTGGCACTGCACCTGCTCGATCTCGGATACTTCCGGTCCGGCAGTGAGCAATACGTCGAGGAAAACAACTCGTTCGGGATCGCGACGCTGCGCTGTGATCACGTCACGGTGCGTCCTCAGGGAGTCGAATTCGACTACCCGGCGAAGAGCGGGGTGCGCCGAACCCTGCACATCGAGGATCCCGAGGTGATCAGGTCGGTGCGCGCGCTGTTACGCAGACCCGAGCGCGGCGAGCGGTTCTTGGTCTGCCGCAACGGTTCGGGCTGGACCGAAATCCACGCCGACGACCTCAACAATCGGTTCAAGGAGCTGGTCGGCGAGGACTATTCCGTCAAGGATCTTCGGACCTGGCATGGCACGGTGCTGGCCGCGGCGGCCTTCGTCGATGCTGACCCACCGGTGACCAAGAAGGTGATCAAACGGGTCGAGTCCGCCGTGATGAAGGAGGTCGCCGAGGAACTTGGCAACACCCCTGCGGTGGCGCGCAGTTCCTACGTGGACCCGCGGGTGGTCACCGGCTATGAGTCGGGGCTCACCATCGCCTCGGCCGCGCGCCGGGCGGCCAAAATCAAGGCGGCCGATGAGCGGCAGGCGATTCTGGACCGCAGCACGGCGCGGTTGATCCGCAAGGTCGCCAAACACTAGTCCGCTAGTAGCCCGACGCGGTCCCGTTGCCCAGATAGGTCAGCGCGGTGTCGGCCAGCGACGCCGGGTCGAGCAGGTTGCGCGTGTCGAGCACGACGGCGCCCGGCGACTGTTCGGCGATCAGCGGCCAGTTCAGGTCGCAGAACTCCGGCCATTCGGTGAGTACGACGACGGCGTCGGCGTCCTTGGCCGCCAGGTACGGATCGTCGACGGCGACGATGCTGGCCCGCCGCAGCGCGGCCTGGTCGATCTGCTCGAGGCGCGGGTCGTAGCCGGTGACCTGCGCGCCGGTTCGGCCCAGCTCGGCGCAGATCGTCAACGCCGGTGAGTCCCGTACGTCGCTGGTGCCGGCCTTGAATGTCAAGCCCAGCACGGCCACCCGCGCATGCGCCAGCGGGGTGGCCATCGTGCGGCTCAGGGTGGAGACGATCCGTGCGGGCTGTGCGGCGTTGGTGCAGCGCGCCGATTCCACCTCCGGCAGCTCGACTCCGGCCATCCGACCGGTGTGCAGCAGGGCGGCGGTGTCCTTGGGCAAACACGAGCCGCCCCATCCCGGACCCGGCTGCAGGAAGTGCTGACCGATCCGCACATCGGCGCCCATGCAACGGGTGACGTCGCCGATGTCCGCGCCGACCCCTGCGCACAGCCGGGCAAGCGAGTTGGCGTACGAGATCTTCACGGCCAGAAACGCATTGCTCGCATACTTGGCCAGCTCGGCGCTTTCCGGGCTCATCCGCAGAATCGGCGCCGACCTGCCGTACACCTCGGCGACGGTCGCGGCGGCGGCGTCGTCGTCGGCGCCGATCACGACGCGGTCGGGGTGACGGAAGTCATAGACGGCGTGGCTCTCGCGCAGAAACTCCGGATTGGACACCACCTGGATACCGGTCGGCTCGAGCCGGCGCGCCAGCCACCGCGTGGTGCCGACCGGCACCGTGGACTTCAGTACCAGCACGGCGGTCGACGGCAGCAGCGCGGCCAGTTCGGCGACGGCGGCTTCGACCGCGGACAGATCGGCTGATCCGTCGAACCGGCTCGGCGTCGGCACACAGATGAACACCAGGACGCAATCGGCGAGGTCGGCGTAATCGGTGCTGAACAGCAGGGTTTGGGTAGCTATGCCCTGCCGCAGCAGCAGCGGCAGCCCGGGTTCGTCCAGCGACGCCTGACCGCGGTTGAGTTGTTCGACCCGGCCGGCATCGACGTCGATGCACACCGTTGAGTGCCCCCGCTCAGCGAGGCACACGGCGGTCGTCAACCCCACGTAGCCGGCGCCGATCACGCCCACCCGCACGCCGCTCATGCGCACTCCTGCAGCAGGTTCTTGCTGGCTTCGAGCACCCGCGACACCGTGATCAACAGCAGCCCGGGATGCGGGTCCTCGGCGTGCGGGTCGCCCTTGTCGCCTGCCCACACCGCGATGTGCGGGCCGGCGCCGCGCGGACCCCAGCGGCTCGGCGGTGTCGGACCGAACAGCAGCACCGACGGGGTGCCGGTAGCGGTGGCGATGTGCCCGACGCCGGTGTCACCACAGATCAACAGCCGGCAGTCGTGGATCAGCGCCACCAATTCGAGCAGCCCGAGAGTTCCTGCCAGCACCCGGCCGTGCGGCAGGCCGGCCATGTCGGCCACCGACCGCGCCAGCTCGACCTCGGTGCCGTCACCGGTGATCACGACGTCGTACCCGCCGTCGTGCAGCGCGGCGGCGACGGTCGCGAAGCGCTCAGGCGGCCAGCGCCGCGCCCCGTACGCCGCGCCGGGGTGAATCACCACCGCCGACGACCGGTCAGGGTGGACGGGCGGGCGTGGAATGGTGAGATCTGTTGGATCGCAGGCGATCCCGGCCCACTCCAGAAGTGCACACCAGCGGTCGACCTCGTGCAGGTCGGCGCGCCACGGCGGGCCGTCAACGCCGGGGTAGGCGTGGTGCCGATGGCTGAGCAGCGTGCGCGGGTTCAGCGCCAGCAGGTCGGCCAGGCTCTGCGGTCCGCTGCCGTGCAGGTTGACCGCCAGCGCGGGCGGGTGGCCGAGCGCAGCCAGCTGGCCGAGTCCCGGTGTGTGATGGACCTCGTCGATCGCACCCGTCAGCATCGCCAGGTCCGCGTACCGCTGCGGGGCGGCCAGCACGATGTGTGCCTCCGGATGTGCGCGTCGCAGCCCACGCAGCGCCGGGACGCCGGTCAGCAGGTCGCCGAGGCCCAACGCACGCAAAACCAGAACGGTGTCTTGGCTCACGGCCACGAGGATTCTGTCGAGGCGCACACGACCATCTCCCGGATCTCGCGGCCGGCCGGCTGGGCCAACGCGAACACCACGGTCTCGGCGACGTGTTCGGGTTGGTTGAGCTTGGCGTCCGGTGGCGGCTTGTACTGCTCGTCGCGGTCGTCGAAGAACGCGGTGTGCATACCGCCGGGGATCAGCGTCGTGACGCCGACCTGCCCGGCCAGCTCCGCGGCCAGCGCGCGGGAGAACCCAACGACGCCGAACTTGGCGGCGCAGTAGGCGGTTGCATCGCTGACGGCCTTGATGCCCAGGGTCGATGCGCAGGTGACGATCGTGCCGTGGGTGCTTTTCAGATACGGCAGCGCGGAGCGGATCACCGCGGCCGTGCCGAGCAGGTTCACGTGTACCACCCGCTCCCAGTCCTTGGCGGGGACGTCGTCGAGCTTTCCGCACGAGTCGATGCCCGCGGCCGCGAACACCCCGTGGACCTGCCCGTCGACGCGATCAGCAAGGGCCTTCACGGCGCTGTCGACGGCTTCGGTGTCGGCCAGGTCCGCCCGCTCGAAGGTCATCGAGCCGTCACCGGGGTCGTTCCTGTCGATGATCAGCGGTGTTCCACCCTGTTGCGCAACGGCTTTCGCGGTAGCGGCACCGAGTCCGGATGCGCCGCCGGTGATAATGATGTTGCCCAAGCTCATATGTGGTTCCTTTCGGTCACGACCGCGCCGCGGCGATCAGGTTGGACGACGAGTAACCGGCGACGGTGGGCAGCAGCACCACTTCCCCGCCGTGGCGGCGCACCACGTCGGCCTCGGGCAGTTCGGCTTCGGTGTAATCGCCGCCTTTGACCCAGATGTCGGGCCGCAGTTGGGCAAGGGCGTGCTCTGGGGACAGTTCGTCGAAGATGACGACGGCGTCGACGCACGCCAACGCTGCGAGCACGCGGGCCCTGTCCGCGTCGGCCATCACCGGGCGGCGCGGGCCTTTCAGCGCACGCACCGACGCGTCGGAGTTGAGCAGCACCACGAGCGCGTCACCGAGTTGGCGGGCTTGGCGCAGTAACCGGATATGGCCGGTGTGCAACAAGTCGAAGCACCCGCCCGTGGCGACCAGCGTCTTGTCCGGGCGGCGGAGCTGCTCCCGCACTGCGGACACGTCGGCAGTGATCAGCTCGGTTTGCCCTGCCGCCGACCGGTTTCCGTCCGGCGCCGCCGGACTGGACACTCCGACCGCACCGCCGGTGGTGACGAACCGGCTTGCGGCGTCCACCGCGGCGGTGACCGCGGCCTCCGCGTCCGCGCCCGCGCCGAGCGCTTGGGCGGCGGCGATCGCGAACCGGTCACCTGCGCCGCAGGTGTCGCCCGCGGCGCCGCGGGCGGCGGCGTCGGGTACCCCGACGGGCACGTTGCCGTTCTCGGTGGCCAGCAGCGCGCCGCGGGCACCCAGCGTGATACACACCGCTCTGGCGTCCCACAACCGGCGCAGTGAGCCGGGCGGGTTCCCGGCGGCCTCAGCCTGATTGGGGGTGACCAACCAGCATCCCCTGGTCGGCACCGCGCCGCGCGGATGCGGATCCCAGACCACCGGCACCCGGTCGGCGATGCGGGTCAGCAGGTCGCGGATGCCTTGGTGGGCGCTGACGCCGTGGCCGTAGTCCGCAACGCACACCGCGCGCGCCTGTTCCAGCGCGGTCACCACGGCCACTGGAGCGGTGTCGCCCGCGGCCACACCGGTACCGTGGTCAAGTCGCAGCATCGACTGTCCGGCCGCGCGGATCCTCGTCTTGCACACCGTTGTTCCCGACATCGGCAGGGCAAGCACCGTCACGCCGGCGTGCGCGAGCAGGTCGGTCAGCGCACGCCCGTCCGCGTCGTCGCCGACGGCGGTGACCAACACCACGTCCTGCTCCACGCGGGCGGCGAGGGCGGCGGCCAGGCCGGCGCCGCCGGGACGCTGCCAGATGCGCTCGGCGTCGACGACGGGCACGGGCGCCTCCGGGCTGAGCCGGGTGGCGCTGCCCTCGATGTCGACGTCGAGCATCGAGTCACCGACGATGACCAACGGCTTAGCCATGAGACGCCTCCAGCAGCACGTCGTCGAGCGCGATGCACAGCGCGTGCACCAGAAGCAGATGGATCTCCTGCACGGTCGCGGTGGTGGCCGCTTCCACGCACACCGCGTCGTCGCACATGGCGGCCAACGGGTTCGGCGCAGGCCCCGTCAGCGCCCAGGTGGTCAGCCCGGTCTCGTGGGCGGCCTTGACGGCGGCGAGCACGTTGGCGCTGGTGCCGCTGGTGGACAAGGCGACCAGGATGTCACCCGGCCGACCGTGTGCGCGCACCCCGCGGGCGAACATCTCATCGGACCCGTAGTCGTTGGTGATCGCAGTCAGCGCCGACGTGTCGGCGTGTAACGAGATGGCCGACAACGGCATTCGTTCGTCACGGAACCGTCCGACGAGTTCTGCGGTCAGATGCTGAGCCTCGGCCGCGCTGCCGCCGTTACCGCAGGCCAGCAACCGGCCGCCATCGGTGAGCACCCCGGCGAGCCGCGTGCCCCATTCGGTGAGCCGGGGCGCCTGGTGACCGATGTGATCGACGGCCCGCGACAGCGCGCAGAAATGTTGCTCGATCATCGTTGTCCTCCCATTCCGTCGACCGCGCTGCACAGTTGTGCGTCGGTGATGTTGTCCAGACACGGATGGCCATCGACCGGACAATCGCGGGCACGGGTGAGTCGGCACGGGGCTTGCTGATCTCCGAGCCGGATGACGTTATGGCCGTATGGGAGCCACTGCTCTGCGGGCACCACCGGCGCGAACAGCGAGACCACCGGTGCGCCGACGGCGGCGGCCAGGTGTGCGGGTCCGGTGTTGGGCGCGACGACCACGTTCGCACCCGCGTACACCGCGGCCAGGGTGGCAAGCGATGTGCACCCGCCGAGGTCGATCGCGATGTCGCCGGCCACCGCAGCGGTGAGGTCACGTTCGGTTTCGTCACCGGTGACCACAACGCGGTGCCCGGCCGCCGCCAACGCGGCGACCATCCGGGCGCTTCGCGCGGTGGTGGGTCTGCGCGCCGGCACCGCCGCCCCGGGGTGAAAGGCCACATACGGTGCGTCACCGAGCTTCTCGGACAAGGTGTGCGGCAGATGGGGCGGCGTCCGCACGCGCAGCCTGCCGTCGTCGCCGGCCGGCAACTCGCATCCGGCCGCCCGCACCAGCGACAGGGCCCGCTCGGGTTCGGGCACACCGCCTTCAACGTGGTGACGCAGGTTGAGCAGGGTGCCGGGATAGTCCTCGCTGATCGCGCCGATCCACGGCACCGCCGCCATCCGGCAGATCAGCGCCAACGGCAACGGCGACTGGTGAAACGACGTGAGGATGTAGACCCGTTCGGGCGCCAGGTCGCGCACCTGCTTGACGAGTGCGTCCACATGCCCCGCGGTCAGTTCGGGTGAGTCAAAATCGACCCAGGGCGCCTGCCATTCGATGATGTCGCCGACCGCGGGCAGCAGCTCGGCCGCGGCCCGACCCCGAGGTCCGACCAGAAAGGTCACCTCGCCGTGGCGCGCAGCGACGGCACGGACGGCAGGACCGGTGATCAGCACATCGCCGGCACTGTCGAGTCGGGCAACCACGGCGCCACTCATCGGCAGTCCTTGAGCACGAGCGAAACCGCGTCGCCGATGGTCGCGGCGACGCGGGCACGTTGGTGCGCGTCGCTGATCTCGCGGGTCAGCGTGCGCTCGGTCGGTACCAGCACCGCCTGCGCACCCGCGGACAGGGCGGCCTCGACATCGGCGCCGGTGTCCCCGATCAGCACGCAGCGAGCGGGTTCGACGCCGAGCTCGGCTGCGGCGGCCCGCACCATTCCCGGTGCGGGTTTACGGCATTCGCAGCCGTCGCCGGCGTCGTGCACACAGATCTGCCATGAGCCGAACGGTCCCAGCGCCGCGTCGACTTCGGTGTTGACCGCCGCCAGTTCGTCGGGGCTGATCAGTCCCTTGGCCACGCCGGACTGGTTGGTGACGATCGCCAGCAACAGACCCCTGTCACGCAACCGCCGCAACGCGTCGTGCGCACCGCGTACCGGCCGCACCCCGGCGGGGTCACGCAGATACGGTCCGTCTTCGATGACGGTGTCGTCGCGGTCGAACAGCACCGCCAGCGGCGGCTCCGGCCGCGACGACCGAAACGCCCACTGCCCGCGGATGCGGTGTGCCACTGCGACAGGCGGGATCAGGATGCTCGTCACCGCCATCTTCGTCGCTTCGCGCGCGGTGTGCGGGCCCGCCCAGAATCTGCGGGCGGCGAATTCGGCGGTCAGCGCGGCCCACAGCGCGGCGGCGCAACCCGCGATGCGTCGCCGGCCTGCGAGGGCGGCGGCCGCAGCGGTCAGCGCCGCCGCGATGGTCGCAGCGTGCACGCGCAGGCGTCCGGGTCCTTCCCCGATCGCCGGGCGCCAGCGCCTTCCGTGTTTGCGCAGCATCAGCGCGTCGTCACGGTTGCCGCGCTGGGCACGTACGCTGCTGAGGAACGTCGCCGACGCGACGGGATGCGTGCACCGTCGGGTCCCCTTGACGATGGTGTTGCCCGCCAACGTGATTCGCAGTGCGATGTCGGCATCTTCGCGGTAGGCCCGCCGAAACCTCTCGTCGAACCCGCCGGCGCGCACCAGCGCCGAGCGCCGGTAGGCCATGTCCGCGGTGATCCACCGGGCGTCGGCCAGTCCCTGGGTGCGACGTTCGTCGTCGGTGGCGCGCCGTCCCGGTGCGCGCGGCACGTCGATGACGCCTTGCGAACCGGCTGCGTCTTCGGTGTCGGCCTTCGCCAGGTCGTCGGCCACCGCTTCGAACCAGTTGTGTTGCGGCACCACGTCATCGTCGAGGAAGCAGATCCACTCGGCGCTGCCGGCGCGCCACCCGAGGTTGCGTGCGGCGGCGGGTCCCCGTCCCCCACTGTGCAACACGGTGACCGGCAGGCTGGTCTGAAAGCGCAACGGCGTTGTGGGCTGCACGCGGTCGTCGACGACGATCACCGCCGTCGGCTGCGGGCCACCGGATCCGTCCAGTTGGGCCAGCAACCGGTGTACCGATTCCCGTCCGACGGTCGGCACCACCACGGCGAACTCCGGTGTCATCGCGGCCGCCTGACGAGATACGGCCCGATCGCGAGCACGTCGATCGGTGCGCTGCCAAAGCATTCGAGTGCATCCCGCGGGCTGTCCACCATCGGTCGCCCGGCGGTGTTGAAGCTGGTGTTGACGATCACCGGCACCCCGGTGTGCGCGGCGAAGCGGCTGATCGTGGCGTGCAGAAGCGGGTTGTCGCGATCGACGGTCTGGATCCGCGCGGTGCCGTCCACGTGGGTGACGGCGGGGATCTTCGGCCGCCAGCCCTCGGCGACGTCGTGGACGAACAGCATGTAGGGACTGGGAATCGGCCCGCCGGAAAAGATTTCGTCGGCACGCTCGGCCAGCACCATCGGGGCGACGGGCCGGAACTGTTCGCGTCCCTTGACGTTGTTGAGCCGCTCCAGGTTCTCGATGCGGCGCGGATCGGCCAACAGTGAGCGCTGTCCGAGGGCCCGCGGGCCGAACTCGGCGCGGCCCTGAAACCAGGCCACCAGTTGGTTGTCGGCCAGCGCGTCGCCGATGGCAGCGGCCAGATCAGCGGGCCGCTCGTGCGGTATCGCGGCGTCGCGCAGCACATCGGCGATCTCCTCGTCGGAGAACCCGCGGCCCAGCGCGGCCGACGGCATCGGGATGAGCGGTTCACCTGCCTCACCGGCCAGCGCCAGCGCAGCGCCCAGCGCGGTACCGGCGTCACCGGCGGCGGGTTGCACCCACACGTTCGAGAAGCCGCCTTGTGCCCAGATCTTGGAGTTCGCCACGCAGTTGAGGGCTACTCCCCCTGCCAGACAAAGGTTTTCCTGGTCGCTCTCGTCTCGCAGCCAGCCGACGAGATCCAGCAGCACCTCCTCGACCACCCGCTGCACGCTGCACGCCAGGTCGGCGTGCCGCGGTTCGGGGCGGTCCAGCGCGTGGCCCTTGCCCGCACCAGGTTCCCGACGCGGTGTGAACGACTCCCAATCGATTGGCTGGGTACGAAACCCGCCGTCGCCGGTGGCGTAGACCAACTCCCTGAACCGGTCGATGAAGCGCGGCGTCCCGTAGGACCCCATCGCCATCACCTTGTACTCGTCGCTGGACCGCTGAAAACCCAGATGCTCGGTGAGGCTTTCGTAGAGCAGGCCCAGCGAATGCGGAAGCGATTGGCTGGCAAGGACATCGAGTTTGCTGTCGCGGTAGCTGCCCGCCAGCATCGACGAGCGTTCGCCGCGGCCGTCGACCACCAGCACCGCCGAATCGGGGTGGGCAGAGGCCAGCGCGCTCGAAGCGGCGTGCGCGACGTGGTGGCGCACGTATCGGACGATGCCGGGGTCAAGGCCGGGCAGCGCGGACTGCAGGAACTTGGGTGCGCGTTGGGCGTACATGGTGCGCAGGTACTCCCAATCGCGGTCGAGCCCGGCCATATCCTCGGTTGATTCGTCCAGCAGGCGCGGGTCGTAGGAGTAGCCGACCGCGTCGAGGTCGGCCGGGCTCAGGCCGCCTTGCCGCAGACACCACCGCGCCGCCGCCACCGGCAGCTCCCACGTCGAGAACGGCACTGCGGACTTTCCGTGCTTGCGCCTGGAGAACCGCTCCTCTTCGGCGGCCGCGACGATCTGACCGTCGACCAGCAGTGCGGCGGCTGGATCGTGAAATACCGCGTTGATTCCGAGGATTCGCATTGTCGGCTCCTGACTACCCTGCCGCCGCGGTGGTCTCGGGCGAGGAGGTCAGCTGCGCTTGGAACCACTCGACCGTGCGGGCCAAACCGTCCGCATAGCGCATCCGTGGTTGCCAACCGAGGAGCCTGCGCGCCAGCGTGATGTCCGGGCATCGGCGCTGCGGGTCGTCCTCGCCGGGCGGAAGGAAATGGATGGGCGAGTCGCTGCCCGCCAAATCGCGGATGAGCTCGGCGATGTGAAGGACGGTCACCTCGTCGGGGTTGCCGATGTTGACCGGTCCTGCGCAGCCCGATCTGGCCAGCGCCACCAGCGCGTCGACGGTGTCGTCGACGTAGCACAGCGACCTGGTCTGCACCCCGGTGCCGTTGACCGTGATCGGGTCACCGGCCAGGGCCTGGGCACAGAAAGTCGGCACGATGCGGCCGTCGTCGGGGCGCATCCGTGGCCCGTAGGTGTTGAAGATACGTGCCACGGCGACGTCGGCTGACCGTCCCCGCTGATAGGCGAATGTCAATGCTTCGGCGAACCGCTTGGCTTCGTCGTAGACGCTGCGCGGCCCGACGGGGTTGACGTTGCCCCAATAGGTTTCGGGCTGCGGATGCTCCAGCGGGTCGCCGTACACCTCGCTGGTGGAGGTCAGCACCAGCCGCGCCCCGCAACGTTCGGCGAAGTCGAGCGCGTTGGCGGTGCCGAGCGCGCCGGTGCGCAGCGTCTGCACCGGCAGCCGCATGTAGTCCACCGGAGACGCCGGGGACGCCAGGTGAAAGACGGTGTCGACATCGAGCCGCGTCTCGGTCAGCGGCTCGCTGATGTCGTGGCGGACGAACCGGTAGCCGGGTCGGTCGCGTAGCAGCGTGGCGGCCGTCGGCGCGCTGGTGGACAGGTCGTCCACGCAGGTGACCTCCACCCCGTCGAAGAGCAGTCGCTCACACAGGTGACCGCCGAGAAACCCACCGCCTCCGGTCACCACGACACGCCTCAGCTCATGCATCGTTTGCCCTTTCCTCGCCTGGGTAGCCAGCACAGTCATGAAGCCCTCGGATACGTCGTTTGTGATCGCCAGCCGCAACCGCGCACAAGAGCTCGCGACGGTGGTCGCGCGCCTGCTCGATACCACCGCGTGCCCGATCGTGGTGGTGGACAACGCTTCCGAAGACGACAGCGTTGCGATCATGCGCCGAATCACCGCCCGCTCGGCGGGCCGGCTGCGAATAGTCGAGTTGGGCACCAACCAGGGGGCGGTGGGGCGCAATGCGGGGGTCGCGGCGTGCACCACCCCGTATGTCGCGTTCTGCGACGACGATTCCTGGTGGACAGCCGGATCCCCGGCCATCGGCGCGGAACTCTTCGACAGCCACCCGTCGCTGGGCCTGCTGGCCGCCCGCACGATCGTCTGGCCGCAACGGCGCGAAGACCCGTTCACCGCGTTGTTGGCCGACAGCGCCCTCGGTCACCGCCCCGACCTGCCGGGCCCGTCCATCCTCGGGTTCATGAGCTGCGCTGCGATGGTGCGCGTTCACGCCTTCCAGCAGGCCGGCGGGTTCAGCGACATCCTGCATTTCCGCGGTGAGGAGCAACTGCTGGCCTTCGACCTGGCGGCCTTGGGATGGGATCTGTGCTACTGCCCTGCGCTGACCGCGATCCACCAGCCGTCCGAGACCAGGGCCACCACGGCGGCCCAGGACGCCCGCGTGCTGCGCAACGATGCGCTGACCACATGGCTGAGACGCCCGATTCCGCAATGTCTGCGAGTCACTGCAGATCTGCTGCGCTCGGCGGTCCAGGACCGCGAGCACGCCCGCGGTGCCGCCGAGGCGTTCCTGAAGCTGCCTGCCGTGGTGCAGCAGCGTCGCCCGCTTCCTTCGAACCTGGAGGAAGCAGTGGCCAAGCTGGAGTCGCAGTGAGCCCGTCATCCCGATGACAGACTCCTCGCCGGTTCGGCGGGCTGCTCGAAGCGCACCGGCACCAGGCGGTCGTAGATGCGTTGAGTGTCCGCGGCGATGCGGTCCCACGAGTAGCGGGCCTGTGCCCGGTCGCGACCGGCCGCACCGAGGCTTTGGCGCATGAAGTCGTCACGCAACAAGTGGTTGACCGCTTCGGCGACCTTGTCGGGCCGCCGGGGCCGCACCAGTCGGCCGGTGACGTCGTGCACGACGGTGTCCAGCATTCCGCCGACCGCGGAGGCGATGACGGGTACGCCGCATGCCATTGCCTCCAGCGGGACGATGCCGAACGGCTCGTACCACGGCGTGCACGCGACCACATCGGCCGACCGAAGGATGGCCGGCATGTCCTCGCGGGCGACCGAACCGTAGAACCTCACCCGGTCCGCAACGCCGAGTTCCTCGGCGAGCGCGCGCAGCCGGCAGACCTCCGGATCGGAGCCCAGCCGGGCGAGGTCCGGGCCGCCGACGAGCACCAGCTCGGTATCGCGGATATAGGGCAGCGCGCGTACCACGACGTCAAACCCTTTGCGCGGCACGAACCTTCCGACGCTGACAATCCGCCGGTGACTGCTTCGGGGCGCCGTGGGTCCCTCCGGGCTGAACATGTCGAGGTTAACCCCGCACGGCACAACGGAGATGCGGCTGCGCGACCTGCCCAACCGCATCAGCTCGAACACCTCGTCGGTGCAGGTGGCGGCGACCCAGGTGGCGGTGCGGGCGACCGTCGCCTCCAGGCGCAGCCGGTCGGTCGGGCTGGTGTCCTGCGCGCCCTGGTAGCGGCGCTTGACCACGCCCAGCGCGTGAAACGTCTGCACGGCAGGCAGATTCAGATGCCGCGCGGCCAACTGCGTTGCGATACCGGACATCCAGAAGTGGGCGTGGGCGATGTCGGGGCGGTCTGCAGCCCATTCGGCGTCGAGGAACCGGGCGAACGGGCCCATATGGACCAGCAGTTCGTCCTTGGGCAGCTGCTCGGGCGGTCCGGCAGGCACATGCACAACGGTGTAGCCCTGCGCCGTGTGCACCCGCTCGGGCAGTCCGGGGTCGTCTCTTCGGGTATAGACGGTCACTTGATGTCCGCGGCGTGCCAGCGCCGCCGACAGTTCGGCGACATGTACGTTCTGTCCGCCTGCGTCGGCGCCACCGAGCGCCGCGAGTGGGCTTGCATGCTCGGACACCATGGCGATCTTCATCGGCGCCCTCCTCCCATCTTCATTGGCAGATGTCGTCGATGACGTCTTCGATCGTGGTGGCCCACTCGCGCAGGAAACGTTCGAGCGAAAACTGCGCCATCGCGTAGTCGCGAGCCGCCTTACCGGCGGCGGCCGCTGCCGACCGATCGGCGATGAACTGCTCGAGCGCGTGCGCCAGGGTGTCGACGTCAGCGCTGACCACGCCCGCCTCGGCGGGCACCGTCAGGGGGGCCATCGTCGAGGCCACCGCGACCACCGGCATGCCGAGGTACATGGCCTCCACCAGCGACAGGCCCAGCGACGTCCATCGCGCGGTGTGCAGGAACACGCGGCGCCGGGCCACCTCGGGCAGCAGCGTCGCGGTCGGGACGTCACCCCTACCGCGCACGTGTCCGCCGCCGTCGTCGAGCATGTCGGTGCCCATGCCCCAGACGTCGATCGGAACGCGCGCGCCCAGTGACATCAGCAGATCGGTGCCCACCGTGCGGCCCCGCCGGACAGGTTCGTTGATCATGGTCGCGGCGGCCGGAATCTCGCCGGTGTAGCAAGGACCCGGGTCGGCGATCCCGTGGGCGATCACGCGGGTCGGTGCGATGCCGTTGTCCCACATCAACCGGTTGAAGTCGGTGACATGCACCACGGGGATATCGTCGCGTTCGGCAAGCGGGTGAACGCTGTCGACGGCGTCCGGCCGCGGCGTGTTGTGCTCCACGTAGACGGCGGGGATATCGATCCCGGGCCTGCGGCCCAGCCAGCGCGCGGCCAACTCCAGTTCCTCGGGGCGCTGCAACACCACGAGGTCGACGTCTTCATCGGCCAACGCTGAATCCGAAATCTCATGGGCACGAGGCCAATCCCGGCCGCACAACCCGCGACCGGCTGCGTCGCGGTTCTGCGTGTAGGGAATCAGATAGCGGTGTCGACCCGCGACGAACGCCTCCGTCCACGACCCGTGCACGTGCCACACCAACACGGAGCGCGCAGTCGTGAGATCGAACATGACCGCCGCTTACCCGAGTACTTCGCTGGGAAAACGGTTCTTCAGGACTCTTCGCTATCTGTACTGAAGATCTTTCGCATCATGTACCGGCGCCGACGCGACCGGATTTTCGGTACTCACGTGCGGGTAATCTGGCCGGTATGCCGGACAGCGAAGAGATTCCCGACGACGTGCCCGAGGCCGACGCGGTGGAGCAGCAGCGTCCCGCCGATCCGACGCCCGACGATGACGACGCCCCCGAGGACCAGGGTCAAAGCGTGCCGTTGGAATCCAATGCTTCCGACTGGCACGAGCAGCAGCTCAGCGTCGATTTGGACCCCGAAATCGAGGGGTAGGACCACGAAGAGCAGACCGGGCTCGCGGAGGCCGCGATGGCACCACCGGATCAGCGCCTACGGCGTATCTCCCGGGTAGCCCTGCTCACCGTGGTGATCATCGGGCTGGCCCTGCTGTTGACGCGTTGCCCAGCCAATCGCGACGGCATGCCCGGCCAGCTCGCTCGAGCGATGGAAGAGACCACATCGGCGGCGCGCAGCGGTGCGCTGGCGTTGGACCTGTGGGCCCAGGGCCGCTCGACGACACAGCTGGCCAGCGTGCAGATCACTGATTCCCGCAACGATGTCACCAAGGCGTACAAGGGTATTGCCGAGCTGCGGGCCGAAGATCCGGTCGATGTACGGCGTCAGCGGATGCTGACCGAGTCGATGACGGAAATCATCGCCCAACTCAATGCCGCTTCGGCCGTGCTGCGCGACGTCAGCACGCAGCCCACCGTCGCGGCCGTGCGCGCCGACCTGATGAGGTCATCGCACGACCTTGAGTCCGGCTACCGCTGATGGCCAAGATTTTTGCGGTTGCGCTGGGCATCCTGACCGCGATCGGCGGCTTCCTCGACATCGGCGACCTGGTGATGAACGCGGTCGTCGGCTCCCGGTTCGGTTTGTCGCTGGCCTGGGTGGTGGTGGTCGGGGTAATCGGGATCTGCCTGTTCGCCGAAATGGCCGGCCGGGTGGCCGCCGTGAGCGGTAGGGCGACCTTCGAGATCATTCGGGAGCGGTTGGGACCGCGGACGGCCGCGGCGAACCTGAGCGCATCGTTCTTCATCAACCTGATGACGCTGACGGCCGAAATCGGCGGTGTTGCGCTGGCGCTGCAGCTGGCCACCGATGTCGGACCGATGATGTGGATTCCGGTCGCGGCGTTCGCGGTCTGGGTGGTGATCTGGCGCGTCAAGTTCAAGATCATGGAGAACGTGACCGGCCTGATGGGGCTGTGTTTGATCGTCTTCGCCGTCGCAGTATTCATGCTGAGCCCGGACTGGTCGAACCTGGCCCAGCAGGCCACCTCACCGGCGATCCCGGAGGCGGAATCGGCGGCGACCTATTGGTATTTCGCGATCGCGCTGTTCGGGGCCGCGATGACGCCGTACGAGGTGTTCTTCTTCTCCTCGGGTGCGGTCGAAGAACGTTGGACCCCCAAGGACCTGGGAGTGGCTCGCTTCAACGTCATGGTCGGTTTTCCCTTCGGCGGGCTGCTCTCGATCGCCATCGCGGCTGGAGCCGCAATTGTCCTGTTGCCCAACCAGATCGAGGTGACCTCGCTATCGCATGTCGTCATGCCGGTCGTGGCGGCAGGCGGAAAGTTGGCGCTGGCCTTCGCCATTGCCGGTATCGTGGCCGCCACTTTCGGCGCCTCGCTGGAGACGGCGCTGTCCGCGGGATATACCGTCGCGCAGTATCTCGGCTGGCCATGGGGTAAGTTCCGCCGGCCAGCACAGGCGGCGCAGTTTCACGTTCTGATGTTCGTGTCAATCGTGGCCGCCGTGGCGGTGCTATTCACCGGGGTGGACCCGATTCTTGTCACCGAGTACTCGGTGGTGTTCTCCGCGATCGCGCTGCCGCTGACGTATCTGCCGATCCTGGTCGTCGCCAACGATCCCGCCTACATGGGCGAACGAACCAACGGCAGAGTGCTCAACGCGCTCGCCTCGGTATACCTCGTCATCATCCTTGCCGCATCGTTGATGGCAATTCCGCTGATGATCGTCACAGGAGCCGGACAATGACCGACCGCACCGACCCTGTCATCAAAGGGCACCACGGCCGCGCGCTCGACGCGCGTCTGCAACTGTTGGACCGCCAACTCGTCGACGACGACGACAACCCGATCGGCATCGTCGACGATCTGGAGTTGACCGGTATCGACGTCGACCGCGACATCCCGCCCGGCTCCGATGCGCCCCACGTCACCGCGCTGCTGTCCGGAAAGGTGGTGGCCACCCGCATCTTCGGCGGCACACCGCCGCGCTCGCATCTGCAAGACATCTCGTGGCGCCTTGTCCAATCGGTCGGCATCACCGTGAAGCTCAAACCCAACGACATACGGTTCGAGGGCCGGTGGATGGAGCGATGGCTGCGTGACCGCATCGTCAAGCACATTCCGGGGGGCCGGCATGCTGCTGAGTAGTCTGTTGGGGCTGCGGGTGATTGATGCGGGCTCTCATCCGGTGGGCACCGTCGTCGACGTGCGACTGACCGTCGCGGGGGACCCCGCCAACGACCCGCCGACACCGCGGATGCTCGGGTTGGTCGTCAGCCCGCACAGCAAGGGATCGTTCCTCGGCTACGAACGTGTCGACATCAACGGACCGAGACTGATTGCCGCGCTGCTGCGTTGGGGACACCGCGGAACGTTCTTGGCGGCGTGGGAGGATATCGCCCGCGTGGGCGCCGACCACGTCACCCTGCGGCCGCGCTACACCCGGTACTCGGCGGCGCTGCCTCCTGACGGCGACTGACGCACGCTACCGGGCGGTCACGGCCGGCGTTCGTGGCCGCGACGTCCGTCGGTGCGGCGGCGTTCCTTCATCTCCTCCTCGAAGACGTGGCGCTTACCGCCCTGTAGTTCGTCACGCACTTGCCGCTCGTGTTGACGAAAGACCGACCAGTAGTTGTCGTCGAAGTCCTCGACGATCTGAAAGGTCCAGCGGCCGTGGAGGACGTTTCGGCCAACGACTTCGACCTCCAGCCGATCCGCGACCGCGTCGTGGCCCGCCGACCGCAGCTTGTCGCAGGCCTCGCCCAGCAACAGGTCGGCATGCCCGATCAACTGGTGAAACGAGTACAGGTCACCGCGGGCGCGTTCAACACATTCCAGGGCCTCCGACACTGCGCCGACGGCCTCGACGGTCGCATCGTCGAGACCCTCCGGGCGCCGGCCCTTCTTTGCTTGCAGCTCGTTCATGAAAGGTGTGATACCCATTGCGGGTCGGATTGCATCGGAGCAAACCGCATCGTTTTCGCTCCGACGGGTAGAAGTAGGTGGTGACGGAAATGACGGTGACCACCGGCGAAGACCTGGTGGTGTTGGTCGACGAAGCCGGACGGCAAGTGGGCACCGCGGCGAAGTCGGTCATACATCACCGCGCGACGCCGCTTCATCTGGGCTTTTCCTGCTATGTTTTCGACGCCGCCGGCCGTGTCCTGCTGACCAGGCGTGCGCTCGGCAAACTCACCTGGCCCGGGGTGTGGTCCAACTCGTTCTGCGGGCATCCGGGCCCTTCCGAGCCCGTCGCCGAGGCGGTGCGCCGTCGCGCACGCCAAGAACTCGGCCTGTCGCTCGCGGCGTTGCGATGCGTGCTGCCGGAGTTTCGCTACCGGGCGGTGGCCGCCGACGGCACCGTGGAGAACGAAATTTGCCCGGTGTTCTACGCACGCACCGACGAGCCCGTGCAGGCCGATCCCGACGAGGTCATGGAGTGGCGGTGGGTGCCGTGGTCGGATCTTCGGTCCGCGGCGGCGCTGCCTTGGCTGATCAGCCCGTGGGCGGCCGAGCAGGTGCCGCTGTTGGATGCGGCTAACTGCCCGGATCGTGATCGCGGATGAGGTGCGCGCGCCGCAGCGCGAACAACCGCTCCGCGTAGGCGAGGTCGTCTTTCCACAGCCGCGTCGCGGCCTGCCGCATCAACGGTGTGATCAGCGGCGCGGCCCGCAGCGCGTGCGTGAAACCCGGGCGGTCGGAGTGGGCGACGACGGCCTCGATGACCGCCGTGCGCGGTAGCCCGTCGGGTCCGTTCCCGAGGGGGGTGGCGTGTGTTTCCACGGTGCTTCCCGCACCCTCGCCGTCGAGGATCCGCATCACGATGGTCCGCGGTTCGGGGCTGGTGAACTCGGCAACGACGGGAACGCCGAACCGCCCGATCCGGAAGGTCACCGCGACCAGAAAGCGGTCTGATGTGTCGCAGACGTCGTGGCCCACCGGCGGCGAGGAAAGCACTTCCAGTTTGGTGAACGAATACGGATGAAACCATGCCCCGTGCCACGGGTCCATCCGGTTCGCGATGACGTCGCGCGGTTCGCAGGTGCCGACCAGGCGGGTGACGGCGTGTATCCGGGCGCCGTCCGGACGTTTCGGCAGCACCGGTCGCTCCGTCGGTGTCTCCCCGCCGACGGTATCCAGCCGCACCCAGGCCAACACGCCGTCGTCGTACGCGGAATAAGGGGTCCAACCGGATTGGCAACCACCCGACAGCCGCAGCCCGTGCCAGGCGCAGATCAGCGCGCCGTCGTCGACCTTTCCCGTCGACAGGTCCGCACCCAGGTGAGGACAGGCGCCCGGGCCCACACGCAAGGCGTTGCCGGTGCCGCGCCATGCGACCAGTTCGCGGCCCGCGACGACGGTGCCCAGCGGGCGGCGCCCAATGCTGTCACTGGCGGCGAACGCGTACCAGTTTCCGCTGCGGCGCGCCTGCGAGCGCCGCAGTGCAGAAGCAATGACGGCCGGTGACGCGTCGCGGTGGGTGGGCGGCTGCGCCGACCACCGTGACGGCGGAAGCAGCTGAAACGGCCAGGTTTTCGAGAGTTTCGAACGCATCTCAGCCAGCACGCTCATCGCTGGTGCGCCTTTCACTGGTGGCAAGGCGGCGCAGCACCGCCGAGCGGCCCTGCGTCGGGACGGTGTGCAGGGTGTGTCCGGTGATGCCGAAGCGCGCCAACAGCTGGTTGGCCGCGGTCCACCCGGTGGTCGCGGCGCGCTCCATCAGCGCGACCGGCAGATCGATGCGAACACCGTCACCGGCCAGCGCCAGCGTGTCATATGGCGTCGTCACACCCGGACGGGCGGCAAAATCGCCTGGGGCAAAACGCGGGCAGTCGGCGCGGCGCAGGACCCGTTCGCCGATCACGCGCATGTCGCTGGTCTCCGGATACAGCTCGTGAAGCCGCTTGAGGAGCTGCTCTTCGACCTCCGGTCCGGCGGCGGCGTAGGCGTGCAGTTCGACCACCGAACCACCTGTGCGGGTGTGCCAGTCGGCTGCCTCGCGCTCGTAGCGCTCGAGCACGCTCACGTTGTCCAGCGGCGAGAGCCCGCCGGTGCCCAGAAACGCTGCCCGCTCGGGCCGGACCGAACCGTCCAGCCACAGCCGTTGCACCACGAAGGGCGCCGCGGCGCCCAGCGCGGCGATTTGGTTGCGCCACACCTCGGTGCCCAGATCGGGTGAGTTGGCGACGATACGTTGCAGCGCGCCGACCTCGGTGGCCAGCACCACGCCGTCGACATGGAGCACGGCACCTGAGTCGCAACGGATCTCGAACCTGCCGCCGGATCGTACCTCGGTCACCGTCACACCGGTGTGGAATTGCACACCGCGCGACTCCAGATAAGCGCGCAGCGGGTTCCACAGCGCGACATCGAAGTTCGCGTTCGCGACGTCGAAGACCAGCCCCTCGCTGGAGCCCAGGAAATAGATGTGAAACATGGTGGCCAGTTCGGCGGCCGACAGCTCTGCGGGTTTGGCGAAGAAGCTGCGCGAGAACACCTCGAAAGCCAAGTGCCGTGCCGCCTCCGGGAAGTTGATCGCCTGCAGGAAGGTTTCGGCGTCGACGTGGTCGAGGCGGTGATAGGTGTCGGGCACCGACACCGCGGCCAGGGGCGCAGCGGCGCGCGCGTTGAGGCGGATCAGGTTCCGCAACCGGAAGGTGGGGCTGCGCATCGCGAACGCCAGCGCGTTCCACGGCGGGGTCCGCGGCAGACCGCGGAAGGTGTCTTGGCGACCGCGCGCGTCGACCAGCGGGTAGTCCGCCACGGGCGTTAACATCGACAGGGTTGGGTCAATGCGGCGCAGCAGCTTTCGCAGGTTGTAGTACTGGCGGAAGAATGCGTGGAAGCCGCGGTTCATCGCGACCGGTGTGCCGTCGTCGAACGTATCGGTCCAGCCGCCGACCCGGCCGCCCAGATACGGCTCGCGTTCGACGACGTCGACGCGCACGCCGCGTTCGGCCAGTCCGGTGGCCGCCGCCAGCCCCGCGATGCCGCCGCCCACCACCACCACGTGCGGTGTGGTGCCCAGCATCGCAGCGCTTTCCGCACCCGCCGCTGCGGTGTGCGTGACGCGCCGCGGATCGGTCATGCCGGGGCCTTCGCGAGGAACGTGTGCACGATATTGCGCTGCCAACCGGGCATGGTGTGGCTGCTCACATCGGTGAACCCGTTGGTGCGCAACCGGTCCCGCAACTTCCCGGCGCCGTCGAAGACGTTCACGCTACGCCGCAGGTAGGTGTACAACGATGCGTCACCGTTGCGGATCTTGCCGCTGGGGATGATGATCGTCACGCACACCGCATTCCACAGGGCGGTGGCGAACCGCGAGTCGCGCACGGAGTACTCATGGGCGGCCAGCGTGCCGCCTGGTGCCAGCAGCGCCAGGAAGTCCTGCAACTGGGCATCCGGGTCGGCGAGGTTGCGCAGCAGGTATGCCGCGAAAATGCCGTCGAACGGGCCCTCGACGCCGGCATCGGTGAGCGTCTCGATGCGGCTGTGCACGAACCGCACCGACGGCGGCCACCGCTTGGCGCGGGCTTGGGCCAGCATGCCCGCCGAGCCGTCCACAGCGACAATCTCGGCCTGTGGTGCGACATGCAGCAGCGCCGCGGTGGAAGCCCCGGTGCCGCAACCGGCATCGAGCAGCCGTAACCCACGGCCGTTGTCCGCCAACTTCATTCGTTGCGCCGACAACCGCAGATGGCTGTGGTATCCGGGATTGGCGTCGACCAACTTGTCGTAGGTGCCGGCCGCCGCGTCGAATGCCGCGGGCACATCACCCCGGATGCTCATACCGTGTCCTCCTCACGGTCACGCAACCGCTGCCGCTCCCACAACAGCAGCACGGCGGTGACCAACGCCCATCCGAACAGGAAGTCCTCCACCGGGATGTCGAACGGAAACCGCAGACCGCTGGTGTGCTGCTCGTCGTATATGACGATCGGTGCGCTCAGTTTGGTCAGCCAGCCGTCGACGGGGATCTGGAAGCCCAGCACGATCGCCATGGACAGCCAGTACGCCGGCCGGCGGAACAACCCGGTGCGTAAGAACTTGATTTCCCACAGGCACACCGCGATCACCGCCAGCACCGCAGGAAGCGTGTAGCCCAGACCCGTCATGACGAGTGCACCGACTTACGCTTTGCACGTTGCAGGATCGTGTCGACGGCATTGTAGGTGAGCAACCCGCACAGCGGTATCACAAAGAAGAACAGTAGTTCCTCCAGCGGCATGATGCCGACAAGTTCGACACCGGTCACGTACAGCGGGTTGAAGGTCCACACCTGCGCGAGAATGGCCACCACATCCCACAGTACGAACACGGCCGCCACCGGCAGGATCGCCGCCGCCGCCCGCCACGCGCGGCGGTAGACGCCGGCGCCGAAGAACTCGAGCGGTGCGGTGATCGCCAGGCATCCGGCGAGCACGAGCAAGTAATGCCAGCGGTCCACGTCTAGACCCTGTTCTCTCGTAACCGGGTTCGCCATGCCTTGACCAGCCCGGCCGCGGCGACGCGGATGCGTCGGCCATTGCCGACCGCAGCGCGTTGGCTGAAGATCGCGAAGTCGATGTCCTCGATACGGTCGAGTATCTGTGAGTACAGCGTCAGCGCCGCCGATATGCAGGGTCGAGAACGCGGCGAAAGCAGCGCAATGCCTTGCTGCGCATACTCGTAGGTGCGCTGGGTGGTGGCGTGTTGTTCGACCAGCGCACGACGTACCCGCGCATCGGTTCGGCGATGATCGTGGCACCACGACAGCACATCCCGGTCGACGCGGTGGGCGGCCAACTCGTCGGCCGGCAGATATACCCGTCCGCGCTGCAGGTCTTCGTCGACATCGCGCAGAAAGTTGGTGAGCTGGAAGGCTTTTCCAAGCGCGGCGGCGTACGGCTCGGCTTCCTCGCGGGAGCTGACCGTACCGAGGACGGGCAGCAGCTGCAGCCCGATCACCTCGGCCGAGCCGTGCATGTAGCGCTCCAGCGCGGCGCGGTTCGCGTAGTCGGTGACGGTCAGGTCCATCCGCATCGAGTTCAGGAAGTCGTCGAACAACTCCCATGGAATGTTGTACTTGCGTGCGCTGTCCACCACCGCGGTCAGCGCGGGATCGTCGTCGTCTTCTGTCGGGGGGCTACCGGAAGCCATACGCGAAAACAGCTGGGTTGCCAAGCATTGCAACCGCTCTGCGCGCTCGGCGGTCGTCAATGCCGGATCGAAATCGTCGAGGATGTCGTCGGCGCGTCGGGCGAAGCCGTACAACGCATGCACGGCGGGGCGTTGTTCGGGAGCGAGGAGGCGGGTGGCCAGAAAGAATGTCCGGCCGTGTTCGGCGTTGAGTCGGCGACAGCATCGATAGGCGTCGCGAAGTGCCGGGTCTCGGACGCCGGCAGCGTCCAGTTCGGAACTGATCATGACTGCACCACCTGTGAACTCCTCGGCCGGGTCGGTACCCCGGTGATCCGGTCGGCGGCCAACCGACCGGACAGCAGGGCTGTCGGCACCCCGACACCCGGCACTGTCGACGATCCGGCGAGCACGACGTTGTCGACGCCGCGGACGATGTTGGCTGGCCGAAACGGCCCGGTCTGAGCGAAGGTGTGCGAGAGTGCGAACGGCGTGCCTGCGGCCATTCCTTGGCGCTCCCAGCCCGCGGGGTCCACCGCGTGCAGGAGCTCGGCGTCGCCGCCCAGGTGCGGCAGCCGCTCGACGGTCCGGTCAAGTATCTCGTCGACGTATGCGTTGCCGACCTCGGCCCAGTCCACCTTTCCCACAGCGGTGTTCGGCGCGGGTGCGAGGATGTAGAGCAGGTCGCGTCCGGCAGGCGCCAGGCTCGGATCGCTGGCGGTCGGCCGCGTCACCAGCAGTGACGGATCGGCCATCAGTTGCCCGTCGTCGATGATGTCGCGGAAGGTCTGATCCCACGAGTCCCCGAAGACAATGGTGTGGTGACCGGAGCCCGCCGCACCGGTTCGCGCTGCCGCGCAACCGACATGCGCGACGACTGCGGACGGGGCGGGCTGCAACCGCAGCAACCGCCGGGGCGTGCGCCCGAGCAACCGGTAGGTGTCGGGGAGTTCGGTCGTCAGCACTACCGCGTCGGCCGCGATGGCATCGCCGGTGTCGGTGTGTACCGCAGTCACCCGGTCACCGCGGTGCGCCAAGCTCGAAACCACGGCGCCGTACCGGAATTCGACGCCGGCATCGGATGCCGCGGCGGCCAGCGCGTCGGGCAGCGCCCGTATACCTCCGCGCGGAAAGTAGACGCCGGAGATGGTGTCCATGTAGGCGATGACGGCGTAGACGGCCAGTGCCCGCTGCGGTGGGACGCCGGCGTAGAGCGCCTGGAAGGTGAATACCCGGCGCAGCCGCTCGTCGGAGATGAACCGCCGCACCATGCGGTCCCAGCGCCGGAAGCCGCCGATGGCGGCCAGCCGCGCCAACTGCGGCGTCAGCAGCGCCAGCGGTGAGTCGAAGTTGGCCGCGATGAACCCGTCGAACTCGACGCGGTATAGCCGGGCGAGCCAGTTCCGCAGCCGCACATAGCCTTCGGCTTGCGCCGGACCCGCGAACCGCTCCACCTCGGCGGCCATCGCAGCGGCGTCGCTGTGCACGTCGATACCGCTGCCGTCGGCGAACGACGCGTGGTAGGCGGGGCGCACCGGCATCAACTCGAGCCAGTCAGCCATCGATTCGCCCACGGCCGCGAAGGCGTCTTCGATGATGTCGGGCATTGTCAGCACGGTCGGACCGGTGTCGAGCCGGTACCCGTCGAGATCCATCCGGCCGACCCGGCCGCCGGGGTGCACACCGCGTTCGACGACGGTGACCGCGCGGCCCCGGCCAGCGAGCTGTAGAGCCGCCGACAGCCCGGCCAGCCCGGCACCCACCACGACGACGTGATCGCAGCTACCGCCGACGGTCCGCATGCGTTTCACCACCCTCATGCTGCTCGCGTCGTACACGTTGCGGCCATGTCGACCAACGCTTTTTGAACCTGTCCGCTGATCTCGGGTGTTCGGATGCCGTCCAGCGCACGGCACACTCGCTGGTCGATCATCTGCTCGATCCACCGAACGGCTCCGGTGGCAGCGATCAGGTGGCGCCAGCGCTCGATATCGGTCCCGTCGACGTGTGTTGCGCGCATCAACGTGGCCAACTCGCGGCGCAGCGGGGCGTCGGCGAGGTGGTAGGCCGATACCACGACGCTGGTGGCTTTGTGCTCGAACAGATCGACGCCGGCCGGTTTTCCGGTTACCGACTCCGACCCGAAGACCCCGAGCAGGTCGTCGCGCATCTGGAACGCTTCGCCGATCGCCTCACCATAAACGCCGAGCGCGGCCAGCGCGGCAGGACAGCATCCGGCGAGCGCAGCACCGATCTCAAGCGGTCTGCGCACCGTGTAGTTGCCCGATTTGCGTCGTGACACGTCGAGCACCTGATCCAAGGTGGGAAAACCTGCCGCGTCGTTGACCAGGTCGGCGAACTGGCCGACCGCGAGTTCGCTGCGCATCGCGTCGTATCGGGGCCAGGCCCGCGTCAGCGCCGCGGTTGCCACGCCGCTTTCCCGCAACATCTGTTCGGCCCACACCAGGCACAGGTCGCCGAGCAGCACGGCGGCCGACTCCCCGAAACGGTCCGACGATCCGGTCAGCCCCCGCTCGCGGTGCCAGCCCGCGAAGGCCACGTGGGCGGCCGGACGGCCCCGCCGCAGCGTGGCACTGTCCATGACGTCGTCCTGTAGCAACGCGAACGCGTGCAGCAACTCCAAACTGGCCGCTGCGCGCAGCGCCGCGGGGTCCTCGTCCTGGCCGCACAACCAGCCCAGGTACATAAACGTCGAACGCAGACACTTGCCGCCGGTGAGAAAGCCCCGCAAGACGTCGCCGGTGATCTCGACGCCGGTCTTACCGAGCTGATCGGCACCGTGGTCGGTGACAAAGCTCGTCACCGCCTCCGAGACGGCGTTGCGCACGCTGGCACGCCACGAGGCAGCGGACACCGGCGCCGAGGCAAGGGCGCATATCCCTGCGTCACCTACACTCAACGTTCGGTCCTTTTTTCGTCCGGCGTTGACTTCACTACCCACTTCGACGAGAAATGAACCGCCGAACCGGTTCCTGCCGGTGTTTTCTCACCGAACGCCGGTGGATGCGCCCCGGTCGCCCGAGGGAGCGACGCTACCCGCGGAACGGATACTGCTGTGCGCCAACAGTTATCGCATCACCGGCGTCGATTGAGCAACCAGATGTGGGTGGACAGCGCGGTCGCGAACGCACACCAGGCCGGGTAGGGCGTCAGCGATAACGCACTCTTGCCGCTGGCTGCCGCGGCCCTACGCGTGAGATCGGCGCTGCTTGCCGTCAGGGCACCCGCGGTGATCGCGGCCAGGCCCAGGCGACGCTGGCTGAAGAACACCCAGGACCAACTGGCGTTGAGCAGTAGGTTGATCGACAACGCCGCAGCAAACGTCTTCCGCCGGTTGTCGTCTCCGACGCTCCGGCTGTCATCGAGGGCCCGCGCCGAGACCAGGGCGATGTCGGTGTACAGCAGCGGCCACACGATCGGAAACACGGTGCTCGGCGGCTGGTACGGCGGCTTGCGCAGCTTCTTGAACCAAGATGACTCTGCGTTGGGTCCCGTCGCCGCGCCGCCGACGAGGGCGGTGGCGGTGACAGCGGCTGCGACCGCCCCAAGTGTCTTGATACGCAAGGTGACTCCGTTCTATAGGTCCTGGTCAGCACTCATTGCCGCGCTACGTCCTGAGTACCCAGGCCGTGCGCCTTCGACTCACCACTGCGTTTAGCCCGTCGTCGACCAGGGAACCCGGTCGTAGCGTGGGGAAATCCCCCCGTTCGGCCTGGAAACGGGCAAGACCGATGCACTGCACATAGGGGAAAGGCGACCAATGGCAGAAGAGAACACCGGTCCCAAAGAAGGCATCAAGGGTGCCGTCGAGGACGTCAAGGGTAAGGCAAAGGAAGCGGCTGGCACGGTGACCGGCCGCGACGACATGGTCCGTGAGGGTAAGGCCCAGCAAGACAAGGCCGACGCCCAGCAGGACGCCGCCAAGAAGGAAGCCGAGGCCGAATCGGCTCGGGGTGGCGCCAAGGCTGCTGAGGAGCGCCAGGAGTCTGAACAGCGTCCGTAGGCAGACAACAGAAAGAGGCCCAGCCGGCCAAATCGGCTGGGCCTCTTTTCTGTCGGGTCAACTGCTGGGTCGTTGCCGTTGTGATTCTGGATGCTCTGCGTGCCAACGGTCTTCGATCTTTCGCACCCGGAGGTGTTCAATCGCGAACCAGCCGAAAGACACGATGAACAGGACGGCGGAAATGCAGCCCAGCGTCACGCCTACGGTGTGGTGGGTGGTCGCGTGCGCGGCCAAGGCAGCGACGAAGGCGACCAGCGCCAGGCCGAGCACCACGAGCGCCGGCATGTTCTTGGTGTCTTTCATGGTCTCGCCGGCGTGCGGACGCGTGGTCCGGGAATGATCGACAGGATCGTTCGGGCTTTTCATGGCTACTCCTCTCCCGGCTAGAACTACCCGACCACGCTGGGAAAGAAACGCCGACGTCACTGGTACGGCGGATATTGGTCATTGCGCAGCAGGTTGGCAAGGTGAGCGGCGTTGCGCCCAAGGCCCGCGGTGGTCTTGGCCACCGGCTCGGGCACCTCGTCCAGATCCTGGTAGTCCGTGGACTGCATCGCCTCGCCGGTCCAGTAGGTGCCGCCCTGCGCCGGGATGGAGAACCCGATGTCGTTGAGCCCCTGGAACATGTCCGCGATGATCTTGTGCGCGCCATCCTCGTTGCCGACGACCCCAACCACTGCCACCTTGCCGACCATCGCCGGTCGTCCGGCGTCGTCGGTGGTGGACAGCTCGGCGTCGAGGCGCTCCAGTATGCGCTGCGCGATGCTGGATGGATGCCCGACCCACACCGGGGTGGTGAGCACCATGATGTCGGCGTCGATCAGCTTGTGCCGGATCTGCGGCCATTGGTCACCGTCGCCCATATCAGCCGCCACGCCGGGCGATATCGCGTAGTCCACAGCCCGCAGGATCTCGGTTTGCACGCCCGCGCCGCGAAGTTGCTCGCAGATGTGCTGGGCCATCAGTTCGCTGCTCGACGGCGCGGGGCTGGGCTTGAGGCTGCACACCACCGCCACGGCGGTCAGCGGCTGTTGGGTCCCGGTCGGTGTGCTCATAGGCCGAACACCGCGGGCGCCGTCACCGAGGGCATGCTCATGGTCACGACGAGCAACGTCAGGGTGAGCAGGACCCAGCCCGCGCCATGCCACGCCCAGAACGACTCGCGCCTTCGCCATGCCTGGTAGGTGCGGACGAACGCGCGCAGCGCGCCGAGCAGCAGGATGGCGGGTGCACCGAGCGTCAGCAGGGCGCGCTGGGGTGCGCCGCAGGCCAACGTGTCGTAAGTCGCTCCTGAGCAGGTGCTCAGCCATACCGCGGCGGTGACCAGATAAGCGATACCGGCCACCCCGACGAGCACCGTGAAGCGGACCGCGTCGCGCGTTGCCGAATCGACGTGGCGCAATTCGCCTGGATGCTGGTGCACTGCCTGTATCTCCCCGGTTCGCTGGTCGCAGCGCCGTCCTACCACGGCGGGGAAAACATTCCCGGTGCCTCGGCCGAATAAACCTCAGGCTTCGACGCGGATATGCGCGGTCAACAGCAGTCGGTCATAGCTGGACCGGGGCGGCAGCTCTTCGTCGTAGTTGAGCTCCAAGAAGTCTTTGGCGATTTGCTCGGCGAGGAGCCGCAGCTTGGTGTTGGTCTCCTGCGAACGCCACTTGAGCAGTTCGAACGCGGATTCGGCGTGAATTCGGTAAACGACCATCAACATGCCTTTGGCCTGTTCGATGACGCTGCGCGCCTCGGCGATCTCGGCGACCGCTGCGGTGACCATCTTGTTCTGATGCTCGGTCATCGCGGGTGTGACGTCGACGTAGAAGCCCTGGGTCCCGATCACTTCACCGGCGTCATCGACGATCTGGTCGCCGACCACGACGACGTGGTGCGTCTCGCCGTCGGTGTCGATGATGCGGTGGCGCGTGGAGAAGGCGCCAGCCGTGCGCCTGATCTCCTCCAGCGTGGCGGCGACCTGGCGGTAGTCCTCGGGATGTTTGTGCGACAGCACAAGATCCGTGGTGGGCTCGACGGTTCCCGGCTCGTATCCGTGCATCCGTTGCACTTGCGGTGACCATTCCCACCGCTCATCGGCGAAGTAGAAGCGGAACCACCCGACGCGCTGCGGGTCCCCGCCTGCGAGGGCGTGCTCGGCGGACGTCTGCCCTTCGAACTCGACCAGCTCATCAGACATGCCAGCTAGATTAACCCTGTTCAGACGGGTAAACATTGGACCTGTTCAACAATTCGCAATGTGGACGTCGCCCAGCGGGGCGGAATTGTCCGTACCCCGGCCTACCATGCGGCTGTGCGGATCAAGGTGTACCTGCTCACGGGCATCGTTTCAGCTAGCGCTGCCTATTTGCTAGGTTTCGATGTCACCTGGAGCATCGTGATCGGTGTGTTTGCGCCGGTGCTGCTGGCGGCCGCGCCGTCGTTTCTCGCAGGCACCTTCGTCGGGCTTCGGACCGCGCCGGATCCGGCGGATGCCATGTCGGGCACCGAGTTCGAAGACCACGTGGCGCGGATAGCTCGATCCTGCGGGCAGCCGGTCATCATGACGTCGCTGACCGGCGACTGGGGCGTCGACATCATCGTCGGCAGACGGCCGAACCGGCTGGCCATCCAATGCAAGCGCCAGTCACGCCCCGTCGGCACGGCCGCGGTTCAGGAGGTGGTGGCCGGCGCGCCGATGCAGGACTGCGCCGAGACCCTGGTGGTCACCAACAACGACTTCACCCCTGCGGCACGCAAACTCGCGGAGTTGCACGGTTGCGAATTGGTCAGCGGCGCAGAGCTACGCCGACTGCCCGCGACGATACGGCGGCTCACGCAGCCTGCGGCGCCGACGGAGGTCAGCTGAGCACGTCGCGCGGCTACGGCAGCACGACGCGCGAACATGGGGTCGACTAGAGCATCGGCCGTCCGCCCGTGACCGCGATCCGCGCGCCGGTCACATAGCTGCCCTCGTCGGAGGCCAGCATCACGTAGACCGGCGCCAGCTCGACCGGTTGGCCGGCGCGGCCCAGCGGGGTGTTCTCACCGAACTGCTTGACCTTCTCCGGCGGCATCGTCGAAGGGATCAGCGGGGTCCAGATCGGGCCCGGCGCAACGCTGTTGGCGCGGATACCCTTCTCGCCGAGCATCTCGGCGAGGCTGGCCGAGAAGTTCGCGATCGCGGCCTTCGTCGCCGCGTACGGCGCCAGCTTTGGATTGGGCATATCCGAGTTCACCGAGGAGCTGCCGATCACCGAAGCGCCGGCGCCCATGTGCGGCAGCGCCGCCTTCACGAGGTAGAAGTAGGCGCCGATGTTGAGCCGGAACGTGTAATCCCACTCCTCGTCGCTAATTTCGTCGAGAGTGTCGTGTGTCATCTGGTAGGCAGCGTTGTTGACCAGCACATCGATGCCGCCGAACTCCTGCACTGCCTTGTCGACCACCGCGCGGCAGTGCGCCGGATCGGACAGGTCGCCGGGCATCAGGACGCACTTGCGGCCCGCATCGCGCACATAACGCTCGACGTCCTTGGCGTCCTCGTCCTCGTTGAGGTAAGCGATCAGCACGTCGGCGCCCTCGCGGGCGTAGGCGATCGCGACCGCGCGACCGATTCCGCTGTCCCCGCCGGTGATGATTGCGCGTTTACCCTCGAGCCGACCCGAACCGCGGTAGCTCGTCTCGCCGCAATCCGGTACGGGGTCCATCTTGGCTTGGACACCGGGTGGTGGCTGTTGTTGCTCAGGAAAGCCCACTTGCGATCGCCCTCCTCCGTAGTGTTGGGTGAGCCGACACACCGAGTACCCGCACCGGGCCCGGCAAACCGCTGCGCTTGTTGCACATGTGTCAATTAAGCTGGCGGCATGTCCGAACCCAGGCGCCGGCTCTCCCCCGACGACCGACGAAACGAACTGCTGGCGCTCGGCGCCGAGGTGTTCGGACAACGGCCCTACGACGAGGTCCGCATCGACGAGATCGCCGAACGCGCAGGGGTTTCCCGCGCCCTGATGTACCACTATTTCCCCGATAAGCGGGCGTTCTTCGCCGCCGTCGTGCGCGCGGAGGGCGAACGGCTCTTCGAGGCCACCAACACCCCGCCGAAACCCGGCCAGAGCCTTTTCGACCAGCTGCGCGAGGGTGTGTTGGCCTACCTGCGCTACGACGACGAGAACCCGTACGGCGCATGGGCGACGTACGTCGGCATGGGCCGCCACGATCCCGTGCTGCGGGGCATCGAGGACGTCGACAATGAACGACAGGCCAACCGGATCCTCGCGCGGATCCGCGACGCCTGCGGTGTCGAGCTGGACTCCAAGGTCGAACGCGACCTGCGCATCCGGGTCTACGGCTGGTTGGCGTTCACCTTCGAGATGTGTCGTCAGCACGTGCTGGAACCCTCGGTCGACGTCGACCAGGTGGCCGAGGCCTGCGCGCACGCCCTGCTCGACGCGATCCAGCGGGTGCCCGGCATCCCCGCATCTCTGCACGACGCTTCGTGATTTCGGTGCGCATACGATCGATCGCCGAGTGTTTGCGCACCGAATTCGCAGAAATGTCGGACCCTATGGGCACGATGGGTAGATGAGCTCCACCGCGCTGTCCCGGTTCAGCGAGTTGACCAGGGAGTGGTTCGCGGGCACGTTCGCCGAGCCGACGCCCGCGCAGGCCCAGGCCTGGACTGCCATCGCCGACGGCGACAACACGCTGGTCATCGCGCCGACCGGGTCGGGTAAGACGCTCGCGGCGTTCATGTGGGCCATCGACCAGCTGGCGGTCTCCGAACCGCCGAGCGCCGGAGCAGGCACCAAAGTGCTCTACGTATCCCCGCTCAAGGCGCTGGCCGTCGACGTCGAACGCAACCTGCGCACCCCGCTGACCGGCATCGGCCGGGTGGCCGAACGGCGCGGTATGCCCGCGCCCGGCGTCACCGTCGGGGTGCGTTCCGGCGACACCCCGCCCAAACAACGTCGTGAGCTGATCCTTCGACCGCCGGACATCCTGATCACCACGCCCGAGTCACTGTTCCTGATGCTGACGTCGTCGGCGCGCGAAACGCTGGCCGACGTCCAGACGGTGATCGTCGACGAGGTGCACGCCGTCGCGGGCACCAAACGCGGCGCGCATCTGGCGCTGTCGCTGGAGCGGCTCGATCAACTCAACGACAAGCCCGCCCAACGCATCGGGTTGTCCGCCACCGTGCGCCCACCCGAGGAGGTGGCGCGCTTCCTGTCCGGTCAGCAGCGCACGACGATCGTCGCGCCGGCAGCGGCCAAAACGTTCGACCTGTCGGTCCAGGTGCCCGTGCCCGATATGGCCGCGCCGAACAACCAATCTATTTGGCCCGACGTCGAGCACCGCATCGTCGACCTGATCGAGGCGCACAACAGCTCGATCGTGTTTGCCAACTCGCGCCGCCTCGCCGAGCGGCTGACCTCGCGGCTCAACGAGATCCACGCCGAACGCCTTGGCGTCGACGTGCCCGACGAGCACAACCGGCAGGTCGGCGGCGGCGCTCCGGCCCAGCTGATGGCCAGCGGCGCGTCCTACGGCGCTCCGACGCTGCTGGCCCGCGCCCACCACGGGTCGGTCAGCAAGGAGCAGCGCGCGCAGGTCGAGGATGACCTCAAAAGCGGCCGGCTCAAGGCGGTCGTCGCGACCTCCAGCCTGGAGTTGGGCATCGACATGGGCGCGGTCGATCTGGTGGTCCAGGTCGAGTCGCCGCCGTCGGTGGCCAGCGGCCTTCAGCGCATCGGCCGCGCCGGCCACCAGGTCGGTGAGATCTCACAGGGCGTGCTGTTCCCCAAACACCGGACGGACCTGATCGGCTGCGCGGTGACGGTCAACCGGATGCGCTCCGGGGAGATCGAGAGCATGCGGGTGCCAACCAACCCGCTCGACGTGCTGGCACAGCACACGGTGGCCGCGTGCGCGTTGGAACCGCTCGACGCCGACGGTTGGTTCAATACGGTGCGGCGCAGCGCCCCGTTCACGACATTGCCGCGCAGCGCGTTCGAGGCCACGTTGGACCTGCTGTCCGGCAAGTACCCGTCCACCGAGTTCGCCGAGTTGCGACCCCGCCTGGTCTACGACCGCGACACCGGCACGTTGACGGCCCGGCCGGGTGCGCAGCGGCTCGCGGTCACCTCCGGCGGCGCGATCCCCGACCGCGGCCTGTTCACCGTCTACCTGGCCACCGACTCCGAAAAGCCATCGCGGGTAGGCGAACTCGACGAGGAGATGGTCTACGAGTCCCGGCCCGGTGACGTCATCTCGTTGGGTGCGACCAGTTGGCGCATCACCGAGATCACCCACGACCGGGTGCTGGTGATTCCCGCGCCCGGGCAGCCGGCCCGGCTTCCGTTCTGGCGCGGTGACGCGGTCGGCAGGCCCGCCGAACTCGGCGCCGCGGTTGGCCAGTTCACCCGCGAGCTGTCCCAGCTGGGCCGCGATGAATTCGACGCCCATTGCCGCTCAATGGGTCTCGATGATTTCGCCACGGACAACCTGTGGCGGCTGCTCGACGATCAGCGCCAGGCGACGGGTGTCGTGCCCTCCGATGCGACGTTGGTGGTCGAGCGGTTCCGCGATGAGCTCGGCGACTGGCGGGTGATCCTGCACTCCCCCTACGGTCTCCGGGTGCACGGCCCGCTGGCGTTGGCGGTCACGCGCCGGCTGCGGGAACGCTACGGCATCGAGGAGAAGCCGACCGCCTCCGACGACGGCATCATCGTGCGGCTGCCCGACACCGACGAGGCCGCCCCCGGCGCCGACCTGTTCGTGTTCGACGCCGACGAGATCGAGCCCATCGTCACCGCCGAGGTGGGCGGTTCGGCGCTGTTCGCGTCCCGGTTCCGCGAATGCGCCGCCCGCGCACTGCTTTTGCCGCGCCGCCATCCCGGTAAACGCTCCCCGCTGTGGCATCAGCGGCAACGCGCCGCGCAGCTGCTTGATGTCGCACACAAGTATCCGGACTTCCCGATCGTGTTGGAGGCGGTGCGCGAATGCCTGCAGGACGTCTACGACGTGCCCGCGCTGACCGAGCTGATGCACCGGGTGGCGCAGCGCCGGCTGCGCATCGTCGAGGTCCAGACCGTCACCCCGTCGCCGTTCGCGGCGTCGCTGCTGTTCGGGTACGTCGGTGCGTTCATGTACGAAGGCGACAGCCCGCTGGCCGAGCGGCGCGCGGCCGCGCTGTCACTGGACAGCGTGCTGCTGGCCGAACTGCTGGGCCGGGTGGAGCTGCGCGAGCTGCTCGACCCTCAGGTCATCGCGCTCACGACGCGCCAGCTGCAGCACCTGGCCGAGGACCGTCTGGCGCGCGACGCCGAGGCGGTCGCCGACCTGCTGCGGCTGCTGGGCCCGCTGACCGAACGTGAGATCGCCGAACGCGCGACGACGGAGGAGGTGGGACCCTGGCTGGACGGGCTGCGCGCAGCCAAGCGCGCGTTGACGGTCACGTTCGCCGACCAGACATGGTGGGTGGCCGTCGAGGACTTCGGGCTGCTGCGCGACGGTGTCGGGGTGGCGGTGCCGGTTGGCGTGCCGGCGGCCTTCACCGAGTCGGTCGCCGACCCGCTCGGTGAACTGCTCGGCCGCTACGCGCGCACGCACGGGCCGTTCAGCACGCATGACGCGGCGAGCCGGTTCGGACTGGGGTTGCGGGTCACCGCCGACGTGCTGAGCAGGATGGCGGTCGACGGCAAGGTGATCCGCGGCGAGTTCACCACCTCCGAAACGGAGGGCGAACAGTGGTGTGACGCCGACGTTCTCAAGATCCTGCGGCGTAGGTCGCTGGCGGCGCTGCGGGCTCAGGTCGAGCCGGTCAGCACCGCCGCGTACGGCCGGTTCCTGCCGTCGTGGCATCAGGTCGGCTCGCACAATGCGGGCATCGACGGGCTGGCCGCGGTCGTGGAACAACTCGCCGGAGTGCCGCTTCCGGCTTCGGCGGTCGAACCGCTGGTGTTCGGTCAACGGGTGCGCGACTACCAACCGGCGATGCTCGACGAACTGCTGGCCTCCGGCGAGGTCATCTGGTCGGGCGCCGGTCAGATCGGTTCCGGTGACGGATGGGTGGCGTTCCACCTCGCCGAGTCCGCGCCGATGACGCTGGGCGTGCCGGCGGAGATCGAGTTCACCGACGCCCACCGGGCGATCCTGCAGACGCTGGAGGGCGGCGGCGCCTATTTCTTCCGTCAGCTCGCTGACACCTTCTTCCGTCAGCTCGCCGACAACAACCCGACAGACGAGCTCAAACAGGCGCTGTGGGAGCTGGTTTGGGCCGGCTGGGTCACCGGCGACACGTTCGCCCCGGTACGGGCGGTGTTGACCGGGTCCAGGAGCCCCTCAGGTCGGCGCGGCGCCCCGGCGCATCGGCAGCGGCAGCGGCCTCCCCGGCTGAGCCGCTACAGCGTCGCGCACGCGCAGACCCGCAGTGCCGATCCGACGGTGGCGGGACGCTGGTCGGCATTGCCCGCCGCTGAGCCGGAATCCACTGTGCGCGCACACTTTCACGCCGAGCAGCTGCTCAGCCGCCACGGTGTGCTGACCAAGGGCGCGGTGGCCGCCGAGCAGGTGCCCGGCGGCTTCGCGATGCTCTACAAGGTGCTGACGGCGTTCGAGGAGGCGGGCCGGTGTCAGCGCGGCTACTTCGTGGAATCGTTGGGCGGGGCCCAGTTCGCGGTGGCTTCGACGGTGGACCGGCTGCGCACTTACCTCGACGGGGTGGATCCCGATCGCCGCGAGTATTCGGCGGTCGTGCTGGCCGCCGCCGACCCGGCCAACCCCTACGGCGCGGCGCTGCCGTGGCCCGGACAGGGGCCGGGCCGCAAAGCCGGTGCGCTGGTCACGATCGTCGACGGGGAGCTGGTGTGGTTCCTCGAGCGGGGTGGCCGCACGCTGCTGAGCTTCAGTGACGATCCCGAAGCCCACGCCGCGGCCGCCGCGGCCCTGGCCGACATGGTCGGCAGCGGCCGCGTCTCGTCGCTGCTCGTGGAGAAGGTCAACGGCAGTTCCGTGCTGGAACCGGGCGCCGAGGGCCAGCGCGCAGCGGTGCACGAGGCGTTGACGGGCGCCGGGTTCTCCCGCACCCCGCGCGGTTTGAGGCTGCGGTAGCGATGCCCGAAGGTGACACCGTCTGGCACACCGCCGTCATCCTGCGCGACGCCCTCGAGGGTCAGACGCTGACGCGCTGTGATGTGCGGGTGCCCCGCTACGCCACCGTCGACCTCACCGGCCGGGTCGTCGACGAGGTCGTCAGCCGCGGCAAGCACCTGTTCATCCGGGCCGGCGATGCGAGCATTCACTCGCACCTGAAGATGGAGGGCAGCTGGAAGGTGCACCCGCGAAACAAACCCAGCAGGGTCGGCCATCGGATCCGAATCATCCTGGAGACCCGCGATGTGCAGGCGGTCGGCATCGACCTCGGTGTGCTGGAGGTGTGCGACCGTGAGCACGACACCGACCTGGTCGCCCATCTCGGCCCGGATCTGCTGGGTGACGACTGGGATCCGCGGCTGGCCATGCAGAACCTGACCGCCGATCCGGACCGTCGGCTCTCGGAGGCGCTGCTGGATCAGCGGGTGATGGCCGGTGTCGGCAACGTGTACTGCAACGAGTTGTGTTACGTCACCGGCTATCTACCGACCACACCGGTCAAAAGCGTGCGCGATCCGCTGCGGATGGTGCAGCGGGCCCGAGACATGTTGTGGCTGAACCGGTCTCGGTGGAACCGCACCACCACCGGAGACACCCGGCGCGGCAACCAGTTGTGGGTGTACGGCCGCGCAGGCGAGCCGTGCCGGCGCTGCGCCACCCCGATCGAGTTCGATCAGGGTGGCGAGCGGGTCACGTACTGGTGTCCGGTCTGTCAGACCTAGCCCCCCGACGGCAGCGCAAGCTTGGCGATCTTGCGCACGACCGTGGCGAACTGGCGCGGCAGCGAACCCGCGTTGTACGGGATGCCGTAACGCTGGCAGATGTCGCGAACCTGCGCGGAGATCTCGGCGTGCCGGTGCGCCGGAATGTCGGGGAACAGATGGTGCTCGATCTGAAACGACAGGTTGCCCGACAGCAGGTGAAACAGCTTGCCGCCGGTCAGGTTCGCCGAGCCGAGGACCTGGCGGAAGTACCACTGCCCGCGGGTCTCGGCCTTGGTCTCCTCGATGGAGAACTCCTGGACGTCGTCGGGGAAGTGGCCGCAGAAGATGATCATGTACGCCCACACGTTGCGCACCAGGTTGGCCGTCATGTTGCCGGCGAACACCCACGGCGCGAACGGGCCGGCCAACAGCGGGAACGCGACGTAGTCCTTCAGCGTCTGGCGCTTGGTCTTGTGCCAGATACCCTGCAGGATCTCGCGTTTGTCGGACAGTGAGATCTCGCCGGCGCGGATGCGTTCGGTCTCCAGTTCGTGCAGCGCGACGCCGTACTGAAACAGCACCATCAGCAGAAATGCATACACCGGGTTGCCCAGGAAGTAGGGCCGCCACTTCTGCTCGGAGCTCATCCGCAGGATGCCGTAGCCGACGTCGCGGTCCATGCCGACGATGTTGGTGTAGGTGTGGTGCATGTAGTTGTGCGAGTGCCGCCACTGGTCGGCCGGACATGCGGTGTCCCACTCGAATCCGCGGCTGGAGATCGCCGGATCGCCCATCCAGTCGTACTGGCCGTGCATGACGTTGTGGCCGATCTCCATGTTGTCGAGGATCTTCGACAAGCTCAGCATCGCCGTGCCGGCCAGCCACAGCGGCGGCAGGATTCCGCCGAACAACAGCGTGCGCCCGGTGACCTCCAATGTGCGCTGCGCCTTGATGACCCGGCGGATGTAGTCGGCGTCGCGCTCGCCGAGGTCGGCGATCACGCGTTCCCTGATCGCGTCGAGTTCACGGCCGAACGCTTCGGTCTGCTCGGGGGTCAGGCTGATCGTCTTGCCGGCGACAACCTTCTCCATGGTCTTGGGTGCTGTGGTGGTGACGGTCATTTCGACTCCTTCGGATCTAGAGCGCAAGGTCGACGTCACCGACGGGGACGGACACGCAGATCTGCACGTCCTCCTCGTCGACGCCCGACGTCGCGCCGGTGATCAGGTTTTTCACCGCGCCGCGGGTCTTGCGGCGGGTGCAGCTGTGGCAGATACCCATCCGGCATCCGCTTTCGGGGGTCAACCCGGCGGCCTCGGCCTGTTCGAGCAGCGGCCGGCCGTCGTCGGTGACGCTCAACCCGCTGTCGGCGAAACTGACTGTGCCACCGGAGGTTTCGGTCAAGGCGTCGAAGACCGGCGGCACGAAGCTTTCGCAGTGCGCGTCGGGACGCAGCTCGCGCACCGCATCGGCCAGCCCCGGCGGGCCACAGACGTAAACCGCGTCGGCGTCGGGCATCGCGGCGGCCAAGTGCTCCGGGCCGAACCGGCCCTGCAGGTCCGCACCCGCCGTCGAGCGGGTGTAGCCGTAGCGCACCTTGACGCCGGCCGTGTCCGCCAGGGCGTCGAGCTCGGCGCGGTAGCAGACGTCGTCGGCGCCGCGCGCGTAGTGCACGAAGGCGACCTCGCCGCAATAGCCCTGCGCCCGCAGCGTGCGCAGCATCGACATCACCGGCGTGATGCCGCTGCCGCCCGACACCAGCAGGATGCGCTGCGGCCAGGTGGCGGGCGGACCGCTCGGCAGGGTGAAGTCGCCGCCGACGCTGTCGAGGCCCACCACCATGCCCGGGTGTGCGTGCTCGTTGAGGTACGTCGACACCAGGCCGCCGTCGTGGCGGCCGATCGTCAGCTCGATGTAGCGCGCTCCGGCGGCGCTGGCCGGTGAATACGGCCGGGTGCGCCGACGGCCGTCGATCTCGACCGTCAGGTTGATGTGCTGGCCGGCGCGAAATCCGGTGAACGCCTGATTCGGCTCGAGCGTGAGGGTGACGCTGCGCGCGGTCTGTCGCCGCACGCCGATCACCTTCGCCCGAGCCTCCCCCGACGTCCAGGTCGGGGCGACAAGCTCGGTGTATCGGTCCACACCGTGCGGTCCGGTGAGCAGGTCCACCAGCGGTGAACCCAGCACCCGATCGCGCAGCCCCCGCGTCAAAGTTTGAGTGAACATATGTATACCGTGCGTGGCTGGACGGGCGGAGGTCAAGAGAATGTCGCTGCTTGTGGTACGTTTCACAGAGTGAACAGTCGTACGCCTAGTTCACGAACAAGCCGTTCGGGTAAGAGCAGGTCGCGGTCGCGGGACACCCTGTCCCGGGAAGAGCGCAAAGAAGCCACCCGCCGGGCGATCGTCACGGCCGCGCTGCGGCTGCTCGAAGAACGCAGCTTCGCCGCGCTCAGCCTGCGCGAGGTCACCCGTGAAGCCGGCATCGTGCCCGCGGCGTTCTACCGGCACTTCGAGTCGATGGAGGCGCTGGGCCTGGTCCTCATCGACGAGTCGTTCCGCGCGCTGCGCGAGATGCTGCGCGGCGCGCGCTCGGGCAAGCTCGATCCCAACCGGGTCATCGAGTCCTCCGTCGACATCCTCATCGACGGTGTGAACGAACGACGCGAACACTGGCGCTTCATCGGACGTGAGCGCTCCAGCGGGCTCACCGTGCTGCGCTACGCGATCCGCACCGAGATCCGGTTGATCACCTCCGAGCTGGCGATCGACCTGGCCCGGTTTCCCGGGCTCAACACCTGGAGCTCCGAGGACCTCAACATCCTCGCGACATTGTTCGTCAACTCGATGATCTCGATCGCCGAGGCCATCGAGGACGCGCCCGACCCGCGCGCGCAGGACGAGATCCGGCGCATCGCGGTCAAGCAGTTGCGGCTGATCGTGGTCGGCGTCACCGGGTGGCGCAGCGCGGGTTAGCGTGTGGCGCATGCCGCATCTGGAACTGACCTATCCGCGTCCTGACGTCGCGGTGCTGACGCTGAACCGGCCGGACAAGCTCAACGCCTTGAACTACGCGCTCGTCGAGGACCTGCACGCCACGCTCGCCGAGATCAACGCCAACAACGAATGTCGCGTCGTCGTGCTCACCGGTGCCGGACGCGGCTTCTGCTCCGGGCTGGACCTGACCGATCCGAGCCCCGAGGAGGCGGGCGGCGGCACCGAGTTCCCCCGCTCGGGCATGCGCTGGCAGGAACGCATCGCCGACCTGACCGCCCGCGTGCATCGGCTGCGGCAACCGGTGATCGCCGCGGTCAACGGCGTCGCCTACGGCGGCGGTATGGGTATCGCGCTGGCCTGCGACATCCGGATCGCCGCACAGTCCGCGCGGTTCTGCACCCAGTTCATCAAGCTGGGGCTCGGCGGTTGCGACATCGGGGTGAGCTACACGCTGCCGCGGATCGTCGGGGCGGGTCCCGCGTTCGACCTGATCCTCACGGCACGGGCCGTCGAGGCCGACGAGGCGCTGCGCATGGGCATGGTCTCGCGGGTCGTGCCCGACGGCGAGGTGCTCGACACCTCGATGTCCATCGCCGAGACGCTATGCGGCTACGGCAAGTTCGGCGTGGAATCCACCAAGCAGGTGCTGTGGGCCAACCTCGAAGCCACCAGCCTGGAGGCGGCGCTGCACCTGGAGAACCGCAGTCAGATCCTGTCGTCGACCAGCGGCGACCTGCGCGAAGCTACCGCGGAGTTCCGCCGCCGTCGACAATGATCACCTGACCGGTGATGTAGCTGCCGGCGTCGGAGGCCAACAGCAGTGCGGCCCCGACCATTTCATCCGGGGTGGCTAGCCGCTTCATCAAGGTGCCGCCGACCATGTAGTCGATGGCCTGCTGCGGGTTCTTGCGCATCATGTCGGTGTCCACCGGCCCCGGCGCGATCGCGTTGACCCGAATGCCGGAGGCCACGAACTCCGCGGCCATCGACCGGGTGAACGACATCAGCGCGGCCTTGGCCGCGGCGTAGATAGACAGCGCGGGTGCGAAGTTGAACGCGCCGACCGACACCATGTTGATCACCGCGGCGTGCGCGCTGGCCTTCAGATGCGGCAGCGCCGCCTGCACGAGGAACACCGGCCCGCGCAGGTTGACCTCGTGGGATTTGGCCAGCGCATCGGCCGTGATCTCGCCGAGGGGTTGGGCCAGCGCGTTGGCGGCGTTGTTGACCACGACGTCGACGCCGCCGAACTCGTCGGCGGTGCGCTGCACCAGTGCTTCGAGGTCGTCGAGCTCGCCGAGGTGCGTGGGTACCCCGATGGCCTGGCCGCCGAGGTCGCGCAGGCGCTGCGCGGCCGACTCGCAGGCGTCGGCCTTGCGGCTGGCCACCGCGACGCGCGCGCCTGCGAGCACGAAGCCCTCGGCCAGCGCGAGGCCGATGCCCCGGGTGCCACCGGTGACGATCACGGTGCGGTCGGTCATGTCGAACAGACGGTCAAACGAAGGGCGGTCCACGGCGTTCAGTCAAGCAGACCCCGTTATCGAGGCAGTCAGTCGGTCATCGCCCAGGTCGACGTGGCGATCAAGTCCCCGCGTTGCAGCGCGGCGGCCCGGTACTCGTGAATCCGGCGGTAGTCCTCGTTGGTCACCATGTCGAGAAACGCTGCGGGCGAGGGGTATTCGACGACGAGGATCGCGTCCCACCACGGTTCGGCGGCGTCGCCGATGACCTGCGCGGGCGCGGTGCCTGCGTAGCGGACCGTGCCGCCGACGCGCTGCAGATGCGGGACGACCTCATGCGCGTAGCGCCGGTAGCTGTCCCTGCCGCCGTCGTTGAACTGCAGCAGGTTGACCATCACGACCGGCTCGTCGGCCGGCCTGGCCGCCAACGCTTCGATCTGCTGTGCGGTGGGCTCTGACGGCGAGCCCACCTCAGGTGCATCCGGTGACGCTGACGCGCCGGCCCACGCTCGCGCACACGCTCACGTTCGGCGACGGCGGCGGCGGCACGTACACCGGCGGCGGCGGTGGCGGCGGCGGTGGGGGCGGCGCCTCTTCACCCGGCGGAGGCGGTGGCGGCGGCGGTGGTGGTGGCGGCGGGGGCGGCGGCAGCGCTTCGTTGAGATACGACAGCGGGTCGGCACAGCCGGTGATGTCGACGACCCGACCGCCGACGGATCCGCACACCGTCGCGTCAGCGGAGGGCACGACCGGCACCGTCAGGCCGCCGGCGAACAGCGCGGCTGCCGCCAAAAGGAACACCTTGCGCACACTTCCTCCTCACCAGTTGGCCTCACCGAGACCCACTTCGCGTCAATTGTGGCAGCCGCCACGCCGGAACGTGGTCGAACGACACCCCCAAAATTGACGTCTGGATGATATTTGCTCGCGCTACGTCTGTACGCCACTTCGCCGACAATGCACATGCTGGCAACCGGGTCGGCGCCCCTCGACGGTCCGGATATGCGCACGGCGTCGCGCATGGTCGCAGGTGAACGCGTCATCGCTGAAATCGGCCAGCAACCGTTGGGAAAAAACAACTTCCGTTATGGGCACAAACTTGATCGTTGCGGTGTCAGTTCGTTCGCCCGCACTGCGCCGTTGTCTAGCCATTTAGCGAAAACCTTGGCGTGCGAAGCCGGTAGCTTTGTCCCCGACTTACCGGTATGTTTGCTGCGACGTCCGCGGCGGTCGGGGGACCTTCGGGGTTGGCGCCGCCACGTCGGTTCTTCGCCGGATCCCAACGTGGGGAAGTTTGATGTCTGCCAACCTGCCCTCGCAACGCTGGGCGCAACCCGTCCGCCTGCGCCTGCTGCGTTTCCTGGTCGTCGGTTCGGCGCTGCTGACCGTCGCCGCCACGGTCGCTACCCCCGCGCACGCCGCCGAAGCGTGGCAACGCAAGAGGCCGCCGCTGTCGACGCCGTGGACGCACCTGGTCGGACCGAACAACGCGCTTCCGGAATATCCACGCCCGCAGATGGTCCGGAAACGGTGGCACAACCTCAACGGGCTGTGGGGTTACACCGGCCGCTCGGCCGCCGAGGCGTTCTCCAGCCCGCCGTCGGCCGCCGCGTACGACGAGAAGATCCTGGTGCCCTACCCCACCGAGTCGGCGCTGTCCGGTATCGAACGCCACGACGATCAGATGTGGTATCGCAGGACCTTCGAGGTGCCGGGCACCTGGCGCGGCCAACGCGTGCTGCTGCATTTCGGCGCCGCCGACCAGATCGCCACCGTCTGGGTCAACGACCAGCAGGTCGCCCACCACGAAGGCGGATACACCGCGTTCAGCGCCGACATCACCAAAGCGCTGCGGTGGTCGGGCAGCCAGGAGTTGACGGTGCGCGTCGAGGACCGCAACGAGGACAACCCGTTTCCGGTGGGCAAGCAGCGCAGCCGGCCCGGCGGGCTGTTCTACACGGGGGCGTCGGGCATCTGGCAGACGGTGTGGATGGAGCCGGTGCGCGCCGCGCACATCGAGAAGCTCGACATCACCTCCGACCTGACCGGTTTGACCGTCACGCCCCATGTTTCCGACGGCACCGACGGCATCGCCGAGGTCGTCGTCTCCGAACCCGACGGCGCGGAGGTGGCGCGCGTGTCCGGGGAGGTCGGCGAGCCGCTGCGCGTCCGGGTGCCAGAACCGCGGCTGTGGAGCCCGCAGGACCCATACCTGTATGACCTTCGGGTGCGGCTCGTCGCCGCGTCCGGGAAGGTGGCTGACGACGTGCGCAGCTACGCCGGCCTACGCACCGTCGGCGTCGTGCCCGACGCGCGGGGCCGGCCGCGGATCGCGTTGAACGACAAGATCACGTTCCTGCACGGACCGCTCGACCAGGGCTACTGGCCCGACGGGATCTACACGGCACCCACCGACGACGCGTTGAAGTTCGACCTCGAACGCACCAAGGCGTTGGGCCTGAACTTCGTGCGCAAGCACGCCAAGGTGGAGCCGGCGCGGTGGTACTACTGGGCCGACAAGCTGGGCTTGCTGGTGTGGCAGGACATGCCGTCGCTGGACGTCTCGCTCGACCCGCCGACGGGGCCGGCGCCCGACCCCAGCCCGCAGGCCAAGGCGCACTTCGAACGTGAGCTCGCCGAGATGGTCGATCAGCTGCGTAGCGTCACGTCGATCATCGGCTGGGTGCCGTTCAACGAGGGTTGGGGCGAGTTCGACACCGCCAGGATCGCCGAGCAGGTCAAGGCGCAGGACCCGACGCGCATGGTCAACGCCAACAGCGGCGTGAACTGTTGTAAGTCCCGGCCCGACAGCCGTGCCGGCGACATCTACGACGACCACACCTACGTCGGGCCCGGCAGGCCCGTCTGGCCCGACCGGCGCGACGAACGCGCCCGCAGACTCGACGATCCGCCACCCGCGCCCGAGCACCGGGTCGTGGTCGACGGTGAGTACGGCGGCCTGGGGCTGGTGCTGGCCAGGAACCGGTGGCCGGGCCGGCCCGAGGCCTACGAGATGACCGACAGCCAGGCCCGGCTGACCGAGCGCTACGTCGAGGTGAGCCGCGACCTCGAGCAGATCGTGCGACGGGGCGGGCTGTCGGGGGCAATCTACACCCAGACCACCGATGTGGAGAACGAGGTCAACGGTTACCTCAGCTACGACCGGTGGCTGGTCAAGATGGTGTTGCGAACGGTCGCCGAACGCAACCGCGCGGTCATCGCCGCCGGCTCGAACCCGGGGGATCCGCCCGACGTGACGCGCTGAGGTCCGACGGTCATAGCGCGCGGGTGCTGGCGAATTCGCGAGGCTGCCCGGTGATCGGGTCGTCGAACGCCAGGCGTTGCGCCAGCAATCGCAGGGGCTGCGTGAAGTCGTCGGGCGCGACGTGAAGCGGGTGCGGATACAGCGGGTCCCCGATGATCGGCAGCCCGAGCGCGGCCATGTGTACCCGCAGCTGGTGGGTGCGCCCGGTTGTCGGGGTCAGCCGGTACAGCCCGCCGCCGAGGTGCTCGATCCGCGTGACGGCGTTCGGTGCGCCGGGCTCCTCGACCGCCTGCAGTTGCCCGCGACGCTTGACGATCCGGCTGCGGACCACGAGCGGAAACTCAAGGTTCGTGGCTACCTTCGCGCGGGCCCGGTACGTCTTGCGCACCGCCCCGGCGGCGAACAGCGACTGATACGCGCCGCGAACCTCGCGGCGTGCCGTGAACAGCAGGACTCCGGCGGTCAGCCGGTCCAGCCGGTGCGCCGGGGCCAGCTCCGGCAGGTCGAGTTCGCGGCGCAGCCGCACCAGCGCGGTCTGCGCGACGTGGCGCCCGCGCGGCATCGTCGCCAGGAAGTGCGGTTTGTCCACCACGACGATGTCGTCGTCGCGGTGCAGCAGTCCCACGTCGAACGGCACCGGCACCTCGTCGCGCAGCTCGCGGTACAGGTACACGTGCGCACCGGGCGGCAGCACCGTGGAATCGGTGACGACGGCGCCGTCGGCGTCGACCACCTCACCGGCGAGCACCTTGGCGCGGGCGCCGGTTCCGAACCGCGACTCCAACTCGGCCAGCACCGGTCCGCCGAACAGCCGCACGCGCGCGGGCCCGATCCCCTCGAAACCCGGCGGCACCGGAAGCGGCGCGGCGCGGCTCAACTCAACGGAACGGGTTCGAGGATCTCGGCACGCGCCTCCGGAGCGGCCGCCCGCAGCGCATCAGCGGATTCGTCGTCGGGCTGCTGCTGGGAGCGCACCTCGGCGTCGACGCGCGCACAGTAGGTGGCCACCTCGCGGTCCACGTCCTGGGGCGTCCAGCCCAGTACGGGCGCGACGATTTCGGCCACCTCCCGGGCGCAGTCCACCCCGCGGTGCGGGTATTCGATCGAGATCCGCATGCGCCGCGCCAGGATGTCTTCCAGGTGCAGCGCCCCCTCGGCGGCCGCGGCGTAGTACGCCTCCACCTTCAGATACACGGGCGCCTCGGTGATCGGATCCAGGAGGTCGGGCCGCGCTGCCCCTTCTTGGCTGGCCATCTGCAGCACTTCGCCGATGGTCGAGCCGTACCGGTCCAGCAGATGCCGAACTCGGTAGGGGTGCAGGTCGTAGTGCGCGCCGACGCTCTGGGTCTGGTTAATCAACGCGAAGTAGCCGTCGGCGCCCATCAGCGGCACCTTCTCGGTGATCGACGTCGCGACCCGGGCCGGGATGAACTCCGCGGCCGCGTCGATCGCGTCTTGGCCCATCACCCGGTAGGTGGTGTACTTGCCGCCGGCGATGGCCACCAGCCCGGGTGCGGGCACCGCGACGGCGTGCTCACGCGACAGCTTGGAGGTCTCTTCGCTCTCCCCCGCCAGCAGCGGACGCAGGCCCGCGTAGACGCCGTCGATGTCGTCGTGGGTCAGCGGTGTGGCCAGGGCCTTGTTCACCTCGCCGAGGATGTAGTCGATGTCGGCCTTGGTGGCGGCGGGGTGGGCCAGGTCCAGGTTCCAGTCGGTGTCGGTGGTGCCGATGATCCAGTGCGTGCCCCAGGGGATCACGAACAGCACCGACTTCTCGGTGCGCAGGATGATGGCCACCTCGCTGACGATCCGGTCGCGCGGGACCACCACGTGCACACCTTTGGACGCCCGGACCCGGAACCGGCCGCGCTGTTTGGACAACGCCTGGATTTCGTCGGTCCACACCCCGGTGGCGTTGACGACGACGTGCCCGCGCACATCGGTGACCGCGCCGTCCTCCGAATCGCGCACCTGCACGCCGATGACCCGGTCACCCTCCCGCAGCAACGCCACCACCTGCGTCGAGGACCGCACCACGGCGCCGTAGTGGGCGGCCGTGCGGGCCACCGTCAAGGTGTGCCGGGCGTCGTCGACGACGGTGTCGTAGTAGCGGATTCCGCCGATCAACGACGTCCGCTTGAGCCCCGGCGACAGCCGAAGCGCACCGGCGCGGGTCAGATGTTTCTGGGCGGGCACCGATTTGGCACCGCCGAGTTGGTCGTAGAGGAAGATGCCCGCCGCGACGTAGGGCCGTTCCCACCACCGCTTGGTCAGCGGGAACAGGAACGGCAGCGGTTTGACGAGGTGCGGGGCCAGCGTCGTCAACGCCAGCTCCCGCTCGTACAGCGCCTCGCGGACCAACCCGAACTCGAGTTGTTCGAGGTAGCGCAGCCCGCCGTGGAACATCTTCGAGGACCGGCTCGAGGTGCCCGACGCGTAATCGCGCGCCTCGACGAGCGCGACCTTGAGCCCGCGCGTCGCCGCGTCCAACGCCGCTCCCGCGCCCACGACTCCCCCGCCGATCACCACGACATCGAACTGCTCGCTGCCCAGACGTTGCCAAGCCGAGGCCCGCTGCTCGGGTCCCAGAAGGGTCTGCGGGTTGGCCGGGGTGGGGTCACTCACTTGTTCCACGTTACGTGCGGTCAATCCAGATCGTCGTGCGCCATCAGCTGTCGGCCGGCCTCGGTGACCGACCCCGACAGCGACGGATACACCGAGAACGTGTGCGCCAGATCCTTGACGTCGTTGCCGTTCTGCACCGCCAACGCGATGGGCAGGATCAGCTCGGAGGCGATCGGGGCCACCACCACGCCGCCGATCACCACCCCGGTGGCGGGCCGGCAGAAGATCTTGACGAAGCCGCGGCGCAGGCTGCTCATCTTGGCCCTGGCGTTGGTGTTCAACGGCAGCATGACCGTGCGGGCCGGCACCGAACCGTCGTCGATGCGTGACTGCGGCACCCCGACCGCCGCGATCTCCGGGCGGGTGAACACCGCAGCAGCCACGGTACGCAGCCGAATCGGTTCGAGCGCCTCGCCCAGCGCGTGGTACATCGCGATGCGGCCCTGCATGGCGGCCACCGAGGCCAGCAGCATCAGCCCCGTGCAATCCCCCGCGGCGTAGATCCCCGGCACCGAGGTGCGCGACACCCGGTCGACCTTGAGGTAGTCGCCGTCGTCGACTTCGATGCCGACGCGTTCGAGCCCGAGGCCGCTGGTGTTGGGCACCGAGCCGACGGTCATCAGCGCGTGGCTGGCCTCGACGGCGCGGCCGTCAGTCATGGTCACCAGCACCCCGGCCCCGGCGCGGCTGACCGAGTCGGCGCGGGCGTTCTTGACCAGCGTCGCACCGCGGGACGCCAGCACTTCCTCCAGCACCGCGGCAGCGTCGGAGTCCTCGTGCGGCAGGATCTGGTCGCGGCTGGCCACCACGGTGACCTTCACGCCGAGCTCGGTGTAGGCGTTGACGAACTCGGCGCCGGTGACGCCGGATCCGACGACGACGAGATGTTCGGGCAGCGTGTCGAGGTCGTAGAGCTGGCGCCAGTTCAGGATGCGCTCACCGTCGGGTTGCGCGCCGGGCAGCACGCGGGGGCTGGCGCCGGTGGCGATCAGCACGACGTCGGCGGTCAGCGTGTCCACGGAGCCGTCGTGACCGGTGACCTTGACGGTGTGCGTGGCCATGCCGGGGACGGCGTCGATCAGCTCGCCGCGGCCCGCGATCAGCGTGACGCCCTCGTTGCGCAGCCGTGCGGCGATGTCGGCGGACTGCGCGGCGGCCAGCGCCTTGACCCGCTTGTTGATCTGCGGCAGCGAGATACTGGCGTCGCTGAACTCGAAGTCGTATCCGAGGTCGGGGGCTCGGCGTAGTTCGGTGCGCACACCCGTCGAGGCGATGAACGTCTTGGACGGCACACAGTCGAACAGCACGCACGCGCCGCCGATGCCGTCGGCGTCGACGACGGTGACCTCCGCGCGGGCGGCGGCCACCAGTGCGGCTTCATAGCCGGCGGGCCCTCCGCCGATGATCACGATGCGGGTTGGCACGCCCCCAACCTAACGAAGCGGGAGGTTGATCGCCCTGCCGACGCACCAACGCTTAGTCTTTGTCCGTGCCGCTCTATGCCGCGTACGGATCCAACATGCATCCGGAGCAGATGTTGCAGCGGGCCCCTCATTCGCCGATGGCAGGTACGGGGTGGCTGCATGGGTGGCGGCTGACGTTCGCCGGCGAGGACATCGGCTGGGAAGGCGCGCTGGCCACCCTGGTCGAGGATCCGTCCTCGAAGGTGTTCGTCGTGCTCTACGACATGACCAAGGACGACGAGGCCAACCTGGACCGCTGGGAAGGCTCTGAGCTGGGCTTTCACAAGAAGATCCGGTGCCGGGTGGACCGGTTGTCCTCAGACACCACCACGGATCCGGTGCTGGCCTGGCTCTATGTCGTCGACGCCTGGGAGGGCGGCCTACCGTCGGCGCGCTATCTCGGCGTCATGGCCGATGCGGCCGAGATCGCGGGCGCGCCATCGGAGTACGTGCACGATCTGCGGACCCGGCCGGCGCGGAACATCGGGCCGGGGTCGCCGGGGTCCTAGCCGACGCGGCGCAGCTTCCACAGCGGGTAGCCGCGCTCGATCACTGCCATCCGCACCAGGCCCACGATGGTCTTCAGATTTCCCGAATCGGCCGCCCGGATCATCCTCCACCCCCTTCTCACAACAAAGTCCGGTGTTACGGCACCGAATTCGACGGCCACCATAGGCGCTTCGTATCCCATCGCGATGACCGCGGTGCGCTGGCCGTCCGTCACGGTGAAATGCGTCCTCGGCGCGGGAAAGCCGGCGCCGATCAGAGCGAGACGAACCACGGATTCCACTGGCGACTGCGACCCGCCGTCCATCAGACCCAGCGCATCCACGGCCCGCCACCAGTGTCGCGTTCCCCGATAGCGGTCTACGAGCGGCTGCACGTCGAGCGCGTTGATGCCCGTTTTCGAGGCAAGCGCATCCAAGCGGGGGACCGCGGCGTTGCGTGGGCAGTGGCGGGCTAGGTCGAAGGCCGTGCGCTCCGCTGTGGTGATGGGCAACCCGGCGATCTGCACGATTTCGTCGGTTTGAATTTGGCTGTTTCGCACGACGATTCCGTCAGGTGGGCGGGCGTTACGCCAGATCAGCTCGACATCGATGGACTCGTCGATCCATCGCGCGCCGTGCAGGGCAGCAGCGGCCAGGCCCGCGACCACTGCTCGACGCCCCGACCACAACCAGGCGCCAACGGCGCGCTGCAACAGCGACGGGGTGGGCCCTGCAGGGATGTAGACGTCGGGGTAGAGGGCCCGGTAATTCCACCGCAGCTGCCCGCGGGTGAGCACGCCGTCAGCCAGAGCTTCGCTGCCGATGAAGACGTCGTCCATGCCGCGATGCTGACCGGACCCACTGACAAATTTCGCGCTACGACCGAGACTGCGCACACGGCTGTGGACACCCGATCACGACCCTGGCCGCAATCTCGCCCATAGCCTGCGATTCGCAATACCGAACAAGCTGCACCCGGCACCACAGCCCTGACTGCAATCTCGCCGCTAGCACTGATTTCGACAGGTGGTACCGGCGCGCGCCGAGTCCTAGTACCGCGCCGCCTGCTCCACGATGTTGACCAGCACCCGCACCCCCACCGCCAGCGCCCGCTCGTCGATGTCGAACGTCGGCTGGTGCAGGTCCAGCTGCGGACCGCGTCCCGACCACACGCCCAGCCGCGCCATCGCGCCGGGTACCTCCTCGAGATACCAGGAGAAGTCCTCGCCGCCGCCGGACTGGCGGGTGTCGGCCAGCACGTCGGGGCCGATCACCTCGATCGCATGGGTCAGGATGCGCGTGGAGATCTCCTCGTTCACCACCGGCGGTACCCCCCGCCGGTACTGCAGGCTGTGCTCGAGACCCAGCGGCGCCAACAGCGACGAAACCGCTTCGCGCACAATCGCTTCCAGCGCCTCCCAGGTGTCGCGGCTGGCGGTGCGGATGGTGCCGGCCAACGTGCCGGTCTGCGGGATCGCGTTGGCCGCGACGCCCGCGTTGACCGCACCCCACACCATCACGGTGCTGTTGCGTGGGTCGATGCGGCGCGACAGCACCCCGGGCACCCCGGTAATCAATGTGCCCAGCCCGTACACCAGGTCGCCGGTCAGGTGCGGTCGCGACGTGTGCCCGCCGGCCGAGTCCAGCGTGACCTCCAGCTGGTCGGCCGCCGAGGTGATCGGGCCGGCCCGCACCGCGACCCGCCCGACCGCCAGCCGCGGGTCGCAGTGCAGCGCGAAGATCCGCGACACCCCGGTCAACGCACCGGCGGCGATCGCGTCGATCGCACCGCCCGGCATCAACTCCTCGGCGGCCTGAAAGATCAGCCGTACCCCCACCGGCAGCTCGGGCACCGACGCCAGCGCCAGCGCCGCCCCCAACAACATCGCGGTGTGGGCGTCGTGACCACAGGCGTGCGCGATGTTGGGCACCACCGACGCGAACGGCGTGCCGGTGCGGTCGGCCATCGGCAGCGCGTCCATGTCGGCGCGCAACGCGATCCGCGGGCCGTGTTCGGGTCCGAAGTCACATGTCAGTCCGGTACCCCCGGGCAGCACCTTGGGGTTGAGGCCGGCGTCGGCCAGATGCGAGGCGACGAACTGGGTGGTGCCGAACTCCTGACGACCTAACTCCGGATGGGCGTGGATGTGCCTGCGCCAACTCACCAGGTCGGCAGAGTGCGACGACAGCCAACGCGCGGCGGCGTGCCTCAGGACGGTCATGCCGCCCGCCTTGCCTGCAGCTCGACCAGATCGCCACGGCGTCGGGTGACGGCGTCTTCGACGCGACCCGACGCGGTGGAAGCGGACATTCTGGCAGTATCTCACTGCTTCGATAGCGGCCGATTTCACGGTTAAGCTGCCCAGCGTGACGACCCCGGACGCGGTGGCCCGCGAAGCAGCGAGCGTCATCGGCGACCGCACCGGCGTCGACCGCCACGACGTGGCCGTCATCCTCGGCTCGGGCTGGGCTCCGGCCGTCGACCAACTCGGCGCGGCCGCGGCCGACGTCGCGGTGGCCGAACTGCCCGGGTTCACCCCGCCGACCGCACAAGGGCACGGCGGCCGGCTGCTGTCGACGCGCATCGGCGAGCGGCAGGTGTTGGTGTTCGTCGGCAGGATCCACGCCTACGAGGGCCACGAGCTGCGCCATGTGGTGCATCCCGTGCGGGCCGCGTGCGCCAGCGGGGTGCACACCGTGGTGCTGACCAACGCCGCCGGAGGGTTGCGCGACGACTTCGTGGTGGGCCAGCCGGTGCTGATCAGCGATCACCTCAACCTGACCGGGCGCTCACCGTTGGTCGGCGCACAGTTCGTCGACCTGGTCGACGCCTACTCGCCGCGGTTGCGTGGCGTCGCGCGCGAGATCGAGCCCGCGCTCACAGAAGGTGTCTACGCGGGGCTCGTCGGGCCGCACTACGAGACGCCCGCCGAGATCCGCATGTTGCGCACGCTGGGCGCCGACCTCGTCGGCATGTCGACCGTGCACGAGACGATCGCGGCCCGCGCCGCCGGGGCCGAGGTGCTGGCCGTGTCGCTGGTGACGAACCTGGCGGCCGGGATGACCGGCGCACCGCTGAACCACGAGGAGGTGCTGGCGGCGGGCCGGCAGTCCGCGACGCGGATGGGCGCACTGCTCGCAGACGTCATCGCGCGGATCTGACGACAACCCGGCTTATGCCGACAAGAAAGTGGGCACACTAGCCGCATGACTTTGTCGCGGACATCGACCACCGCGCAGGAGTGGATTGCCCACGACCCCGATCACCGAACCGCCGCCGAGCTCAAGGAGTGCAGCGAGGAAGAGCTAGCCGAGCGGTTCGCCAACCCGCTGACGTTCGGGACGGCGGGGTTGCGCGGGCCGCTGCGCGCCGGACCCAACGGAATGAACCTGGCCGTCGTGCTGCGCGCGACGTGGGCGGTGGCCAAGGTGCTGCATGACCGCGGGCTGTCGGGCCAAAATGTCGTCGTCGGGCGCGACGCGCGGCACAGCTCGGACGATTTCGCGTTGGCTGCCGCTGAAGTGCTTGCCGCCCAGGGTTTTACCGTCACGCTGATGTTCACGGCGGTGCCGACGCCGGTAGTTCCGTTCGCGGTGCGCCGCCAGTCGGCAGTCGCCGGGATCATGATCACTGCATCGCACAACCCGCCGACCGACAACGGGTACAAGGTGTACTTCGAGGACGGCTGCCCGATCGTGGCGCCCACCGACCGCGAGATCGAGCAGGCGATGGCCGATGCTCCCCACGCCGACGAAATCGAGCGCGCCGCTGTGGAACCGGCCGGTGTCGACGAGGTGCAGGCGTTCGTGGAGCGTGCGGCGCAGGTGCGGCACACTCACGGTTCGGTGCGGGTGGCGCTGACGCCTTTGCACGGCGTCGGCGGGGAATTCGTGATGGATGCGCTGGTGCGTGCGGGGTTCTCCGATGTGCATGTGGTTGAGGAGCAGTTCGCGCCCGACCCGGACTTCCCCACCGTGTCGTCGCCGAATCCCGAAGATCCCGCCGCAACCGAGGCACTGCTGGAGCTGGCCGCCGATGTCGACGCCGACATCGCCGTGGCGCTGGACCCCGACGCCGACCGGTGCGCGATCGGCGTGCCCACACCCGACGGCTGGCGGATGCTGACCGGCGACGAAACAGGTTGGCTGCTGGGCGATTACATTCTGTCGCAGATCGAGCCGGGTCCGGTCACCGAGTCCACGGTGGTGGCCAGCACGGTGGTGTCGTCGCGGATGCTGGCCGCGCTGGCCGCCGAGCACGGCGCGCGTCACGTCGAAACGCTCACCGGGTTCAAGTGGCTCTCCCGCGCCGACAACGACCTGCCCGGCTGCACGCTGGTGTACGCCTACGAGGAGGCCATCGGCCATTGCGTCGACCCGGCCGCGGTTCGCGACAAGGACGGCATCAGCGCGGCCGTGCTGGCGTGCGATCTGGTCACCGCGATGAAGCACCGCGGGCACACGCTGCTCGACGCGCTCGACGACCTGGCCCGCCGCCACGGTGTGCACACCACCACCGCGGTGTCGCGGCAGGTGGACGACGCGCACGAGGCAGCGGCCGTGATGGACCGGCTGCGCCGCACCCCGCCCGAGGAGCTGGCCGGCTACGACGTCACCGTCACCGACCTGCGCGACGACGACGGCCCGCTGCGCACCGACGCGTTGATCCTGACCGGCGGCGACGAGCACATCTCGCTGCGCCTGGTGGTGCGGCCGTCGGGCACCGAGCCAAAGGTCAAGTCCTACATCGAAGTCCGGTGCAGCGACAGCGGCGACCTCGGAGCGGCGCGCAGCCGCGCGCAAGCCCTGCAGGACGAGCTCACCGCGGTCGCCCAGCGCTTCTGATTGCCCCCTTTGCCCCGCGGTCAGCGCGGGCCGAACTGGCGGTCGCCGGCGTCGCCGAGGCCCGGCACGATGTAGGCGATGTCGTTGAGGCCCTCGTCGACGGTCGCGGTGAACAGCCGCAGATCCGGGGCCACCTTCTCCACCGCCGCAAGGCCTTCCGGCGCGGCCACCACGCAGATCGCGGTGATGTCGGCGGCGTGGCGCGAGACCAACAGCTCGATGGTGTGGCACATCGACCCGCCCGTCGCGAGCATCGGATCAAGCACCATCACGGGCGTGCTGCTCAAGTCGTCGGGTAGCGACTCCAAATACGGTGTGGGCAGCAGGGTTTCCTCGTTGCGGGCCACACCGACGAAGCCGACCAACGCTTCGGGGATCAGCGCGTGGGCCTGGTCGACCATGCCCAGCCCCGCGCGCAGCACGGGCACCAGAAGCGGCGGGTTGGCCAGTCGGCACCCGGTGGTCTCCGCGATCGGGGTGCGTACCGTTACCGGCTCGACGGGCAGGTCACGGGTGGCCTCGTACACCAGCATCAGCGTCAGATCGCGCAGCGCCGCGCGGAAGCCCGCGTTGCCCGTCGACTCGTCGCGCAGGGTGCTCAGCCGCGCGGCGGCCAATGGGTGATCGACGACGCGCACATCCATGCGCCGAACACTAATGGAACCGAGCGCCGCTCCCGTGCGTCATAACCACATGCGCGCCGATACCGATGCGATCCGCCACCTGGGGTCTGCCACCGCCACCCATGCCGCCGAACTCGCCGACGTCGCCGCCGTGTTGGCGTCGTTGCCGCCCCCGAACCTCGGGCCCGTCGGGGCCCGCTTTTCGACCGCGCTCGAGCAGGCGGCCACCGTCGGGGCGCAGGCGCTCGCGGCGCTGAGCGAACGGCTCGCGTCGTCAGGGCAGACCGCCTATTCCGCCGCCGCCGCGTACGACGCCGCCGACGACGGTGCGCGCGCCCGCATCGCCGGCGTCTGACGGTGCCCACTGCGTTGGTGGCGGCGCTGTCGGCGCCGATACGCGAGTTACAGCACCTGGTCGGGCCCGGCTGGGCCGAAGACTCGGCCGTCGTGCTCGGCACCGTGCGCGACGCGCTCGGCGACGTGGCGGCGTCGGTTCGGGTGGCGTGGCGCGACGCACACGCGTCGTGGTCCGGTGCGGGCGCCGACGGGGCCGACGTCTACCTCGCCTCGACGGCGGCGGCCATCGACGACCTCGCCGACCACGTCGACCGGTTGGGCGCGGCGGCACGCACCGCGGCAGAGGCCGTCGCCCAGGCGCACCGCCGGTTGGCGGAGATCGTCGACGACTTCGAGGCCCGCGCCGCCGCGCTGGAGCCCTATCTCGACTCCCCCGGCGCGACGGAGAAGCTGCTGGCCGCGGCGCGACGCGCGCTGGACGAGGCGGTCGCCGCCGTCGCGCAGTTGGAAGCCGAACTGGACGGCCATGCCGCGGCGCTGCCGGCCCCAGCACCCCAGGCGGGCCCGGCCCCGTCGGCCACCACAACGCCCGCCGGAATGGCCATGCCGTCCGTACCGTCCGGGTTGGGCGGCGCGCCGATGGGCCCGGCGGGTTCGGGGCTGGCCGACCTCGGCGAGTGGGTCAAACCCGAGTCGTTGTCAACCACCCCCGACGCGGCGACGTTCGGCGACGGCGTGGCCATCCGGCTACCCGACGGCAGCGTCGCGTTGGCGCCCAACGCGGTGGCCGCCAGCGCGGTGCGCCACGCGTTGACGCAGCTGGGCGTGCCCTACGAATGGGGCGGCACCACCCCGGGCGTCGGCCTGGACTGCAGCGGCCTGACTCAGTGGGCCTACGGCGAAGCGGGGCTGGGCATTCCGCGGCTGGCGCAGGAACAGGACGTCGGCGCCGCCGTCGACGCGGGTTCACTGCGGCCCGGCGACCTCGCGGTGTGGGACGGGCACGTCGCGATGATCGTGGGCAACGGGACGATGATCGAGGCGGGCGATCCGGTCAAGCTGTCCGCGATCCGCACCGACAACGCGGGACAGGGGTTCCAGGGCTTCTGGCGCCCGACGGCGTGAGGCGTGCCCAGCCCAGGTGGTTAGGCTGTGCGCCATGGCTGCTGACATCGTGCCGATCCGGCTCGGGCTGACCAAGGGTGACCTGTACACGTTGTGGGCTCCACGCTGGCGCGATGCCGGCGACGAGTGGGAGGCCTTCCTCGGCAAGGACGAGGACCTGTACGCGTTCGAATCCGTGGCCGACATGGTTGCGTTCGTGCGGGGCAACAACGACAACGACCTCGACGACCATCCGGCGTGGGAGAAGCTGACCGAGGCCAACGCGCACCGGCTCGATCCCCCCGAAGACCGCCAGTTCGACGTCATCGGCGTGGCCGAACTGCTCGCCGAGAAAAAGCCGAGCGAGGAGGCGGTCACCAAGGTGCACCGCACGCTGGCGGTGGTCTCGGCCATCGGCTCGGTGTGCGAGCTTCCGCCGATCACCAAGTTCTTCAACGGCAACCCGGTGCTGGGCACCATCGGCGGCGGCATCGAGGCGTTCAGCGGACGCGCCGGCCGTAAGCGCTGGGGCGAGATATCGACGGTGATCCACCGCGGCTGGGACAGCGTCATCGATGCGCTCGACGAGGTGATCACCATCCCCGACGTCGACGCGGCGGCCTCCGAGAAGGCCGCGGCCGAGCTGGCCGAACCCGCCCCCGAACCCGACTTCGACGAGCAACCCGTCGACGAGATCATCGCCGAAGCCGCGTCCGGTGACACCGAGGAAGACGCGGAATCCGAAGCGTTCGCCGGCCAGGCCACCAACCTGGTGCTGGGCAGCGACGAGGACTTCTGGGCCAAGGTGGGCATCGACCCGGTCCAGATCATGGCCAGCGCAGGCACCTACTACACGCTGCGCTGCTACCTCGACGACCGGCCGGTCTTTCTGGGCCGCAACGGGCGGGTCAGCGTGTTCGGCTCCGAACGCGCGCTCGCGCGCTACCTGGCCGACGAACACGACCACGACCTGTCGGACCTGGCCACCTACGACGACATCCGCACCGCGGCCACCGACGGGTCGCTGCAGATCGAGATCATCGACGAGAACGTCTACGTGCTGACCGGTCTGGTCGACGACGTCGCCGAGGGGCCCGACGCGCTGGACCGCGACCAGCTCGAGCTCGCGGTCGAACTGCTCAGGGACGTCGGCGATTACGCCGAAGACCCCACGGTGCAGCAGACCCTGAACGTGAACCAGCCGCTGGGTCGGCTGATCGCCCACGTGCTGGATCCCAAGAGCGTGAACCGCCCCGAACCGCCGTACGCTAAGGCCGTTTCGCAGTGGGAGGAACTCGAGGCGTTCGTGGAGTCGCGGCTGCGCCCGGAGCAAGCCTACGGCTGATGCTGGCGACCGACTGGTCGGCCCGGATGGGTCTTCGCGTCCCGATCGTCAACGCGCCGATGGGCGGAGTGGCAGGGGCCGCGCTCGCCGCCGCGGTGTCGCGGGCCGGAGGCCTGGGCATGCTCGGGATGGGCAGCTCCGCGTCGGCGACGAAGCTGACTGTCGAGTTACCTGACCTGGCCGAGCTGGCGGCACCGTTCGGCATCGGGCTGGTGGACTGGGTCGCCGCCGCCGAACCGGGGCTGCTCGACGCGGCGCTGGCCGCGCGTCCCGCGTTGCTGTCGGTCGGTTTCGGTGACGACTTCTTCTGGGTGGCGCCCGCCCGCGACGCAGGCGTCATCACCGCGACGCAGGTCGGTGACCTCGCGGCGGCGCAGCGCGCGGTCGACGCCGGCGTCGACGTGCTGATCGCGCGCGGCGCCGAAGGCGGCGGACACGGCGCGCCGCGGGTGGGCACCCTGCCGCTGCTCACCTCGGTGCTCGACCGCCACCGGCTACCGGTGCTGGCCGCCGGCGGGATCTCGTCGGGCCGCGGGGTGGCCGCCGTGCTGGCGGCGGGCGCATCGGCGGCGTGGGTGGGCACCGCGTTCAGCGCCTGCCTGGAAGCGTCGGTCTCCCCCGCCGTGCGCCAGGCGCTGCTCGATGCCCGCGACACCGACACGGTGACCACCCGGGTGTTCGACGTCGCACAGGGCTACCCGTGGCCCGACACACTTCCAGAACGGGTGCTGCGCAACGCATTCGCCGACAAGTGGATCGGCAGGGAAGCCGAACTCGGCGACGCCGAGCGCGACGCGCTGGCCGCGGCCGTCGCCGCCGAAGACCTCCGGTCGGCGCCGATCAACGCCGGGCAGGGTGTCGGGGTGTTGGACACCGTCGAATCCGCCGCGGATGTCATCGAGCGGCTGTGCACCGACGCGGCCCGGCTGCTCGGGCGGTGGGCCGAGAAGCGCTAGCCGATCAGCACGGCGTAGCGCGGCTTGATCACGTCGTCGATGAGCGCGAGCCGTTCGTCGAAAGAGATGAACGCCGATTTCATCGCGTTGATGGTGAACCGCTGCAGATCCGTCCAGCCGTAGCCGAACGCCTCGACCAACCGCAGCATCTCCTGGCTCATCGAGGTGTCGCTCATCAGCCGGTTGTCGGTGTTGACGGTGACGCGGAAGCGTTGCCGGGCCAGCAGATCGAACGGATGCTCGGCGATGCTGGCTACCGCACCGGTCTGCACATTGCTGCTCGGACACATCTCGAACGGAATCCGCTTGTCGCGCAGCAGCGATGCCAGCCTGCCCAATCGGACCGGGCGGCCGGGCTCCTCGAAGATGTCGTCGACGATGCGCACCCCGTGGCCCAACCGGTCGGCGCCGCAATAGGCGATCGCCTCGTGGATTGACGGCAGGCCGAATGCCTCGCCGGCGTGAATGGTGAAGCGCGCGTTGTTGCTTCGCATGTACTCGAAGGCGTCGAGGTGCCGGGTCGGTGGATGTCCGGCTTCGGCGCCGGCGATGTCGAAGCCGACGACGCCCTTGTCGCGGAAGCGGATCGCGAGTTTGGCGATCTCCAGCGACCGCGCGGCATGGCGCATCGCGGTGACCAGGCAGCGCACCGTGATGGGGCGGCCCTCGGCGGCGGCGGCCTTTTCCCCGTCGACGAAGCCGGCCAGTACCGCGTCGACGACCGCGTCCATCGACAGCCCGCCGTCGATGTGCAGTTCGGGGGCGAACCGGATCTCGGCGTAGACCACGTTGTCGGCGGCGAGGTCCTCGACGCACTCGTAGGCCACCCGGTGCAGCGCTTCCGGGGTCTGCATCACGCCGACGGTGTAGGCGAACGGTTCGAGGTAGCGCTCCAGCGACCCGCTGTGCGCGGCAGTGCGCACGATGGTCGCCAGCTCGTCGGCGTCGGTGGCGGGCAGCCCGGTGTAGCCGGTGGCATCGGCCAACTCGACGATGGTGGCCGCGCGCAGCCCGCCGTCGAGGTGGTCGTGCAGCAGCGCCTTGGGGGCGCGGCGGATGTTCTCCAAGGTCAGCGGTGTGGTCATGGCGTGATCCGGTCGATGATCAACGGACGCGACGGGGGCGCGGCGTCGGCGACGGACCAGCCGCCGTCGAGTTCGGCGACCGCGCCGACGAACCGCTCCGGCGTTTCGGTGTAGAGCGTGAACAGTGTCTCACCGGCGGCGACGGGCTCGCCGGGACGTCGGTGGATGCGCAACCCGGCGCCGGGCTGAACCCGCTCGCCCGGGACCACGCGGCCCGCACCGAGCCGCCACACCGCCAGTCCCACTGCCATCGCGTCGATGCTTCCCATCGTGCCATTTCGGGGTGCGGTCACGGTCTCGGTGTGCGCGCCGACCGGCAGTTTCTGCGTCGCATCCCCGCCCTGGGCAGCGACCAGGGCGCGAAACCGGTCCATCGCCGAACCGTCGCGCAGCGTCTCGGCAGGATCGACCCCGTCGATCCCGGCGGCGTCGAGCATCTCGGCGGCCAGCGTCAGCGTCAGCTCCACGACGTCGGCCGGACCGCCGCCGGCCAGCACCTCCAGCGATTCGGACACCTCGACCGCGTTGCCGACGGTGCGGCCCAGCGGGGTCGACATGTCGGTCAGCAGCGCGCGGGTCACCAACCCCGCGGCGGCGCCGAGTTCGACCATGGTTTGGGCCAGCTGCCGGGACTCGCTTTCGGTCTTCAGGAACGCACCGGAGCCCACCTTGGTGTCCAGCACCAGCGCCCGGGTGCCCTCGGCGATCTTCTTGCTCATCACCGAGCTGGCGATCAGCGGCAGCGATTCGGTGGTGGCGGTCACGTCGCGCAGGGCGTAGATCTTGCGGTCGGCGGGAGCCAGCTCGCCGGCGGCGAAGATCGCCGCACCCAGATCGCAAAGTTGTTGGCGGATCTGGGCTGTGGGCATCTCGGCGGAAAACCCTTCGATGGACTCCAGCTTGTCGAGGGTGCCGCCGGTGTGGCCGAGCCCCCGCCCGGCGGCCTGCGGTACCGCACCGCCGCAGGCCATCACCACCGGCACCAGCGCGATGGTGATCTTGTCGCCCACCCCGCCGGTGGAGTGTTTGTCGACCAGCGCCAGCGGTTTACCGCCGCGGCGCAGGTCGGAGAAGTCCAGCCGGTCCCCCGAGGCCACCATGGCCGACGTCCAGCGCGCGATCTCGGCGCCGGTCATCCCGCGCAGGAAGATGGCCATCAACAGCGCCGACATCTGTTCGTCGGGCACGGTGCCGTGCGTGTAGGCGTCAATCACCCAGTCGATGGCCGCATTGGAGAGCACGCCGCCGTCGCGCTTGGTCCGGATGACCGTCGGAGCGTCAAAGGACCGCGACATTGTCTTTGCCGCCGAGTGTGGGGTCGTGACACGCTTTTTCGCCCGACGCGTGCGGGTAACCCACGTTCGCGGCCGTGGTCACCGGGTTTCCTTGCGCCCGGCCAGATCCTGCGGGCCGAACGCATCGGGCAGCAGTTCACCGAGCGCTCGAGGCCCGCGCGGATGGTCGATCAGCATTTCGGGGCCGCCGTGCTCGAGCAGCACCTGCCTGCACCGCCCGCACGGCATCAACAGCTCACCCGCTGCGTTCACGCACGACAGCGCAATCAGGCGTCCACCGCCGCTGGAATGCAGGTCACAGACCACTGCGCACTCGGCGCAGAGGCCAAGACCATATGAGACATTCTCCACATTGGCGCCGACCACGATCCGGCCGTCGTCAACCAGGGCCGCCGCACCCACCGCGAACCCGGAATACGGCGCATAGGCGTGGGCGCTGACCTCGGTTGCCTTGTACCGCAATGTTTTCCAGTCGATATCGGCTGGCATGCCACCTCCGCTGGCCCGATTCTCCGATGCGTTCCACTGTTTGACGTCGCCGTAGCGACTGTGAAATTGATAACCCTAATTTGGCGTTTTTGGTGCACGGACACCTAAACCGTAGTTCGTTTAGTAGTGCGACTGGGTTTAGAGTCGCCCCGAGGGTTGGGTGTGCAGTGCAAACCGGCCGAACGATCACCCACGCCCACGCGTTCACCGAAGACGTTGGAGGCCAGATGAGTACTCAGACTTCCGGGGTGACGTCCGGCGGCACTTCGGAGGCGGTTGCGCGACCGAAACCGTCGCCCAGACGCACCCTGTACCGGGGCGATCCCGGCATGTGGTCGTGGGTACTGCACCGCATCACCGGCGCGACGATCTTCTTCTTCCTGTTCGTGCACGTCCTCGACACCGCGCTGGTGCGGGTCAGCCCGCAGGCCTACAACGCGGTCATCGACACCTACAAGACACCGATCGTCGGCCTGATGGAGATCGGGCTCGTGGTGGCGGTGCTCTACCACGCGCTCAACGGGGTCCGGGTCATCCTCATCGACTTCTGGCAACACGGGCCGCGCTATCAGCGCCAGCTGCTGTGGATCGTCGTCGGCGTGTTCCTCGCCGTCTTCATCCCGGCGGTCGGCGTGATCGGCATGCACATGGCGGAGCGGTTCCTGTGAGCGCGCCGACCGGACAGAAGTGGACGCCGCATCACCGTGAGGGCCGCGCCGCGCCGGTGATGCAGAAGGAATACGACCGGCCGGCCGGGCTGGACCATCCCCGCTCGCCGCGGCGCGCCAGGGGGATCCCCTACTTCGAAAAGTACGCCTGGCTGTTCATGCGCTTTTCCGGTGTGGCGTTGGTGTTTCTGGCGCTCGGCCACCTGTTCGTGATGCTGATGTGGCAGGACGGTGTGTACCGCATCGACTTCAACTACGTCGCCGAACGTTGGGCGTCGCCGTTCTGGCAGATCTGGGACATGGCGCTGCTGTGGCTGGCGATGCTGCACGGCGCCAACGGCATGCGCACGATCATCGGCGACTATTCGCGCAAGAACGTCACCAAGTTCTATCTGAATTCGCTGTTGTTGCTGGCCACGGGTTTCACGTTGGTGCTGGGAACATACGTCCTGGTCACCTTCGACGCCAACATCGGAGTTTGATGAATGATTCTTGAACATCGCTACGACGTCGTCATCGTCGGCGCAGGCGGAGCGGGTATGCGCGCCGCGGTGGAGGCCGGGCCACGCGCCCGCACCGCGGTGCTGACCAAGCTGTACCCGACCCGCAGCCACACCGGCGCGGCGCAGGGCGGGATGTGCGCCGCGCTGGCCAACGTCGAAGAGGACAACTGGGAGTGGCACACCTTCGACACCGTCAAGGGCGGCGACTACCTCGCCGACCAGGACGCCGTCGAGATCATGGCCAAGGAAGCCATCGACGCGGTGCTCGATCTGGAGAAGATGGGGATGCCGTTCAACCGCACCCCTGAGGGCCGGATCGACCAGCGCCGCTTCGGCGGGCACACCCGTGATCACGGCAAGGCGCCGGTGCGCCGCGCCTGCTACGCCGCTGATCGCACCGGCCACATGATCCTGCAGACCCTGTACCAAAACTGCGTCAAGCACGACGTCGAGTTCTTCAACGAGTTCTACGCGCTCGACATCGCGATCACCGAGACACCGTCGGGTCCGGTGGCCACCGGCGTCATCGCCTACGAGCTGGCCACCGGCGACATCCACATCTTCCACGCCAAGGCGGTCGTGTTCGCCACCGGCGGCTCGGGCCGGATGTACAAGACCACCTCCAACGCGCACACCCTGACCGGCGACGGGCTGGGCATCGTGTTCCGTAAGGGACTTCCGTTGGAGGACATGGAATTTCACCAGTTCCACCCGACCGGCCTTGCCGGGTTGGGCATCCTGATCTCCGAGGCCGTGCGCGGTGAGGGCGGGCGGCTGCTCAACGGTGACGGTGAGCGGTTCATGGAGCGCTACGCGCCGACGATCGTCGACCTGGCACCGCGCGACATCGTCGCGCGCTCGATGGTGCTCGAGGTGCTCGAGGGCCGCGGCGCCGGGCCGAACAAGGACTATGTCTATATCGACGTGCGCCATCTGGGCGCCGACGTGCTCGAGGCCAAGCTGCCCGACATCACCGAGTTCGCCCGCACCTACTTGGGTGTGGACCCGGTCAACGAACTGGTGCCGGTCTATCCGACCTGTCACTACGTGATGGGCGGCATCCCGACCACCGTCAACGGGCAGGTGCTCGCCGACAACACCACCGTCGTGCCCGGCCTCTACGCCGCGGGGGAATGCGCGTGCGTGTCGGTGCACGGCGCCAACCGGCTGGGCACCAACTCGCTGCTGGACATCAACGTGTTCGGCCGCCGCGCGGGCATCGCCGCGGCCAACTACGCGCTGGGCCACGACCACGTCGACCTGCCGCCGGACCCGGCCGGCATGGTCGTCGGCTGGGTCGGGCACGTGCTCTCCGAACACGGCAACGAACGCGTCGCCGACATCCGCGGGGCGCTGCAGCAGTCGATGGACAACAACGCCGCGGTGTTCCGCACCGAGGAAACCCTCAAGCAGGCGCTGACCGACATCCACGCGCTCAAGGAGCGCTACAGCCGAATCACAGTGCACGACAAAGGAAAACGCTATAACAGCGACCTGCTCGAGGCGATCGAGCTGGGCTTCCTGCTGGAGCTGGCCGAGGTCACCGTCGTCGGTGCGCTCAACCGCAAGGAGTCGCGGGGCGGCCATGCGCGCGAGGACTACCCCAACCGCGACGACACCAACTACATGCGCCACACGATGGCCTACAAACAGGGCACGGATCTGCTCAGCGACATTCGACTGGACTACAAGCCGGTGGTGCAGACGCGATACGAGCCGATGGAACGGAAGTACTGATGACCGTCACATCCGACGTCGACAAGACCGACGCGCCACTGCCGCCCGTCCCGGAGGGCGCGGTGATGGTGACGCTGAAGATCGCCCGGTTCAACCCGGAGGACCCCGACGCGGCCGGCTGGCAGAGTTTCCGGGTGCCGTGTCTGCCCACCGACCGACTGCTGAACCTGCTGCACTACGTCAAGTGGTACCTCGACGGCACGCTGACGTTCCGGCGGTCGTGCGCGCACGGGGTGTGCGGTTCGGATGCCATGCGTATCAACGGCGTCAACCGGCTGGCCTGCAAGGTGCTGATGCGCGACATGCTGCCCAAGAACCCGAAGAAGCAGCTGACCATCACGATCGAGCCGATCCGCGGCCTGCCCGTGGAGAAGGACCTCGTGGTGGACATGGAGCCGTTCTTCGACGCCTACCGCGCCATCAAGCCCTACCTGATGACCAGCGGCAATCCCCCGACGCGCGAACGCATTCAGAGCCAGACCGACCGCGCCCGCTACGACGACACCACCAAGTGCATCCTGTGCGCGTGCTGCACGACGAGCTGCCCGGTGTACTGGGTCGAGGGCTCCTACTTCGGCCCGGCCGCCATCGTCAACGCGCACCGGTTCATCTTCGACAGCCGCGACGAGGGCGCCGCCGAACGTCTCGACATCCTCAACGAGGTCGACGGGGTGTGGCGGTGCCGCACCACGTTCAACTGCACTGAGTCCTGCCCGCGCGGCATCCAGGTCACCCAGGCCATCCAGGAGGTCAAGCGCGCGTTGATGTTCGCCCGCTAAGTGGTGATTTCGGTGTGCAAACCAGCGCACATCGCATGTTTGCGCACCGAAACCGCTTCGGCGAACGAAAACGCGTCACATATCAGCCGGCCGTCTCGTCCTATGGGTATGACCGAGAAAACACCGAAGACCCGTATCGCACCCGTCACCCCGCAGCAGGCCTCGCTGCTGACCAGAATCCTCTACCGGGTCGCCAAGCGGCGGTTCGGCGAGGTGCCCGAGCCGTTCGCCGTCGCCGCGCATCATCCGCGACTGATGCTGGCCAACGTCGTCCACGAAGGCATGCTGCAGTCGGGCTCCAAGAAGCTGCCCGCCAGCGTGCGAGAGCTCGCGGTGTTCTGGACCGCGCGTACCGTCGGCTGCTCGTGGTGCGTAGATTTCGGCTCAATGCTGCAACGCCTCGACGGCCTCGACGTCGACCGGCTCAGGCACATCGACGACTACGCCACCTCACCGCTGTTCAGCGAGGACGAGCGGGCCGCGATCGGCTACGCCGATGCCATGACGACCGACCCGCACACCATCACCGACGACCAGGTCGACGACCTCAAGCGCCGGTTCGGCGACGCCGGCGTGATCGAGCTGACGTATCAAATCGGCGTGGAGAACATGCGTGCGCGGATGTACTCCGCGCTGGGCATCACCGAGCAGGGCTTCAACTCCGGTGATGCGTGCCGGGTGCCGTGGGCGACCGACGCAACGGTGAACCCGTGAACTTGTCGGGGTTGGCGATATCCCATATGGCGCAGACCTTTCCGTCGCGCACGGTCATCGCGGTCACGCGCGGCGTCAACTCGGGATAGCCCTCGGCGGCGGGCAGGCCTGGCGTGTAGCTGCCCAGCTGACCGTTGACCAACGCCAGCTCGTTGGACGACAGCCAGCCCGGCCCGTAGCGGCGGGCCAGCCCGAACAGGAACCGCGCCACCTTGTCGGGGCCGTGGATGACGCGCGGAGCCGTCGGCGCCCTGCGGTTGGAGTCGCCGGTGAAGGTGACGTCTGGATGGAGAAGTCGCACAACGGCTTCCATGTCGCCGCTGGTCAGCGCTGCCATCAGCGCCGCGGCCGCCTCGTTGTGGGTGTCGTCGGACACGGGCGGCGGCGCGGCCGCGACGGCGCGCCGGGCCCGAGACGCCAGTTGGCGGGCTGACGCCGCGCTGACGCCGAGCACGTCGGCGATCTCGGCGAACGGCACGTCGAAGCCGTCGTGCAGCACGAACGCCACGCGCTGGTCGGGGGTGAGACGCTCCAGCACCACCATCGCTGCGAACCGGGCCTCTTCGCCCGCGACGACGGCCGACAGCGGATCCGATCCGTCCAACGGCGTCACGACCGGCTCGGGCAGCCACTCACCGAAGTACGTCTCGCGCCGATGCGCGGCTGAGCGCAGCCGGTCCAGGCTGAGGCGGCTGACCACCGTGGTCAGCCAGGCCCGCAGATCGTCGACGTCGTCGCCGGCCCGGTTCCAGCGCAGCCACGCGTCTTGGACGACATCCTCGGCGTCGGCGACGGTTCCGGTGAGCCGGTACGCCACGGCCAGCAGGTGCGGCCGTAGCTCTTCGAACTCGTCGACCCGCGTGCTGGCGGTCATGAGCCGAGTCTAGCTGCCGGCGATTTGCAAGGTACAACGCCAACCGACGCATTCCATATGCGGAAGCCGCTCCGCACGCGTGATTTCATAGCCACGGTTGCCTGCTACGACGGATTCCGTGCACAATCTTGGGCATGGCTGGCCCGGGTCCGATGCACGGTGTCGGGCCGGTGTCGTTCCAGCTCGACGAACTGTCCAAGCAGATCATCGAGAAGCTGCAGGAGGACGGACGGCGGTCGTATGCGGGCATCGGCAAGGCGGTCGGGCTTTCGGAGGCCGCGGTACGCCAACGCGTGCAGCGCATGGTGGATGCGGGCGTCATGCAGATCGTCGCGGTCACCGATCCGATGCAGTTGGGGTTCGCGCGCCAGGCGATGATCGGCATCCGCTGCAGAGGCGACAGCACCAAGGTGGCCGAGAAACTGGCCGGCATCGATTCGGTCGACTACGTGGTGCTGACGGCGGGTTCGTTCGACGTGATCGTCGAGGTGGTGTGCGCCGATGACGACGGCCTGCTCGACCTCCTCAACACACAGATCCGCGCGCTACCCGAAGTCACCTCCACCGAGACGCTCGTCTACCTCAAACTCATCAAGCAGCAATACAATTGGGGCGCCAGATGACAATCGCCGACCGCCAGATCGCGTCCGACCTGGCCACCAAGGCCGACAGGCACCTGTGGGGTCACTTCGCCCGCCACGGCGCGGGCATCACGCCGCCGATCATCACCCGTGGTGAAGGCGTCACGATCTGGGACAGCAACGGGAAGAGCTACATCGACGGCCTGTCGGGGCTTTTCGTCGTGCAGGTGGGGTACGGACGCGCCGAATTGGCCGAGGCCGCGGCCAAGCAGGCCGAGCAGCTGGCGTTCTTCCCGCTGTGGTCCTATGCCACACCGACCGCGATCGAGCTGGCCGAACGAGTCGCCAACTATGCACCCGGCGACCTGAACCGGGTGTTTTTCACCACCGGCGGCGGCGAGGCGGTCGAGTCGGCGTGGAAACTGGCCAAGAACTACTTCAAGCTGACCGGCAAACCCGGTAAGCACAAGGTGGTTTCGCGCGCGATCGCCTATCACGGCACACCACAGGGCGCACTGGCCATCACCGGCCTGCCCGAGTTCAAGGCGCCGTTCGAGCCGCTGACCCCCGGCGGCTTCCGCGTCCCGAACACCAACTTCTACCGCGCGCCCGCGCCGTATCAAGACGACGAAAAAGCTTTCGGACAGTACTGCGCCGACCGCATCGCCGAGGCCATCGAGTTCGAAGGGCCCGACACCGTCGCGGCCGTTTTCCTGGAACCGGTGCAGAACGCCGGCGGCTGTTTCCCGCCGCCGCCCGGCTACTTCGAGCGGGTCCGCGAGATCTGCGACAGCTACGACGTGCTGCTGGTGTCCGACGAAGTGATCTGTGCTTACGGCCGGATCGGCTCGATGTTCGCCTGTGACGACTTCGGCTATGTGCCCGACATCATCACCTGCGCAAAGGGTTTGACATCGGGCTACTCACCGATCGGCGCGATGATCGCCAGCGACCGGTTGTTCGAACCGTTCGACGACGGCAAGACGGTGTTCGCGCACGGCTACACCTTCGGCGGACATCCTGTTTCATCGGCGGTGGCGCTGGCCAACCTCGACATCTTCGAACGCGAGAACATCAACGACCACGTCAAGCAACACGCGCCCGCCTTGCGCGCCACGCTCGAGAAGCTCTACGACCTGCCGATCGTCGGCGATGTCCGCGGCGAAGGCTTCTTCTACGGCATCGAGTTGGTCAAAGATAAAGCAAGTAAGGCCACCCTTTCCGACGAGGAGTCCGAGCGCCTGCTGCGGGGATTTCTGACGCCCGCGCTGTTCGAGGCCGGGCTGTACTGCCGCGCCGATGACCGCGGCGATCCGGTCGTGCAACTCGCACCGCCGCTGATCAGCGGCCAGAAGGAGTTCGACGCGATCTACGACATCCTGCACGGCGTACTGAGCGAGGCCAGTCGACAGCTTTAGGGCGACAACCGATTCGAATGCGTTGGCCGACGCGTGGGTGCTGTCTCACCATGGCCCGATGACATATTCGAGCAGCGCCAGTGAAACGGCACCGGCAATCGCGATCATCAGGGCCGCCATTACAGTCAGCTCACCGGCTCGTTGCGGGTTCAGCTTCGCCAGCGTCGTTCCTGCCGCCGCGCCGAACCCGCCGAGCACCACCACCCCACCCAAGGCCAGATAGAACACCGAAGCCAGAGCGGCCGTCGGGATGCCGTCAAACCCGTTGGCATAGCCGCCGAAAGGGACCGGAAACCGGTACACCGCGGCGACGAGCCCCGCGGCCACCGGCGCCCACCCAATAGCTGCGACCGCGCCTATCAGTGCCGTCCGCAGTGTCACTGGTCACCGCCCATCGCAACCCGGCCTTCTGAAGCGATGCAGACTGCCGACGCCGAAAATCGACCTGTCGCCGCGAAACTGTATTCCATCGGGGAAAGTTCGACGAGTAGCCACCTGCCGGAATGCCGTTTCGACGAGACTGGCGACATGCCCGCCAACGCCAAGCCGACGAAACCGCCGATCGATCCTGTCCGCTGGCAACCGCCGCCCGTGAACCCACTTCCCGACTTCGGACCCGCCGACCTCACGGTCGTTCGCGTCGCGGGCAACGCACCCGAGGATGTGGTGGCCGACGCCGACGGCAACATCTGGACCGGCGTCGAGGACGGCCGGGTCGAGCGGATCTCCCCCGACGGCACGCCCACGGTGGTCGCCGACACCGGTGGTCGGCCGTTGGGCATGCACGTCGCGCGCGACGGACGGCTGCTGATGTGCGACAGCCCGCGCGGCCTGCGGGTGCTGGACCCCCAGACCGGCGCGGTCCAGACGTTGGTCGACCAGGTCGACGACCGTCCCCTGCGGTTCTGCTCGAACGTCGTCGAAATGCCCGACGGCACAATATTTTTTACCGAGTCGACGAGCGCCTTCAGCTATCCGCACTTCAAGGGCGCAGTGCTGGAGGCTCAGCCCCGCGGCAGCCTGTTTCGTCGCGATCCGAACGGCACCGTGCTGACCGAGGTGGCCGGCCTGTACTTCGCCAACGGCCTCACGCCGACCGCCGACGGCTCGGCGCTGGTGTTCGCCGAGACACTGGGCCGCCGGCTCGCGAAGTACTGGCTCACCGGACCGCAGGCCGGCACCGTGACGACGCTGGTGGCGAATTTGCCCGGCCACCCCGACAACCTGTCCACCGGTGCCGACGGCCGCATCTGGTGTGCGATCGTCTCGCCCGTCAACGGCGCCGCGGAATGGCTCGCGCCGCGCTGGCCGGCCCTGCGCAAACTGCTGTGGAAGCTGCCCGATCGGCTGCAGCCGCAGATCAAGCCCGAGGTGTGGGCCGTCGCGTTTGACCCGGACAGCGGCGAAGCTGTGGCCGGCCTGCGCACCGAGCATCCGGCGTTCGGCATGGTGACCGGCCTGGTCGAGGCCGATGGGCGGTTGTGGATGGGCTGCATCGGCGCCCCGGCCGTCGCCCACTGCGCCCTCCCCTGACCGCCGAGGCCGACGGATTGGCGGAATCCACTCGCACTTTTTCGCCCGTGTGTCCCTTTCGGCGAAGCGATCAGCCACTTGCGTAACTTGAACCACTTTAGTCACAGCGCGCCTCCGCGGTAACGCGGCCAAAAGGGCTTAATCTGCGCTGACGATGGCGAAATTTCGAACCGCGTCCATGCGCGCTGTCGGCCTCGCAGCTGCCGTTTTCGTGATGGTCAGCCCGGCGGTGGTAAGCGCGCAGCCGCCAGCGGCGCCCGAGGGCACAACCTGCCCGTACCGCGAGACGACGCCCCCGGCGGTCGACCTCTCCGAAGTTCCCAAACCGGGCCAGGATCCGCCCGCCCCGCTGCCCGTGCCCGCGACCCCGTTGGGCGGCGACGCGCTGTCGGGGTGCGGGCTGATCACCGCACCTGGCACGCCCCCGGTGCCCGGCGACGTCTCCGCCGAGGCGTGGATCGTCGCCGACCTCGACACCGGTGACGTCATCGCCGCCAAGGATCCGCACGGTCGGCACCGGCCCGCCAGCGTCATCAAGGTGCTCACCGCCATGGCAGCCATCAAGGAACTTCCGCTGCACCGGGTGGTGGCCGGCACGCCCGAAGATGCGGCGCAGGAAGGCACCAAGGTCGGCGTCGGGCCCGGCGGGCACTACTCGATCAACGACCTGCTGCACGGGCTGATGATGTACTCCGGCAACGACGCCGCCTACGCGCTGGCCACGCAGCTCGGCGGCATGGACGCCGCACTGCACAAGCTCAACGACCTGGCGCGCAAGCTCGGTGGCCACGACACCCGCGTGGCCACCCCGTCCGGGCTGGACGGACCCGGGATGAGCACGTCGGCCTACGATATGGCGTTGTTCTACCGCTACGCCTGGCAGAACCCGGTATTCACCGACATCGTGGCCACTCGCAGCTTCGACTTTCCCGGTCGCGGCGACGTCGGTTATCCGATCGAGAACGACAACCGGCTGCTCAACAACTATCCCGGCGCGATCGGCGGCAAGACCGGGTTCACCGACGACGCGGGCCAGACGTTCGTCGGCGCCGCCGACCGGGACGGTCGCCGCCTGGTCGCCGTGCTGCTGCGCGGCACCCGCCAGCCGATCGCCCCGTGGGAGCAGGCGGCGCGCCTGCTCGATTACGGCTTCGCGACCCCACCCGGCACCAAGGTGGGCACGCTGATCGAACCCGATCCCGCACTGTTGGGCCGCAAAACGGCGGCCGACGAAACCGCGGCCGGGGTGAACGCCGCGCCCATGCTCTCCGATGTCGACGCCATGCCGGTGCGCGTCGGGGTGGGTGTGGTCGGCTCCATCATCGTGTTCAGCTTGATCATGGGCGCCCGGTCGCTCAATCGCCGCCCGCAGCACTGACGGCGGGCTTGCTAACGTCGTGTGATGGCGTGGGTCATCCTCATCGTGTCCGGTGCGTTCGAAGCGGTGTGGGCCGTCGCGCTGAGCAAATCCGAGGGGTTCAGCCGACCGGCGCCTGTCGCGATATTTGTTGTGGCGCTTATCATTTCGATGGGAGGTCTGGGCATCGCGCTACGCGACCTGCCAGTCGGCACCGGCTACGCGGTGTGGGTCGGCGTCGGCGCCTCCCTTGCCGTCGTCTACTCGCTGGCCACCGGGGCCGAGAGCACGACGCCGATCAAAGTCGCCCTCTTGCTGGGCGTCGTGGGGTGCATCGTCGGCCTGCAGCTCGTCAGCGACTAGCGGCGGATCAGCCGCGAAAGTCCCAGGGCCCCAAGAGCTCCCAATGCGACCGCGGTCAATGCGCCGCCCGCCCCCAGACCTTCGCGGACCTGCACGCGCGGAATGATCAACGCGCGACCAGGCGGCAACACGGGTGCGGGTGCCATGTTCTCTTTGGCCGTCGCCGCCCACGCCGTCGCGAACAAGATCAGCCGCGCGGTGATGTAGGCGAACACCATCAACCCCAGCACCGGACCGAACGTAGCCCCCGCCGGGCCGGTGACCACAGAGCGCAGATAGATAGTGGCCACCTGTTTGAACACCTCGAAACCCACCGCCACCAGCAACCCGGCCCGCATCGCGCTGCGTAAGCTCACCGGCTCCCGTGGCAGCCGGGCGATGATCCAGGTGTACAGCAGCCAGCTGATCAGCAGCGAAGTCAGTATGGAGACGACCCGCAACGCCACGCCGACACCCGGAACATCCTCGAGCCCAACCCATTCGAGCACTTTTCTCATCGGTCCGGAATTGCCCAGCGCGGTCAGCGCGACGGTGACGGCGATGGCGACGAAGAGCCCGAGGATCGCCAAGAGGTCTGATGCCTTGGTGCGCAGGAACCCCTTGGACCCCTGCCGGGCAAGACCCCACATCTGGCTGAGCGCCTCACGCAGGTTCGCCATCCAGCCCAGGCCAGCCCACGCCGCGGTGGCCAGGCCGATGATGCCGACCGACGTACGCGAGGCGATCGCCGACTCCATCAAATCGACCAACTGGTCGCCGACATCGCCGGACACTGCCGCCCGGATCCGGTCTTCGACCTCGGCGAACAAGTCGGGCTGGCTGGCCAAGACGAAGCCGCCGATCGCGAATCCCACCATCAGCACGGGGAACAGCGCGAAGACGGTGAAGTAGGTGATGCCGGCCGCGTAGAAATCGCCCTTGCTGTCTCGATAGCGCTCCTGCGCGCGCATGACGTGGTCAAACCAGGTGTACCGGGCGCGCATCCGGTCCATGACGCCAGGTTTGTCCGGCTCGGTGGGCGTATCTGGCTCGGTCATCGGCTATCTCCCGGCTCAACGGCGGGGCGGCAAGAACCCCAGCTGGTCGTATACCCGCCGCAACGTCTTCGCAGACACTTCCCGGGCCCGCTGGGCGCCGACGGCCAGCACCGACTCCAGTTCGGTCGGATCGGCGAGAAGCTCGTCGACGCGGGCCTTGAGCGGGGTGACGAACTCGACGACGACATCGGCGGTGTCGGATTTCAGATCGCCGTATCCGCGCCCGGCGTAGCCCTCGACGAGCTTGTCGACGTCGGTGCCGGTGATCGCCGACTGGATGGTCAACAGGTTGGACACCCCCGGTTTGGCGTCCGGGTCGTAGCGCACTTCGCGTTCGCTGTCGGTGACCGCCGAGCGGATCTTCTTGGCCGAGACCTTCGGCTCGTCGAGCAGGTTGATCAGCCCGGCCTCGGTGGTGGCCGACTTGCTCATCTTGGCGGTCGGGTCGGTCAGGTCGTAGATCTTGGCGGTGGCCTTCTGGATCAGCACATCAGGGACGACGAAGGTGTCGGGGAAGCGTGCGTTGAACCGTTGTGCGACATCGCGTGCCAGCTCGAGATGCTGACGCTGATCCTCGCCGACCGGCACCAGGTCGGTGTCGTAGAGCAACACGTCGGCGGCCATCAGCACCGGATAGGTGAACAGCCCGACGGTGGTGGCCTCGGCACCCTGCCGCTGCGACTTGTCCTTGAACTGCGTCATCCGCGATGCCTGGCCAAAACCGGTGAAACATCCCAGCGCCCAGGCCAGTTCGGTGTGCGCGGGCACGTGGCTCTGCACGAAGATCGTCGAGCGGGCCGGGTCGATACCCAACGCAAGGTACTGCGCGGCGACGGCGAGCGTGCGCCTGCGCAGCTGTTCGGGGTCCTGCGGGATGGTGATGGCGTGCAGGTCGACGACGCAGAAGAACGCATCGTAGTCGTCCTGCATGCCCACCCACTGTCTGATCGCGCCGAGGGCATTGCCCAGGTGCAGGGAGTCGGAGGTGGGTTGCACGCCGGAGAAGACGGTCTTCTCCCGCGCGCCGGCGCGGTCGTTGCTCATGGTGGCCCGATCATTTCACACCGTCCGAACGTGGGTTTGGGCGTGCGATGGCCCCGCGCTCGTCGTGAGTTAACCGCGGTATTCGACGGTCACGGGCGCGTGGTCGGACCAGCGCAGCTCGTAGGCCGTCGCGCGCTCCACGCGGGCGGTCACGGCGTGGTTGGCCAGCGACCTGGCCGCCAACTGGTAGTCGATGCGCGGCCGGCGTCGTTGTCGAACGCCCGACCGCGCCACGACCACCATGAATACGGGCCGGCCACGTCGGGGTGCAGCGCACGCACCACGTCGACCCAGCCCGACGCCAACAGCTCGGTGAGCCATTGCCGCTCGCTGCGCAGAAAGCCCGACTTCTTGAGGTTGCCCTTCCAGTTCTTGATGTCGTTCTCGGTGTGCGCGATGTTCCAGTCGCCCCATACCACCGCATCGCGGTCGGCGAGCTCGGCCATCCGCTTGGCCAACGCCGTGGCCAACTGGTCGTCGTCGGCGCGGGTCTCCTGCAGGCACACCACGTCGGCGGCGGTGTCGGCAAGTCAGGCCAGCAGCCCGAGGTTGTCTGCTGAGCGTTGCCGTACCGCGGCGCGAATCCCGTTGACGTTGATGGTGCTGACGATCACGCACAGACCATAGCCTCGAAGCTTGCAGTACCGCCGGTAACGCCTTTAGTGTCGGCAAGATGACTCTGCGCGACCCGATACACCTCGGCTCCGGTGAACCGATGCTTTTGCTACATCCCTTCATGATGTCGCAGAGCGTGTGGAAAGACGTCGCACCGATGATTGCCGACACCGGCCGCTACGAGGTGTGCGCGCCCACCATGCCCGGTCACAACGGCGGGGTTAAGGGCCGCAACTTCCTCGACACCGTTGAGCTCGCTGACGATATGGAACGGCGCATGGACGCCCTGGGCTGGGACACCGCCCACATCGTCGGCAACTCCCTGGGCGGGTGGGTGGCGTTCGAGTTGGAGCGCCGTGGCAGGGCCCGCACCCTCACCGGGATCGCGCCCGCGGGCGGCTGGAGCCGGTTCACCCCGGCCAAGTTCGAGATCGTGTTCAAGTTCGTCGCCGGGCTTCCGGTCTGGTTGGGCGCCAAGGTCCTGGGGTCGCGCGCGCTGCGTCTGCCGTTCGTGCGCCAGCTGGCCTACGTGCCGGTCAGCGCCGACCCGAGCGGGCTGTCCGACGAGGACCTGTTGGTCATCATCGACGATGTCACCCACTGCCCGGCCTATTACCAGCTGCTGATCAAGTCGCTGTTGCTGCCGGGACTGCGCGAACTGGCCGAGGGCAGCGCGCCCACCCACCTGGTGATCTGTGAAAAGGACCGGGTGCTGCCACATCCGCGCTTCACCCGGCATTTCACCACGCATTTGCCGCAGAGCACCGAGATCACCCACCTCGACGGCGTCGGGCACATCCCGATGTTCGAGGCGCCTCAGCGCGTCGCCGACGTGATCGTCGGGTTCGTCGACCGCTACATCACGCGGCCGCCGCGCGAGGCGCTCGGCGGTTAACCCTTCGTCACCGGGGCCTCGGTCGCGGCCTCGAGCACCGAGTTCAGCGTCTTGCTCGGCCGCATCACCGCGGTGGTCTTCTCCGCGTCCGGATAGTAGTAGCCGCCGATGTCGACCGACTTGCCTTGCACCTCAACAAGTTCGGTGATGATGCTGTCTTCGTTCTTGGCCAGCTCGTCGGCCAGCGCGGTGAACCGTTCGGCCAGCTCGTTGTCCTCGTTCTGCGCGGCCAACTCCTGCGCCCAGTACAGCGCGAGGTAAAACTGGCTGCCACGGTTGTCAAGTTCGCCGGTCTTGCGCGACGGGCTCTTGTTGTTGTCCAGCAGCTTGCCGATCGCGTCGTCAAGCGTCCTGCCCAGCAGTTCGGCCGTCTTGTTGTCGGTCTTGCGTCCGATGTCCTCGAAACACGCACCCAGCGCGAGGTATTCGCCCAGCGAATCCCACCGCAGGTGGTTTTCCTCGACCAGCTGGTGTACGTGTTTGGGCGCCGAACCGCCCGCCCCGGTTTCGTACATACCGCCACCGGCCATCAGCGGCACGATCGACAGCATCTTGGCGCTGGTGCCCAGCTCCAGGATCGGGAACAGGTCGGTCAGATAGTCGCGCAGGATGTTGCCGGTGACGGCGATGGTGTCCTGGCCGCGGATCAGCCGTTCGAGCGTGTACCGCATGGCCCAGACCTGCGGCATGATCTGGATGTGCAGGCCCTCGGTGTCGTGGTCCTTCAGGTAGGCCTTCACCTTCTTGCGCAACTCGACTTCGTGCGGACGCTCGGTGTCCAGCCAGAACAACGCGGTCATACCCGACGCCCGCGCCCGCGTGACGGCCAGCTTCACCCAGTCGCGGATCGCGGCGTCCTTGACCACGGGCATGCGCCAGATGTCGCCGGTCTCGACGTTCTGCGTCAGCAGCACCTCGCCGGTGTCGATGTCGACGATGTCGGCGACGCCGTCCTCGGGGATCTCGAACGTCTTGTCGTGGCTGCCGTACTCCTCGGCCTTCTGCGCCATCAGCCCGACGTTGGGGACGGTGCCCATCGTCGTCGGGTCGAACTGGCCGTGGGTCTTACAGAAGTTGATCATCTCCTGGTAGATCCGGGAGAACGTGGACTCCGGGTTCACCGCCTTGGTGTCCTTGGTCCGGCCGTCGGCGCCGTACATCTTGCCGCCGAGCCGGATCATCGCCGGCATCGACGCGTCGACGATGACATCGGACGGTGAGTGGAAGTTGGTGATCCCGCGGGCCGAGTCGACCATGGCCAGTTCCGGCCGGGTCTCGTGGCAGCGGTGGATGTCCTCGATGATCTCCTCGCGCTGCGAGGCCGGCAGCGATTCGATCTTGGCGTAGAGATCCGACATCCCGTTGTTGACGTTGACGCCGAGTTCGTCGAACAGCTTCTGGTGCTTGGCAAACGCGTCTTTGTAGAACACCTTCACCGCGTGCCCGAAGACGATGGGGTGGCTGACCTTCATCATCGTCGCCTTGACGTGCAGGGAGAACATCACCCCGGTCTCGTAGGCGTCCTGGATTTGTTCCTCGTAGAACTCGATGAGCGCCTTTTTGCTCATGAACATGCTGTCGATGATGTCGCCCTCGTCCAGCGCGACCTCGGGCTTGAGCACCAACGTTTCCCCGCCCTTGGTGTTGAGCACCATCTTGACCGTGCGCGCCCGATCCAGCGTCATCGATTTCTCGCCTGCGTAGAAGTCGCCCTTGCGCATGGTCGCGACGTGGGTGCGCGAGGCCTGCGACCACTCTCCCATGCTGTGCGGATGCTTGCGCGCGAACTCCTTGACCGCCTTGGGGGCGCGCCGGTCCGAGTTTCCTTCCCGCAGAACAGGGTTCACGGCGCTGCCCAGGACCTTGGCGTAGCGGTCCCTGATCGTCTTCTCTTCGTCGGTCTTGGGGTCGCCGGGATAGTCCGGTACCGCGTACCCCTTGGTCTGCAGTTCCTTGATGGCGGCCAGCAACTGCGGCACCGATGCGCTGATGTTGGGCAGCTTGACGATGTTGGTGTCCGGCTCCTGGGTGAGCTTCCCGAGCTCGCCGAGGTTGTCGGGCACCCGCTGGTCTTCGCTGAGGTGGTCGCCGAACTCAGCCAGAATGCGGGCCGCCACCGAGATGTCACTGGTCTTGATCTCGATGCCGGCAGGCTCGGCAAAGGTGCGGATTATCGGCAGGAACGCGTAGGTCGCAAGCAGCGGCGCCTCGTCGGTCAGCGTGTAGATGATGGTTGGCTGCTGGGCACTCATGATCTCTCTTCCGGGCGGCACTATCGGTATCGGCAGATGAAACGTCGCACGACCAGTATCTCGTTGACGTCGACGCTACGCGTGCCCACCTCCGCCGCAACGACTACCTGCTGGCACTTCTTCGCCGCAATGGGATAAACTTCAGCTTGGTCATGAGCGCCAGCGTCAAGCCCCGGCTTGCTGGCCGGCAACCCTCCAACCGCGGTGGGGTGCCCCGGGTGATGACCAGGTTGAGTACCCACTGGCGAGTGGTACCGGCAAGCGCGGGTCCGTTGTGACGGGCCCCCAGAGAGACAGGTGGAGGTCCGGCGTGCGTGAGTGTCGCTGAACTTCGACCCCGGCCACATCACAACAGGAGAATCCCTTGAGCACCGACAACCAGTTGGACGATCCCACCGCCCGGTGGGCATTTGAGACGAAACAGGTTCACGCCGGCCAGACGCCCGACCCAGGAACCAACGCGCGGGCGTTGCCGATCTACCAGACCACCAGCTACACGTTCGACAGCACCGACCACGCCGCCGCGCTGTTCGGGCTGGCCGAGCCCGGCAACATCTACACCCGGATCATGAACCCGACGACCGACGTCGTCGAACAGCGCATCGCGGCGCTGGAAGGTGGCGTCGCAGCGCTGTTCCTGGCGTCCGGTCAGGCCGCGTCGACGTTCTCGCTTCTCAACATCGCCGACGCCGGTGACCACATCGTGTCCAGCCCACGGCTCTACGGGGGCACCTACAACCTGTTCCACTACTCGCTGCCCAAGCTGGGCATCGAGGTCAGCTTCGTCGAGGACCCCGACGACCTCGACTCGTGGCGCGCCGCGGCGCGGCCCAACACCAAGGCGTTTTTCGCCGAGACGATCTCCAACCCCCAAATCGACGTCCTCGACGTGCCATCGGTGGCTGCGGTGGCTCATGACCACGGGGTGCCGCTGATCGTCGACAACACCATCGCCACCCCGTTCCTGCTTCAGCCGATCAGCCACGGCGCCGACATCGTCGTGCACTCGGCCACCAAGTACCTCGGCGGGCACGGCACGGCGATCGCGGGCGTCATCGTCGACGGCGGCACCTTCGACTGGACCAACGGCAACTTCCCCGGGTTCACCACACCAGATCCCAGCTACCACGGCGTCGTGTACGCCGACCTCGGCGCGCCCGCGTTCGCGCTCAAGGCCCGGGTACAGCTGCTGCGCGACCTCGGTTCCGCGGCTTCCCCGTTCAACGCGTTCCTCATCGCCCAAGGCCTGGAGACGCTGAGCCTGCGCGTCGAACGTCACGTCGCCAACGCCCAGCGTGTGGCCGAATACCTGGCCGGACACGACGATGTGCTGTCGGTGAACTACGCCGGGCTGCCCAGCTCGCCGTGGCACGAGCTGGCAAACAAGCTGACCCCCAAGGGAACCGGCGCGGTGCTGGCGTTCGAGCTGGCCGGCGGCGTGGATGCCGGAAAGGCGTTCGTCAACGCGCTGACCCTGCACAGCCACGTCGCCAACATCGGCGACGTGCGGTCGCTGGTGATCCACCCGGCGTCGACCACCCACGCGCAGCTGTCCCCCGAGGAGCAGCTGGCCACCGGCGTCACGCCGGGACTGGTGCGGTTGGCGGTCGGCATCGAAGGCATCGACGACATCCTGGCCGACCTCGAGCAGGGTTTCGCCGCCGCCAAACCGTTTTCCACCGCCGGGCCGACGGACCCGAAGACCACGGCGGCGTTCTGATGACGATCACTGACGTGGCAACCCCGACTCTGCCCGCCGAAGGGGAAATCGGCGTCGTCGACATCGGGCCGCTGACGCTGGAGTGCGGCGTCGTTCTCGACGACGTGCAGATCGCCGTGCAACGTTGGGGCGAGCTGTCGCCCGAGCGCGACAACGTGGTGATGGTGCTGCACGCGCTGACCGGCGATTCGCACATCACCGGCCCCGCCGGACCCGACCACCCGACCGCCGGCTGGTGGGACGGGATCGCCGGGCCGGGCGCCGCGATCGACACCGATCGGTGGTGCGCGGTGGCTACCAATGTGCTGGGCGGGTGCCGCGGTTCGACGGGCCCCAGCTCGCAGCATCCCGACGGAAAGCCATGGGGCTCCCGGTTTCCCCACGTGACCGTGCGTGATCAGGTCGAGGCCGACATTGCCGCGCTCAAGGCGCTGGGCATCACCGAGGTCGCCGCGGTGATCGGCGGCTCGTTGGGCGGGGCGCGCGCGCTGGAATGGATGGTCGGGCATCCCGACAAGGTCCGCTCGGCGCTGCTGCTTGCTATCGGCGCACGCGCCACCGCCGATCAGATCGGCACCCAGAGCACCCAGGTGGCCGCCATCAAGGCCGATCCGAACTGGCACGGCGGCAATTACTACGGCACCGAAACCTCACCCGACGTCGGCATGAGCCTTGCCCGGCGCATCGCGCACCTGACGTATCGGGGTGAGGTCGAACTCGACAACCGCTTCGCCAACGATGCGCAGGGCGCCGAGGATCCGCGCGCCGGCGGCCGCTACGCGGTGCAGAGCTACCTCGAGTATCAGGGCGACAAGCTGGTCGCGCGCTTTGACGCGGGCACCTACGTGGCGCTGACCGAATCGCTGTCCAGCCACGACGTCGGTCGCGGCCGCGGCGGTGTCGAGGCGGCGCTGCGCGGCTGTGCGGTGCCGGCCGTGGTCGGCGGGATCACGTCGGACCGGCTCTATCCGCTGCGGCTGCAGGAGGAACTGGCTGCGCTGTTGCCCAACTGCGCTGGGCTGCAGGTCATCGACTCGATCTACGGCCACGACGGCTTCCTGGTGGAGATGGACGCAGTGGGCAAGCTGATCCGCCAGACGTTGGAGCTGGCCTCCAGATGACCCCCGAAATGACGGTGCGGTGACCCGCTCGGATCAGCAGCGTTCGCTGTCGTTCGGTGCGGAAGCTGCGGCATACGAGCGCGGCAGGCCGTCGTATCCGCCGGAGGCCATCGACTGGCTGCTGCCCCGCGATGCGCGCGACGTGCTGGATCTGGGTGCTGGTACGGGCAAGCTGACCACCCGGCTGGTGGAACGCGGACTGACCGTCGTGGCCGTCGACCCCATCCCGGAAATGCTCGAGCTGCTGAGCAATTCGCTGCCCGACACACCGGCGCTGCTGGGCACGGCGGAGGAGATTCCGCTACCCGACAACAGCGTCGACGCGGTGCTCGTCGCACAGGCCTGGCATTGGTTCGACCCGCAGCGCGCGGTCAAAGAGGTGTCGCGGGTGCTGCGCCCGGGCGGCCGGCTCGGGCTGGTGTGGAACACCCGCGACGAGCGGATGGGCTGGGTAAAGGAACTCGGCCGCATCATCGGCCATGAACACGACCCGACCGGTGCCGACGTGACCTTGCCCGAGCCGTTCACCGATGTGCAGCGCCACCAGGTGGAGTGGACGAATTACCTGACGCCGCAAGCCCTCATCGACCTGGTCGCCTCGCGCAGCTACTGCATCACCTCACCCGAGCAGGTGCGCGTCAAAACGCTGGACCGGGTGCGCGAACTGCTGGCCACCCACCCCGCGCTGGCCAACGCGAACGGGTTGCCGCTGCCGTATGTCACCGTGTGCATCCGCGCCACGCTGTCCTGACGCGCCGACACGCCGCGACGGACGTTCGCGCCGTGATTCTGCGCGAAACGCGCAGTTTGGCCAAAAGGGCTAGTATGGGCATATGGCTCCACTGACTTACCGCAACCGCGATGGCGAGCTAGTCGACATCCCGAACGTCCCAGCTAGTCGATTCAAGAACGAGTTCGGCGCGATTCTCGAACAAGCGGCTCTCGCAGGTGCGGTCGCTGTCACCAAGCACAACGCGACGAAGGTAGTGGTGCTGTCGCTTGCGGAATTCGAGGCGCTGGCGAAGTCGCGGCTACCTTCTCTCGAAGGTCTGACGGACGAGTTCGACACACTGCTTGAGCGCATGCAGACGCCTGAATCCAGGGCGGCGATGGCTGCGGCATTCAAGGCCACGCCGAAACAACTCGGCCAGGCGGCGGTGAAGGCGGCACGCGCCGAGGGCAAGCAGTAGGCGTTCGCCATTCATGGCCGGTCGCCGTCCCCAGCTGCAAGTCATTGCCGGCGTGAACGGCGCCGGAAAGAGCAGCATCATCGGTGCGGCGATCCGGGGCTTCGGTGGCAACTACTACAACCCCGATGAGGCGGCGCGCGCGCTGGTGGCGGCGAATCCGGGCCTGGACCAAGCCGAAGCAAATGCGGCAGCGTGGCTCCATGGTAAGGACGAGCTGGAGACGGCGATCGATAACGGCCTCGATTTCGCATTCGAGACCACCCTCGGCGCAAACACCATGCCGCGCAAGATCGAGGAAGCGGCAGCAGCCGGATACGAAGTGCGAATCTGGTTCGTCGGACTCAGCAGCGCCGAACTACACATCGCACGAGTGCACTTGCGCGTCAGCAAGGGCGGACACCCCATTCCCGAAGATGACATCCGACGTCGCTACGAACACAGTCGGCTCAACTTGATACACCTGCTGCCCGCGCTTACCGAACTGCGAGTCTTCGACAACTCCGCCGACGCTGATCCCGCCACGGGTCAAGCACCGGAGCCGTTAGAGGTGTTGCATGTCGAGGACGGACAAATCGTGGGGCCACCCGACCTGTCGGCGACACCCGAGTGGGCTAAGCCGATCGTGGCAGCGGCATTGAAGCAATCCCGCCCAAACTGAACCCGCCGAGTGGTCGGTTATGGCACGCGAAACCGCGAATACGTTGCCCAAGCGGGCCACTCGAGGGCGGGTTAACTCGTGCCCAGCGGATCGATGGTCCAGGCGATGTAGAGCATCGCCGCGCTGACCATCGCGGTCGTTACGAAGTCGATCGGCTTGCTGCGCACCGCCAACAGCCCGGCGCGTTCGTCGGGAAGAAGTAACCGCAGCACCGCGGCGGCGCCCACCCCGATCGCGATGACCAATGCGCCGCGGCGCCAGTACCCCGTCACCACAAGCCCGAACGCCGCGACGAACACCAGGCCCACCAACCAGATCGCCCACTGCCCGGCGAACACCTTGCGGGCGAACTCCTTGAGGGTCACGTCCCGGCAAGGGCTTCCGCGCGTTCCACCACGTTCGTCAGCAGGAACGCGCGGGTGAGCGGGCCGACGCCGCCAGGGTTGGGCGAGACGTGCCCGGCGACCTCCCACACGTCAGGCGCCACATCGCCGACGAGCTTGCCGTTGTCGTCGCGGCTGACACCGACGTCGACGACGGCGGCTCCGGCGCGCACCATCTCGCCCGTCACCATGTGCGGCACCCCGGCGGCCGCGACGATGATGTCGGCCTGCCGGGTCAGCGCGGCCAGATCGCGGGTGCCGGTGTGGCACAACGTGACCGTGGCGTTCTCCGAACGCCGCGTCAACAGCAGACCCAGCGGCCGGCCCACCGTGACACCGCGCCCGATCACCACCACATGCGCACCGGCGATCGGTACGTCGTAGCGCCGCAGCAGGTGCACGATGCCGCGCGGGGTGCACGGCAGCGGCGCGGGCTCGTTGAGCACCAGCCGACCCAGGTTCGTCGGGTGCAGACCGTCGGCGTCCTTACCCGGGTTCACCCGCTCCAGCGCGGCGTTCTCGTTGAGGTGCTTGGGCAGCGGCAGCTGCACGATGTAGCCGGTGCACTCCGGGTTGGCGTTGAGCTCATCGATGGTCGCGTCGAGGGTGGCCTGGCTGGTGTCGGCGGTCAGATCGCGGCGGATCGAGTTGATGCCGACCTTCGCGCAGTCGGAGTGCTTGCCCCGCACGTAGGCGTGCGAACCGGGGTCATCGCCCACCAACACCGTGCCGAGCCCGGGCGTGCGCCCGGCCGCGGTCAGGGCCGCCACCCGTTCGGCGAGGTCGACGAAGATCTCGTCGCGCGTGGCCTTACCGTCAAGCGTTATCGCACCCACGTGGGTCATTGTGGCAGGCTTCCATCCATGGACACTCCCCGGAATGTGTTCACCCCGGCCAAGCTCGGCCCGGTGACACTGCGCAACCGGATTATCAAGGCGGCGACCTTTGAGGCGTGCACACCCAATGCGCTCGTCACCGACGACCTGATCACCTACCACCGGCTGCCTGCCGCCGGCGGCGTCGGCATGACGACGGTGGCGTATCTGGCGGTGGCGCCGGGTGGGCGCACCGAGGGCAGGCAGATCTGGTGGCGCCCCGAGGCGATCTCTGGACTGCGCAGGCTCACCGACGCGATCCACGCCGAGGGTGCGGCGATCAGCGCACAGATCGGTCACGCCGGGCCAGTGGCCGACGCCCGCTCCAACAAGGCGAAGGCCTACGCGCCGGTGCGGTTTTTCAACCCGCTGGCGATGCGGTTCGCGAGGAAGGCCACCCGCGACGACATCGACGACATCATGGCCGCACACGCCAACGCCGCCCGGATGGCGATCGACGCCGGCTTCGATGCGATCGAGATCCACCTCGGCCACAACTACTTCGCCAGCTCCTTCCTCAGCCCGCTGATCAACCGGCGCACCGACGAATTCGGTGGCTCGCTAAAGAACCGGGCCAAGGTGGCGCGCGGCACCGTACTGGCGGTGCGCCGCGCGGTGGAGGCCGCGGGCAACCCGATCGCGGTTACCGCAAAGCTCAACATGTCCGACGGCGTGCGCGGCGGCATCCCGATGGAGGAGTCGTTGCAGACCGCCAAGTGGCTCGAGGAGGACGGCGGCCTCGACGCCATCGAGCTCACCGCGGGCAGTTCCCTGGTCAACCCGATGTATCTGTTCCGCGGCGGCGCCCCCGTCAAGGAGTTCGCCGGCGCGTTCAAACCGCCGCTGCGCTGGGGCATCCGGATGACCGGCAACAAGTTCTTCCGCGAGTACCCCTACCGCGAGACGTATCTGCTGCGCGACGCCAAACAGTTCCGCGCCGAGCTGAAGATGCCGCTGATCCTGCTCGGCGGCATCACCAACCGCGAGTCCATGGACCTGGCGATGGCCGAGGGGTTCGACTTCGTCGCGATGGGACGCGCACTTTTGGCCGAGCCCGATCTGATCAACCGGATCCAGGCCGACGGGGACAAGCACTCCGTGTTCTCGGCGTGTAACCACTGCAACAAGTGCATGGCCACGATCTACAGCCAGACGCACTGTGTGGTGACCGGCTCGCCCGATTACACCGCGGTGCGTACGCCGGGCTGACCGGCTACTACGACGGCGGCTGCACCGCCGCCATCGGCGGCGTCTGGAAGTGCAGCATCGGTTCGTCGCGCACCCAGTCGTCGGTCTTGATGACGAGTTGTTCGGTGGTGACGGTGTAGGTGGCGCCGTCTTTCTGCGCGAAGAACTCGCCGGGCACGGTGGGTTCGGCGACGACGACGAGCACCGCGTCGTCGTTCAGCCGGGCACCGCGGTATTCGTAGTGGCCGTCCGGCACCAGGCAGATCGCGACGAGCGATTGGGCGGTGCGCCCGAAGCTGACCGCCGCGTCCGGCGCGTCACAGCGCACCTTGGTGCCGACGAAGCCGCGGTCGTCGGTGGGATACGACGGCTGCGCCGCGGCTGTCGGGGTAAGCAGCGCCGTCACCAGGCCCACGCCCGCCGCACCGGCGAGGATCAGTGGCGCCCTGGACACCATGCCCAAGTGTGACCACGAACCGCCGGGGATATCAGCACGACTCGCCGTGTGACCGCGACATTTCAGTCGGCAGATATCAGCGCGCGGGCGCAATCGGACACGATGGCCTCCGCGCCGGCCGGTATCGGCCGCCCGGCCCGCAGGTGACGCCGCACGACCGCGTACGGGATGTCGATCACGGCGGCGTTCACCCGGTCGGCGTCGGCGGGCATCGCGGTGAGCAGCCGTCGCAACCCGCGGTGCAGCCGTCGTCGGTGCGCCGTCAGCTCACCGGGCCACTCGGCGGCCCCCAACGCCTCGGCGCCTGCGAGCAGCACATGGGCCTCAGGGCGATGCTCACGGCACCACTGCACGGTGAACCGCGCGCCGGCGACGCAGCGCTGCTGGGAGTCCGACGGGTCGGAGACCGCCGCCAGGAAACCGGACAGGAAGCGTTCCTCGGTGCGCATCCACAGCGCGCCGCACAACGCCGCACGGGTGGCAAACCGGTGATACAGCGAGCCGCTCGGCGCTCCCACCGCCCGTGCGACGGCCGACATCGTCACCGCGGCGGGACCGTCGTCAGCCACCAGTGCCGCGGCGGCGTCGAGGAGTTGATCGACGGTGTATCTGGCGGGCCGGGCCATCGACCCACTATAATAGAGAGATGCCTCTAATTGATCCGGCGGCACCCGCGAGGCGGCTGTACGCCGCGCTGGGCCACGCCGACGGCGAGGCGCTGTTCGCACTGCTCACCGACGACTTCGTCGGCACGGTCAGCACCGGCATGCCGCACGACGTGGGTGGTGAGCACCGCGGTGCGGCCGACATGATCGTCAACGTGTGGGGCCGCATCGCCGCGCACTACGACATGCACGTCGACCCGGCCGAGTTTCTGCCCGTCGACGAGAATCGGGTGGTGGTCACCGGCCGCTACTGGGGTCCGGCCCGCGACGGCGGCACCGCCGTGGACGCGGCTTTCGCCCACATCATCACCACCCGCGGCGATCAGGTGGCGGCCCTGCAGCAGATCACCGACACCGCGCGGTGGCGCATTCCCACGCACTGACCACCCGTTACAGTTGTCGCGATGTCAAATGTCGCCGGCCACCCGGCTCCGCCGAGCTGGGGGTCTCCACCTGCGCTGACGGTCCGGTACGACGGTTCGACCCGCACGTTCGCGCCGGGCAACGACGTCGTCGTCGGCCGCGATCTGCGCGCCGACGTGCGTATCGCCCATCCGCTGATCTCGCGGGCGCACCTGGTGCTGCGGTTCGATCAGGGCCGCTGGGTGGCCATCGACAACGGCAGCCTCAACGGGATGTTCGTCAACAACCGGCGCATTCCCACCGCCGATATCACCGACGGGCTGAACGTCAACATCGGCAACCCCGACGGGCCCCGGCTGACCTTCGAGGTCGGTCGCCACCAGGGCGCCGCGGGCCGCACCCCCACCACGGCACTGCCCGTCGCCACTCAGCGCACCTCCTCGGCACCTCAGCCGGCACCTCAGCCGGCACCGCCGCCGAGCGCGTCGCGGCCCCAACCGAGGTATCCGACGGCGCCGCCGCCCCCGCGCTATCCGACCGGCCCGCAAGCCCATGCCAGCGGCCCGGGCACCTACCCGCCGAGCACCTCGCAACCGGTGCGTCCGGCGCCCACGCCTCAACCGATGTCGTCGCCTTCGCTGGAATCGGCGACGGTGATGGGACCGACGGCGGCGCCGCGCTCCAGCGAGGGCAACCTCGCGACGAGCATGCTGAGGATCCTGCGGCCGGGCAAGCCCGCCGACGCCGGGATGCCCGGCGCCATCAAGATCGGCCGCGCCACCGACAACGACATCGTCGTGCCCGATGTGCTCGCCTCGCGCCACCACGCCACGCTGGTGCCCACTGCGGGCGGCACCGAGATCCGCGACAACCGCAGCATCAACGGCACCTTCGTCAACGGCACCCGGGTCGAGGTGGCGGTGCTGAACGACGGCGACACCGTCACGATCGGCAACATCGACCTGGTGTTCTCGGGTGGCACGCTGGTCCGTCGCACCGAGACCGAGGCGGCCACCCGCACCGGCGGGCTCGAGGTGCACGGCGTCACGTGGACCATCGAGAACAACAAGACGCTGCTGGACAACATCTCGATCGCCGCGCGCCCGGGCACGCTGACGGCGGTGATCGGCCCGTCGGGCGCAGGCAAGTCGACGTTCGCGCGGTTGGTGGCCGGCTACACCCATCCGACGTCGGGCACCGTGACCTTCGAGGGCCACAACATCCACGCCGAGTACGCCTCACTGCGCTCCCGGATCGGCATGGTGCCCCAGGACGACGTGGTGCACGGTCAGCTGACCGTCAACCAGGCGCTGATGTATGCCGCCGAACTGCGGCTGCCGCCCGACACCACCAAGGAAGACCGGGAACAGGTCGTCGCGCAGGTGCTCGAGGAACTCGAGATGACCCGCCACGCCGACACCCGCGTCGACAAGCTGTCGGGCGGGCAGCGCAAGCGCGCCTCGGTGGCGCTCGAACTGCTCACCGGCCCGTCGCTGCTGATCTTGGACGAGCCGACGTCGGGTCTGGACCCGGCGCTGGACCGCCAGGTCATGACCATGCTGCGCCAGCTCGCCGACGCCGGGCGTGTGGTGCTGGTGGTCACTCACTCGCTGACCTACCTCGACGTGTGCGATCAAGTGCTGCTGCTGGCCCCCGGCGGCAAGACGGCGTTCTACGGGCCGCCGAGCCAGATCGGCCCGTCCATGGGCACCACAAACTGGGCCGACATCTTCAGCGCGGTCGCCAACGACCCGGACACCGCCAACCAGAAGTTTCTGGCCCAGCACGGCCCGCCGCCGCCACCGCCGCCGACCGAGCAGCCCTCCGACCTCGGTAACCCGACACGCACCAGCGTGCGGCGCCAGTTCTCGACGATCGCGCGGCGCCAGGTGCGGCTGGTGATCTCGGACCGCGGTTACTTCGCCTTCCTGATGTTGCTGCCGTTCATCATGGGCGTGTTGTCGCTGTCGGTGCCCGGCGATGTCGGCTTCGGGGTGCCCGTCCCGGCGATCGAGGGCGGCGCGGCGCCCAACGAGCCCGGCCAAATCCTGGTCATGCTCAACGTCGGTGCCATCTTCATGGGCACCGCGCTGACGATCCGCGCGCTGATCGGTGAACGCGCGATCTACCGCCGGGAGCAGGCGGTCGGATTGTCAACGACGGCATATCTGTTGGCGAAGATGTTCGTGTTCACAATCTTCGCGGTAGTGCAGTCGGCCATCGTCACCTCGATCGCGATCATCGGTAAGGGTTGGGGCCCAGGCGCGGTGGAGCGCGGCGCGTTGCTTAGCAACCGCAGCGTGGAATTGTTCATCGACATCGCGGTGACCACGGTGGCCGCGGCGATGGTCGGGCTGGCGCTCTCGGCGTTGGCGAAGTCCAACGAACAGATCATGCCCCTGCTGGTGGTGGCGATCATGTCGCAGCTGGTGTTCTCCGGCGGCATGATCCCGGTGACCGACCGCATCGTGCTCGACCAGATGTCGTGGTTCACCCCGGCGCGGTGGGGCTTTGCGGCATCGGCCTCGACGATCGACCTGATTCGGCTGGTGCCCGGGCCGCTGACCCCCGACGACCGGCACTGGCAACATTCGCCCGGCACCTGGCTGTTCGATATGGCCATGCTGGCCGCGATCAGCATCGGGTACGCGTCGTTCGTACGCTGGAAGATCCGGCTGAAAGGCGCCTGATCACCGAAAATCGCACACAACGCGACGACGGTGTTAGCGTGAAACCTTCACATAGCCCGGAAGGTGTACCGAATGCGCTCGACGACGAAACTGGCTTTCGCCTCCGGCGGTCTGGCCATGCTGCTGGCCACGGGTGCGGGCATGGGCGCCGGCCTCGCAGCCGCGCAACCAGACATTGACACGATTGTCTACTCGAATTGCACCTATCCGCAGGTCGTTGCGGCGCTCAACGCCGAATCACCTGCGCTCGCCAGGCAGCTCGAGTCGGCCCCGGCCGCCACCGGCTGGCTGAAGAGCCTGATCGCCGCTCCCCCGGAGACGCGCCGGGCGATGGTCGCGCAGGCGCAGGCCACACCGGGCACCGAGGAGTTCACCCCGGTGGTCATGCGGGTGGCCGCCACCTGCAGCAACTTCTGACCGACGGCGTGCGGCGTCAGCCTTCGCCGCGTGCTGGGGCCAGCCGCTTGAGCGCAAGCCCACCTTCGAAGGGCCGGTAGCCGAACGCCGCGGGCGCGGTATAGCCGGTGTCGCCCAGCGGCGTATGCACCTCGTCGACCGTCGGACCGATCTCGGCGGCCACCGCCGTCAAAGCATCCAGGTCGAACCGGTAGAGCTGCGCGGCATTTCCTGCCAGGATCTTGCGGCAGACGTCTTTGGGCTGGTCGAGCAGCGCCCAGCGGATCGCGAGCTTGGAATGCGGCGCGAACCCCTCCTCGTGCGGGTAGTCACTGCCCCACATGAGGTGTTCTGGGCCGAGGTAACTGATCATCGAGGACTCGAACGGTGTGAGCTCGGCGGCCAGGTAGCAGTTCCGTTTGGCGTAGTCGCTGGGCGCCATGGTGAGTTCGTCGATCGAGGAACCGCCGAACATCCCGTACGTGCGGTTGCCCGCTTGCGATTTCATGCTGGGCACCATTGCGTCGAGCATCATCATCTGGTGCTGCAGCCACAACGTCCCCTGTTCGGTCGCCACGAACCGCAGATCTGGATGACGCTCGAAGACGCCGGCGAGGATGAGATGGGCAACCGTGCGTTGAGCCCACATCGCCATCTCGGTCACCAGCACGGCGTTCGACGCGGGCTGGTCCATCGGCATCACCGGGCTTCCGGCTCCGGCGTGCTGAACCACGGTCAGGTCGAGTTCGGTGCACAGCGCCCACAGCGGCTCGTAGCGGGTGTGAAACAGCGGGGCGACCGACGGGTCCCCTGGTGAGACGGCGGGCACCAGCACGCCGCCGAAGCACTCATGCTCTACGCCCCAACGGATCTCGTCCAGGGCCAGGTCAATGTCGTTGGGGAACACCTGGATCAACCCGCGCCGTCGCGCCGGAGCCAGCGAACAGAAGTCGACCTGCCAGCGGTTGTGGGCTTGCACACCGGCCCAGCGCTTTTCGAACTCCTCGCGGGTGCGCGGCAGGGTGATGGTGATGTTCGGGGTGGTCGGAAAGAACGGCGGCACGGTGTTGGGCAGCAACACTTCAGCGGCCACCCCGTCGGCGTCCATCTCTTCCATCCGCAGGTCGTGGTCCCAGTTGCGCTGCGCGGTGGCGATGACGAGGTCGTCGAACGGGCTCACGTAGGTTTTTGCCCACGCCTCGAAGTCGTCATGAAGCGCCGCGGGCAGATACGGCTGGTAGTCGTACAGGTCGGCGCCCGCGTGGGTGTCGGTCGAGATGACGACGTAGCGGTCGATGGTGTCCCACGTATCAGCCATGCCCCCATCCTTGCGCGCCAGCGCACCGGATGCTCGCGATTCGCGGGTTACCTGGTCAGCCGCCGTGGATGTCCAGGCCGTGCGCGGCGGCGTAGGCCAGCGCTTGTTCGACGTCGATCCTGGCGCCGCGCAATCTGGCCGTTGTCCACAACGTCGGATCAGTACGCGCACCGCGCAGATCCGCCTCCTCGAACCGGGCGTTCTGCACCCGCGCCTCGGACAGGTCGGCACCACGCAGCACGGCCTTGCGCAGATCGGCGTCCACCAGGCCGGTTTCCCGCAGCCGGCAGCCGGAGAGATCGACCCCGCGCAGGTCGCATCCACCCAGCACGGCCAGCGTGAAGTCGACGTCGGCCAGCGTCAGCGGCCGCAACCGGGCATTGGTGAACACGGAACCGAGCATGCTGCATTGCCGAAAGCTGCTGTGATGCAAGGTGGCCCGTTCGAATAAGCAGTTACGGAAGGCCGAGCCGACGTGTTCTGACTCGGTCAGGTTGACACCACGGAAGTCGCACTCGTCGAACACCACCCGCTCCGTCCGTAGCCGGCTCAAGTCCTCGTCACGGAAGTCTTGCCTCGTGAATTCCTCTGCAGTCCAGATGGTCTCGTCGTAGCCCACGATCAGCCGGGCAGCGCGGTGAGGTTCTTGAGCGCATATTCGGTGACGGTGATCAGCGCCGCGCGCGCGGACTGGCGGTCGCGGGCGTCGACGGTGATGACCGGGATGCGCTCCGACAACGCCAGCGCCTTGCGCACCGCTGCTACGGGATACCTTGGGGCCCCGTCGAACTGGTTGACCGCGACCACGAACGGCAGCTTGCGGGCCTCGAAGTAGTCAACCGCGGCGAAGCTGTCGGCCAGCCGCCGCACGTCGACCAGGATGATGGCGCCGATCGCGCCGCGGATCAGGTCGTCCCACATGAACCAGAACCGGCGTTGCCCCGGGGTGCCGAACAGGTACAGCACGAGGTCCTCGGCCAACGTGATCCGGCCGAAGTCCATGGCCACGGTGGTGGTGTTCTTGTCCGGGGTGGCCTCCAGACCGTCGACACCGGCCGACGCGTTGGTGACCAGCGCTTCGGTTCGCAGCGGCATGATCTCGGATACGGCGCCGACGAACGTCGTCTTGCCGGCGCCGAACCCGCCGGAGATGACGATCTTCGTCGACGCCGCAGTTCCCCGCGGCGCGGCGTCGGTGGAGGCGTGGCGCCCCTCAGAGTGCCCTAAGGCCACGCAGCGTCCTTCCTATCAGTTCGCGCCGGTCGGTCAGCGTCGCCGCATCGTCGAGGGTGGTGTGCACCCGCAGGTAACCCTGCGACACCAGGTCACCGATCAGTACCCGGGCCACGCCAAGCGGCAAGGATAGCTGCGCAGCGATCTCGGCCACCGACGGGTGATCGCCGCACAGCCGCACAATCTGCTCCCGCACATCGGTACCCGGCCATCGCACAGGTAACTCGTCGGGCACGGTCTCGATCGGCGCTTCTAGCGGTAGGTAGACGTCGGAATCGGTGCGCCCGGCCGTCAGGATGTAGGGCCGGACGAGGCTCGGCTCGTCGGCGACATCGGGCTCCCAGTCGTCCATCGACCCCTCAGGAGTGCGAAGGTGCTCGCCGGCGTCCCGACTGAACCACCGAACCCACTCGTTCCACCAATATCGCCATCTCGTAACCGATTTGGCCGATATCGCAGTTACGTTTCGCCAGCGTCGCCAGGTTCGAGCCGTCGCCGACCCGCATCAGCAGCAGGTATCCGTTCTCCATCTCGACGACCGACTGCAGCACGTGGCCGCCGTCGAACAACTGCGCCGCACCCGTCGAGAGGCTGGCCAGCCCGGAGGCCACCGCGGCGAGCTGGTCGGCGCGTTCGGTGGGGATGTGCTCGCTGGCCGCGGTCAGTAGCCCGTCGGCGGATACCAGCACGGCGTGCGACACCCCCGACACCTCTCTGGCGAATCGACTGACCAGCCAATCCAGCGACTCGCGTTGGGTCATTCGTCTTCTGTTCCTCTGGTCTCTCGGGCGTGGGACCGGCCGGCGTGCACACCGCCGAAGTGGCTGCTGATGCTCGCTCGGACCGCCTCCGGACTGCGGTGTGGGGATTCGCCGGTGTCGAACTCAGCCGCCGATGCTACTCGGGTGTCGCCGTCGGGCTGTGGCGTCTGCTCGACGGGCTCATCGGCGCCGCCCGGAACCAACCTGGCGCCGGGTTCTCGCACCGGAAGGCCTTCCTCGGTGTGGCGCAACACGGGCGCTTCCTCGGCGGCGGCCGCCGCCGACCAACCGTGGTCCCATACCGTTTCCCAGTTCAGGTCCGTGCTGTTGGCCAGCTCGGTCGGGTCGACGAGCCACTCCGACAACATCTTCTGATAGATCGCGTCATCTGAGCCCGCCGTCGGCGACGGTTCGGGCTCGGGCTCGGCAGGCGCCGCGTCGGCGGCCTGCGCGCGCGCCGCGAAGAACTCCGAGGTATCGGTCGGGCGGGCCGCGCTCGACGGCTGCGGCGCCACCGGTGCGGCCGAGATCCCGCTGGCCCCCGGGTTGCGTTGCGGCAGCAGCGCCACGGGCGCCTCATGGTGGCCGTTGGAGTAGCCGTCGTCGTCGGCGTAGTGGTCTTCGTCGAGCGCCAGCGCGGTCGCGATACCGGCGTGCGCATCGGCGGGCGTGGCGTACTCGGTCAAACTGAACTGGTCGGTTTCCTCGCCCTGCGCCAGCAGCTCGGTGGGGATGTACACACCGGCCGTGGTACCCGAATTCGGTTCGCCCGCAACGGTGCTGCGCAACCGGACCACGAGCCCGTGCTGGGCGGCGAGCCGGCCGACGACGAACAGGCCCATGTGCCGCGCGGTGTACGGGGTGACCTCGCCGCCCGACTGCAGCCGCGTGTTGGCGACCCGCAGATCGGATTCGGTCATGCCCAGCCCGGTATCGCTGACCTCGATGACCAGGCCGCCGTTGGCGGTGTGCACGGCCGAAACCCGCACGGGTGAGGCCGGCGGTGAGTGCCGCAGCGCATTGTCGAGCAGTTCGGCGAGCAGGTGCACGATGTCACCTGCGACGGCGCCGACGATCTCGCTGTCGGGCACGGTCGCGGTGACCACCCTGGTGTAGTCTTCGACCTCCGATGCGGCGGCGTTGATCAACGCCGCGACCGGCACCGGCTCAGCCTGCTCGCGCGGCACCCTGGCACCGGCCAGCACCAGCAAGTTGGCGCCGTTGCGACGCATACGCGCGGCGAGGTGATCGAGCCGGAAGAGGCTTTCGAGCCGGTCGGGGTCCTCTTCGTTGCGTTCCAGGCGGTCGATCAACGCGAGTTGCTGGTCGACCAGCGACCGGCTGCGCCGCGACAGCGTCTCGAACATGTCGCCGACCTGCAGCTGCAGCCGGGACTGCTCGCTGGCCAACAGCAGCGCCTGCTCGTGCAGCTCGTCCACGGCGTGCGCGACCTGTCCGACCTCCTCGGAGGTGTGCACCGGGATCGGGTTGACCGGCGGGGCGTCCCCGCCCGCGCGGACGTGTTCGAGCTCGCGGGTGAGGTCCTCGTGGGCCACCTTGAGCGCGCTGTCACGCAGGCGACGCAGCGGCCGCACCAGCGACCGGGCCACCGCGATGACGACGATCAGCGCCAGCAGAATCACGACCGCGACCACCACCGCATCGCGGATCAGTGCGCTACGCGCCGCCGCGGCCTTCTCCTCGACCGCGGTGGCCACCGAGTCGGTGGTGCGCGCGATGATCTGGCGGGCGATGTCGTCGGTGGCGTCCACCGACGCCGACAACTCGGGGTTGTTGACCAGCGGCACGGCGGGGTCCGTCATCAGGGCCATCCGCTTGACGAACTCGGCCTGCAACTTCTGGGCGTCGGGTGACGCCACGCCGAGCACCTGGCTCATGCCGAACAAGGTCGACGGCTCGGTGCCGGCCAGCGCGATCATCGCGGTGCGCAGCTCGGGCTCCGGCAGCTCACCGCCGCGGGCGATGGCGAGTTCCTGCATCATCATTTGGCCTCGGGCACCGATCGCCCGCGACAGCCCGACCGTCTCGGCGCGGATGCGTTCGTCATCGACGCGGACCGAGCCGGTGACCGCGTCCTCGGCAGGCAGCAACAGCAAGGCGTACGCCGCGATGGTGTCGCGCAGCCCGATGCTGTTGGAGGTGGCCTTGTCCATCAACGCCTGACCGTCGTCGATAAGGGTCTGCACGCCGTCGCGGACGTCGGGCGCGACGTCGGTCTCGGCCAACTGCCCCTCCAGCCGCTGGCGGCTGCCGTCGAACTCCGAAAGCGCCGCCTGGGTGTCACCGCCGGTCGAACCCACCAGCATCGCGTTCTCCAGCGACGCCATGTAGTTCTCCACGGCGACCACCATGTCGACGCGGTCGGAGGCCAGCCGCAGGTCAGCAGCCTGTGTCGCGCTGCTGTAGATGCGCAGCCCGCCGAACGTCGCCGCCACCACCAGCGGCACCAACACGATCGCAAGCACCTTCCAGCGGACCGGCCAATTGGCCGGCGACCAGCGTGACGGCCTCTTGATGGGCGGCCCTGCCGTGCCGTCGGCGCTCATCGACGCGTTGTAGTTCATATGACTTTCCTGCTGACTTGCCCAGGCAAGGGCGGGCGTTGTACGCCTGGCAACTGGTCGAGTATGACAGCGATGCGCTGCGGTTTCCACAATTCTTACTGAACAGACAGAGTTGTGGCTCGGAGTGTTCACGCTCCTCGTGGTATGCGAGCAAATGGCTCGAAACTGAAGTCGTGCAGGAAAATTCGCCGATTCTCCTGCACGAGTTCAGTTTCGGCGCTCAGATGTATGAAATGTTCCGGCTGCTGTTCTTGACCCCGCGCATCGCACCGAACACCGGCAACGCGATCCGGATGGTGGCGGCCACCGGGTCCGAACTGCATCTGGTGGAGCCGCTGGGGTTCGACCTGTCCGAACCGAAGCTGCGACGTGCGGGTCTGGACTACCACGATCTGGCATCGGTCACCGTGCACCGCGACCTGACCGCGGCCTGGGCCGCGCTGATGCCTGCGCGGGTGTTCGCCTTCACCGCGCACGCCGCGACGTCGTTCACCGACGTGTCCTATCGGCCGACGGATGTGTTGATGTTCGGGCCCGAGCCCAGTGGCCTGGACGCCGCGACGCTGGCAGATGCGCACATCACCGCCCAGGTGCGCATCCCGATGCTGGCTGGGCGACGGTCGCTGAACCTGTCGAACGCCGCCGCAGTCGCCAACTACGAGGCGTGGCGCCAACACGGGTTCGCCGGCGCCGACTGATCACCACCCGTCGAAGTGGACGACCTGCTCAACCGGAAGTCGCTTGGCCGGGCGGAAATCGGTGCCCTTGGTGTAGGCGATCGGAAACAGCCCACCTTGGCTGTACTTGTCGAAGGGAATGCCGAGCACCTCGGCGGCCTGCTTCTCCCCGTCGCCGACGAGATGCAACGTGGTGTACGCCGAGCCCAGCCCGCGCGAGCGCAACGCCAGCATGTAGCTCCAGACCGCAGGCAGCAGAGACCCCCAGAAGCCGGCGCTGACACCGGCGGGTGCGCCATCGGGTCGGCCATCCAGGCACGGCACCAAAAGCCATGGCGCCTTGTGCATGTGCTCGGCCAGGTAACTGGCCGACGACACCACGCGCTCGCGCTGCGCAGCACGGCTGTCACCGTCGGCGTACTCCGTTGGGGTCTGGTTGCGGTACCACGTGAAGTTGGTGCGGTAGATCTCGGCGAGCGCCCTCTTCTGCTGTTCGTCCTCGACGAAAACCCATTGCCAGCCCTGCGCGTTGGAGCCCGTCGGCGCCTGAAGGGCCAGCTCCAGGCACTCCAGCAGCACCTCGCGCGGCACCGGTTTGTCGAAGTCGAGACGCTTGCGCACCGAGCGGGTCGTGGTCACGACGTCGTCGAAGGAAAGGTTGAGACTTTCGTGGGCCGTCACCTGGCTGACATTACATTCGACGCCATTGCAGTCGGATTACGCGAGCGGACACCTACCGCGAGTTCGCCACCAGGATCGGCTTCCACCGATGAATTTCTCGCGACCTGTAGCACCTGGTTGAAGATCAGCATCGAGAAGGTATGGCCGACTCCGACCGGCGGCTGATCTTGAATTAGGTATTCGCTCGCTATCACGCCGGATCGGCGAGAAAGCTCACATACCTCGATCGAATGGCGTTACTGAATTCGCCAGACGCGACGAGTTGCGCAACTTCTACTTGCGGTCCATGGCCAGCGTTCGCAGCAGAAGCGTGTTCGACCAGCAGATTAGGCGTGATTGAGCAGGACAATCGGCATAACAGCGCTTACGGCCAGCCCTTTGCTAAAGCGTCAATTTCGCGCGGATTTGCCAATCACAGCAAAGTCGCGCCGCTTGTTTTATAACTGTACTTATGGATAGTTAGAGCACATGGGGGATTAATTTTCGATTTTGCATACAAACAACTTGGCTAATGCGTTAATTTCTTGATCAAGACGTCACCGTGACTCGTGATCGGGACTGAGGGGGGTAATCGATGAGAGGTCTACGTACCTGGCTGCAAGCCGGTGCCGTTGCGACCGTGATCGCGATGGTTCCGTTGGCGGTCATGCTCACCGCGGCGCCGACCGTGCAGAAACCGCGTATCGACCGGATGGCGCTCGACTACGTGCTGACGGCGGGCATCGTGGAGTCCGGCACGACGGTCGGTATCGCCGACTCGGACCTGTGGGCGCTGTCGACGCCGGACGGCAAGCTCGACACCGCCGCGGTCAACCGGCACCTGGACGAGATGCAGGCGCTCGGCGTGAACACCGTGCGCGTCGTGCTGCCGTGGCGTGGCAACGAACCGTTCCGGCCGGGAACGTTTCCGCCGGGGGTTGAGGAGGCCGCCTGGGCCAGAAGCGACTACATCATCAACGCCGCAGCCGACCGCGACATGGCGATCGTCGCGGTGCTCGCCCACGGACCGGACTGGGCCGGGGTCGACCCGAACACCGACTGGTCGCTGATCGGGTTCGAAGAACCGCCGCAGCCGGATCTATTCGGGGAGTACGCCGGCCGGGTCGCAACCCGCTACGGCGAGAAGATCGCGGCATACGAGATCTGGAATGAACCGAACTACGTGCGGGCATGGGCGCCGACGATCGATCCGGCCGCCTACACCGAGATGTTGCAGGCCGCCTACACCGCGATCAAGGACGCCAATGGCGACGACCCGGACGATCCGCTCGTCGTGGCCGGTGTGCTGGGCGCCGTGATCAGCAGTCCCGTCACGTTGGATCCGGTGACGTTCGTCGAGACGATGTACGCCAGCGGAGCCAAGGGCTACTTCGATGCCCTGTCGTTCCATCCGTACCACTACACGCTGAAGTTCTCCGAAGGCGTCAAGAACGACTTCTGGCGCGCCCCACTCGAGCAGGTGATCGAGATCAGGCAGCTGATGCTCGACAACGGCGATGAGGCGCTGAAGATCTGGGCCACCGAGTACGGTCTGCCGACCTTCGGCGACAACGCGGTGACCGAAGAGCACCAGGCCGAGTTCATCGAGGACTTCCTCAACGCATGGAAGGACCTCAAGGACGCCGACGGCACCTCCTATACGGGTCCGTCGTTCATCTACACGTTGCGCGACCGCCTGGTCGGCGGCGTGCTGACGCCGAACACCTCACTGGGCATCTTCAACGTCGACTGGACGGCGAAGCTGGCCGCGCAGGTGATCAAGGACTTCATCGAGGAGAACCAGGAGCCGGAGGAACCGGAAGAACCGGAGGAGCCCGTCGATCCGGGTGTTCCGAACATCGGCGAGCAGGTTGCTCAAGCGCTGCAGGCGTTCTTTCAGGTGATCGCCAACGCGGTACAGGGTTTCATCAACGCCGTTTCCACGTTCGTTAACTCGGTTGCCCAGGCGATCGCGAACATCTTCCGGCCCACCGCCGCCGCTGAGACGTCGCTGCCGGCGGACGTGCAAAACGAGGTCGCAGCGGGCGTCGACTCGGCTGCCATGTCCTTTCGGACTTCGTCGACCGCTGACGAAGACGCTGATGAGTCGGAAAACTCGACCGCACAGACGGTTTCGTCCGACGACGCCGCCGAGGACACGTCGACCGAGCCGGCCGAGACCGAGGAAGCGACCACGGCCGAAGATGTGGTCACCGAGGAGGAGACGGAGACCACGGAGGAGCAGGTCCCCGCTGACGACCCCGAGACCGTCGACCCCGACGTCGAGACCGAAGAGGTCGACGAGACCGACGAGGTCGAGACCGACGCACAGGTCGAGACGGACGAGGACGCAGCCGAAGAGGCGGTCGAGGACGACTCGCGTGAACCGGTGCGCACCGGTTTGGTGGCCAAGCCCGGGCAGGTGGGGCCGGACGGCTCTGACGACACGGACTCCGATGATTCGGAGGATGCCGACGATTCGGTGGGGGCCGATAACACGGGCGACGACGACGGCTCTTCGAGGGGTGGGCCGGAGTCGGGATCGGAGGCGGGCTAGCGAAAATCGCGGCTTCGCGAGCCGACCGCCATCGTGAGCTGGCCCATCCGGTCGGCGACGACGGTGACTGCGCCGGTGGCGTTCTGCACCTGCCCACGAATCAGCAGGGCGGCAGCCGTCTGCGCCAGCTTGCGGTGGCGTGCCCAAACCCCTGGCGAGCACAGGATGTTGACCATCCCTGTCTCGTCCTCGAGGTTGAGAAAGGTGACTCCCTGCGCCGTCGCGGGCCGCTGGCGATGCGTCACTGCCCCGGCCACCAGCACCCGGGTACCGTCGGGAACCTCCAACAACCTGTCCGCCGCAACGACGCCGAGCGCGTCGAGATCCTCGCGCAGGAACTGGGTGGGAAAGCTGTCGGGTGAGACGCCGGTGGCCCATACATCGGCGGCGGCCAGTTCCAGTTCGGTCATACCGGGCAGCGCGGGGGTGGCCAACGACGAACCCACTCCGGGCAGCCGGTCGGGACGTTCTCTGGCGGCGGCACCGGCCGCCCACAGTCCTTCGCGCCGCGTGATACCGAAGCAACCCAGCGCACCGGCGGTGGCCAACGCCTCGGTCTGCGGAACCGATAGCTGCACCCGCTGGGTCAGATCAAGCAGGGACGCGAAGGCCCCGTTGGCCTTTCGTTCGTCGACCATCCGCCCGGCCAGCTCGTCGCCGATGTGGCGGACGGCGCCCAGGCCGAGCCGCACCTCGGTGCCGCGGTTCTCCAGCGTGGCGTGCGCGAGGCTGGCGTTGACGTCCGGGCCGTGCACGGCGACCCCGTGTCTGCGGGCATCGGCGACCAGGGACTGCGGTGAGTAGAAGCCCATCGGCTGCGCCCGTAGCAGGGCGGCGCAGAACGCCGCCGGGTGGTGCAGTTTGAACCACGACGAATAGAACACCAGCGATGCGAACGACAGCGAATGGCTTTCCGGGAAGCCGAAGTTGGCGAAGGCTTCCAGCTTCTCGTAGATCCGGTCGGCCACGTCGCCGGTGATGCCGTGGCGTTGGCGCATCCCGTCGTAGAACCTGTCCCGCAGCCGGCGCATCCGCTCCGAGGAGCGTTTGGACCCCATCGCCCGGCGCAGCTGATCGGCTTCGGCCGCGGAGAACCCCGCGCAGTCCACTGCCAGCTGCATGAGCTGTTCCTGAAACAGCGGAACGCCCAACGTCTTTCGCAGCGCGGGTTCCATCGACGGATGCTCATAGGTGACCGGCTCGACACCGTTGCGTCGCTTGATGTACGGGTGCACCGAGCCGCCCTGGATCGGGCCGGGGCGGATCAGCGCCACCTCGACCACCAGGTCGTAGAACACCCGCGGCTTCAGCCGAGGCAACGTGGCCATCTGTGCCCGCGACTCGACCTGGAACACCCCGACCGAATCCGCGCGTTGCAGCATCTCGTAGACCGCCGGCTCCGACAGGTCCAGGCGCGCCAGGTCCACCTCGATGCCCTTGTGCTCGCGCACCAGGTCGATGCAGTAGTGCAGCGCAGACAGCATTCCCAGCCCCAGCAGGTCGAACTTCACCAAACCGATGGCCGCACAGTCGTCTTTGTCCCATTGCAGGACACTGCGGTTTGCCATCCGCGCCCACTCCACCGGGCACACGTCGGCGATCGGTCGGTCACAGATCACCATGCCGCCGGAGTGGATGCCCATGTGCCGCGGCAGGTTGGAGATCTGCGTCGCCAGATCGATCACCGGCTGGGGAATATCCTCGACATCGGGTGGGTCGGCCGCTGTGTTCGATTGCCGCTCCCGCGGCGGGTTCCACCGGCTGATCTGCTTGCTCCAGGCGTCCTGTTGGCCCTGGGAGAACCCGAGTGCACGCGCCATGTCGCGCACCGCGCTGCGGCCGCGGTAGGTGATGACGTTGGCCACCTGGGCGGCGTAGTCACGACCGTAGCGGTCGTAGACGTACTGGATCGCCTTCTCCCGCAGATCCGATTCGATGTCGATGTCGATATCGGGCGGACCGTCACGTGCCGGGGACAGGAACCGTTCGAACAACAACTCGTTGGCGACGGGGTCGACGTTGGTGACCCCGAGCGCGTAGCAGACCGCCGAGTTGGCCGCCGACCCCCGGCCTTGCGCCAGGATGTTGTTCTGGCGGCAGAACCGGGTGATGTCGTGCACCACCAGGAAATAGCCCGGGAACTTCAGCTGCGCAATGGTTTTCAGTTCGTGCTCGATCTGGGCGTATGCCCGTGGCGCCCGCTCCGGCGGGCCGTACCGGTTGCGCGCACCGGCCATCACCAGATGCCGCAGCCAGCTGTCCTCGGTGTGTCCGTGCGGCACGTCGAACGGTGGCAGCTGCGGGGCGATCAGCGCCAGCTCGAACGCGCACTGCTCGCCGAGGTCGGCCGCCGCCGTTACCGCTTCCGGGCAGCCCGCGAACAGCCGGGCCATCTCCTGCCCCGACCGCAGATGCGAACCGCCCAGCGGGGCAAGGTAACCGGCGGCCTCATCCAGCGAGTGGCGGGCCCGGATCGCGCCCATCGCCATGGCCAGCCGGCCGCGTGACGGTTCGGCGAAGTGCGCGCCGGTGGTGGCGACGACATCCAGACCGAAGCGCGGCGCCAGCTCGGCCAGCATCGCGTTGCGTTCGTCGTCGACGGGATCTCCATGATGGGTGAGTTCGACGCTGACCCGCCTCTGCCCGAACCGGTCCACCAGATCGGCAAGCGCATCGGCCGCCGCCTCCGGGCCGCCCGCGCCAAGGGCCTGGCGCACGTGCCCTTTACGGCATCCGGTGAGGATGTGCCAGTGCCCGCCGGCCGCTTCGGTCAGCGCGTCGTAGTCGTAGCGCAGCTTGCCCTTCTCCCCTCCGGCCAGATGCGCCTTGGCGAGTTCACGCGACAACCGCCGGTAGCCTTCCGGGCCGCGGGCCAGCACCAGCAGATGCGGCCCCGGCGGATCGGGATCCTCGGTGCGGTTGCCTCCTCCGATTGAGAGTTCGGCGCCGAACACCGTCGACATATCCAGTTCCCTGGCGGCCTCGGCGAAGCGCACCACGCCGTACAGCCCGTCGTGGTCGGTCAGCGCGATCGCGCGCAGGTCCAGCCGGACGGCCTCTTCGACGAGCTCCTCCGGGGTGCTGGCGCCGTCGAGAAAGCTGTACGCCGAATGGGCGTGCAGCTCGGCATACGGCGTCGAGGTGGCGGGCCGGGCGACGTCGGCCGCCTGGTAGGCCGCGCGCTTGCGCGACCAGGCGGGGCTGTCGCCGCCGTCGCCGACCTGCTCGTCATGGCGATACTCCCCGCTCGCGGGGGAAGGCCAGCCAGAACGGCGCGGTTTGCCCTCCAGCACCCGCTGCATTTCGGTCCAGCTCGGCGGTCCGGTATGCCAACCCACCCGGCCAGTGTATCGAACTCATGTTCGACTCAGCCGGCCATCAACAGGGTCGCTGCGCCCGCGCCCACCAGGCCCACGGTCTGGCGCCGGGTGAGGCGTTCGTGCAGCACCAGGATGCCCAGCAGCACCGGAATCACCGGGTACAGCGACGCCAACGCCACCGCGATCGCCACGATCTGATGCTGGGTGGCCAGAAAGTACGAGATCAACGCCGCGGCGGCCAGGGCGCCGGAGGCCAGCGCAAGCGCCAACGGGTTGCGCGCCACGCGAAGCGCCTGCCGCCCGACGAACAGCAGCGCCACGCCGAGCACACACAGCGCGCCCACGCGTCCGGTCGCCACGGGCCACAGCCCTGACGCCGCCGAGGCCTGCGCGAGCGCGAGGTATTGAACGGCGATGCCCACCCCCGCCAACAGCCCGTCACTTGCACCGCCGGAATGGGTGCCCGTCGTTGCCTGCTGACCGCTCGACACCCACCACAACGCGGGCACCGCAATAGCGATCCCGACCCACGCCAGCAGCGACGGGCGCTCATCGCCGAGCGCGACACTGACCAACGCCGACAACGCGATACCGGTGACCGCGCTGGTCGGAACGACCACCGACATCGCGCCATGGCTCATACCGCGGAACAGAAAGACCATCCCGGCAGCGGTGCCGCCACCCGACAGCGCACCCCACCAGAGGTCCGCCGCTGTCGGCGCCGGCGCGAGCACGGCGGCGGCCGCGATTCCGGCCACCACCAGACCGGCGAGTTGGCCCAGCAGCGCGACGACCACGAAGTGCGCGCGACGCGACGCCAGCCCGCCGACGAAGTCGGAGGTGCCGTAGAACAGCGCCGAACCCAGCGCGAAAAGCCAGCCCGTCACGGCGGCACCCGCTGCTGATCGCGTTCGGCCTGCCCGACCGGGCACACGGCGTCCGTGGTGCACGCCTGGCGATCGCGGTACCGGCACAGCAGCGCGCTGTTGGGCACGAACCCGTACAACCCGCGCAGCAGCTTGGTCAACGCGTGTTCCAGCGCCCGGTGACCGACGCCACCACCTGATCGTTGATGGCCAGCGCCGCCACACCCAGCAGGTTCGCGACACGGGTCTCATGCATGCGTCATGCATATCCGCGGGTTCGGCTCGATTAACGCCCACCCGTCAAATTGGACGCCGCAAGCACGGGCATCCGATCCGTATGACACCCGCAACGATCACACACCGGAAGGTCTTTCGGAACCGCAGAGAAGCCGGCGGCGTTCTATGGTTTCGCGGCGGTGTTCGGCGCAGGCCGGTCCTGCGAACAGGCGGCGGTCGACCAGCTGCTCGAGATACAGCGCAACGCACACGTGGTGCGCAACGCCGAGGCCTACTACCACCAGATGTCCGACGGCCGGATCAACACCCTGGAACCTGCGTGGCGAACACCTGGCCGACACCTTTGCGGCACTTCGGGATCACCCTGACCGCGACGCAGCGGCACGTCACGGATCGTGGTGCGGGCGTTCACGGCAGGTCTTCTGCGACGAGTTGGTCTCTGGGCACCACCATCATCGGCACGTCCAGCACCCGCAGCATCTTGGCCGCCGTCGACCCCAGGAACAGGCGCCTTGGCGCGCCGAGCCGGCTCGATCCGACCATGATCAGATCGCCGTCGCGCCAGTCCAGCTTGCCCACGGCCTCTTCGACAGAACGGCCCTCCACGATCGTCGACGTCACGGGAAAGCCCTCCGGCAAGCGGAGTTTCGCGGTCTCGTGGGTGTGCCGGGCGTGCGCCAGCGCACGTTCGCGAACGGCCGGATCGTCGCGACGCAGCACCCCCAAGACCGGGTCGAGAGCCACCAACGAGACCAGCCTGAGCGGGGCGTCGGCGGCCCGGCTGAACCGCACCGCGTTCTCCAGCAACAGATCTGCCCCGGCACGTTCCCCGATGGCACACGTCACCTCACGCACCCGTTCTGCCGAGGAATGCCGCGTACCGCGCGGCGCGACCGCCACGGGAACCGGAGCCGAGTGCAGTAGTCCGTTGACCACCGAGCCCAGCGAGTAGCTTGCGCCCAGGCCGCCGCCCGCGCCGCCCACGACGATGAGGTCGGCCTGCACGCGGGCCGCTTCCTTGATCAGCGCGTCGGTCGAGGAGTCATCGAACGCGACCCGGCTGGCCACCCCGACATCGTCGGGCACCGATGCGCGTGCCGCCGCGAGCCATTCCTCGGCGTGGTCGGTCAGGTGTTCGCGGTACCCGCCGACCGGCGCATACGACGGCGGCACCCGGTCGGTCGGCAGGACCAGGCACAGGTCGAGCTCAGCGCCGAGCGTCCGGGCCAGCCGAACGCCCAGCGCCACCGCGTCTGCGCCACCGGGGGTGGCCAGATAGCCCACGACGATCCTCACCGCGCCATCCTGTCAACCGGCGGGGTCCGACACCGGCGGATCGACCCGATTGGTTCGAAGTTGCCGACCCGTCAGTCGCTGTACTCGGCGGCGCCGTCCTCGAGCACCAGCCGCGCATCCGAGCCGTCGGGGTTGGCCGCCTCGGTGCGAAACACCGCGCGGCCCGGTTCGGTGCGCCAGATCGAGGTCGTCAGCGTCTCACCGGGAAACACCGGAGAGGTGAACCTGGCCGCGATCGCGTTGACCTTCGTCGCGTCGTTGCCGCCGAGTTCGGCGACCAACGCGCGCCCGGCCACCCCGTAGGTGCACAACCCGTGCAGGATCGGCTTGGGGAAGCCGGCCAGCTCACGGGCGAACCACGGGTCGCTGTGCAACGGATTGCGGTCACCGGAGAGCCGATAGATCAGGGCCTGGTCTTCGCGCGTCGGTAACGCGATCCTCGAATCCGGTTCTCGGTCAGGGATTTCCGGTGCCGCGGGACGCTGGCCGGGCTGCCCGCCGAACCCGCCCTCGCCGCGGATGACGGCGGTGGCCATCGACTCGGCCACCACCTTCGAGGTGTCGGGGTCGGTGCCGGTGGCCTTGAGCATGACGACGGCGTTCTTGCCCTCGCCCTTGTCCTGCATGTCGGCGACTTCGGCGACGACGCTGAGCTTGCCGGCCGGCGGCAGCGGCTCGTAGAGCCGGATGGACTGCGAGCCGTGCAGCAGCATCGCGAAGTTGAAGCTGCCGATCTTGGCGGCCGCGGCGAACGGCGTACAGGCGATCACCGCGTAAGTGGGCAGCACCTGCTGCGGGATCTCGTGGCTGTTCTCGGTTGTGAACGCCAGATCTGAGGTTCCCGCGCCGACGCCGAGCGCGTACAGCATGGTGTCGCGGTCGGTCCATTCGAACAGTTGGGGTTCGGTCTTGACGCCTATGGCATTGGGATCGAGTGGCATAGACGGACGATAGCGCGCATTGACGTTTCCCTCGGCAGGGGCGACGATGCTCGCATGCATTATGTCGTTACCGGCGGTACCGGGTTTATCGGGCGGCGGGTGGTGTCGCAGCTCCTGGCCCGTAGCGACGACGCCGGGGTGTCGGTCCTCGTTCGGCGGGGGTCGCTGTCGCGGTTCGAACGGCTGGCCGCGACGTGGGACGAGCGGGCCAAACCCCTGGTCGGCGACTTGACCGCACCCATGCTCGGCCTCACCGACCAGGCGGTCGACGAGCTCGGCGCCGTCGACCACATCGTGCACTGCGGCGCGGTCTACGACATCACCGCGCCCGACGCCGTTCAACGCGGCGCCAACGTGGCGGGCACCCGGGCGGTCATCGAGTTGGCCGGCCGGCTCGACGCCACGCTGCACCACGTGTCCTCCATCGCGGTGGCGGGACGGCACGGCGGCGAGTTCACCGAGGGCGACTTCGATCTCGGCCAGGACCTGCCGACCCCGTATCACCAGACCAAGTTCGAGGCTGAGCTGTTGGTGCGCTCGGCGCCGGGGCTGCGCTACCGCGTGTACCGGCCAGGCGTGGTGGTAGGCGATTCGCACACCGGCGAGATGGACAAGGTCGACGGGCCCTATTACTTCTTCGGGCTGCTGGCCAAACTGGCCCGGCTGCCGTCGTTGACGCCGATCGTGCTGCCCGATACCGGTCGCACCAACATCGTGCCCGTTGACTTCGTGGTCGATGCGTTGGTGGCGCTGATGCACAGCGATAACCGTGACGGGCAGACGTTTCACCTCACCGCCGCTAAAACCATTGGGCTGCGCGGTATTTACCGCGGAATTGCCAAGGAGGCCGGGCTGCCGCCGCTGCGTGGGTCGCTGCCCCCGGCCATGGCGACGCCGTTTCTGCGGGCCACTGGACGCGCGAAGGTGTTGCGCAACATGGCGGTCACCCAGCTCGGCATCCCGGCCGAGATCCTCGACGTCGTCGATCTGATGCCGACGTTCACCGCGCACCACACCGCAGACGCGTTGCGCGGCACCGGGATAGCCGCACCGGAGTTCGCGTCGTACGCGCCGCGGCTGTGGCGCTACTGGGCCGAGCACCTCGATCCCGACCGCGCCCGCCACGACGACCCCGCGGGCCCGTTGGTCGGCAAGCACGTGCTCATCACCGGCGCCTCGAGCGGTATCGGCCGCGCGTCGGCCGTCGCGATCGCACAACGCGGCGCGACGGTGTTCGCATTGGCGCGCAACGCCGACGCGCTCGACGATCTGGTCGCCGAGATCCGCGCCGCCGGTGGTCAGGCGCATGCGTTCACGTGCGACGTCACCGATTCGACGTCGGTGGAGCACACGGTCAAAGACATCCTGGGCCGGTTCGACCACGTCGACTACCTGGTCAACAACGCGGGCCGGTCGATCCGGCGCTCGGTGATTGCCTCCACCGACCGGCTGCACGACTATGAGCGGATGATGGCCGTCAACTACTTCGGCGCGGTGCGGATGGTGTTGGCGCTGTTGCCGCATTGGCGCGAGCGACGGTTCGGTCACGTGGTGAACGTGTCGAGCGCCGGTGTGCAGGCGCGCAATCCGAAGTACAGCAGCTACCTGCCGACCAAGGCCGCGCTGGATGCGTTCGCCGATGTGGTGGCCTCCGAGACGCTCTCCGATCACATCACGTTCACCACCATCCACATGCCGCTGGTCCGTACGCCGATGATCGTGCCGTCGCGTCGCCTCAACCCGGTGCCCGCGATCAGTGCCGAACACGCCGCGGCGATAGTGGTGCGCGCCCTGGTGGAGAAGCCGGCCCGGATCGACACCCCGCTGGGCACGTTCGCCGACTTCGGTAACTACCTGACCCCCAAGCTGTCGCGGCGCGTGCTGCATCAGCTCTACCTCGGCTATCCCGATTCGGCAGCGGCCCGCGGTGTGGTGCGGGAACCGTCGTCCCCGCCACGGCGCCCGCAACGTCGCACGGACCCGCCGTTGCGGGTGCCCGACCCGATCAAGCGCGCGGTGCGGCTGGTTCCCGGTGTGCACTGGTAGACGCGCCGACCTATCGTTGGCGGCGTGACTGCGCTCCCGGTCTTCGTCGACGTGGACACCGGTGTCGACGACGCGATGGCGTTGGTGTATCTGTTCGCAAGCGACGAAGCCAACGTGGTCGGCATCGCCTCTACCGCCGGAAACGTTCCGGTGCAACAGGTTTGCCATAACAACCTGGCGCTGCTCGAGTTGTGCGGGGTCGACGTGCCGGTGTCGAAGGGCAGTGAGAACCCAATCAGCGCAACGCTGCGCACCGCGGAGGACACGCACGGTCCCGAAGGCATGGGATATGCGCAGTTGCCGTCGACGGCCCGCACGCTCACCGACTACGACGCCGCAGAGGCCTGGGTGCGCGCGGCGCACGGGTATCCCGGTGAGCTGATCGGGGTGGCCACCGGCCCGTTGACGAACCTGGCGCTGGCACTGCGCCGCGAGCCTGCGCTGCCGCGGCTGCTGCGCCGGCTGGTGATCATGGGCGGCGCGTTCGACTACCGCGGCAACACCACACCGGTGGCCGAGTGGAACGTCAGCGTGGACCCCGAAGCCGCCGCCGAAGTATTTCACGGCTGGGGCCCGGACGTCGGACACCTTCCGATTGTGTTGGGGCTCAACCTCACCGAGAATATCGTGTTGACACCCGAGCTGTTGGGCAGGTTGAGGACCGCGGCGGAGCACCCGCTGGTCACGGTGCTCGAAGACGCGATGCGGTTCTACTTCGAGTTTCATGCCGCCCAGGGCGAGGGCTATCTCGCGCACCTGCACGACCCGTTGGCCGCGGCGGTGGCGCTGGACCCCGATCTGGTGCGGTGCCGGCCCACCACGGTCGACGTCGAGCTGACAGGCACGCTCACCCGGGCGATGACGATCGCGGACTGGAGCAACCGGTGGGGCCGGGAACCCAACGCACTCATCGGTGTCGACGTCGATCCCGCGGCGTTCTTCGACCGGTTCCTCACGCGCATCAACACGTTCGTCAAGCGGCTGGGTCACTCGTAGATGCCCTCGAGATACCAGCGTCGCTGCCGGTAACACAGCAGCAGGGCCTGCGCCGGCTCGGTGTCGAGCAGCACCTGCGCGCGCGCTGTCCGACCCACCTTGGCCCGCTGAGGATCCCACCACCGCTCGTCGACGGACCACGGCCCGGCCCACCAGGCCAACCGGGCGTCCCGACCCGCCTTGCCGGGTGCAACCAGCCGCGACGGATCGGTGGAGAACAGGCCACGACCGGTCACCCGCACCGGATTTCCCTCGGCGTCGAACAACTCGACCGGATCGTCGAGCAGCACCGTCGGCGACGGCTCGGGCAGCTGCCCCGGCCACGGCTGGCGGGGATCGGCCTTCGGCACCGGTTCGTCGCCCAGCGGCATGAACGTGATGCGCTCGGCAGGTCCTCGGCCGCCGGACAGGATGGGCATCTGCACTGCCTCGGGTCCGAGCAGCCCCTGCACCCGCACCAGCGCGCGATAGGCACTGTCGGTCATCTTCGCTGGGGGTCCCCACAGCGGCAGCTGCAGCGCCTCGGCCGAGACCACCTCGACCGGCCGCAGCCGGATCATCGTGACGGGTGCGGTGGGACGGTCGTCGGGGTTGCGTTTGTTCAGCCAGCCGTCGAGCTGCCAGCGCACCCGGTCAGCGGTGGCATCCTCGGTCAACGGCTCGGCACAACGCCAAACCCGTTCGAGCTCTTCACCGTTGGCGGTGACAGCGTGGATGGCCAGCCGGGTGCATCCCACCCCGGAGGACTCCAGGCTTCGATGCAGGCTGCTGGCCAGCGACCGCCCCGCGAACGCCGCGGCGTCGACGCGGTCGATGGGCGGGTCGCAGTTCATGACGGCGTCGAGTTCGGCCTCGGGTTCTCGGCCCGACGGCCCACGGTCGGGCTCCCCGCGCGCGAACCGGTGGGCCACCACCCCGTCGGCGCCGAACCGGGAGGCGACGTCGCTGCGGGTCAGCGCCGCGAACTGCCCGATGCTGCGGATCCCCATGCGCCACAACAGATCCGCCAGGTCCTGCCGGCCGGGACCGACCAGGCTTGGTTCGGCGGCCAACTGCCGAATCGACAGGGGTGACAGAAACCGCGCATCCTCGCCGGGTGCCACGATCCGGCCCGCCCGCGCGGCGAAGACCGCGGTGGGCAGCTGATCGGCGATGCCGACCTGGCATTCGGCACCGGCCGCGGCCACCGCGTCGATCAGCTGCTGCGCGACGGCCTCCTCAGAGCCGAAGTAGCGGGCCGCACCGCGGACCGGCAGCACCAGCAGACCGGGGCGCAGCACCTCGGCCCGCGGCACCAGGTCATCCACCGCGGCCGTAACGCCCTCGAAATGGCGGGCGTCGCGTGCCGGATCGGCGGTGACCACATGCAGTTCCGGACAACGCGCCTGCGACTCCCGGCGCCGCAGCCCCCGTCGCACACCGGCCGACCGGGCCGCCGCCGAACACGTGATGACCCGGTTGGCCAACGTCACCGCGATCGGAGCCGTGGCCGGTAGGTCGGCCGCGGCAGCCGCGGCGACCGCGGGCCAGTCCATGCACCAGATGGCCAGAACGCGCGTGGACATTCATCCGCCCGCGGCACGAACGGAACCGGTGAACCGGCCCCTGGCCCGCATCGCCAGCCGTACCCGGCCGATGCGGCCAAAGCCCGGCCGGCCGTGGCCGGTGATCTCATAACCGCAGACCCGGGCGTCCATCCTGGTGGATGCGCCCTGCCAGTCGCCGTTGGTGACCAGCAGCGTGCAGCCCTTCTGCCGGGCCCGGGCCACCACCGCCCGCGCCCTGGTGGCCGGTACCGTGCGGCCGCCCAGACCGAGCACCACCAGATCCATCCCGTCCATCAGCACCGCGGCCACCTCGACCGGGTCGGCGCCCGGTTCGGGGATGACGGCGATCCTGCTCAGATCGGCTCCCATCTCCACGGCCGCCAGCAGGCCGACATCGGGCTGTCCGACGATCGCGGCATGACCTCCTTCGGCCGTCACCGCCGCCACCATGCTCAGCGGTAAGGAGCGGGCCCCCGACACCACCGCCACCGTTCCGCGCGGCAACGGCTCCGATAGGAGTTCTGCATGGGATTCGGGTAGCGGTAGCAAAGATTCCGAGGTCGGTAGCGAGTCGGCCGACGGTGCCGCGCCGCTGCGTCCGACGCCCACCTTTCCGGAGACCGCCGCTATCCTGCGACGCAGGTGTTCCACCTGTTCAGCGCGGGTAAGCTGGCGCTGCTCCAGGTTCATGGTCGCTGCCACAGCAGCACCTCCTGCATCATCTGAACCATCGGTTATTCGAATGTATGTTCGATATGGTCAGTAAACACTTCCCCACCGACACCGTCAAGGCACTTTCTTCAGCGCGAGCAGACACAAAGTCGCGTTCTCACGGCCCGTTTCATGCGAGTTTGCGTCTGCTCGCGGGCAGAAAGGAGAGGAGTTAGCTCACTCCCATTCGATGGTGCCCGGCGGCTTGCTCGTGACGTCGAGCACCACGCGGTTGACCTCGGCCACCTCGTTGGTGATGCGGGTGGAGATGCGTTCCAGCACCTCGTAGGGCACCCGGGTCCAGTCCGCGGTCATCGCATCCTCACTGGACACCGGACGCAACACGATCGGGTGGCCGTACGTGCGGCCGTCGCCCTGCACACCCACCGACCGGATGTCGGCCAGCAGCACCACCGGGCACTGCCAGATCTGGTGATCCAGACCGGCCGAGGTCAGTTCCTCGCGGGCGATCGCGTCGGCGCGCCGCAACGTGTCCAACCGGTCCGCGGTGACCTCGCCGACGATCCGGATGGCCAACCCCGGTCCCGGGAACGGTTGGCGCGCAACGATTTCCTCGGGCAGTCCGAGTTCGCGTCCCACCGCGCGGACCTCGTCTTTGAACAGCAGCCGCAGCGGTTCGACCAGCTTGAACTTCAGGTCGGCGGGCAGCCCACCGACGTTGTGGTGGCTCTTGATGTTGGCCGCGCCGGTTCCGCCGCCGGACTCCACCACATCGGGGTACAGCGTACCCTGCACCAGGAACTCCACATCACCGTCATTGGCGCCCAACGTATCTCGTACCGCACCCTCGAACGCGCGGATGAACTCGCGGCCGATGATCTTGCGCTTGCCCTCGGGGTTCGTCACCCCGGACAGCGCATCGAGAAACCGTTTCTCGGCGTCGACGGTGACGAGTTTGGCGCCGGTTGCGGCGACGAAATCGCGTTGCACCTGGGCGCGTTCGCCAGCGCGCAACAGGCCGTGGTCGACGAACACACACGTCAACTGGTCACCGATGGCGCGCTGCACCAGCGCGGCGGCCACCGCCGAATCCACGCCACCGGACAGCCCGCAGATCGCGTGCCCGTTGCCGATCTGGTTGCGCACCTCGCTGACAAGGGCATCGGCGATGCTGGCGGCGGTCCACGTCGCGCTGATGCCCGCGAACTCATACAGGAACCGGCTCAGCACCTGCTGGCCGTGCGGTGAGTGCATCACCTCGGGGTGGTACTGCACACCGGCCAGCCGACGCTCCCGGTTCTCGAACGCCGCGACCGGCGAACCCGCGCTGACCGCCACCACGTCGAACCCCTCGGGGGCCGCGGTGACCGCGTCCCCGTGGCTCATCCACACCGGCTGAGTCGCGGGCAGATCGGAATGAAGCTGTCCCCCGGTGACTTTGAGCTCGGTGCGGCCGTACTCGCGGGTGCCGGTCTCGGTCACCGTTCCGCCCAGTGTCTGGGCCATCGCCTGGAAGCCGTAGCAGATACCGAATATCGGCACCTCGAGGTCGAACACCGCCGGGTTGAGCTGCGGCGCCTCGTCGGCGTAGACGCTGGCCGGTCCGCCGGACAGCACGATGGCCTGCGGGTCGCGGGCCACGATCTCTTCGACGCTGGCGGTGTGCGGGATCACCTCGGAGTACACCCGCGCCTCGCGGATCCGTCGCGCGATCAGCTGCGCGTACTGCGCGCCGAAGTCGACCACCAACACGGGTCTGGGCGATGACGATGTCACCCGGTCAGTCTAGTTGGCACCATCGGCTCGTTACCCGGGCCACAAAAGGGGGAATGGTGACAGACAATGGCCGATGACCCGTCCGACGACCGCAAGCTCGAAGCGAGGAGCACCGTGCCTGGTCTGCCGAAGCACATCCGCGCCTGCCTGTTCGACCTGGACGGTGTGCTGACCGACACCGCCAGCGTGCACACCAAGGCGTGGCAGGCCATGTTCGACGCCTTCCTTCGCGCACATGCGCAACGCACCGGCGAACCGTTCGTGCCGTTCGATGTGGGCGCCGATTACCTGCGCTACGTCGACGGTAAGAAGCGTGAGGACGGGGTGCGCTCCTTTTTGGCCAGCCGCGGCATCGAACTACCCGACGGGCACCCGGACGACGACACCGACGCCGAGACGGTGTTCGGCCTCGGCAACCGCAAGAACCAGATGTTTCACCAGGTGCTGCGCGCCGACGGGGTGACGGTGTACGACGGCTCGCGCCGCTACCTCGAGGCGGTGGCCGACGCGGGCCTGGGCGTCGCGGTGGTCTCCTCGAGCGCCAACACCCGCGAGGTGCTCGAGATGACGGGCCTGGACAGGTTCGTCCAGCACCGGGTGGACGGCGTCGTGCTGCGCGAGGAGAACATCCCCGGTAAGCCCGCTCCGGACTCGTTTCTGCGGGCAGCACAACTGCTCGGCATCGAGCCCGCCGACGGCGCGGTTTTCGAAGACGCACTGGCCGGAGTGGCAGCCGGGCGAGCTGGTAACTTCGGCTACGTGGTCGGCGTGGACCGCGTCGGACATGCGGAGGCTCTGCGCCACAACGGCGCCGATATCGTCGTGGCCGACCTGATGGAGCTCTTGACGCAATGATCACCGACGAGCTTTACCCGGTAGAGGCGTGGCACGTCCGCGAAACATCGCTCGATCTAGCGGTTATGGACGAATCCGAGTCGATATTCGCCCTGTCCAACGGTCACATCGGCATGCGCGCCAACCTCGACGAAGGCGAACCGCACAGCTTGCCCGGCACCTACCTGAACTCGTTCTACGAGGTTCGCCCGCTGCCGTACGCCGAGGCGGGCTACGGCTACCCGGAAGCTGGCCAGACGATCCTCAACGTCACCAACGGCAAGCTCATGCGCCTGCTTGTCGACGACGAACCGTTCGACGTCCGCTACGGCGACCTGCTCGAGCACGAACGCGTGTTGGACATGCGCGCCGGCACGCTGACCCGAAACGTGCAGTGGCGCTCCCCCGCAGGCAAACAGGTGAAAGTCGTTTCGACGCGGCTGGTCTCGCTCGACCAGCGCGGCGTCGCGGCGATCGAGTACATCGTGGAGGCGGTCGAACAGTTCGCCCGGATCACCGTCCAATCCGAACTCGTGGCCAACGAAGACCAGCCACCCACTTCAGGTGACCCGCGGGTGTCGGCCGTTCTCGACCACCCGTTGGAGGCGGTGCATCAGGAAAGCACCGGCGACGGCGCGATTCTCATCCACCGCACGCGCGGCAGCCAGTTGATGATGGCCGCCGCGATGGACCACGAAATCGACGTGCCCGGCCGCGTCGTGGCGAAAACCGATACCGCCGAAGACTGGGCCCGCACCACGGTCATCTGTGGGCTGCGGCCAGGGCAACGGCTGCGTATCCGCAAGTATCTGGGCTACGCGTGGTCGAGCCTGCGTTCCCGCCCGGCATTGCGCGACCAGGTCGCAGGCGCGCTCAGCGGCGCCGAATACACCGGCTGGCAAGGCCTTCTGGATTCCCAGCGGGCCTATCTCGATGACTTCTGGGACTCCGCCGACGTCGAGGTCGAAGGCGACCCCCACATCCAGCAGGCCGTGCGCTTCGCGTTGTTTCATGTGCTGCAAGCAAGCGCACGAGCCGAGCGCCGCGCGATTCCGGGCAAGGGCTTGACGGGCACCGGCTATGACGGCCACGCGTTCTGGGACACCGAAGGTTTCGTGCTACCGCTGCTCACCTACACCGCGCCCTATGCCGCCGCCGACGCGCTGCGATGGCGTGCCTCCACTCTGGATCTGGCCAAAGAGCGTGCCGAGTTGCTCGACATCGAAGGTGCCGCCTTCCCGTGGCGCACGATCCGCGGTGAGGAGTGCTCGGCGTATTGGCCGGCGGGCACCGCGGCCTTCCACGTCAACGCTGACATCGCGATGGCATTCGAGCGGTATCGCGTTGTGACAGGCGATGATTCGCTGGACATCGAATGCGGGCTGAAGGTGTTGGTAGAGACGGCCAGGATGTGGCTTTCGCTCGGGCAGCATGATCGACACGGGGTGTGGCACATCGACGGTGTCACCGGTCCCGACGAGTACACCGCCGTGGTGCGCGACAACGTGTTCACCAACCTGATGGCGGCGCGCAACCTTCGCGCAGCGGCCGACGCCTGTCTTCGGCACCCCGACGAGGCAAACGCCATGGATGTCACCGCCGAGGAGATCGCCGCCTGGCGTCATGCCGCAGCGACCGTTCACATTCCGTTCGACGAGGAACTCGGCGTCCACCCCCAGTGCGATGGCTTCACGACGTTGCGGGAGTGGGACTTCGAGGCCAACACCGCCTATCCCCTGCTGCTGCACGAGCCGTACGTGCGGCTCTACCCCCAGCAAGTGGTCAAGCAGGCCGACTTGGTGTTGGCGATGCATTGGGAGAGCCACGCTTTCACCCCCGAACAGATGGCGCGCAACGTCGACTATTACGAGCGGCGCACCACCCGCGACTCATCGCTGTCAGCGTGCACGCAAGCGGTGATGTGCGCGGCTGTCGGACATCTGGAACTGGCCCACGACTACGCGTACGAAGCAGCGATGATCGATCTGCGCAACCTGCACCACAACACCCGCGACGGCCTGCACATGGCCTCACTCGCCGGTGCGTGGTCGGCGCTGGTGGCCGGCTTCGGCGGGCTTCGCGACGACGAAGACGTGCTGGTGCTCAACCCGCAACTCCCCAAGACGCTGTCGGGCCTGAAATTCCGGTTGCGGTGGAAGAACTTTCGGCTCACCGTCGACGTCAACCACGAGAACGTCACGTACACCCTTCGCGACGGGCCCGACTCGTCGCTGACGATCCGCCACGCAGGCGAGGATCTCGAGCTCAAGACCCAAAACCCCACCACCGTCGCGGTCAAACCAGTCCGTCCGCTGCTGCCACCGCCGCAGCAGCCACCTGGGCGGGCGCCGTTGCGCCACGAGCAACCTGGCTAGACCAACTGCTTGCCCAGCGGCAGCCCACCTGTGGCCTCGAAGATGACCCGCCGCCCGATCTCCACCGCGTGGTCGGCGAAGCGCTCGTAATAGCGGCCGAGCAGCGCCACGTCGACGGCCGAGCAGACGCCGTCCTGCCATTTGTGGTCGAGCAGCAGCGTGAACAGCCGACGGTGCTCGTCGTCCACCACGTCGTCGTCGTGGTGTAACCGGGCGGCCTTGTCGGGATCCGGTGAGATCAGCACCTCCTGCGCGGTTTTGGCCAACTGCACCGCGCGCGCACCCATCTCCGTGAAGCTGGCGCGCACGTCGTCGGGCAGCGCGCATTCCGGATGGCGCAGCCGCGCGATGCTGGCCACGTGCACCGCGAGCGCGCCCATCCGCTCGATGTCGGCGCTGATGCGGATGGAGCCGACGATGGTGCGTAGGTCGCCGGCCACCGGCTGCTGTAGCGCAAGCAGCCTGATCGCCATCTCCTCGGCCCGGCGGTTCAGCAGCGCGATGTGCTCGTGTTCGGCGATCACCTGCTCGGCCAGCGTCAGGTCGGCGTCCAGCAGCGCCTGCGTCGCGCGTTCCATCGCGGCGGCGGTCAGCCCGCACATCTCACCCAACTGCGCGCACAGCGCAGATAACTGCTCGTGGTATGCGGTTCGCATGGGCCACTGCGTACCCGCATCGGCGGCGGCTCAACCAGTCGAGGTGACCGGTTCGATCGGCAACCGGCGCAGCGCCGCGGGGGCGTCTGCGGGCACCACCGGGTTGGTCGGCGGGATCGGATCAATGCGCTTGTACGGCTGTCCTTGCGGGGGACGCAGGTCGGCCTGCCCCTTGTTGGGCCACAGCGACGCCGCCCGCTCGGCTTGCGCGGTGATCGAAAGCGACGGGTTCACACCGAGGTTCGCCGAGATGGCCGCTCCGTCGTGCACCGACAGCGTCGGATAGCCGTAGACCCGTTGATACGGGTCGATAACGCCGTGCTCGGCGGTGTCGCCGATCGCGGCCCCGCCGAGGAAGTGCGCGGTGAGCGGGATGTTGAACAGCTCACCCCAGGTACCGCCGGCGACGCCGTCGATCTTCTCGGCGATGCGGCGGGTGACCTCGTTACCCACCGGGATCCACGTCGGGTTCGGCTGGCCGTGACCTTGCTTGCTGGTCAGGCGCCGGTAGCCGAGCTTGGTGCGTTCGGTGAACGTGGTGATCGAATTGTCCAGGTGCTGCATGACCAGCGCGATGACAGTGCGTTCACTCCACCGCCGGACGTTGATCATGCGCAGCGTGCCGCGCGGGTTGGCCGCCGCGTCGCGCAGGAACTGGCGCCAGCGCGGCACATCGGTGCCCTCCGGGCCGTCGCCGTCGGTCATCAGCGTCTGCAACAGCCCCATCGCGTTGGAGCCCTTGCCGTAGCGCACCGGTTCGACGTGGGTGTCGGAGGTGGGATGGATGGATGACGTGATCGCCACGCCGTGGGTGAGATCGAGACCGGGTGACACCTTGTACTTGCCCGCGCCGACGATCGACTCGGAGTTGGTCCGGGTCAGCACGCCGAGGCGCTCGGACATCTTGGGCAGCTTGCCGGAGTCCCGCATCTTGAACAGCAGCTGTTGCGTACCCCACGTGCCGGCAGCCAGCACCAGGTGCGTGGCGGTGATGGTGCGTCGCTTCTTGCGTACCCAGCGGCCGGTGCGCACGGTGCGGACGTCCCACAGGCCGTCGGCGCGCTGCTCGAATCCAGTGACGGTGGTCATCGGAAGTACTTCTGCGCCAGCCTTTTCCGCCAGGTACAGGTAGTTCTTCACCAATGTGTTCTTGGCGTTGTGGCGGCAGCCGGTCATGCACTCGCCGACCTCGATGCAGCCGGTCCGCGCCGGCCCTGCCCCGCCGAAGTAGGGGTCGGGCACGGTCTTGCCGGGCGTCTTGGTGCCGTCGGGCCCGAAGAACACGCCGACCGGGGTGGGCACCCAGGTGTGCCCGACGCCCATCTCGTCGGCGACCTCCTTGACGATGCGGTCGGCGTCGGTGAACGTCGGGTTGGTGACCACGCCGAGCATCCGCTGCGCCTGGTCGTAGTGCGGCATCAACTCGGCGCGCCAGTCGGTGATGTCCTTCCACTGCGGGTCGTTGAAGAACGGGTCCGGCGGCACGTAGAGGGTGTTGGCGTAGTTCAGCGATCCGCCGCCCACCCCAGCGCCGGCCAGGATCATCACGTTGCGCAGCAGGTGGATCCGCTGGATGCCGTACATGCCGAGTTTGGGCGCCCACAGGAACTTGCGCAGGTTCCACGAGGTCTTGGCGAAATCCTCGTCGGCGAAGCGCCGGCCCGCCTCCAGCACCCCGACGCGGTAGCCCTTCTCGGTGAGCCGCAGCGCGCTCACGCTGCCGCCGAAGCCCGAGCCGATGATCAGGACGTCGTAGTCAGGTCTCATACCCCCAGTATGGACCTACTCGACGGTAACTTCAGCTACCGACGGTCAACCCGACCTTCTGGAACTCCTTGAGATCGCAGTAGCCGGCCTTGGCCATCGACCGGCGCAACCCGCCGACCAGGTTGAGCGAACCGAACGGATCATCCGACGGGCCCATCAGCACCTGCTCCAGCGACGGCCGCTCCCCCATCGCGATCTGCAGCAGCGCCCCGCGCGGCAACGACGGATGTGCCGCGGCGGCGGGCCAGAACCAGCCGTCGCCCAGCGCCTCGGCGGCAGTGGCCAGCGGGGTGCCGAGCACGACGGCGTCGGCGCCGCAGGCGATGGCCTTGGCCAGGTCGCCGGAGGTGTGGATATCGCCGTCGGCCAGCACGTGCACGTAGCGCCCGCCCGTCTCGTCGAGGTACTCGCGGCGGGCGGCGGCTGCGTCGGCGATCGCAGTGGCCATCGGCACGCTGATGCCCAGCACCTCGTCGCTGGTAGTGACGCCCTGCGTGGAGCCGTAACCGACGATGACACCGGCCGCGCCGGTGCGCATCAGGTGCAGCGCCGTGCGGTGATCGAGCACCCCGCCGGCCACCACCGGCACGTCGAGTTCGGAAATGAACGTCTTGAGGTTCAGCGGCTCGCCATCGGACGCGACCCGTTCGGCCGACACGATCGTGCCCTGGATGACCAGCAGGTCGATCCCGGCCGAAATCAGTGTCGGGGTCAGCGCCCGCGCGTTCTGCGGGCTTACCCGCACGGCCGTCGTCACCCCGGCGTCGCGGATCCGGGCGATCGCCGCACCCAGCAGATCGGGGTCCAGTGGCGCCGAATGCAGTTGCTGCAGAAGGCGTATCGACGCCGCAGGCTCAGGTTCTTTCTCGGCGGCCTCGACCACTTGGGCGATCTTGTCCTCGACGTCGGCGTGTCTGCCGATCAGGCCCTCGCCGTTGAGCACGCCCAGCCCGCCGAGCCGGCCGAGCGCGATCGCGAACTCCGGTGACACCAGCGCGTCGGTCGGATGGGCGATTACGGGAACCTCGAAGCGGTAGGCGTCCAGCTGCCAGGCCGTCGAGACGTCCTTGGACGACCGCGTGCGCCGTGCCGGCACGATGTTGATGTCGTCGAGTTCGTAAGTGCGGCGGGCGGTTCTGCCCATGCCGATTTCGACCAAGTCACGCATGACCAGTGTGTCCCCTTAGCGGGCGTAGTAATTCGGCGCTTCGACGGTCATCGCGACATCGTGCGGATGGCTTTCCTTCAGCCCGGCGGCGGTGATCTGCACGAACTGCGCCTGCTGCAGCTGTTCGATGGTGGCCGAGCCGGTGTAGCCCATGGCCGCCCGCAGCCCGCCGGTGAGCTGGTGGATGACGGTGGACAGCGGACCACGGTACGGCACCCTGCCCTCGATGCCCTCGGGCACCAGCTTGTCCTCGGACAGCGCGTCGTCCTGGAAGTAGCGGTCCTTGGAGTAGGACCTGCCAGTGCCCCCGGCGCCGCCGCGGCCCTGCATGGCTCCCAGTGAGCCCATACCGCGGTAGCTCTTGAACTGCTTACCGTTGACGAAGATCAGCTCGCCGGGCGACTCGGCGGTGCCGGCCAGAAGCGAGCCCAGCATCGCCGTCGATGCCCCGGCGGCCAGCGCCTTGGCGATGTCACCGGAGTACTGCAGTCCGCCGTCGGCGATCACCGGCACTCCATGCGGACGACAGGCCGCTACTGCTTCCAAGATCGCGGTGATCTGGGGTGCGCCGACGCCGGCCACCACGCGGGTGGTGCAGATCGAGCCCGGTCCCACACCGACTTTCACCGCGTCGGCACCCGCGTCGGCCAGCGCGGCCGCGGCGGCGCGGGTGGCCACGTTGCCGCCGATCACCTCGACACGATCGCCCAGCACGGTCTTGACCCGGTGCACCATGTCGAGCACGCCGCGGTTGTGGGCGTGGGCGGTGTCCACCACGAGCACGTCGACGCCGGCCTCCACCAGCGTCACCGCGCGCGTCCAGGCGTCATCACCGACGCCGACGGCGGCGCCGACCAGCAGCCGCCCGTCTTTGTCCTTGGTGGCCAGCGGGAACTGTTCGGTCTTGACGAAGTCCTTGACCGTGATCAGGCCGGTCAGCTTGCCGTGGCCGTCGACGATCGGCAGCTTCTCGATCTTGTGCCGACGCAGCAGCCCCAGCGCGGCTTCGGCGGAGACACCCTCCTGCGCGGTGATCAGCGGTGCCTTGGTCATCACTTCCGAGACGGGCTTGGACTGGTCGACCTCAAAGCGCATGTCGCGGTTGGTGATGATCCCGACAAGGGAGCCGGTGTCGTCGACGACGGGCAACCCCGAGATCCGAAACCGTGCGCACATCGCGTCGACTTCGGCCAGCGTGTTGTCCGGCGAGCAGGTGACCGGGTCGGTGACCATACCGGCTTCGGAACGCTTGACGGTTTCGACCTGGCCGGCCTGCTCGGCGATCGGAAGGTTGCGGTGCAGTACTCCCATGCCGCCGGCCCGCGCCATCGCGATGGCCATCCGCGACTCGGTCACCGTGTCCATCGCCGAGCTGACCAGAGGCACTTTCAGCCGCACCTTCTTGGTCAGCTGGCTGGAGGTGTCGGCGGTGGCGGGAATCACGTCGGAGGCTGCGGGCAGCAACAGGACGTCATCGAAGGTGAGCCCGAGCATCGCAACTTTCGTCGGGTCATCGCCGCCGGTCGGCACCGGCACGGCGAGCGGAACGCTGCTTTCAGCGATCGACATGGATGGGCCTCCAGTGACGAGGACAGTCGTCGAGCTAGACGACCATCCTATCGGCATCGAGGTCGACGGTCCGGTGCCACACGGTGTTCGGAATCATCGGACGCCATGCCGCCCGACGGCTGGACCGAAATGGATGCGGCTGCGTAGGGTGGAGGCGTGCGTGACCACCTGCCACCGGGTTTGCCACCCGATCCGTTCGCCGACGACCCGTGTGACCCGTCGGCCGCGCTCGACGCCATCGAGCCCGGCCAGCCGCTGGACCCGCAAGAGCGGACCGCGGTGGAGGCCGACCTCGCCGACCTTGCGGTGTACGAGGCGTTGTTGGCGCACAAGGGCATCCGCGGCCTGGTGGTTTGCTGTGACGAATGCCAGCAGGATCACTACCACGACTGGGACATGCTGCGCGCCAACCTGCTGCAACTGCTCGTGGACGGCACGGTGCGGCCGCACGAGCCGGCCTACGATCCCGAACCCGATGCCTACGTGACGTGGGATTACTGCCGCGGTTACGCCGACGCCTCACTCAACGAGGCGGCCTCGGAAACCGACGGCTACCGCTGAGCACGCGCTAGCTCTACTCGCCTTCGGGCTCCGGCACCACGGTCGTCGTGGTGATCACCGTCTTCGACGCCTCCCTGGTGGGTGACTCCTGCGTCGGCGCCTGCGTGGTGGTCGCCTGCTGCGTGGTCGGCGGCTGGGTCGTTGCAACTTCGGTCGTCTGCGGTGCCTGCGTTGGCGTCGCGGTCGGTGACGGTGACGGTGCGGGCAGTTGCGTCGCCGAGGACGACGGCGGCTGCTGCACCGACGATGTCGGCGTCGGCCGCTGCGCAGGCGAGCTCGTCGGGGACGGGCTCGCGGTCGGCGTGGGCGACGGGCTCGCGGTCGGCGTGGGCGACGGGCTCGCGGTCGGCGTGGGCGACGGGGCCACAGTCGGTGTCGGCGACGGCGTCGCAGTCGGCGACGGCAGCGTCGTGACATCCGTGGGCGACGGCAGCGTGGTGTCCGTCGGCGACGGCAACGTCGTCACATCCGACGGCGACGGGGCCGTGGTGTCCGACGGCGACGGCGAAACCGAGATCGTCGTCGTGGTGTCGTGCACCGCGATCGGCACCTCCGGGAACACCGGCGGCGGCACATCCGGCGGAATGGTCGCGGCCGGGTCCTGCGCCTGAACCTTCACCGTCAACTCTTGCCAGTCGCTGACGAATTCCTGTTTGCGGTCAACATCGTCGACCGTGGCCACCGTGGTGGTCAGCGTCTGCAGCTTGTCCTGCGCGGCTTCCCACTGGCCTTCGTCGATCAGCTGCTGCACCTCGGCAAACTGCTGCGACGCCAGCATCACCGGATCGTCGCGGGTGGTCTGCTGCTCACCGAACAGCATGGTGCGCAGGCCGTACAACGCATCACCCGGTCCGGCGCCGGCGACCACCGCACCGAAGCCGCCGAGGCACAACACCGCAGCCGCCGCCGATCCGACGACCGCCAGCGACCGGTTGCGTCGTCGTGACACGGTGGCACGATCCAGTGCCAGCACCGCGTCGCGCGGGGTGACGGGCGCGGTCAGCGGTGCGTCGCGCACCTCGTCGCGCCAGCCAGCCAGCAGTTGTGCCAGCTCGGCTTCGCCGGGGTCGGTGGCATACACCGGCTCTTCGAACGCCAGCGCGTCCAGGAACCGGTCGGTGCGGTTGATGTCGTTGAGGGACGGGTCGCCCCCGTTTGCGTTCCAGCGTCCGAAGTCAGGCATGGTCGTGCCGCCCTGTCGAGATGATCTCCTGCTTCAGCCGCGCCAGCGCGCGATGCTGGGCCACCCGGACCGCACCGGCCGTACTTCCGACTGCCTCGGCGGTCTCCTCGGCGCTCATGCCGACGACCACACGCAGGATCAAGATTTCACGTTGCTTTTCCGGCAGTACGGCGAGCAGCTTTTTCATCTGCTCAGACGATTCGGCCTCCAGGGCCATCTGCTCGGGACCGGCGTCCAGCGAGTAGCCCTCCGGCACGACTTCCATCGGGTCGGAGCGGTTCCGTGCCGCTGCGCGGTGCGCATCAGCGAGCTTGTGTGCAGCTATGCCGTACACGAAGGCCAGGAACGGTCGTCCCTGATCCTTGTAGCGCGGCAGCGCCGTGATGGCGGCCAAGCACACCTCCTGAGCAATATCGTCTGCTGAAAGCCCACTGCGTTCCGCGGCTCCCACCCGTGCCCGGCAGTACCTGACAACGATGGGGCGGATGGTTTCCAGCACCTGTCGGAGTGCGTCTCGGTTGCCCGCTACTGCCTCAGCAACGACAGCATCGAGACGTTCTCTCGAAATTGTCATCGTGGGCGATCTCTCCAGCGTTACGAACCGGTGGCAGTCCGGCGGGGGCGGCTCAGCTAAACAATAACTTTCAGGATGACGTGCCCTCGGTCACCGAGACGGGCCACACGCCGCCCCGTGACCGGACTGTGTCGGCAGATTCGTCGCGAATGGCACGGATCTGGTCGTGCGGGCACGTCGCGCTGCCGATGTCGGCCAGCAAGCAGGCCAACGCCCAGCGCAGCGGGATCATTCCGAGGCGGCCCGTCTCGGTCAGCGCGGCGTCTGCGACCAGCCGCGCAGCGTCAAGGTCACCGGCGCTGCACAACGCGGCGGCGTGTACGACGTCGGATTTCACGGCGTGTCGCGCCGAGCCGAACGCCGCGGCCGCCCGGACGGCTTGCTCGGCATGGCGCACCGCCTGCGCGCCCTCGCCGCGGGCCATCGCCAGTTCCGCGCCCACCCACGCCAACCGAACGGCGAGCCGTGACGCCGGCGCGTCGGGGATCCGCTCGGCGGCCCGCTGAAGTGCGCGTGCAGCCGCCGGAAACCGGCCCATCCCCAACGCGTCGGCGGCCAGCCCGATCAGCGCGTCGGCACCGGCCTCGGCGTCGGAGCCGGCGAGCGCCAACGCTCGCCCGTCCCAGCCTCGGGCGTGGCCGTGCCAGCCGAGTTGCCGCAGCAACGACGCATAGGTGCTGTGCGCCAACGAGATCAACGGCTCATGCCGTCGGGTGCGGCGCAGCCGAGCGAGGTCGGCGCGCGCGCTGGCGTAGCGTCCCTGACCGCCCGCGGCGACCGCGCGCAGCCACAGTTCGTGCTGCGACGCGGCCGGCGGCAGCGGCCAGCGGCCGGGGTCGCAACCGAACGCGGCATCGGCCAACACCGTCGCGGAGCAGGAAGTGGTCATCGAAGCGCCGACGCTATCAACGACACGCCGACCGGATGGATTCGGTTAACAGTTGATGCCCACAAAGTTAACTCCAGGTAAGCCGACCATTGATTGTTTGCGTTTGCTGGATTACCTCCTGGCGACGCGATCAGGTGAAACGGCGGCCGGGGTGGTCTCGGTGGGATTCGCTTAGCATGTTTTACGCCGGCGAAAAGGCCCAAGAATGAACGTGAGGTAAATTCTTGGCCTGCGGTTATGGCGTTCCACACGCGTTTGGACTATTGACGAAATTTCGTGAGCCCACCTACTTTGTGTGCACGAGTAGTCATCGGCGACTTGCGCTCGGATCTGTTCCAAGAACTCACGTGTTCAACTGTTTGCGGGAGAACACGCAGAGAGGGGTTCTCCAATGCCTTTGCCGCAACAACTACCCGGACCCAACGCTGATGTGTGGGATTGGCAGATGGCCGGTTCGTGCCGGGGTGTCGATTCCTCGATGTTCTTTCATCCCGACGGCGAACGCGGCCGTGCCCGTGCCCAGCGCGAGAGACGCGCCAAGGAGATGTGCAACCAGTGCCCGGTCATCGCGCAGTGCCGTGCGCACGCCCTGGCCGTCGGCGAGACCTACGGGATCTGGGGCGGGCTCACGGAATCCGAGCGCGAACTACTGCTGAAGCGAGGCATCCGCCGCGCGTCCTAGCCGCGGTTGGCCAGCGGACGGGCCTCGGCGGCCTCAGTTGACCGAATATCCTTTCGCGTCCGCGTAGTCCCGGTATTTGTCGAACGCTGGCGTAATGGCGGGCAGCAGCTTGAGCAACTTGGGCACCGATCCTTCGACCTTGACCTTGCGCCGCGCAATGGCCATCGGCACATTCAGGTTGCCCAGCCAGAACCGGTGCGCGTCTTCGGCCGACATCGTGAGCCGCACCTCGGCTTCACGCCCGGCAGCGTCGTCCCCGTCGAACACGACCGGCGGATCGACGGTGCAGTCGAGCATGAACACCTCATCGGGGTCCGTGTACTGCACTTTGAACGATGTGTCGCCTGCGACGAACTTCGGACGCAGCTCAGGATCGGTGACCAGCTGACGCAGGAACGGAGTGACGAACTGCTGTAGCTGCTCTGCGGACTGAAAACCTGTCATCTGTGCGCTCCTTAGCGTCCCGGGTTGGTCGTCATCGTTGCTGCCCATCAAACAAACACTGTACGGTAAACGCCGTAACGCGGCTCACAATCGCCGCGCTAATCGCCCCGGTCCCGCCGACTCGACCGGAACTTGGGGACGCCAACGGTCAAAGGAGTCACATGCCCAGTCAGACAATCAACGGGACCGGCGCCCACACCTTCGTTGAGTTCGACGTCGTGAATCCCGCCACAGGCGCGCCGTTCACAACGGCTCCTGAGGCCACCCGCGACCAAGTCGACCAGGCCTTCCAGGCGGCCGCAAATGCGTTTCCCGCATGGCGTGCCGATGAGGAGTTCCGACGCGCAAAGCTCATGGAGGCATCCGCTGCGATCGAGGCCAATTCGCAAGAGTTGGCCCAGATCCTGATTGAGGAGTCGGGTAAGACCGCGCCGTTCGCCGGCTTCGAAGTGCCCGTAGCAGCCGGTTGGCTGGCTTACTACGCCAGTCTCGACCTTCCCCGTGAAGTGCTTCGCGACGACGAAATTGCGCGTGTTGAGGTAATCCGCCGTCCTGTCGGCGTCGTCGGCGCGATCACCCCATGGAACATGCCTATCGGACTCGCATTCTTCAAAATTGCGCCGGCGCTGCGTGCAGGTAACACCATGGTGCTCAAACCGTCTCCGTTCACGCCGTTGAGCACACTGCGGTTCGGCGAGATTCTTCGAGATATCCTGCCGCCGGGAGTGCTCAACATTGTCAGCGGCGGCGATCGGGTCGGCCGCTGGATTGCCGGGCACCCGTTGGCCCGAAAAGTTAGCTTTACCGGCAGCGTCGAGGCAGGTAGATCTGTAAATGCCGCTGCTGCATTAGATTTCAAACGGACCACGCTGGAACTTGGCGGTAATGACGCAGCAATCCTGCTGGACGACGTCGACGTTGCAGAAATCGCGCCCGGGCTGTTCTGGTCCGCCTTCTTCAACAACGGACAAGCGTGCGCGCTCATCAAGCGTGTCTATGCCCCGCGCCACCTCTACAACGATGTTGTCGAAGCGCTGGCCGCGGTCGCAGATAGCACAGCCGTTGGTGATCCGACCGACACCACCACGCAACTCGGTCCGTTGTCGACGCTTCCCCAGATCGAGCGAGTGGTCGGACTGGTCGACACCGCCGTGTCGGGCGGAGCCAAGGCCGCCGCGGGCGGCCGCAGAATCGACCGGCCCGGGTACTTTATGGAGCCGACGATTATCTCCGAGATTGCCGATGGGACACCGCTTGTCGATGAGGAGCAATTCGGTCCAGCTCTACCGATTATCGCTTACGACGAACTCGATGACGCAGTGGCCCGAGCTAATCAGACGAACTTCGGTCTGGGTGCCAGTGTGTGGACGGCGGATCCGACCCGCGGCGCGCACGTCGCAGAGGCGCTGGATGCCGGCACGACATGGGTCAACACCCACGCCAGCCTGGGACCCACCACACCGTTCGGCGGGCTCAAGCACAGCGGGTTGGGCGTGGAGAACGGGCCATGGGGCTTGTATGCCTACACCGAGTTGCAGGTCCTGCACCTCAATCGCGGCACCCCGGGCCCCAGCGCGGGTTGATCGCCTGCCGTCGAGCGATAAGCCCTCCGACACTTCACCGTGCGAGCTCCCTTCCAGGCGACCCGCTTGCTCACCGAACGTTGTTTGGTTAATATCGTGACGCGGGCATGAAACCCCTTCAACGGCAGATCGGCAACCAGGAGCGACATGGGAACACTCGAGGGCAGGGTCGTCTTCATCAGCGGCGGTGCGCGCGGCCAAGGCCGAGCACACGCCGTCAGGCTCGCGAAGGAAGGCGCCGACATCATCACCTTCGATATCGCCGAGCAGATCGATTCCGTGCCGTATCCGCTGGCCACCAAAGACGATCTCGAAGAAACGGTGCGACAGGTCGAAGCGCTCGGTCGTCGCATCGTGGCGCGTCAGGCCGATGTTCGCGATCAGGATGCGGTAGGCCGGGTTTTTGATGAAGGCGTCGCCGAGCTTGGCCGGGTCGACATCGTCATCGCCAACGCCGGGATCATGCCGATCGTCGGCCCCACTTCGACCAAGGTGTCCGCGTGGCACGACGCAATCGACATCATGCTTACCGGGGTGGTTTACACGCTGGAAGCCGCGGTACCGACGATGGTGGAGCAGAATGAGGGCGGCGCCATCATCATCACCAGTTCGGTCGCCGGTCTCAAGAGCCCAGCACGGTCTTTACGGACAAACACCTATGGGTTACTCGGCTACACGGCAGCCAAGCACGCCGTGGTCGGCGTGATGCGGTCATACGCGAACGCTCTGGCTAGTCATAACATTCGTGTCAACACTCTGCATCCGACCGGCGCCAATACGATGATGGTGGCGAACGACGCGTTCCTGGGTTCCGCCGACCAGTTCCCTGAGCTGTTCGAGGCGATGAGCAATGCCCTCCCGGTGCAACTGATCGAATCCGACGACGTTGCCAACGCCGTGGCCTGGTTGGTGTCGGATGAAGCGCGCTACATCACCGGGGTCTCGCTTCCGGTCGACGCCGGGGCGTCGGTCCGCTAATCGGTACGCGGCCATCTACACCGACAGCAATCGGCGACCCTCGATTATTGTCACATCGGTCCTTGACTGGAGGCTTTGCGTTGTCTCATTCGGCGCCAGACGTACCGCGCATCAAATACACCCGCACACCGTATCTGGTTGTCTCACGGGAGAAGACGGTCCGGAAGGACATTTACGGTTCAATCGCCGATAACGTCGTCCGGCAGGCGCAGCTGCTCCGAGGCGAAGACGATTCGGACACCGTTATCCTCGCGATGCATCCCATCGGTTCCCCCGGGTACCTGCCGCTGTTTTCCGAGCTCGCGCGTACCGGTCTGCACGTGATCGGCGCAGCCAACCGGTACTCGGTCGGCGACTCCGCTCTGCAGATGGAGAATGTGCTGCTCGACCTGCACGCGTGTATCGAAGATGCACGGAATCGACTCGGCTACAAGAACATTATTCTTGCTGGCTGGAGCGGCGGCGGCTCACCAATGATGGGCTATCAGGCAGAAGCGGAGTCGCCGTCAATCTCAAAAACCGCAGCCGGTGAGGACACAATCCTGGCGGAGACGGCACTCGCTGGAGCTGACGGCGTGATGCTGTTGGCGGCGCCGCGCAGTCGGCACCGCCTTTTGACTGAGTTTCTCGATGCCTCCATCACCAATGAGATCGAGCCCGAACGCAACCGCCAAACCGAATTCGACTTGTACGACCCGTCCAATCCGAACCAACCGCCGTACTCCTCGGACTTCCTCGCCGCGTATCGGATGGCCCAGCGGGACCGTAGTCGGCGGATCACCGCGTTTACACAGCAGAAGTTGGCTGACTTTAGTTCCGCCGGCCGCCCGCACGCCGAATACGCGTTCGTGGTCCCCGGGACTATGGCCGATCCCCGCTGGCTTGACCCCTCAATCGATCCGAACGAGCGTAAGCCCGGATCGAGCTACCTGGGCGACCCCTGTATCGCGAATACCAGCCCCGGCGCGCTGATGCGCTTCACCACCACACGCAGCTGGCTCTCACAATGGAGCCTTCAGACTGCCCAGGTGGACGCAGGAGATGCCGCCCCGCGCGTCACGGTTCCGGTGTTCATGATGGTGAATGGGCGCGATGATGCGGTACCGACCAGTCATCAACAGCAAGTTTTCGATGCGGTCGGTCACACGGATAAGGAACTCGTAAATTTGCCCGGCGCCAACCACTATTTCAGCGGCACCGGTCAAAAGGTACATCTCGCCCGGGCCGCCGATCTGGTGCACGACTGGCTGGTACGGCATCAGTTCGTCAATTGAACACGAGGAGAAACCGATGGCCTTCGCGGCCCACGACTGGGTTGACTACCATGCAAATCACCGGCCACAGGATCCGGCACTTGGCAGCGCCGATGACAACACGATGTTGCGCTGGGCGGACCTCGAGGAGCGGGTGGGTCGTCTGGCGTGCGTACTTCGCGATCGCGGAGTCAAAGAAGGTGACCGCATTCTCGTCATCGCGGAAAATGACCCCCGCATCATCGAGATCCAGTTTGCCGCAATGCGTATCGGTGCGTTGCTGGTCCCACTGAACTGGCGATTGGCGGTCTCCGAAGTGACCGACATCGCGCTCGACGCCGAAGCTCAGATGATCGTCCACGACGCCGAATGGGCCAGCGTCGCAAACAACATCGCCGAGAAAGCAGCGATACCGGAGAGGATTTCTTGGGCGGCGACCGGTTCGGAGTACGACGCGGCTGTAGCCAGTGCCGGTCACCTCGCCCCCCACATCGGCCTGACGTTCGACGATCCAACGCACATCCTGTACACCTCGGGCACGACAGGACTGCCCAAAGGCGTGCTTTCCACCCACGGCACGCTCGTATGGCAGGCGCTGAACACAGCGCATACCACGCGGTATTCCGAGCCGGGTAACCACCACCTCAACCCGATGCCTCTGTTTCATGCCGGCGGACTCAACGTCATGGCCAACCCCATCCTGTACTTCGGCGGGGCGGTGTCGATCATGCGACGGTTTGTACCCGATGCCGTCTTTGCCGCACTGATCCGATCTGAACTGCCCGCAACGCATTTCGCCGCGATCCCGTTGATGTACAGAGGCATATCAGCGCAGCCAGGATTTGATACGGCCGACTTCTCGCACGCACGCCAGTTCATCGTGGCGGGCGCCATCGCCGAACCCGAGCTACTACAACGGTGGGCCGACCGGGGCGTAGCGCTACAACCGCAGTACGGTGGCACCGAACACGGGCCGATGGCCACGGCGGTCGACAACCCGGCCCTAGCGCTCAACAGGGCCAAGGCCGGGTCGATCGGACGGTCCGCCCGGCATACCCAGATCCGCCTCGTCGACCAGGGCGGTAACGATGTTGCCGCCGGCGACACCGGCGAGATATGGCTGCGCGGCCCAAGTGTCACCCCCGGCTATTGGCGCAAAGACAACCAGGATTTCTTCACCGATGGTTGGTACCGCACCGGCGACGCCGCACGCCGCGACGCCGATGGTTACTACTACCTCGCCGGCCGGGTGAAGGAGATGTACAAATCCGGCGGCGAGAACGTGTACCCCGCCGAGATCGAGCGGGTGTTCGGCGAGCATCCCAAAGTTTCGGATGTGGCAGTCATCGGCATCCACCACGAGGTGTGGGGTGAAGTGGGAATGGCGGTCGTTGTACCGGCCCAACCGCGCGTCCCGCCCACACTGGACGAGCTGAACCAATTCGCCCAGGCTCGACTGGCCCGGTTCAAACTACCCAAGTCGCTAGCGGTAGTCGACGATCTGCCCCGCAACGTCACGGGCAAGCTCTGTCGGCAGGCGTTGAAAGCGCAATACGGCGGGGTGTGACCTTGATTCGCCACGACATCACGGACAACGGCATAGCCGAACTGGTGATCGACAATCCACCGGTCAACGCATTCAGACTCTCTGATATCGCCAAGCTAGTCACACATCTGCGCAGCTACCACACCGACAACCGGGCGCATGTGGTGCTGCTGCGCGCAGAAGGCCGCGGATTCTGCGCCGGTGGAGACGTCAAGGAGGTTCAGGATCTTCCCGGCTTCAGCGGAATCCTCGGCCAGGCCAACGGCTCTCAGGAACTGACGCTTGCCATCAGCGAGTGCCCGGTGCCGGTGATCGCCGCCATACACGGCTACTGCATCGGATTAGGGGTGTTGGTCGCGGGGGTGTGTGACATCATCCTGACCGCGGAGCGGACCAGCTTTGTGCTTGCCGAAGCCGACAACGGTGCCACCAGCGGAATCGTCCAGGCTGCCGGTCTGCTGCCGGAGAAGCGGTTGCGGGCCGCGATGTACACGTGCGAACCCTTCTTCGCCGAAGAGCTACACGCCTACGGCAGCGTCTACCGCGTCGTGCCCGCACAACAGTTGGCCGACACCGCACGCGACCTCGCGGCGACGGTCGCAGCCAAGCGCACCGCCGTCGTCAGGGGGTTGAAAGCCGCGATCAACGGATCGATCGCCCGCGACATTCGCAAGGCCTACCGCCAAGAACTGAGCTACACCCTCGAACTGAACATGTCCGGTGAAGCGCACGATGCGCGTGGGGATTTCGTCGAGGGCCGTCGCTCGGGCTACCAGCACGGAAGCGAAACCCAATGAGCTACATGCCAACTGAGGATACGCTTGAGCTCGGTGCGGTTGTCCGACGCTTCCTTGAGAAGCACTCCCCCGAGGATTCTGTGCGACGCTGGATGTCAGTGGACTCGTCATACGATCCTGACGTATGGCGTCTGGCCGCAACTGAACTCGGCCTTCATGGTCTGTGTGTCACCGAGGAGTTAGGCGGTAGTGGTGCCGGTTACTGTGAACTCGGCGCGGTGTTCCAGGAACTCGGCCGGTCCCTGTACGGCGCGCCAATGCTGGCTTCGGTAGGGCTCGCGACGTCGGCGCTCTTGCATTGCGCCGATGACTCATCGAAATCCCAGATCCTGCCGCGGTTGGTGACGGGCGAATCGGTGGCCACAGTCGGCTGGTCAGGACGCGATCCGCTGCAGAGCTCGATCACGGCGACGGTGACCGACGAGCACACGGCAACGCTGTCCGGTCGCGCGGATTACGTGCTTGCCGGCCCGCACGCCGACATCCTGTTGGTGATCGCCACAGCGGCCGACGGCCCGAAGATCTACATCGTCGAAGACACCGCGCGGCTGCAGTGGTCCGAGTTCACACCGCTGGATCAAACCCGCAGACTAGCGCACACCGACCTCACCGGCGTTCGTGCCCGTCGGCTGCCGATCACGGCCGAGGCTTTGGAACGCACCGTGGACATCTGGACGCTGCTGTTGGCGGCCGAACAACTCGGCGGTGCATCCCGGGTACTTGACCAAGCCGTCGACTATGCATGCACCAGGGTGCAATTCGGTCGGACGATCGGTTCGTTCCAGGCGATCAAGCACCGCTGCGCGGACATGCTTGTCGAGGTCGAATCGGCCAAGTCCGTCGTGTGGCACGGACTCTGGACGGCCGATCATGATCCGCACAACCTGGGTATCGCGGCCGCGCTGGCAGGTTCCGTCGCCACCGATACTTACACCTACGTCGCCGCCGAGAACATCCAGATTCACGGTGGCATCGGGTTTACCTGGGAGCACCCAGCCCACCTGTATCTCAAGCGCGCCATGGCCTCCTCGTTTCTGTTGCGATCGACGAGCGAGCATCGTGACCGGCTCGCAACGCTGATCAACCTCCCGAAAGGAGCGTGATCGCAGATGTCCGCCAAGAATGATCGCCGGGTGCTGGGCTCCGCGCTCGAGGAATTCTTCGCCACTCATGACATCGCCGCCAGCCCGGACCAGATGATCCGCGCGGCACGCTTCGACGCTGGCTTGGCGTTCGTGCATTTTCCACCCGGGTTCGGCGGCCTCGGGCTGGGTTCGTCGCTGCAGGCCGAATGTGAGAACGCGTTTCAGCAGGCCGGCTCACCAGACTGGAGTGCGCGCAACGTGATCGGCCTTGGCATGGCGGCGCCCACCATCCTGAAGCATGGCACCCCCGACCAACGCCGCAAGCACCTGCGCACGCTGTTCACCGGCGAAGACATCTGGTGCCAACTCTTCAGTGAACCGGGCGCCGGATCCGACCTTGCCGCGGTGGCTACCCGGGCCAGGCGGCGCGACGACACATGGGTGGTCAACGGTCAAAAGGTCTGGACCTCACTGGGGCACATCGCCCGTTACGGGCTGCTGCTCGCCCGTACCGACCCGGAGGTCGCCAAGCACCGCGGCCTCACCTACTTCCTGTTGGACATGCACTCGCCAGGAGTCGAGGTTCGGCCGCTGCGGCAGCTGACCGGTGAGGCCGAATTCAACGAGGTCTACCTCAACGACGTCGAGATACCGGACAGCGACCGTCTCGGCGACGTGGGCGACGGCTGGAGGGTGGCCATCACCACACTGAGCAACGAACGCGTCTCTCTCGGCGGCCGCCCGTTGCGACGAGGTGAGGGCCCGATTGCACAGGCGGTTCGGGCCTATTGCAGCGCATCGCAGTCCGGCCACGGCAGTGCCGTCGCCCGTGATCTCCTCACCCGCTTGTGGATCCGCGCCGAGGCGGCGCGCCTGACCAACGTTCGCGCCGCATCGAGGGTCGCCACTCCTGGACCCGAAGGCTCGATCGCGAAACTTCAGATGGCAGAACTCAACAAGGCGATCTATGAGTTCTGCGTCGACGTGCAGGGGCAAACTTCGCTGGCCGTAGATGATTACGAGCCGACCGCCCCGGACTTTGCGGCGGTGCACGGCGGTGAGGTTCTCACCAAGGCGTACCTGCGCTCGTTGGCGAACTCGATCGAGGGCGGCACATCCGAGGTGCAGCGCAACATCCTCGGTGAACGTGTGCTGGGGCTTCCCGCGGAACCACGCGTCGACAAGGACATCCCGTGGAACAGGATTGCTCGCGCATGAATATGAGCTTCGACTTCACCGGTCACACCGTGCTTGTCACCGGTGCGGCACAAGGTATCGGATATGAGATCGCCACTGCGTTCAGCGATGCGGGGGCCCGGGTTGGCGCTCTGGACATCGATCCCGCCCTGCTCGACGCGACATGGGGCGGACGAAAGGATGTGCTGCCGATCGCGGTCGATGTGGCGGATTCTCGAGCCATCACCTCGGCGGTCACGCACATTGCCGACTGGGGCGGGAGCCTTGCCACGGTCGTCAACAACGCTGGGATCGCACGCGACTCCGTCGTGTGGAAGATGGCCGATCAGGACTGGAAGGCCGTTCTGGACGTGCACCTCGGCGGCACATTCAATGTCACCCGCGCGGCGGTACCGCTGATGCGGGCCAACGAATTCGGGCGCATCATCAACGTCACCTCCTATACCGGGATGCACGGTAACGTCGGACAGTCCAACTACGCCGCGGCCAAGGCGGCGATCATCGGGTTCACGAAGACAGTCGCCAAGGAAGTCGCTCGCTTCGGGATCACCGCGAACGCGATTTCGCCGAATGCGGCGACGGCGATGGTCAAGGCCATTCCACCCGAGAAGCTCGCCGCACTGACATCGGCCGTCCCGCAGCAGCGGTTCGCCGAACCGGCCGAAATGACCGCCGCGGTACAGTTTCTGGCTTCGGCTGAGGCCGGATACATCACCGGTGTGGTGCTGCCGGTCGACGGCGGCATGTCGATGTGACGACGACCCGGATCAGACGTGGATCCATCGTCGAGCCCTAACCGATCGCTGTTGCTTAAAGCGCCCTGCAATAGACCGATAAACAGAGGCTCACATGCGGCGTTGCATAATCAAATGCTGTTTGTTAAATTAGGTATCGCGACGTTCACCTGCACCCCGGATGGGAGATAGCGGCAACATGACCCTCAGCTTGATGACACTGGGTGACCAGGTCACCGACCCAGTCACCGACCATCGCGAAAGCGCCATCGAACGACACCGTGCGATCGTCGAAGCGGCCGTCGTGGCCGACGAAGGCGGATTCGAGGGTGTGCACATCGGTGAACACCACGGTTTGGAATACATATACTCATGCCCGCCGGTGATCCTGGCGGCGATCGGTGAGCGCACCAAGAACATCAAACTCAGCACCGCGGTGACGTTGCTTGCCAACCTCGATCCCGTACGAGCCGCCGAAGACTACGCGACGCTGGACGCCCTCAATAACGGCCGCGTCGAAATGGTGGCCGGCCGCGGTAACTTCTTCACCTCGACCTACACGCTGTTCGGGCAGAACCCCGACGACTCCCATGAACTGTTCGAGGAGAACGTGGAGTTGCTCCTCGACCTGTGGACCGGAAAGCCGGTGACATGGCAGGGCAAGCATCGTGCACCGCTGGATGCTTTCGCACTCCAGCCCGCGCCCGAACAGGTGCCTCCGCTGTGGATCGGCGGTGGCGCCTCGGAGTCCACGCTGGAGCTCGCCGCCCGGCTCGGCCTAGACCTGATGCTGCCGAGTGCCTTCGGCAACCCGGCCATGTTCATCCCCGTTGTCGAGGCCTACCTCGAGCGTTACGCCTCCTACGGTCACACCCGCCAGCCGCGGGTCGGGGCATGCTGGCATCTCAACGTCGACACCGACAGCCAACGCGCACGCGAACGCTGGATGCCCCGGTACAAGGCCTACTTCGAGCTGATGACTACGGTCATCAGGCGCGTCAACCCGAACCCTCCGCCCTTCATCACCAAGCCCTTCGACTTCGAGTTCTTGAGCACAAAAGGTCCGGCAATAGTCGGCAGTCCCGCCGAAGTTGTCGACCGGCTTGGTGAGGTCTCTGAGATGCTGCACGCCGATGTCAACCTGTTGTCGATCGACATGGGCGGCCAGCCCGCCGACGAATTCCGGGCCATGGTGGAACTGCTCAGTTCAGAAGTGCTTCCGCAGTTGTCATGAGCCTGGTCAACGGCACCGATATCGGGTTGCCGGAACGGATTTCGATTCGCGAAGTCGGGATGCGCGACGGTCTGCAGATCGAAACGCCCATCCCGACGACGGCCAAGCTGGCGCTTCTAAACGCGTTGGTGGCCACCGGCGTCAAGCGAATCGAAGCCACCGCATTCGTCTCCTCCCGGGCAGTGCCCGCGCTCAGCGACGCCGCTGAGGTCGCCGCTGCCCTGCACCGTTATCCCGACATCGAGTTTTCCGCATTGGTCGCCAGCACCGCAGGTGCCAAGCGAGCACTCGATGCGGGAGTAACCAACCTCGAGTATGTGGTGTCGGCCGCCGACGGGCACTCACACGCCAACGTTCGGCGTTCCACCGACGAATCCATCTCGCTCGTGCCACAAGTCGCCGACTTGGTGCACGCCGCGGGTGGCACCCTGGAGGTAATATTCGCGGTGGCATGGGATTGTCCGTTCGACGGCCCGACGCCGGTCGCGCGGGTCGTCTCGCTCGTGGAAAACGCCGTAGGCTGCGGGGCAGACCGGGTGTGTCTCGGCGACACGATCGGGACGGCGACGCCCAGGCGTGCGACGGAGTTGATCGCCGACGTCCAGAGACGACATCCAACGGTTCCAGTCGGACTGCATATGCATAACACCCGCGGTGCCGGACTAGCCACGATTCTGGCCGCGATGCAGATCGGCATCACCATGATCGACTCGTCGATCGGCGGGCTTGGCGGATGCCCATTCGCACCCGGCGCCAGCGGCAACGTGGCGACTGAGGAACTGGTCTATTTGGCCACGGATATGGGGATCGACACCGGCATCGACATCGAACTCGCTATCAGCGCAGCGCATCTCGCACAGGATCTGGTCGGCCGACCGTTACCGAGCGGGGTGTTGCGCGCCGGTGATCGCCGGCGCGCAAGCTGATCGTTCGTTGCCCGCGGCCTTGGCTGAGTCAGTGCGCAGCGCTCGCGTCGGCGATCCGCTCAGCCTGTTTGCGAGCCTTGGCGTGTTCAGACTTGTGCACGATCCCCTCATACTCGGGGACGCTGGCCGGCGTGTCGTCGGCCATCAGCTCGACCGCTTCACGCGTATCGTCGTCAGTCAAAGGAACGGTGTCGTAGGTAAATTCGACCAGAGTGCCATCGGGGTCACGGGTGTAGATCGAGTGGATAAACTCGTGCTTTACCTCGAGAACGTGATAGCCACGATCGAGCCAGCGTTGCTTGTGATCCTCGAGGCTCCCGATGTCGTGGCATTCGAACGCGATGTGGTTCACCCAGTACGGCAGGCCGACGCCGGTCGACAGCCCGCCCTGCCAACTGTCATCTGGGACGCCGGCGTCTTCAAGACCGTGCAGGTCCCAGATCGCGAAGAAGCCGGGTTCGTCACCATTCGAATAAAAAATGTGCTTCGTCCAACCGCCACCCGGCGCCTGCCGTTTTACTACTTTTCGCAGCTTGAATCCCATGACCTCGGTGTAAAACTGGTGAGACCGATTGACATCTTTGACTGCGATCGCGGTGTGGTGGAACACGTCCGGCGCCCCTTTACCTGTGGGATGGGTACTCCCCCACATTACCAAACGCTGTCTGATTAATCTATGGCGCGATCCGGCGGAAAAGCCGGACCTCCTGAGCTATGGTTGCGATCTCGCGACCATGCGACGACGAAAGCGCATAGGTGAAGAACGTCCGATGCCCATAGGCGCGGGAACCCGTCTGCGACAACAAGACCCAGTCGTCAGCGCGGAAGCAGCGATGGATCCACAGCCCATAGTTGATGGGCTGATAATCACCGTAATCGTGCAACGCACCGGCAACGACAGGATCCACCGTCAACGCCAGCGCGGCGACGTGCACCAAGAGGTCGTCCGGTAACTCGTTGCGGAATCTGACCCAGGTTCGACCATTGTCGCCGATCGGCCGGATATCGACGGGGAACCCTGCCGGCGTTGCCGGTGACAGCACCGCCGGCACGCTGTACGGGTCCGGGTTATCGCCCATGCCAACCAATTCCTCGGCGTGCGCCCCGAAAGACGGCGCCTCGAACGAGACCTGACCGCGAGCAACCACCCGATCACGTTGCATCACAGAAACGGCGCGAAACGCCGTCTCGGCGCCGGTTTCGCGATCCGTGATCGCGGTCGCCAATGCGGTGCCGTCGAGACTCCCGCCTTGATACGCCACCTGTGCCGAATGGATCCAGTGTCCGAACCCGGTGTCAATACCCGCATCGAGTACAGCGCGTGCGGCGACAATGCCCGCCGTCACGGAGGTTTGGCGGCAAAGCGCGGTAATCAACGGGTCGAGTCGTTGCCGCCCGAGTTGGGCTCGGTTGGGCCTGTCAGCGATGCGAGCCCTCTGGCTGGGGCTAAGTGTCGACCTCGCCAAGCTATTCCGTCTCGACCTTTGCGGCAGGAAGCCAACGAGACTGGCGCTCGCGGATAGCCTCCTCGAAAGCGCTGACAACGCTGGAGATGATCACATCGAACATCTCGTCCGATGACAGGCCCCTCTCCCGAAGAACCTTGGTCAATGCGGGATACTCCTCGCCAGACAGCAGATCAACCTCGTCACCCTGGGCATCCGTACGCGTCTCTTGAAGTGCGCTGCCGATCGCAACGAGCTCCAGTGATTCGATCAGAGGCATCACAGCTGCGCTCGGGACACCCTCATCGATCAGGTGTTTGGCCGAAACCTCGATACGTTTGGGGCCGAGGCCTACACTGCGTCGGCCGATTACGACCTGAATGATCTCGGGATGCGCCAACAGCGCCGTCCGAAGCTCACGCGCATTCTGCGACAGCCACTCACGCCAGCGCCCCGACGTGACATCAGGTGCACGCACGTCTTCGAGCGCAAGTTGCGCCGCCCCGGTGATGATCTCGTCCTTGTTCTCGAAATGGTGGTACAACGATGCGCCGTTGACGCCCAACTTGTCTGCTAGGCGACGGATGCTCAGGGAGGCGAGCCCCTCCTTGTCGATGATGTCTAGCGCCGCCTCTAGCGAGCGGCGACGCGAGATGAGCGCCTCTTTGGGCCGAGCCACATTTCTCCTTGTGTGCGTCGACGGGTTTCCGGTGACAATAAAGTTTATCTAACACCGTTGATAATGTGTACCGCGTGGAACTCCCGATCGGTCAAAACGCCCGCGGGCTGGGCACCCACGGCGAGACGATCGCATACCAGAACATGAGTTGAACCAGCGTACTGAGGTAAAACGCCGACCAGATGGCGGTGGCGCCGGTAGCTAATTGGCGCAACGTGCCTTCCTTAGGTCCCCGCATCAGGCCAGCGCCGGCAGACCCGGCCGTCCCCGCGGCGGCCGACGCCGGTTGCCGCGCATCGTCCCAACGCAGCGCAAGACGTAGTGCGCCGTAACAACTGACACCAAGCAGTCCGGAGAACCAGATGTTCGACCAAATGACACCGCCGATCAGATATTGCGGCGCTTGGTAATACGTCCACAGGTGCAACCACGACACCATCGGGATCTCGAACAGCGGCTGCAGCAGTCCCATGCCTAGAAACACCACTAGCCAGCCCCAAGCACCCAGTTTTCGGTCCAGCCAAGCCCGGTTACGTGCCAGAAACGCTGTCGGGATTCCGAAGAAGAACGCATACGTGAACAGCAGCGCAACCGGTTGCACGCTATCGCCGATCTGAAACAGCGGAATGAAGTTCGAGCTGTACGCGACGTTGAAGAACCACTTGGTGTTAAACGTCCAGTCGAACACTACGGTCAGCGTCGAACCCACGTAGCCGCCCACCAGTATCGCGCTGCGCGTGCGGAGCACGTACCACCAGCCAAATAGGAACAGGGCAAGCGCAACGAACTCGAACAGCCGCACAGCGAGCACGTCCGCCACAATCGGCGTGGGCATTACAGCTCCTTCACAACTTAAGTTTCTGGCTACTGCGGATCAGCGGCCCGATGTCAACAACTCGCCCCCGTCTATGGGTACGACGACACCGGTCAGGTAGCTGGCTTGGTCACTGCACAGGAAGGCCACCAGGTGGGCGACCTCCGACGGCTCGCCCAACCGGCCAAGGGGGTTGATCTCGACGTCGTTCTTCTTTGCCCAAGTCAAGATGGGGGCGACCATGTCGGTGTTGGTCTTGCCAGGCGCTACGGCGAGCACCCGAACCCCCGCGCTCGCCCATTCCAGGGCAAGTGATTGCGTGAGCATGATCATCCCGGCCTTGCTGACGTTGTAGGGCGCGAGCCCAACCGACGGATACATGGCAGCTGTGCTTGCAACGTTGATGACCACGCCGCCGGCGGCGGGCATCATCTCTTTGATCCGGCAGGCCAGAAACCAGGGCGATGTCAAGTTCAGTTCGACGATGCCGGACCACTCGTCGTGGGTAAACCGCTCGGCTCGCTTGGCATCGGGCAGCATACCGGCGTTGTTGATCAACATGTCGACGCGCGAATGGCGACTCTTGACCTCATCTACCAATCGCGCAAGAGCCGCGGGCGAGCTCAGGTCCGCTGCGAAAAAGTCACACTCGGCACCGCGGTCACGCAACTCGACCGCGACATCCTCCAGCCGAGCCACATCTCGACCCACCAGCAACACCCGCGCACCTAGCTCCGCTAGTCGCCGTGAAATTGCCGCTCCGATTCCACGGCTGGCGCCGGTGACCAAAGCCGTTCGCCCATCCAACGATTCCGCTGTCAAATTATCGTCCCGTCCCTTCACGCCCGGGCCGAGTCGCCGTATAAGAGGTTGCGAGCCCCCGGTACCCCTGCCGTCGTCGTATCACTTTATCGAACGATGTTCAGGCGTCAAGACGCTGTACGCTCTGCGGCCACGCCGCCCGTCAGCGTCGCCGGTGGTTTGACCGCCCGGCCCGGCCCTTTACCGGCAAATAGTCCTGTTGGCTGAGTGCATTTCCTGAGATCTCATGGCTATCAGGGTGTTCAGAGACGCCGGTGGATACCCGCCGGACCCCGGGTGAAGTCGGTGGCACCGGGTTAAGCACGGCGGCTCCATTGCGAACGCAAACCCAAATAAGGTCTCCCCTAACCCGACACTGTTTGATAATGTGGCTCTCCGTCGGGTGATCGCCCTCACATGAATCGAAGAAGGACCACGCATGACGACATTGCGGACAACACTTGAGCCTCCGGGCTCAGGGTCTCCGCCGACGGAATCCGTCGACGCTTCGGGCGGTCGCCACGGCGGTTCCACTGGGCCGTTCGCGCGTACGCGGCGTCGGGTGGCGAACTTGCTCGCCCGACTGGTCGCCATACCGGTTCGCAGCGCGCACACGACCGGACGAAGCGTGCTGATGGCAGGATCGGTGTTCAGATACGCCGTCACCGACACCGTCGCGTTGAAACTGAATTTCGGTGAACTCATCGTCCAAGCGTGGACCCTGCTCAAGGTGACGGCCCTGCCGGCGATACTCATGGCGATACCGTTCGGCGCGATGGTGGCCGTGCAGATATCCGGTCTGGTCAACGAGGTCGGCGCCAACTCGCTGGTCGGCTCAGCGACCGGTGTCGCCGTCCTCCGGCAGGGAGCGCCGGTGACCGCCGGGCTGTTGATGGGTGGCGCGGCCGCCGCAGCAATCACGTCTGATTTCGGCGCACGAGCCATTCGCGAGGAGCTGGATGCCCTACGGGCACTGGGAATCGATCCGGTGCGGCGCCTTGTCGTGCCACGCTTTTTGGCCCTGCTCTTGATCACTCCGATCCTCGTGGTCCTGGTGCTCGCCATGGGCGTAGGTGCGGCTTTCCTCATCGCAACGATGGTGAATGGCGTCACGCCCGGCAGCTTCTGGTTGTCCTTTGGATCGTTCGCGAAGATGGTCGACCTCTGGTTCACGATGGGTAAGGGTTTCTGCTTCGCAGCGATCGTTGCGGTGATCTCGTCGCAGCGCGGTATGGAGGCCAAAGGCGGGCCGCGCGGCGTCGCCGATGCTGTGAATGCGTCGGTAGTGCTCAACGTCCTGCTCATCGTGGGTGTCAATCTTGTCATCACTCAGATTCAGTCGATGTTCTTCCCAATGGCGGTGGCATAGTGGCGGCTCCAGCACAGCATTCGGCGGCGCCGTCGACCTTCCTCGGCAGGCGACACTTCTCGGCGCGTCACTTGACTACGCCCTTCCGGACAGCCGGGCAGTGGGCAACCTTTGTCGCACAGACGATTTGGTTGCTTCCGACGACAGTGCGAAAGTACCCGCGCGAAACCCTGCGCGTCATGAATAACTTGGCGTGGGGTCGAGGCTCGATCATCGTCGACGGTGGCGTGATCGGCGTGCTGGTGATCCTCGGTGTCACGGTCGGGGGCATCGTCGCCATCGAAGCGTTCGCAACGCTCGATCTCATCGGGCTCGGGGCATTGACCGGCATCATCGGTGGATGGGGCAACGTCCGCGAAATGGCACCGCTGGTCGCCGGGGTGGCCTTCGCCGCCCAAGCCGGTTGTCGTATGACCGCCGAAATCGGCTCCATGCGGATCGCCGAAGAAATCGACGCGACGGAAGCGATGGGACTCAGAGCGATCCCGTTCGTCGTCGGCACCCGCGTCATCGGCGGGCTAACCTGCATCATTCCGGGCTTCGTGATGACGCTGGCTTTGAGTTTCTACACGGTCAACATGATCGTACAGCGGCTCTACAACCAGCCTGTGGGTACGTATAACCATTATTTCGTAGAGTTTCTCAGCTTGCAGGACATCGCATTCTCGGTGCTGAAGGCAACGATCTACTGCACAGCTGTGACGATAATTCACTGTTACTACGGATTTTTCGCATCCGGCGGACCCGTTGGTGTTGGCCAGGCGTCCGGCCGCGCCATTCGCGCCAGCCTGGTGACCATCATGGTCCTCGATCTCACGACCACCATCATGCTGTGGGGCCTACGTCCAGAATTCGTGTTCAAGGGATAGGGAGATAAATGCTATTCCGCGCGTCTGCAGAAGACGAGACCCGCAGGCTCACTGTCATCGGCGTAGCAGTAACTCTGTGCTTCGCAATCGCCTGCCTTCTGGTGGTCACGAAACCATTCTCCAGCAAGACCGACCACATCTCGGTGGTGATGGACATGCCGTTTGTCGGCCAGGGCGTCGCCACCAACACCCCGCTGATGTTGCACGGTGTCACCGTAGGTGAAGTCACAGCGGTGAAAAGCTTGCCGAGCGGTACCGTTCGGATCAATGCCGACGTGGAAGCCACTCCGGCGGCTAGTTTGACCGAGTCCGTAGGCGTAGATTTCCGTCCTGCCAACTACTTCGGCGTCACCGGCATCAACCTGATTCCCGACGGAGCCGGCGAACCGCTACGGGACGGTGCGGTCATCGCCACCACACCACAGGGCAACTTCACCCTGCAAGCATTGTTAACCCGGATGGGGTCGATCACCGACAGCGTGATCACTCCACAGTTGGTCGACGTGATCAATCGGGCGACCCAATACGCCGACGGGCTCAACCCTTTCATCGAGACGATGCTGGTCGCGGCGGACTCGGTCGCCAGGGTTCAAACTGTATCGACCGAGCGACTACTCAGGAATGCAACCGGTATCAGCGTGGCTTTCCCGGCGTTCACCGATGCTGCGACAGCCGCCGGTTATGGCTGGAATCAGGGATCGAGTGCCATCACGTTCAAGGTGTCCGGCGAACCGGCTTTGCCTGGACAAGAACAGGTCGCCGTCATCGGCGAGGAAGTCACCGAAGAGTACTGGCGGGAACGCGCCATACCGACGCTCGACGTGGTTGCCAACTCACTGTTCGGTGCGATCGGGAAGCTGGAATCCTCGCACGCCACCGATTTGCTTCCAGCAGTCAAACTGACCCAGTTGCTCACCGACACCGTGCCGGCGCTGCTGACACCGGCCGGCATCAACGACACGCTGGTGGAATTGCGCACCCGGTTCGAGAACCTCTACGCAGGTTCTCCCGAACAGCGGGCACTGCAGGTTCATATCGTGCTCGACCAGATCCCGGGTGTACAGGCCCCGATTAATGCGATGGGAGGACCGTGATCAAACCTCGCGCCGCGTTGTGGCGATTTGTATTGGCCGGCATCTTTGCGGCACTGGTGTTCACCCTGATTGTGAACGTGCTACGTCAACCCGTTGCCAACGAAACACGTGCTTACACAGCGGAATTCACAGACATCTCCGGGCTGCGTACCGACGCAGACGTGCGCGTCCGAGGTGTACGCGTCGGAAAAGTCAAAGGGATGCGACTGGAGCACAAGAACGGCCAGGACATCGCGATTGTCGATCTCAGCCTCGACAATCGCTACTCGGTGGTGTCCGCAACGCGACTGGCGATCAAGTACCAGTCGCTCACCGGCGCCCGGTACATCGACGTCACCAACGCCGACGAACACGCTGCGGGTAAGCCACCCGCACAGACATCGATCACGCACATCCCGGTGAGCATGACCCAGCCATCTTTCGACATAACGGCACTGTTCAACGGGTTACAACCAGTGCTGGCCACGCTGAGCCCCGAGGACATCGACCGGTTCACCGAGAACGCTGCCAATTATCTACTCGGCGACGGCACCGGAATCGGACCGGTGTTGGACAGCATCCGGAAGCTGACCGAGTTCACGTCAAACCGTCAGCAGGTGGTAGCTACGTTGATGCAGAATCTGAGCACCATCGCCGAAACATTTGGCGGTCACGCCAAAGATCTTGTGCAGGTGATTGAATGGCTGGACCGGCCCATCGATTCAGCCCTTACCGTGCTAGACGAGTTCCGGAAGTCGGCGCTGTACGGACCCCTGTACACGGGCCATGTCGTGCGTCTACTTGCGAATGCGGGTTTCACGCCGGGCCGGGTAGACATCGAAGATGCGCTGGACCGCGCGATTACCGCGTTCTATAACTTCAGCGACGAAGTCAAACGTGTTCCCGTTGTCTGGGACAGCGTTGTGCCGCCCCCCGATCCGGAATCTCCGGTTCCGTGCTCGAGGGGTCCGGCGCAATTGCCGGCGTCCATGGATGTCCTACTGAACGGACAGCGGGTGATCATATGCAACCGGTGAGTTTCTGGCGAAACCCAATGCTTTGGGGTGTGGTCGCACTGGCGATGGTTGCGGTGTTGGCGGTGACGGCGGCCGCGGTGTATGTCCGTCCGCCCGGGCAGAAATTGGTGGTCTTCTACACCGATGACGCGGCCGCGGTCCAGCGCGGTGACGACGTGCGGATGGCCGGCATCTCGGTCGGAAAGGTTGCCAGCCTCAAACTCGAGGCGAATCAGGTGAAGGTCCTGGCAACGGTAGACGAGACAGCATTCGTCGGTGATCAGTCCCAGGTGCAGGTGCGCATGCTCACAATTGTTGGCGGCTACTACGTGAATCTGGTGTCACTCGGCGACGAACCCCTGGGACAGAAAGCTATTCCGGCCGCACGTGTAACGATGCCGTATAGCCTCATGCGTACTCTCGCCGACACGACGAAAGTGTCCGAGCAGATGAATCCCAGGCCGATTCGCGAATCGCTGGACCGAGTGCAAGCGGGGCTGCAAGGAACAAACGTCGATGCCATGACGGCGGCGATCGACGCTGGCAACGCGTTGACTGCGACGATCGATCGGCAGCGAGGGCAGATCTCTGCGATTCTCAACCTCTCCGATGAATACATCACCGAGCTGAGCGGCTACCGAGACCAGCTCAAAGAACTCGTCTCCAAAATCTCCATTCTCGAACAGACACTTGTGCTGTACAGCAAGGGCTTTGCCCAATCATTGAAGGGGCTTGGTGACATCGCGGACGCGATACTGGTCCCTTACGGAAAGTTCTGGATCAACCACCGCGAGGACTTCATCCAGAAGATTCGTGAATGGGAGGACCGCATCAGACGATGGGTCGAGAACAACAGCAGAATCGTCCCCCGACTGCGCCGGGTGCGAGACAAGATCGAGCGGGTTCTCGACGCACAGAACGCACTCCCGGAGTTGCTCGCCACCGACGTATGCATCCCGATGCCCGGAAGCCCATGCTGATGTCCACCAAAATCCTTCGCAAACTCCTGCGTACCGCCGGCGGGATTGGTTTGGCTGCAGTTATTGCCGCTGCAGGCTCAGCATGTGCCTCCGGAAGCACGCACGACGTCGCCTTTTGTGCTTACCTACCCGACACCGTCGGACTGTACGTAGGAAACCCGATCACCCAGATGGGTTATCCGATCGGCACGATCACGGCTATCCAACCGGAGCCGACCCAGGTTCGGGTCGAGTTCGCGATCACCGAACAGCGCCAAATACCCAGTGATGTTAAGGCGATAATCCGGTCTCCATCTATCCTCGCTGACCGTTCGATGGAATTGGTCGGCAATTATGCCGACGGCCCAAAACTAGAAGCCGGCAACTGCATTCCGGTCGAACGAACCCTTTCCCCGAAGACCATCTCCCAGGTCATCGGCTCGGCAGACACATTCCTCAACGCGATCAACTCGGCCGGCTCGGAGAATATCGCCGACACTATCGGCGGGATCGACCGCTTGACGCAGGGCAACGGGGCCTCCGCTGGACAGCTGTTGACCACGACTTCTTCTCTGCTCGACAGCCCCGACCAAGCCATCAGCGATATCGGATCGATCATCCGGAATACCGCTGAGCTTTCGACGGCGTTGAAGGAAATGCGGGATCCGCTGAAGGAGATCCTGCAGGACTCCCTGATCACCACCGGCGACGTGGTGGTGGCCCTCGACGGCGCCGCACGCCTCTCCGGGCCGACCGGGCTCGGAGCCCTGGGCCCGCTGATCGAAACGGTTGCCGTGATGGAAACCAGGCTGGGCGACACGACGCAGCTCACGCTGGACGCGGTAAGCGACGCGGTTCGCAAGGTCACCCCCCACTCGCAGGCACTCGCCGATCTGTTCAACCCGGTGCCGTGGTGGATCAATACCTTGGCCAACCACGTCAACGCCAAGGAGTGGGGCACCTTCAATATTGCCTACCGACCGCCGCTCTTCCGAGTTCCCACCCACGACGGGCTTGCGTTGTGCGGCTTCATGAACGCTTCGATGCCCGGCAGTTGCGCCGATGTGAACGGACAGCCGTATGCCGTCGACGTTGCCCTGCTGCAATACGTACTACAGGAAGCGAGCAAGCGATGACGCGCCGGATACGTTCGGTAGCCGTCGGCGCCGCGGTGGCTATCCTGGTGTCATCGTGCGCGTCGATCACGGTCAACTCGTTACCCCAACCGGGCGGCCACGGCAACGACGGCTACCACATCATCCTGAAGTTCGCGAACGTCCTCAATTTGCCCGACCGGGCGAAGGTGGTGCAGGACGGCACCACCGTCGGGATGGTGACGCGAGTCGAACTCATGCCCAATCATGTCAACGTCGTATCGCAGATCGAGTCGAGCGTAGTCGTTCCATCCAATGTCCATGCGACCCTGCAACAATCGACCGTCCTCGGTGACACCTACGTTGCGCTAGACCGACCGCCCACCGGCGAAGCGGCGCCGGCCCTGGCTGACGACGACATCGTTCCGCTGGCACAGACGACATCGCCTCCCCAACTCGAGGACACCCTCGCCAACCTCGCGAACTTTGTCGGTAGTGGGGCCATCCAGCGTGCCCAGAACACCATCATCGGTATCAACAACGTCACGCCTTCGCAGCAGGGTCAGCTGCGCAGTTTGGTGAACCGTGTCGCCGTTGACCTCGACGACCTCGCCGACAACATCGACACGGTCGACCAATGGCTCAACGGCGTAGCGGGAACCGCCGAGGTGATGGTTCGCAATCGTGAGACCTATGAGTACTGGTGGTCGCCGGCAGGCATGCTGGGTTGGGACCGCACCACCGAGCACGGAAGTTACATCGGGACAGTGGTTCCCTCCATCGGGAGCATCTACTCCGGTGGGTTCTGGCTTGAGCCGCTGCTCAACTCCCTGGCCAACGCAACCGGAGCGCTGCAGCAGAGCAAATGGGATTTCGAAGCCGAAGCGCCCCGGTGGCGCGAGTTGTTCGCGGAGTACTTCTATCCGGTTGACAAATACCCGGCCATCAACATCACCTCGATAACCGGACCGGATGGGCAGGAAATGATCGGGAACGTCCAGGACGTGCTTCGGATACTGGGAGCGACGCCATGAGGATCGCCAAGAACATCGCGTCATTCACCGCGTTCGCAGTCCTCATCGCGATCGGCGCCAGCTATATCCTATCGTTCGATTTTCACACTCGAACGCCCGATAACCGCATCGATCTGTCGATGGAAGTCCCGGACGTGAAGGGTCTCGTCGTCGGATCGAGCGTGCTGCTCCGCGGCGCATCCGTCGGGAAGATCACCGGTGTCTCGTCGTCGAATAACGCCGCCACCATCGACTTCTATGTCGAAGGCGATCATCAGATCCCCGTCGACAGCGACGTGCGGCTTGACAACCTCTCCGCCCTCGGCGAGGCCTATGTCGGATTTCGCCCGCGCACCGCCGATGGACCGAAGTTGACCGACGGACAACACATCTCGACCGAATCGATAACTGTGCCGCCGTCCATATCGCAGCTCGCGACCACCGTGGTGCGGATGCTTGACCAAATGGATCCCAACCAACTCGAACGAATCCTCGATGAAAGTGACGTTGCACTGCCTGATCCGAAAGTAGTGCTACCGAATCTATCTCGAGCAAGTCTGCTCAGCAGGAACATGGTGGTCGGGATGGAAGGCAAAGGCCAGCAGATGCTGGACAACTTCCAAACGCTGCTGCAGAACGCCGACTGGGTAGGGCCCAACTTGGCGGAGCTGGCCCCGCACCTGTGGGACTTCGGCCCCGCCATAGCCGATGTGTGGAATGGCACGATGAACGCCATCGTCTGGAACAACCCGGAAAACATGATCTTGTTCGGCAAGTTCCTGGAACGCATACAGCTGTTCCTTGACACTCGGGCATCGGACCTCAAGGTGATAACGCAAACACTGATACCCCAATTCCAGGGCATCAGTGGCGCACTGATGAATTTCGACACAGGTCGGATTCTGTCGAATGTGCTGGCAGGCATACCGGAGGAGGGAGCGATCAAACTTCATGTCGCCATCCCCGATCGCTAGGTCGAGGCCCTCTGAACTACCCCCAAGGAGATTCGATGTCCATAACCGACACAGTCGAGCTGACCGAGAATTCGGCGTCTGCACCGGCCGACGAGCAGGCACCAGAGGAAACCGGCGGGCAAACCTCGACTATCGAAGAAACCGATGAACCGGCGAAGCGATCCGCCACTTCCCGACGGGTCTCGTTATCGCTGCGCACCCTGATCACGGCGATTGTGTTCATCCTGCTGGCCGGCACCGCGGGTGCCCTGGGGTGGCTGTACATCGGTGTTCGAGGCCAATTGCACGCGCAGGCACAGGCCACCGCCGACCGAGAACGCGCGCAGCAGATCGCCACCGAGTACGCGGTGAACGCCGCTCAAATGGACTATCAGAATTTCGGCGAGTGGAAGTCGAGGCTGGTTGACGGGACTTCACCCGAACTGAAAGAGAAGCTGACCAAGGCCGCCGACTCGATGGAACAGTTGCTGGCACCCATGCAGTGGACGTCGACGGCGCGGCCGCTGTCTGCGATCGTCAAATCGGATGCGGGCGGCGTCTATACCGTCGATGCGTTCGTCAGTGTTTTGACCAAGACGGTGCAGGCGCCCGAAGGGCTGCAGTCGACCGCGACCTACAGCATCACGATCGACAGTCGGAAGGACTGGCTGATCACCGACGTGGGGGGAATTGACGCCGCCCTCAGAGGCAGCGGCGGGTGACCATGAGTGTTTCACTGCGCGGTAGTCTCGCGGCGGCGGGCGCCCTGGCCGCGTTCTGCAGTGCCTTGCTCGTCGGCGGACCGGCCGCAGCCGTGCCGTATGAACCATACGACCCGGCAACACATTTCGATCAGCCGCAACGGCTCCCAGTCGTGACGCCCGCCCCCAGCGACTGGCAACCGAAGTTTCCCCCGCCCTTCGACAAGACCCGACAGTTCATAACGGATGCAGACATCAACGCTGAGCGAGAAATGTGTCAGTGGTACACCGCCCAGTACAAGGCGATCAAACGTCACATCGCCGGGCTGAACAATGCCGTGATACGGGCTAATGGCAACTGGGACGCCGATGGCATACCGCAGCAGGCCGGCATCGTCACGGCCAATCTCGATCAATCGATCGAGTTCCTGAACCCGCGCGTCGATGCACTCACCCGAAGCTTCGATCGCGCCGGCGACATGTATTTCCCGCTCTACCAAGGCGATAGCTTCCATGGGCTGTGGCAGCAGATGTTCAATGTAAGCAACGGAATCAAAGCCCGACAGCCCACCTGGTTCAGCGGCCCGTCCTACCACCAGATGCAGTTCTGGGGCAGCAAGATCAAACGCTCCCACGTCTGCCGCTGACCCCGATTCACAAAGGAGGCGCCCGTGCACAGGGCCCGTACCATCGCAGCGTTGGCCGCGGTTGTCGTGATAGCTGCCGCGCCGGTACCTGCCTGGGCCGGAACGGCACCCAGCGTGACACAGGTCATCGAGCAGGCGCGGAACGCTTCCACGTGCAGTCCGTTGACCTACAGCCCCGAGCTCGAGCGTGCCGCGGAGATCATCAACAGGTCGACCTCCGACTACCTCGACCACACCGGCGAGAACATTCCGGCCGACGACCCGCACCCGATGCCGATACTGACGGAGCTCGGCATCGAGGCCGAGAACGTTCATTCGCTGCAGGGTGCCGGCCATGCCGAGGCAGATGCCATTAAGGGCCTGACTCTGCAGGGATACAAGACGATTCCCGACTGCGCCTATACCGAGTTCGGCACCAGCGGACTCTACGAACCCCAGTCGGGATACTTCCTTGTCGTCGCAGTGTTGGTGCAGAAGTGAGCGCAGCCATGAAACCACTGGGCAGGGCCGCGTCTCGAATCGCGACAGTTTGCCTGGCCGCGGTGTGCGTTCCGGTAGTGGTTAGCCCAGCGGCAGCATGGGCCGAGGATTTCGTCACCTATGAGGTTGTCTCCGACAGCGTCGGCGTCGCCAATGTCGAATACCAGACCAGCACGGGCCGCATAGCGGCGAGATCGGTTGCGCTGCCGTGGCGGGTGGACGCACCAGTGCATACCTTCGACGGCCCGCCGCCGAATGGCAGCCAGGTGCGCGCTGATTGGCGGCCGGTCGCCGCTCCCAGGCGGTGGGTCTCTGTGCGCATCATCCACCAAGGAAAGGTCATCTGCCAGAGCACTCTTGATATCGGCAATGCCACCTGCTATGGCAATGTGCCACGTATTTCGTAGTGTTGCCGCCTGATTCAGATAGGAATAGCCGTGAAGCGTCTCTACAGTGTTGTGGCGGCCCTGATCGCCACCATCGCAGCAGTCAGTAGTCCTGCCTCGGCTCAAGCCGACCCGGACCCCAAGCCGGCCGAGTCGGTCATCGATCCTTTCCCCGACATCAGGTATTACGATGTGGTGGATCCCGCGGCATACGTGCTCCCGGGAGGGGTGTGGTTCGTCGCGCCGGGAGGCCAGCACTGCGGCATTTGGGGCCGCGGAAATTTCGGCTGCACTGGTGATATCCCCGGCGCCCCAGACGGAGTGAGGCATATCGGTTGGATAAACGGGGACCGTGCCGTCCACTACGACTGGTCGATGGCGGTCAGATTCCCTGCGACTCGAGCCGACAAACCCCTGCCACCGCACGGGAAGATCACCCACGAGGGGACCAGTTGCGCTGTCACAATGGACAGCAGAGCTTACTGCGAGCGGGGACCCCTTCGTTTCGTCATGGAGCCCAGCAAGACCTGGCTGTCGGCGGCTTGGATGGACCTGAGCTGGATAGAGCGCGGACCTGCATCATGTAGTCCGCCGGGTGGCGGGCCCTGTTACAGCTGATTAATGGTCACATAACTACCAAACAATGTATGGTTTTGTGGAATGATGACATTTACCTCACTTGCTGTCGCGTCGGTACGGCAGAACCACAATCCGACGGAAACCCGCTAGTGAGCCCTACCCGGGGCGCGAACAACCTTTAGGAGCACACATGGCTGCACCCACAGAGCCGTTCTCTGCCAACGATGAACTTCCCCACCCCGTTGGGCCGGACCCGTTGTGGCAGGAGAGCGTCGTGTTGATCTGGTGGGATGCGGCCGCCGGCGTCGGCGGCTTTCATCGCATCGGTCACGAGCCGGGACGGAACATTTCCACGAGCTGGGTCGGCATCCACACCCGCGATGGCGAACGCTTCACCCAGCATGTGAACATGCCGCTCTCAGACGGTGCCCGGGCAGACACGGGATTTTGTGTCGGTGATGCGTATCAGGCTCGATTCGAGAACGGCCATGCGGTCTGGACCATCCGTGAGGACGACTGCGAAATGGAGCTCGTGGCAACTGATTACACACCGCGTTTCGACCTGTTTCGCGCGGGCGGTACCGTCACCGACGACTTCGCGCCGGGGCACCTCGAAGCCGCCGGCCGGGTCGAGGGACATATCCGCCTCGGCGGACGGCTGACTCAGATCAACGGGTTGTGCTATCGCGACCACAGCTGGGGAAAGCGCGACTGGACAACCCTATTGAGTCACCGTTGGATTGCTGGAACGTGCGGCCCTGAACTCACCTTCAACGCGGCCTCGTGGCACGCCGTTGACGGTTCGTTGCGCAGCTTCGGCATCGTCGTCCGTGATGGCGTGGTCACTTACGCGGATGCGGTCGACCTGCTGGTGTTCATGGAAACGGATGCGACGACACACCGCGGCGGCCTCGCCGCCTTCGAATTGCCCGACGGCGAACGCATCCGGATAGACATCCAGACGCCAATCGGTGGTGCGTTGACACTGCACAATGGTGTGGCATGCATCGACGAGCTGTGTGAATTCGAATACCGCGGCAAGACCGGCTTCTGCGACCTCGAGATCACGACCAACCCGCGCGGGGGAACGGAACCGGTCACCGCGCTGGTCCGCGCGACCCAGCAAAGAGGACTGTCGCGACGCGAGTGGGCCACCGAGGACCTGCTGAGCCCACACCGGAGAGACTCATGACGGCCCCAGGTCACATCACCGCGATAGACGACCAAGCAGCGCGCGCGTACCTACTCAATGTCGCAGATACGCTGGGACGTACTGTCATCCCCGCACTCGATGGCGCCGCGCTGAGCCGCGCGAAGGACTGCTTGACGATCCTGGCGAGGCTGGCCGTGCAGCTTACGGCGCCGAATGACGGCGCCCAGCAACCGCTGCAGTTGCTCGCCGAACTCGACACCTTATCGGGCGGCGAAGCCGTTGAGGCCGACGGTGCAGTACTGGACGCTGAGGAGGCCGTCGCCGCCAAAGTTCGCGGCGACGTCGCTACATCCGGTGACGGGGGCCAGCGCAGCTTCGACCGCGACGGCCTTGAGGGTTTCCTGCGCGCACACTCTATCGGCGGCGAGGCGACAAGGATCGTCGACGCGCGCCCACTGGCCGGCGGGCGTTCCAAACAGACCGTACTGCTGCGCCAGCAAGGGGCCGCCGCACTGCCGGAACGCTTTGTGCTGCGGCAAGACTGGGCCAATTCGGTGGTGGGTACCTCGGTGACACCGGAATTCGAGGTACTTCGACGGCTGCACGCGGCCGGCCTGCAGGTACCGGAGCCGTACTTGCTGGAATCCTCTGACGAGGCGCTCCGCGCACCTTTCCTGCTGGTGGGCCATATCGAGGGTCACATCGAAGGCGACGTCTTCGATCCGCCGGCTTCGGAGAACCTCGCATTGCAGTTCGCCGTTCAACTCGGCCGTCAACACGGGCTGGGCGACGCTGCTTTCGACGGTCTCGATGGCCTCGATGGCCTCGTCGAGCGCAGCTTCACCCCGGACCAACTGCGGAGCGAGCTCGAAACTTTCGAAGCAATCATATCCGAGCTAAGTGAGCCGAACGCGACAATTGCGGCTGCGCTCGACTGGACCCGACGTCACATCGACGACGTCACAGGACCACGTGTGCTGGTGCACGGTGACCTAGGCTTTCACAACTTCTTGGTGTACGAAGACAACCTCACCGGGGTGTTGGACTGGGAACTTGCGCACCTGGGCCATCCTGCCGAGGATCTTGGATACATCCAGGGATGGGTGCGAAAGATGCTGCCGTGGGAGCAATTCATGGCGGCCTACCATCGCGCAGGCGGACCGCAGTCGTCACAGGCTGCGCTCGACTTCTACACGCTGTGGGCGGGCCTGCGGCTCTACTCGATGCTTTTGCAGGCACGCGCTGCCATCGTCTCCGGAGCCCTGCTCGACTGCGAGGTCACGATGTGCGTAGTGGACTACACACCCAAGTTGTTGCACCAGACTTCAGTCGCGTTGCGCGAGATCCTCGCCAGGAACTAAGCCGGCGCTTACCGTCAGCAGATGAGGTCGAGGGCGGCACGCGCGATGCTGTTCGCGTCGATCCCATGGTGGCGATAGACATCGTCGAGGTCGCCGGACTGGCCGAAGCGGCTGACACCCAGCGCCGCGCCCGCGACGCGATTCACATTGCTCAGGAACGCCAGGGTGTGCGGATGTCCGTCCAGAACGGTGACCATCGGCGCGCGCCGCTTTACGGGAAATGCCTGCTCGAGAATCCAGGTGGGGGCCTCGCAGAAGCCGCGACGCGCCTGCACTGCCTCGAACAGCAACCCGGGGCTGGTGACACAGACGACATCGGCGCCGATGCCCTGCCGGCGGAGACTTTCGGCCGCGGTCAGGGTTTCGGTAACCATCGCACCCATCGCAACCAGCGTCACCGCCGGCTCCGTCGCCCGTTGCAGCGGATAGGCCCCGGCGATGACCTGACGCCGGCGCCGCTCGCGCGCCGCCGGATCGGTCGGTACCGCACCCAGAGTCTGATCGACGGGGCGGGTCGACAACCGCAAGTACGATGAACTACCGCCGGGCCGGCCCATGCGGGCCAAGCAGGACAACAAGATCCATTCGGTATCGACGGCAAATGCCGGCTCGTAGCTGATACATCCAGGCTGTTCGAGCCCGACCGACGGGGTCTTGATCGACTGGTGTGCGCCACCTTCGGCAGCCAACGTCACGCCTGACGGCGTCCCGACAAGTATCGACTGCCCGCTGGCATAAATGCTGAAGGACCACGGCTCCAAAGCACGTTCGACAAACGGATCGTAGAGCACACCAATCGGATACAGGGTCTGGCCCCAACGGCTCCAGGTCGCGCCCAGTTCACCGATCAGGCCCACGAGATTTGTCTCAGCGATCCCGAGTTCGATGTGCTGCCCGGTCGGCTTCTCGCGCCAGTGTAGGAGAGTTTCGCCGTCGTCGTCGAACCAATTACGGCGCTCAATCAGCGACCACACGCCCACCTTGTTCACCCAGCCGGCGAGATTGGTTGTCGAGCTCACATCGGGGCTCACGGTGACGACCCGCCCGGCGACGTCGGGCGCCTCCCGGGTGAGATCCAGCAGAGCGCGACCGAACGCGGCTTGCGTTGTGGTCACCCCGGACGGTGTGCGCCCGAAGTCACCAGGGACCGGCGGGGGTGTTGGATCCGAAATCTGCGGACGTTGCAACCGCTTCCGCGTCGCGGCACACAGCCGTCCCGCGGGGGTCTTGTCGTCGAATCGCCGCCACGGATGGTCCGGATCCATCGCCAGGGCGTCGGCGAGTTCCTCGTATTGGGCCACTGACAACAGTGACGAATGATTCTGCGGATGTCCCTGTGTCGGCAGACCATATCCCTTGATGGTGTAGGCGAGAATCACTGTCGGGCGGGTGTCGTCGATCTGCGCGAACGCCTCGCGCAACCGATCCAGGTCGTGGCCGCCCAGATCCCTGACCGCCGCCGACAGGGTTACGTCGTCGAGATCGGCAATCAGCCGCCTGATCTCGGCGCTGTCGCGCCCTTTCCCCGGCAGCACGTCCCGCAGCTGGTCGGGGTCATGTCGCAGCAGCCGTTGATACTCGGCATTGGGCATGGTCAGTATTCGGTCCCGCAACGCTGCTCCCCCGCGACGGGTGAACAGCGATTCCAGCAACCTGCCGAACTTGCAGGTGATCACCTGCCAGCCGGCGGCGCCGAACATCCGCGCCAACCGCTCTGCGGCTATCAGTGGAACGACACGGTCCAGCGACTGCCGGTTCATATCCACGATCCAGACCAGCTCGCCCAACTCGGCTACGGCAGGATCGAGAATCGCCTCCCATACCGCCCCCTCGTCCAGCTCGGCATCACCGACCAGGGAGTACTGTCGGCCCAGCGTCGCACCCGCCGACCGGTCGTCTCGGACGATCCCGGCGGCGTCGCCGAACCTGAAATGAACGTAACGCCGCGCGATCGCACCCCAGATCGGAGCTGTCGCCCCGATTCCGACCGAGCCGGTCGAATAGTCAACCGGGTCCGGGTCTTTGGCCCGGCTGGGATAACTCTGTAGGCCACCGAATTCGCGAAGCGTGGTCAGATGCACTTCATCGAGCTCACCGATGAGATAGTTGATCGCATGCAGGACCGGGGATGCGTGCGGCTTCACCGAAACCCGGTCTTCCGGCCGTAGTTGACCGAACCAGAGCGTCGTCATGATCGACACCATCGATGCCGAGGAAGCCTGATGGCCACCGACCTTCAAACCGGACGAATTGTGCCGAACCCGGTTGGCGTGATGGACCATCGCCGTCGACAACCAGAGCACCCGCCGCTCGATTTCCGACAGCACGTCGGCATCGGGGGGATGGGAGCCGAGGCAAATGGAGGGAACTGCGGTGGTGCTCACCGAACCGCCCGGATCACCCGCTGTGCGGCGAGTTCCGCCGAGGCCGCACATCCGTTGGTGCTCGATGCGCTCATATAGTCCCCTGCCAGCTGGACCCGAGACCGATGATCGATCAGGTCGACGAGGTCCTGAACGTAGGAGTACATACCGGGGTAGCTGCGGATGACGGCGGGTTGCCACCGCTCGATGTGGCTGAACTCCACATCGCGGGACACCCCTGGCAACACCTTTTCGACGGACTGGAGCATCTGCGCGGCCAACGCGTCGTCTGCGATGTCACCGCGCTCCTTGCACCAGCTACCCAACCAATAGGTGCTGACGATTCCCTTGTCGTGCGGCGCTGCGCATCGACTGTAGTTGTGCGGCAGGACAACTACGCATAGGCCGTGATCCAGCGACGCGGGCACCGGTATCACCATCGCTTCTTCGTCCGGCTTACGCGACAACGCGAAGTGCGCGGCGTAGGCCGTCCCGTACTCCAGACGGTCGCGCAGAATGTCCTGTTGACCGGCATTGAGCTGAGGAAACAATTTCGGCACTTCGGTGGCCGGGGTGGCGATCACACAGGCATCCGCCACGATGGTGGACTCGACCCCGTCGACCGCGTACGTCACGACGACATCGGTGTCACGCTCGGTGACGTTGACGGCTTCGGCATCCGTGACGACATCGAGTCGACCGGCAATCGCATCGACGACGAATCCGATGCCCCCCTGGTAATTCATGAATCCCGAACCGACGAAGTTCACCGCGGCAAAGAAAAAGTCGACGACGGAGAGCTCGTGTGATTCGGCGCAGTACAGGGCCCTCAGCATCGGGTTGACCAGAAACTCTTCGAGTTCCGGGGTCAGTCGGCGTTCACAGTATTGTGCGGCCGTCTCGATGTCGAAGCGCGCTGCGGCACCCAGGTTTTCGTAGCTGAGGTACTTCTTCATCCGTAGGCCGTCGATCACCAGGTTTCGTGCGGTGAGCTTGCTTCGTACGGACAGTAGATCCGTACGGAGACCATCGGCCACCATGGCAGCACCGGTAGACCGGATGCGATGCAGCCAGCCCCCTCTGGGGATTGCGAGCAGGCCTTGGACGTCGTCGATCTCTGCCGACAGGTTGAGTTCGCGGATCAGGCCCCTGATCGCCGCATACGACGACGGCAGGATATTGGCCGCTCGATTGATCGTGAATCCGCTTCGGCGGATACTGCTCATCTTGCCGCCGACTGTCGGTTCTCGTTCCAAGACTGTGACCGCAAACCCCTCGCGGTGTAGGCGAAACCCTGCGGCCAATCCGGATATGCCGGATCCGATGACGACCGCCCTCGGTCGTGCGTTGCCAGACATCAGTGCTCTTTCCGTAGTATTCGCACCAGCTCGCCAGCAGCTCGCTGCCCCGCGCCGACACTGGCATTGATACTCGTCTGCGCGTGGTAATCGCCCGCCAACTGAATGCGGCGATCGCGTCGGCTGCGCTCCGCGAATGCACGCAGGTCGGCGTAGGTCCCCGGCCGGCTCGCGACCAAAGCCTGCGACCATCTCGAAACACACGATTCCCGCACATCCTCGCACCAGCCCGGGAAGAGGTCGTTCACCGCCTGTCGGGTGGCGGCGACAATGGACGCGTCGTCGTCACCCCAGTGCCGCCGGGACCACTCACTCGTCCAGAAAGCGGTGAGAATACCGGCGTTGCGCGGCACACGTCCTGGCGCGAGATTGTGACCGAGCGCGACGACGGGCAGGTCCGGTTGGGCGGACCGGGGCACCAAAACCATCGAGGACTCTTCGGCCGGTGCGCGCCCGACGCCGACGTTGACCACAATCGACGACGAGTAGTCCAACGCCTCGAGATAGGTACGACGGTCGCAATCAAGCGCGCTGTGTATCCGCACGACGTCGGGTGCTGGAATGGCAAGGACCGCGGCGTCGAAACACCGCCGGTGTTCGCTACCGCCGGCCCGCCAACTCACCTGCACGCCCTGATCGTCCTCGACAACCCCGTCGACTTCGGTCTCCAGGTGCACATTCAACCCGCGTGCGGCACGCTCGGCGAAGAATGCAACACCGTCCCGATGGGTCCATAGGCTGTTTCCCACCAGGAGTGCTTTCGCGGCGGCGAACAGATCCACGACCGATGTCCGCTCCGGCTCCACCAAGAACAGCGCCCGGGTAAGCGGCGCAAGAAGATAGTCGAAGACCTCCCCGGAGAACCGTGACTCGGCGTAGTCGCGCACCGTCTGGGTGTCGAACGGTGCGGCGGTGGACAGATCTATCGGGTTGATCGCCCGATACATTCTCGCCAGATCCACGCCGAACCGCCACAACGACACTTTGGAGGATGTGCTGAGCGCGCCGAACCGCAACAGACTCCGCGGCTGCCGGCGCCGGATCCGCTCGATGCTTCCCTGCCGGTACACACCGATGGTCGCCCCGCGCTTTTCGATCTCGTCCTCGACGTTCAAGCTCTGCAGCAGCGACCGGACTTCACGGCTGGTCGACGGCAACGCACCGGCTCCGGTGTCGAATCCGAAGCCGTTGCGCCAGACCGTGCGTGTCCGCCCGCCCACGGCATTGGACTTTTCGAACACCGTGGTCTGAAATCCAGCGCGGTTCAACCGGTACGCGCACGCGATTCCGCCGACACCGGCGCCGATGACTGCGACCTGCGGACGTACACCCATCAAGAACTCACTGCGGTCCGGTCGGTGTGCCGCTCCACCTGCGCCCTGCGCGTTGTCCGCGCGGCGAATGCCGCCGACAACTCACACGGTGCCTCAACGACCGGGCTGCCGCGTAGATCCGGGTCATACCGAATCCGGTGGAACATGTTTGGGTACACCGACCTTTCCGAGATCCAATTTAATCCAACACTATACGGTTAGTGCGGCCGTCGTCGATGCCCATTCGGAAAATCCGCCCTGATGTGGTGAATGCCGTGTAATGGGCCGCCAACCTGGCTGCCCTATGAACGTTCCACTCAGAAGCTGCAACACCGAATGGCGGGCCAAGACGGCTGAGGTATCTTGATGTTCCAAACAGTGTTAGATATTGTGTTTTGCGGGCTCCCCGCCCCATATCCACGTTGAGGAGTCGTCGCGATGCAGTTCAACCACCACTCTCCCGAGTTCGCCACCCACTGGCGTGAGCAGTATGCCGAGATGCGCGCGAAATGCCCTGTCGCACATAGCGACGAATTCGGGGGCTTCTACATCGCGACCGACTACAGTTCCGTCCAGCAGATTCTGCACGATCCGCAGAACTTTCGCTGTGGCCGCGGCCTTGATGTCGGTACCGGTGAGACCATTCCCGGCGGGGTAACCATTCCGACGAACCCCGTTCGAATGGGCATGATGGAGATGGATCCGCCCCGGTCCCAGACGTTACGCAAGATCATCGCCGGCCGGTTCAGCAAGAAGGCGGTCAACGACTACGCGCCGCGCATGCAGGCGCTGGTGTCATGGTGTGTGGACCGCGTGATCGAGAGAGGGTCAATCGATTTCGTCGACGACCTCGCGAATCCGACTCCCGCCCTGATCACGGTCGATTACCTGGGTCTACCGCTGACGAACTGGGAGTTCTACGCGACGACGCTGCACAAGGCGGCATACCGTGAGAAGGGCTCGGCCAGTGCGGTCGGGGAAATGCTGGACGACATCCGTGCGATCGTGCGTGATCGGCAGTCGCAGCGGCGCGGTGACGACAGCGTGATCGAGCAACTCCTCGACGGCCAGGAGGACGGTGAACCGATCAGCGAGGACATCGCCGTCGAGATGATCTTTATGCTGCTCAACGGCGGCATCGACACGACCACCGCGCTGATTGCCAATAGTTTCCTCTTCTTCGATGAGCATCGAGACAAGTGGGAATGGCTGCGCGAGGACCTCAGCCGCGTCCCGGCTGCCGTCGACGAGTTGATCCGGTATACCAGTCCGAGCACCGGTGTGGCCCGTACTGTCGCCAACCCCGTGACGGTTCATGACGTGGACCTCGAACCCGGAGACCGCGTCCTGCTGGCGTTGGGTTCGGCCAATGCCGACCCGGAGGTGTTCGACGACCCCGCCGAGGTCCACCTGGATCGGCAACGCAACCGCCATCTCTCGTTTGGTTCAGGCATGCACCGCTGCATCGGGACATATGTCGCGGTACAGGAGATGACCCTGCTACTGCGCGAGGTCCTGCGCCGCCTGCCCGACTATCGAATCCGACGTGACAAGGTGGTCGCCTACCCCACCGTTCCGCTGGTGAATGGCTACATCGCCATGCCGGCAACGTTTACCCCCGGCCCCAAGCTGATGGGCGGGGTGCTTGCGGACGATCTGCCCTACCCCCTCGACAGGGTGGCGACGTGACAGCCGAACCCGTTGCCGCTGATCAGCCGAACAGCGGCGCACTCAAGGGCTTACGCGTCCTGGAAGTCGGACACATCATCGGCGGACCGTTCTGCGGGCATCTGTTCGCCGACCACGGCGCCGAGGTTATCAAGATCGAACCACCCGGCGTTGGCGACCCCATGCGGACATGGGGCGGCTTGTACAAGGGGGTCGGGCTGTACTGGTCGATCATCGGGCGTGGCAAGAAGTCCGTCGAACTCGACCTCCGCACGGCGACGGGGCAATCGACGTTCCGTGAACTTGCCCGCACCGCCGATGTGGTCGTCGAGAACTTCCGGCCGGGCACGATGGAGCGCTGGGAACTGGGATTCGAGAAATTGCACCGTGAAAACTCCCGGCTCATCATGGTTCGAATCACCGGATTCGGCCAGACCGGGCCCTACCGCGACCGGGCCGGCTTCGGATCGGTCGCCGAGGCGATGAGTGGCTTTCGGCATCTCTCTGGCGAACCGGACCGACCACCCGTGCGAGTCGGCATCTCGATCGGTGACGCGCTGGCCGCCACCCAGGGCTTCACTGGTGCGCTGATGGCGCTGTGGGCGCGCGACCGTCCCGGAGGACTGGGCCGCGGCCAGGTAATCGACGTCGCACTGTACGAGGCGATGTGGATGTACATGGAATCCACCCTCGCCGAGTACCAGAAGCTCGGCAAGATCCGCCAACCGACCGGCGCCCTCCTGCCGGGCGTGGCACCGTCGAATGTCTATCCTTCCCGCGACGGCCAGTGGATCATCATTGGCGCAAACCAAGATTCGGTATTCCGACGGCTTGCCACACTGATCGGCCACGATGACTGGTTGGCAGAGGATTCCCCCTATCTCACCCACACCGGCCGCGGCGCCGCGCAGACGGAACTCGATACCGCTATCGCGATGTGGAGCGCCCACCTCGACGCCGCAACGGCATTGGCGCAACTTGCCGAAGCCGGCGTGCCAGCCGGTCCTATCTACAAAGCTGACGACATCGCCGCAGACCCGCACTATGCCGCACGCGAAATGATCATCCATCTGCCCGAGCCCGGACTAAACGGCGAGCCCGTGGCGATGCCGGGAGTGGTGCCGAAACTCAGCTCCACACCGGGACGAGTGCGTCGCGGTGCGCCGCGGCTCGGCCAGCACACAGCCGAGATCATCAATAGACTGCAGCACAACGACGTCCAATCCGCTACAACCGAATCATCAGGAGCCCCCCACTGTGACGTCGCATCACCCTAACGTCGGTCCGCTGGCGGGAATCACCGTGCTGGACGTCAGTGCACTCGGCCCCGGCCCGTTCTGCTCGATGATGCTCGCCGACTTTGGCGCGGAGGTCGTCAGCATCAGCCGGCCCGGGCCCCGCGATAACTTCGATCCGTCCCAGTTCTTCTCTCGAGGCAAGCAGTCGATCGTCGTCGACATCAGAAGGCCGGACGGCGCGCAGTTGATCCGGCACATGACAACTCAAGCCGATGTCTTCCTGGAAGGCTTCCGACCCGGGGTGATGGAACGGCGTGGGTTGGGCCCCAACGAGTTGATGGCCATCAGTTCCAGGCTCGTCTACGCCCGACTGACCGGCTACGGGCAAAACGGGCCCCTATCACAGTCGGCGGGCCACGACATCAACTACCTGGCGTCGGCGGGTCTTCTCGGCACGCTGGGTGACGAACAGAACGGACCCGCCATACCACTAAATCTACTCGGAGACTTCGCTTCTGGATCCATGTCGACCGTCCTGGGTATCACCCTGGCGCTCATCGAGCGGCAGGCGACGGGGCGAGGCCAAATCGTCGACGCGGCGATGGTCGACGGAGCCGCTGCGCTGTTGTCGGCGCAGCTCGCCGAATTCAGCGCAGGCCTTTGGCACGGGCCGGGCACATCGTTGCTCAGCGGCCGGGCACCGCACTACGCTGCGTACCGTTGCTCCGATGGAGGATGGTTCGCCGTCGGAGCCATCGAAGACCGCTTCTACGCTCAGATGGTTTCCACTCTGGGTCTGGACATCAACGAACTGCCCGACCGATCGGATCGAGCGAACTGGGATGATCTTCGCGACATATTCGCCTCCTGTTTCGCCGCGCGAACACGTGCTGAGTGGACAAAGGAGTTTTCTGTCGTCGACGGGTGCGGTAGCGCCGTCCTGCGACTGGACGAGCTTGCGGATGATCCCCACCTGCAAAGCCGAAAAACTGTGTACCGTAACGGTAACCTGCTTGAGCCAGCTCCCGCGCCTCGCTTGTCGGGCTTCGCACCTCCGGTTCGTCAACGGGTGGCAGCCATCGGCCAGGACACCAGAGCGGTGCTGCGCCGCTTCGGGGTCCGCGACAGCCGCATCGACGAGCTCGAACGACAAGGCGTGGTCGAGCAGGCCGACTCCTGACCGCCACAGCGGCTGACGCGCTCAGCCCTCCGTTGTGATGGCAGATTCGGGGCAGGCCAGTACCGCCTCATCGACTTCGTCCCTAAGGTGCTCTGGGACAACGGATTCTAGGACCCGGCCCTTGCCGTCGTCGTCCATGCCGAAGACGTCCGGGCAGATCGTCACGCACCGGGCGTGTCCCTGGCACCGTTGATCGTCGATCGTCACCTTCACGGCCGCACCTCCATCTCAACAACCTGTTCAACCGCGTCCGACCGACGAACCGGCATGGAAACGCAGATTAGCAAACGTCGTTCGGTTTTGTCTAAAGGGATATTTCGGCATGGAAACGCCCAACCGAATCCGCTTTCACCTTGTAAAATCCAACGTTGATCGTTTACGCTGGTACGGTCGGATCGATATCAGGAGCGGACATTTGACCACCACGCCCCCAGCGCCAGAAGACATCCTCGACCACTACGACATGTGGGCTCCGGACCACGAGGCCGTCAAGTGGGACGTCTTCGCCTACGCGCGACGTAAATGCCCGGTGTTTCACACGTCGGCCGACGGCGGAGGTCAGTACGTGGTCACCCGGTACCAGGACGCACGCAGGGTGCTGGAGGATACCGAAACCTTCTCGTCCACAGGTGTGAATCCACGTGGCGCCTCGCCGGTGCCGCTGAATCCGCTGGATGCCGATCCGCCCTTCCAGACCGAACTGCGGCGGTTGTTGAATCCCCTGTTCACCCGGACGTACCTGCTGCGGTACGAGCCCGAACTACGACGCGAGGCGCAGGCGCTGATCGACGGCTTCATCGACAAGGGTGAGTTCGACTTCATCGAGGACTACGCCGCGCCGTTTGTCGGTAACGCCCTGGCCAAAATTGCGTTCAACGAACAAGACCCGGCCAAGATGGCGCAGGCGGCATCCATCGTGATTCGGGTGGCCGCCGAGGCCACCGATGAAGCGTTCTTCGAGCTCGCGGTACTGGCTGGCCAGTATCTCGCCGAACGAGAAGACAATCCCGTCGACCGTGACGATGTTCTCAACGCGGTGACCACCGGCACAATCGGCCCCGACCATCGGCCATTGACCGAAGACGAGCGGTTGGGCGTGATGACCGTGTTGTTCCTCGGTGGCCTGGACACCACCCGCGGCGCCCTGGGATCGATCGCCTGGCATGTCGCCAATGAACCCGACCTCGAACAGCGGTTGCGCGATCCACGCTGGGTCCGCCAAGATCTGGACGAGTTCATCCGGCACTCATCTCCGGTTGGGTGTCTTGGACGTCGCATCACCAAAGACGTCGAAGTGGCTGGCACCCATCTCGCCGCCGGTGAGCAGGTTCTGATCCGATACGACTCGGCCAACCGGGATGAGGACCAGTTCGAGAACGCCGACCGCCTGGAATTCGACGTCCGCCGGCCCGGCAACATGGGGTTCGGCTTGGGCATTCACCGCTGTCTGGGTGCGCACTTTGCCCGGATCCAGATCGCGATCGCGTTCGACGAACTGTTCAAGCGGCTTACGAACATGCGCCTTGTCGATCCCGCCGATGTCCGATGGGCGGCGGGAATCGCCAACGGTCCCGAACGGTTGCGTGTGAGATTCGATCGGTACGCGGGTTCGGAAGCGAACTGAAGTCGGCAGCCCACCACGTTGAGTACGCCGAGCCGCGCGTCCTAGCCGCGGTTGGCCAGCTCGCGCAACGCCAACTCGGTTGTCGGCCAATCCATGCACTTGTCGGTGACCGACTGCCCGTAGGTCAGCGGACGGGCCTCGGCGGCTTGGGCGCCACCGACCAGGAAGCTCTCCAGCATCACGCCGCTGACCGGCACCCCGTCGCGGACCAACTGTGCGACCTCGGCGGCGACGGCGGCCTGGCGGACGTGGTCCTTACCGGAGTTGGCGTGGCTGCAGTCGACCACTACCCGACCGGGTAGACCCGCCGCGGTGAGCTTGGCGGCGGTGGCGCTCACCGACTCGGCGTCGTAGTTGGGCCCGCCGGTGCCGCCGCGCAGGATCACGTGGCAGTCGTCGTTGCCTGCGGTGTTCACCAGGGCGCCGCGGCCGGTGTCGTCCATACCGAAGAAAACATGTTGGGCCGCAGCGGCTTTCACGCCGTCGACCGCGACCTGGATGTTGCCGTCGGTGCCGTTTTTGAACCCGACGGGCATCGACAGCCCCGACGCCAGCTGGCGGTGCACCTGCGATTCGGTGGTGCGGGCACCGATCGCGCCCCACGCGACCGCGTCGGCGATGTACTGCGGGCTGGTCGGCTCGAGGAACTCGCATCCCACCGGAAGCCCGATGTCGATGACCTCGAGCAGCAGTTGGCGCGCGATGCGCAGACCGCGGGCCACGTCGAAGGTGCCGTCCATCCCGGGATCGTTGATCAGACCCTTCCAGCCGATCGTGGTGCGCGGCTTCTCGAAGTACACCCGCATCACGATCTTGAGCTGATCGCGTAGTTCCCCGGCCACCTTGGCCAGCCGGCTGGCGTAGTCGAGTGCCGCGACCGGGTCGTGCACCGAACACGGGCCAACCACGACCAGCAACCGGTCGTCCCGGCCTGCCACGATATCGGCCACCTCGTCGCGGTCGCGGGCCACCCGCTCCGCACGCCGGGCACCGAGCGGGAACTCGGTGAGCACATCGTGCGGGCTGGGGATCTCGCTGAAACTGCGGACGCGCCGGTCAGACGTGGCAGGCGGGGTGGCGGTCTGCGCCAGGTTCATCTCGGTAGTGCCTTTCTTGACTGGGCACCTGGGTGAATCTCCGGCGCCCTCTTAACGACGAAAGGCAGCGACCTGATGGTCACTGCCTGGGCTCCGGGTGGACGCGTGCTTAGTGCTGCGCTCTATCGGCCCCACCCGGAGCCTTGATAAAGCGCCAATAGCCGGCACACACGCTGATCACGCGACCCAGGCTATACCGGCGTCCCCGAACTGGCCAAATCGGCCCGGTACGCAGCTAACGGTCCACTTACGGCCCAGTAAATATTTAACTTGCATGTTCAATTTGCTGTGATATGTGACCATGTGGATCAATATCGCATGTACCGGCATTAATAGTTCTTCAGTACTTGGGGACATATTGATCTTTGCTTGCTGGAAGCTATCATTGGCAAATGGCTGGTTCGGTCCTGAGCCAGCCTCACACAGGAGGTCAAGGGAGGAACATGGCTAAGCACAAGGCGGTAAAGGCGCTCGGGGTGGGGCTAGTGGCCGGCGGCCTGATGGTCGGCGGGCCCGCAGGTGTCGCGTTCGCCGATGGCGGTCTCGGAGGCCTTCTCGGCTCGGTCGTCGACGGCGCCAACGACGCGGTGCAGAACGTCGTCGGCGGCACGAACGGCGCCGTGCAGAACATCGTCGACCAGAACAACAAGGGCCTGCAGGGCATCACGGAAATCAACAACGAGGGCCTGCAGAGCGTCGTCGACCAGAACAACAAGGGCTTGCAGAGCATCGTCGACCAAAACAACAAGGGTCTGCAGAGCGGCGTCGGGTCGCTCAACGACGCCGTTCAGGCGACGGTGCCAGCCACGCAGTCCACATTGTCGGCCGCCAACGGGTTGGTGAGGTTCGCCGTCCACGGCTTGCTGAGGGGCGGCAACTAGTTCCGCGCTCGAAGACACCCCCGGTTCCCTGTCGGACCGGGGGTGATTCGTTACCGCCTATTACCCTCTGCTGCAGTGGGTTCGGTCAGCGGACCCGCGTCCAGGGTTGACAATTGAGCGACTCGAAGGCCTTGACGGTCGAGTTGATGTTCGCATACATCGGACCCATGGAGATGTTCGTCGCGAGGACGTTGTCCTTGTTCGCATCGGGTGTGCTGTAAGTGAACCAGACACACATCGAGTCCTGTGTCGGCACGTCGTTGATCCAGACGCCGAACACCGAGGCCGTTCCGTCCGAATGGTAGAGGCCTGGCGCGATGTCGGGCCCGACCAGAAAAAACCCGTTTCCCGGGATGGGATCCAGCGGCGCGGCCGCCGCCGGTGAGACATACGCGATTGCGGCCGCCGAGACGAACACCGCGGCGGCTGCTTGAGACCAACACTTCAAGGGCATCGTTCCTCGTTTCGTTGCCCGAAGACTTGATGTGCCTTGATGTGCAGCGTATGCCTTCGACCGTTGGGTGGTGCAGATTTCGCGACCGCGACGAGCGCGGCGCGGGCCACATCAGTCCGTTCCACCCACCACCAGACCCGGCCCATGCTCGCCGAAACCGAAAACACCCCCGGCCGCGACGACGGGGGTGTTTCGCCGAACTACGAACTAGTGCGCGTGGACGTGGGGACCGTGGCCGTGGCCGTCGTCTATCTTCCTCCGGCTTCTCCACCACCGCCGTCTCGGGAGTTTACGATGTGCCACTACTACCGAAACGGCGCCCGTACCGGTCATCCAGTTCAGCCAACAACGGACGCCACCACCTACAGAGTGGTTGGGCGAGACACGGGCTGCCGCGGCTGCAGCCAAACTCATTGGCGCAGAGCGGAATGGGCCAGTCTTTGTGCCCGTGATTTTTCGTGAACCAAGAGTTGACCCAGGCTCGAGGCCACCGATTCAACATCCTCGACGGCGAACCACGGTGGCGCCAACCGACAGCGAGTCGTTTGCTACTGTCCTGCAGTCATGAGCACGCCGTCACCCCCGCCTGGTTGGTATCCAGACCCCTCAAATCCCGGCCAATCCATCTACTGGGACGGCACAAAATGGACCGTACGCAGGGCAGGCGCGCCAACATCAGCGACTCAGGGCGTTGGTCGATCCAATTCCGATGCTGTGGTCAAGTGGGTCGCTGGCAGCGTCGCTGCAGTCGTAGGGTTGGTGATCGTCTTTTCCGCACTAGGCGGTAAAGACAGCGAGCCGATCGACGAGCTGCACCTGCCGCCCGTACGGGACGGCAAGCTGGAGTTCACCCTGCTTTCCTGGAACGGACACGCTGGAAAGCTGCGGGTTGTGAACATCGGAGACCGTTCGTGGTCATACGCCGGCGACAATCAGAAGGCTGTCGACGCCGGAGGCCGGGAATTCGACTGTGATGGCGAAACCGTAAGTGATATCCAGCCTGGGCAAGGGATCATCGACTCGCTCACATGCCGCAATGGCGAAGTTACTATCCACCACCTCGAAGTTCACGATTCTTGGCTTTCGCTCGGAGCCGACCTCATCCTGGAACCGACTCTCGGGGATGACCCACCATCGCCTTGAGCAACAAAGATTGACTCACATCATCCTGGGCGGCATGCTCGCCGAAACCGAAAACACCCCCGGCCCAAGCGGACCGGGGGTGCCTCGTCTCCGTGCCTAGTGCGCGTGGCCGTGGTGACCGTGGCCGTGGCCGTCGTCCTCGGGCTCCTCGGGCTTGTCAACAACCGCGGTCTCGGTGGTGAGCACCATCCGCGCGACCGAGGCCGCGTTCATCAGCGCCGAACGGGTCACCTTGACCGGGTCGACGATGCCGGCGGCCGCCAGGTCGCCGTAGCTCAGCGTCGCGGCGTTGAAGCCCTGTCCCTCAGGAAGTTCCAGGACCTTGCTCACCACCACCGAACCGTCGAGCCCGGCGTTGGTGGCGATCCAGTGCAGCGGTGCTGACAGCGCCGCGGCGAACAGGTCGACACCCAGCCGCTCGTCGCCGGAGAGGCTTTCGCGCAGCTTGTCGGTGGCTGCGCGGGCACGCACCAGCGCTGCCCCGCCACCGGCGATGATGCCTTCCTCGACCGCAGCCTTGGCCGCCGCGATCGCGTCCTCGACGCTTTCCTTGCGCTCCTTGAGCGCCGTCTCGGTGGCCGCGCCGACCTTGATGACGGCCACCCCGCCGGCCAGCTTGGCCAGCCGCTCTTCGAGCTTCTCGCGGTCCCAGTCCGAGTCGCTGGCCTCGATCTCGGCGCGCAACTGCTGGGCGCGCCCATCGATGGCGTCCTTGGTGCCGCCGCCGTCGACGATGACGGTGCTGTCCTTGTCGACGACGACGCGCCGCGCGGTGCCCAGCACGTCGAGGCCGGCCTCACGGAGCACCAGGCCCACGTCGGGGTTGACGACCTGCCCTCCGGTGACGATCGCGAGGTCCTCGAGGAACGCCTTGCGGCGGTCACCGAAGAACGGCGCCTTGACCGCGACGGCCTTCAGCGTCTTACGGATGGAGTTCACCACTAACGTTGAAAGCGCTTCGCCCTCAACGTCTTCGGCGATGATCAGCAGCGGCTTACCGGCTTCGGCGACCTTTTCCAGCAGCGGCAGCAGGTCGGGCAGCGAGCTGATCTTCTCGCGGTGCAGCAGCACCAGCGCGTCCTCGAGCACCGCCTGCTGGGCGTCGAAGTCGGTGATGAAGTATGCGGACAGGAAGCCCTTGTCGAAGCCGACACCCTCGGTGATCTCGAGTTCGGTGTTCAGCGTCGAGGACTCCTCGACGGTGACGACGCCGTCGTGGCCCACCTTGGTCATCGCCTCACCGACCATCTCACCGATCTCATCATCGCGTGACGAGACGGTGGCAACCTGGGCGATGCCCTGCTTGTCGGACACCGGTGTGGCCGACGTCAGCAGCGCTTCAGAGACCGCGTCGGCGGCCTTGGCGATGCCCTGGCCCAGCGCGATCGGGTTGGCGCCGGCGGCGACGTTGCGCAGCCCGCCCTTGACGAGGGACTGGGCGAGCACCGTCGCGGTGGTGGTGCCGTCGCCGGTGACGTCGTTGGTCTTGGTTGCGACGGACTTCACCAGCTGCGCGCCGAGGTTTTCGAACGGATCCTCGAGGTCGATTTCGCGCGCGATCGTCACGCCGTCGTTGGTGATCTGCGGTCCGCCGAACGCCTTGGCCAGCACGACGTGTCGGCCACGCGGCCCGAGGGTCACGCGAACTGCGTCGGCGAGCTTGTCTACGCCCGCTTCCAGTGCGCGGCGCGCAGTTTCGTTGTACTCAATCTGCTTGCTCATGGATGTCTTTCCCTAGTTACGCATGCCGCCCCGGAGATCACCCGTTGGAACGGGGATTTCCGGGGCGGTACACGGGCGCTTACTTGTTGACGACAGCCAGCACGTCGCGGGCCGACAGGATCAGGTACTCCTCGCCGTTGTACTTGATCTCGGTGCCGCCGTACTTGCTGTAGATGACGGTGTCGCCCTCCGACACGTCCAGCGGGATCCGCTTTTCGCCGTCCTCATCCCAGCGGCCAGGGCCGACTGCGACGACGGTGCCTTCCTGCGGCTTCTCCTTGGCGGTGTCGGGAATGACCAGACCGGAAGCGGTCGTGGTCTCGGCCTCGTTGGCCTGTACGAGGATCTTGTCCTCGAGTGGCTTGATGTTCACGCTCGCCACGATGGAGCCCTCCAGTGGTTCGGGTAGTAGATCCGGGGCCAGGCCCCGGATCTAGAGATTCCAGTGTTACCAGGTGTTCGGCATAGCGTCCGTGCCCAGGAGCCGTCGTCGCGGGTGCCGGCACAGGGGGTTGGCCGCCTGCCACCTAGCACTCTATACATGAGAGTGCTAGCACTCAAGGTCACCCCTCTGCCTAATTCCTGGCAGCAGGTGATCGGACACGTCACCGAGCAACTCGATGTCGACGTGGCGGTCGGTGAAATACCAGCCGGAGCGGTCCCGGGCGAAGCTGTCTCGGTAGCGGCCCACGACGATCGGCTGCAGCGCAATGGTGTCGGTGGCCTGTACAACGCAGAACGTCGAGCGGGCCTGCGCGGTGTCACCGTCCACCTCCACGATGGGGTTGAGCACCAGGTGCCGGGTGCGTGGGGTGTTGGTGTGCTCCGGAAAGCGACGGGTCGTGGCGGCGAAGAGACCGGCGATGTCCTCCTCGCCGGCCACCCCCATGAACCGTCCCCTGCCCAGCAGCCGCCCGACCCCCTCGAAGTCGCCGGCGTCGATCAGCTCGGCATAGCGGTACAGCAGCTCGGTGACGGCGAGCTTGTCGTCCGTGCTCACGCGACCTGTCCCTGCAGCACCGGAAGGCCCGGGTCGCTGGCCACATCCAGCGGCGACGCCGTCGCACCGGCGGCGATCAGGTGCGCAGCGAAGGACGCGATCATCGCGCCGTTGTCGGTGCACAGCCGCGGCCGCGGTATGCGCAACGTCAGCCCGGCGGCCGCGCAGCGTTCCTCGGCCAGCTCGCGCAACCGCGAATTGGCCGCCACCCCACCGGCGATCAGCAGCGTCTTGACCCCGAGCGCGGTCGCGGCGCGCACGGCTTTGCGGGTCAGCACATCGGCGACGGCCTCCTGGAAACCCGCCGCCACGTCGGCCTGCGCGGCGTCGGGATGGCTTTCGACATAGCGGGCCACCGCGGTCTTGAGCCCGGAGAAGCTGAACGCGTAGGGATCGTCGCGCGGGCCGGTCATGCCGCGCGGGAAGACGACCGCGTCGCGGTCGCCGGTGCGGGACAGGTCGTCGAGCACCCTGCCGCCCGGATAGCCGAGCCCGAGCAGCCGCGCCACCTTGTCGTAGGCCTCCCCCGCGGCGTCGTCGACGGTGCTGCCCAGCTCGACGATCGGCTCACCCAGCGACCGCACGTGCAGCAGGTTGGTATGCCCGCCCGACACCAGCAGACCCACGCACTCGGGAAGCGGGCCGTGGTCGTAGACGTCTGCGGCCAGGTGCCCACCCAGATGGTTGACCGCGTAGAACGGCACCTGCCACGATGCCGAATAGGCCTTGGCCGCAGCCACTCCCACCAGCAGCGCACCGGCGAGACCGGGGCCGATGGTGGCCGCGACGACGTCGGGTTTGGTGACGTTGGCCGCCTCCAGCGCGCGGCGCATCGTCGGGCCCAGCGCCTCCAGGTGCGCCCGGCTGGCGATCTCGGGGACGACGCCGCCGAACCGGGCATGTTCGTCGACGCTGGAGGCCACCTCGTCGGCGAGCAACGCCACCGTGCCGTCGGCATCGAGTTGTGCGATGCCGACTCCGGTTTCGTCGCAGGAGCTTTCGATGGCCAGGATGACAGTCATGAGGGATCTCGTCTCATCGTATAGGCATCGGCGCCGCTGACGCGGTAGTAGCGCCTGCGCACGCCGACGATGACGAACCCCAAGCTCTCGTACAGTTTGATGGCGGCCTCGTTGTCGGTGCGAACTTCAAGGAAAACCATTGCGTCCGATGCAATTTCGAGCAGCCGCGCGACCAGCTCCCTGCCGATGCCCTGCCCCTGGTAGGCGGGGTCAACGCCGACGGTGTGGATCTCGTACTCGTAGGGTCGTTTTCGGCCGAGCCGCGCGATGCCGGCATAGCCGACGAGCTTGTCCTGCGCGCGCGCCGCGACATAGTGGATGTGCTTGGCCGCCAGCTCGGCCAGAAACGCCCGCGTCGGCCAGGGGTCGTCACCGTCGAACAGCTGCGCCTCCAGCTCCGCGCACCGGGCCGCGTCGCGGGGGGTCAGCTTGCCGTATTCGACGTTCATCGGGGCGCTGCCGACGGTTTGGCGTCGGGGCGTCGCAGGTAGAGCGGGATCAGCGGGGCCGGTTCGGCCGACCAGTCCGCGACGGCTCGCACCAGCCCCGCCGGCGTCGGATACAGCGCGGGTCCGGCCAGGATGTCGGCCGCGCCGGGCACATCGGCGGGGGCGTTGACCGCCGGCCCGTCGATGCGTACGCCGTCGCGGTAACGCGCCCAGTACACCTCGCGACGGCGGGCGTCGGTGACCACCAGCACCTCACCGGTGGTTTGGACGCCTATGGCGTCCAGGCTGCAGACACCGTGCACGGGCACCCCCAGCGCATGCCCGAACGCCGCCGCGGTGGCCATCCCGACCCGCAGCCCGGTAAATGGCCCGGGGCCGCAGCCCACGACGACGGCGTTCAGCTCATCGAAGGTGACCTGTGCGTCGGCCAGCGCTGCCACCACGTTGGGGGTCAGTTGTTCGGCATGTGCGCGGGCGTCGACGGTCACCCGCTGCGCCAACACATGCGCCGCCGTATCGAGGCGCACCACGCCCGCGGTGACGGCCGGGGTGGCGGTGTCGATGGCCAGCACCATAAGGCTCATGGTGCGCTCCAGTCCCATACCGCGGTGCGCACTTCGCTGTCCGAGCCGCGTTCCAGCCGCACGTCGAGGTAGCTGTCGGAGAGCCGCTCGGCAAGCCGTTCACCCCATTCGACGACCACGACGGCGTCCTCGAGGTCGGTGTCCAGATCCAGCGAGTCCAGCTCGGCCAGCAGGTCGACCGAAGGCTGATCTAGCAGCCGGTACAGGTCGACGTGAATCATCGCCGGTGCCTCGGGTTTTCGGGCACGATGCACGCGCGCGAGCACGAACGTCGGTGAGATGACCGGACCATCGACGTCCATCGCCTCTGCGATTCCCTTGGCCAACACCGTTTTCCCCGCACCCAGCGGTCCCGACAACACCACCACGTCCCCTGCGCGCAGCTGCGCGCCCAGCCGTGCGCCCAGTGCGGCGGTGTCTTCGGCAGTGGGTAATTCCGCTGTGCCGGGGGCACGTTCAGTCACGGTTGCGGACCCGTTCGACGACGCGGCGGGTAAGCGCGACGAGCTTGGAGGGAGTGGCCCGTTCGACCATCCGCACCAGCGCGTCGTCGATGATGTCGGCCTGTTCGAGTTGCACCAGATGCCCTGCGCCGGGCACGATCACCAACTCGGACTTGGGCAGCGCGGCCGCCATGTCTTCGGAGTACTCCTTCGGCGTGAGCAGATCGCGGTCACCGCAGGCGATCAACGTGGGCACTTTCGCCAGGGTGGCCAGCCCCTCGGATTCGTCGTGCACCTCGAGGGCATGCAGGAACTCCACCACGGTCGCTATCGGCGTGTCGTGCATCATCTGCTCGGAGAACGCCACGACGCTGGGGCTGACCTCCTCGTCACCGTAGGATGCCGCGCGCAGGATCGGCGCGATCACCGACTTGGCGACGCCGCGGGTGCGGTGCACGGCCTTGGGCGCGTAGCGCACGGCGAAGCGCACCGCCTCCAGCGCCGGGTTCTTCAGGATCTCGCCGAGCGGTGATCGCGAGACACCTTCGGCCGCAGAGGAGATCAGCGCGGCGCCGACGATGCGTGTCGGATAGCGCTGCGGGTACTGGCGGGCGTGGGACAGCACGGTCATCCCGCCCATCGAGTGTCCGACCAGCACTACCGGGCCCTGCGGTGCCATCACCGCGAGCACGGCCTCCAGGTCACGGCCCAGTTGCTCGACCGTGTACTCCTGGGGCGCGGACTCCTCGGACCGGCCGTGGCCACGCTGGTCGTAGAACACCATGCGCACCTGATCGCCCCACTGCTCGGTGAGCCGGGCCCGCTGAAAGTGGAAGGCGCCCATGCGCAGACAGAACCCGTGCGCGAATACGACGGTGAGAAACGCGTCTTTGGGGCCAACCTCGCGCACGGCGAGCGACACACCGTCGGGTGTGGTGACCACATAGCCGCGGTCGGCGTCGAGCAGGGTGAAGTCTTCGTATGCGTACGGGTCATCGACACTGAGCCGGCGGCGCAGCGAACGGGCGACCGAGAACCCCGCAGCCGTGCCGACTGCGGTCAGCCCGGCCCCGCCCGCCAACCAGCGGCCACCCGCACCACGGTCGTCTGGTGGCTCGATTTCGTTGTCCGTCAACGGTTCGTGCCTGCCTGTTGGGTTCCGCGGTAAGTCCTGACGACACGGCCGCGCGGGCTGGTGACCACCTCGTAGTTGATGGTGCCCAGCAGATCCGCCCAGTTCTGCGCGGTGGGCTCGCCATGTGTGCCTGGCCCGAACAGAATCGCGTCGTCGCCTTCGGCCACATCCGTGTCGGGGCCCAGATCGACCACGAACTGGTCCATGCAGATCCGGCCCACGTTGGGTCGCAGCCGACCGTTGATCAGCACGTCGATGCGCCCACTCAACACTCGAAACACCCCGTCCGCATACCCGATCGGGATCAACCCAACCGTGGTGTCGCGCTCGGCGATCCAGGTGTGCCCGTAGGAGACCCCGTCCCCGGCGCGTATCGATCGAACAAGCGTCACAGGGCATTTCAGCGTCATCGCGGGGTGCAGGCCCATGTCGCCGCGTTCGGGGATCGGGGTCTGCCCGTAGACGGCGATGCCCGGGCGGACGAGGTCGAACGCCAGGTCCGGGCGCGTGATCGCGGCAGGCGAGTTGCTTAGATGCGCGATCTCGAACGCCACACCCTGCTCGCGCGCGTACCGCAGCATGTCGGTCAGACGTTCACCCTGCTGGGCGTTGAGGGGATGCTCGGGGCAGTCGCCGTGCACCAGATGCGACATCAGGCCGCGTAGCCGCACCGCGCCGTCGACGTGTGCGCGCTTCAACGCGGTCAGCAGCGCGGGATAGTCCGACGGGCTGCAGCCGTTGCGGCTCAGCCCGGTGTCGACCTTCACGGTGACCGTCGCGGCGGCTCCGGTGCGTTCGACCGCGTCGAGCAGCTCGTCGAGTTGGCGCACCGACGACAGCCCGATCTCGACGCCGGCGTTCAGCGCGGGCGCGAAGTCCGTGCCGGGCGGGTGCAGCCACGCCAGCACGGGCGCGGTGACCCCGTCGCGCCGCAACGCCACCGCCTCGCCGACGGTGGCGACACCCAGTTCGGTAGCACCTGCGGCCAAGGCGGTCCGGGCGACCTGGGCGGCGCCGTGACCGTATCCGTCCGCCTTCACGACGACCATCACCTGCGCGGATCCTGCCAGCTCGCGCAGCAGCCGCACGTTGTGGGCGATGGCGTCGAGATCCACCACCGCCTGGGCGGGCGCGGCGGCGGATGTCGTCAGCTCGGTCGTGTGCATGCTCATGTCACTACGGCCGATTGTCCCAGACGGGTGGTCTGGATCGCCGCGCGCGACCGCCTACGCGTTCGCCCGCGCCTCGAGCTGAGTGTTTTCCAGCACAGTGACCGCCAGGATGTCGCTGGGGACGTCGACTTCGATGCGGTGCCACCGTCCCCTCGTCATATCGAAATCCCCTCTCTGTCAGTGCATCGCTCGGCGCAGCACTGCCGCGAGTTCGGCGATCTGCCGCTGCGACACCTCCGCCGACAGGATGGCCTGCGAGCCGTGGAAGGTGCCCGACCACTGGTGTGCCTCGACCGGGACGCCGGCCGCCATCAGGCGCATCGCGTAGACGAGGCCTTCGTCGCGGTTCGGGCAGAACTCCGCGGTCGCGATGTAGGCCGCAGGCAGGCCGGACAGTTCCGTTGCCCGCGCCGGCGCGGCGTACGGGGTTGCGGTCGCGCCGCCGAGGTAGTGCTTCCAGATCGCCGTCACCTTGTCCCGGTTCATCCACGGCGTTTCGGTGAAGTTGCGTGCCGACCAGGTCTCCTGCCGGTCGTCGAGGCCGGGCTGGTTGAGCAGTTGGAAGCGGATTGTCGGGCCTCCTTCGTCGCGGGCGCGCAGCGCGACGGCGGTTGCGAGTGCGGCGCCGGCACTGTGCCCGCCTACCGCGATCCGGTCGGGGTCCACACCAAGCTCCGCGGCGTGCTTCGCGGTCCACTCCAGCACCGCGTAGGCGTCGTCGATTGCGGCGGGGAACGGGTTCTCCGGGGCCAGCCGGTAGCCGACGGAGACCACCGTCACCCCGGATCCGGCGGCCACCCTGGTGGCCCACGGATGCTCGGTGCTCAGGTCGCCCATCACGAAGCCTCCACCGTGCAGCCAGACGATCGCGGCCTCGGCGCCCGGTGGCCGGTAGATGCGGATCGGCACCTCCGGTTCGGCGGGCACCGTACGGTCCTCGACCACCAGGTCGGCGACGTCGGGCACCGGTATCGCGGCGGCCAGCGCGGCGAAGTTCTTGCGTTCTTCGACGGGATCGGACAGTTCGGCCGGGGGGAACAATGCGAGAAACGCTTCGAGTTCGGGGTCCATGTTTCCCATACTCGGCGCTTGCCGCCCGCAAGACATCCGACATTCGTCGGCAATAGTCAGGTGATCATCCGACGATCGGCGCCTACGCTGCACAGCATGGAAGCGTTGGTGGCGCGGCTGTCGCGGCTGGACGCCGACGCCGAAGGCGCGCTGCGGGTGGTCACGTTTTTCGACACGCTGATGCGCAGGCGCGTGGATCTGCCCGCGCTGGCGCGGGCCGCGGCGGGCCTGGCCGAGTGCACGGCCGGCATCCGCCTGCACGCCACCGGACAGTCGATCCGGATGTCTGCCGCCGGCACCGAGGCGTCCGATCCGGCGCAGTCCGCGTCGTCGGAAGCCGTCGTCATGCTCGACGACGAGGACATCGGCACCGTTTGGCTGGAGCGTTGCGGACCGGTCCGGTCCCTCGACGAGCTGGCATTGGAACGCCTGGCGATCGCGGTGGCCGCCGTCGTCGAACGGTACGGCCCAGCGCAGACCACGATGGCCGACCCCGCGCTGGTGGAGCTGGTCATCGCCGGCGACACCGATGATGCGGGCAGAAACCGCGCGTTGCGCCTGCTGGGTTTCGCGCCCGGCAGCCCGGTCCGCGTCGCCGCAGTGCGTTCAGCGACGCCGTTGGACCGGCTCGGCGCCATGGTGTGCCCGGCGCGGCCGGTCAAGGCGGCGCAGCTCGGCGATGTCGGCGTGCTGTTGACCGGGGAAATAGCCGACGAGGCGTTTCCGGCAGGGGTGCGCGCGGGCGTCGGCGTCGCCAAGCACGCCGCCCGGTCGTGGCGGGAGGCACGTACGGCGCTGCGGTTCACCACCGCCCGTCGCCCCGTGGTGCGCTACGACACGCTCGGTGCCGTCGCACTGCTCGCGCAGGTGCCTGAAGGCATCGCCCGCGACCATCCCGATGTGGCTGCTGTCACCCGGTTGGCAAGCACGCCAAGCGATCTCGATACGCTCGATGCGTACTGCACGACCGGTTCGCTGCGCCGCGCCGCCGACGTGCTCCACCTGCACCACAGCAGCGTGGCGCGCAGGCTCGATCAGCTCGGCAAGACGCTCGGGTTCAGCCTCACCGAATCCGGCGGGCTGCTGCGGGCCAGCGTCGCGTTGACGACCTGGCGGCTACTCGACGACAGCTGAACGCGTCAGTGCGCGAAGGGTTGCACCCCGTTGAAGTGCCCGCCGGGTTTGAGCTCGTCGAGATGATCCAAAACGGTGGTCAGATCGTCGCGTAACGCGCGGGCCATGTCGGCGGAAAAGCCCTCTCGCACCACGACGCGCAGCACGGCGACGTCGTTGGCGTTGTCCGGCATCGTGTAGGCGGGTACCTGCCAGCCGTAGGCGCGCAGGGTGTGTGAGATGTCGAACTCGGTGTAGCCGAAATCGCCGGACAGCTTGAAGCTGACCACCGGGATCGCCGACCCGTCGGTGATCACCTCGAAATGTTTACTGTCGCGCAGCTGGTCGCCGAGCCAGCGCGCGGTCTGCGACAAGCTCTGCATGACCTGGCCGTATCCCGCGCGGCCGAGGCGCAGGAAGTTGTAGTACTGGCCGACCACCTGGTTGCCGGGCCGGGAGAAGTTCAGCGTGAACGTCGGCATGTCGCCGCCGAGGTAGTTGACCCGGAACACGAGGTCCTCGGGCAGGTGTTCGGCGCTGCGCCACACCACAAACCCGATGCCCGGGTAGGTCAGCCCATACTTGTGGCCGCTGACGTTGATCGACACCACCCGCGGCAGCCGGAAGTCCCATTGCAGGTCCGGGTGCAGGAACGGCACCACGAAGCCGCCGCTGGCCGCGTCGACGTGCACGGGCACGTCCACTCCCCCGTCGCCGGCCGCGAGCTTGTCCAGGGCGGCGCAGATCTCCCCGATCGGCTCGAGTTCGCCGGTGTATGTGGTGCCCAGGATGGCGACCACGCCGATGGTGTCTTCGTCGACGTGATCCAGCACCTGCTCCGGGGTGATGACGTAGCGGCCCTTCTCCATCGGCAGATACCGCGGTTCGACGTCGAAGTAGCGGCAGAACTTCTCCCACACCACCTGCACGTTGGAGCCCATCACCAGGTTGGGGGTACGCCCTTTCCAATCTTTGCCGACGCGGTCACGCCAGCGCCACTTCATCGCGAGTCCGGCGAGCATGACGGCCTCGCTGGAGCCGATGGTCGACACGCCCACGGCGCTGGACGGATCGTCGTCGCGTAGGTCTTCGGCGTGGAACAGGTCGGCCACCATGCACACACAGCGCTGCTCGATCGCGGCGGTCGCCGGATATTCGTCCTTGTCGATCATGTTCTTGTCGAACGTCTCGGCCATCAGCTTCTCGGCCTGCGGATCCATCCACGTCGTGACGAACGTGGCGAGGTTCAGCCGGGAACTGCCGTCCAGCATCAACTCGTCGTGGATGAACCGGTAGGCCGCGTCCGGGGGCATCGACTCGTCGGGCAGCCGCAGCGACGGGATCGGCGCCATTTCAAGCCGTCCCGTATAGGCCGGTGCGACAATCGGTGCGGAACTGCGCCTGCGCGACATAACGAAACCCTTTCGACTACAAACTGGCTTACAAACTGGCTAGGGCACTGCGGATGTGCGCGAGGATTCGCGACGCTGAGGTGGGCGCGGGCTGCGGCCCGGGATCGACGGCCGACAGGCTCGCCGCGCGGGTATGGACGAACGCCGCGGCGCCGGCGGCTTCACCGGCGGGCAGGCCGGCGGCCAGCAGCGCGCCGATCACGCCCGACAGCACGTCACCGGATCCCGCTGTGGCGGCCCATGACTCGCGGGCGGGGCTGAGGCAGACCTGTCCGCCAGGTTCGGCGATGACCGTGACGTTGCCCTTGAGCAGCACCGTGGCGCCGAGCCTTTCGGCCAGCGCCCGGGTAGCGCCGACGCGGTCGTCTCCCGGCGGGGAACCGGCTAGCCGCGCGAATTCGCCTGCGTGCGGGGTTAATACGGTCGGTGCGGTACGTTCGGCGACGATCTCGGGATGGGCGGCGACGATGGTCAGCGCATCGGCGTCGACGATCACCGGCAGCTCAGTCTGCAGGGCGAACCACAACGCGGAGGCGCCGGCGTCGTCGGTGCCCAGCCCGGGGCCGACCACCCACGCCTGCACCCGGCCGGCCGCGCTGACGCTGGGTGTGGCGATGACCTCCGGCCAGTGTGAAAGCACTTGTTGCCCAGCGGTTCCGGCGTAGCGCACCATGCCCGACGTCGCGGCCACCGCGGCCCCGGTGCACAACACGGCCGCGCCTGGGTAGGTCGCCGATCCGGCCAGCACCCCGGTCACGCCCTGCGTGTACTTGTCGTCGCTGGCCCCGGGCACCGGCCAGCGTGCCTTGACGTCCGCGGCCTCCATCTCGAACATGTCCGGGGGCGGTAGGTCCAGACCGATGTCGACCAGCTCGACGCGGCCGCAATCGGCCAACGCGTGAGCGGGTTTGAGGCCGCCGAAGGTGACGGTCAGCTTGGCGGTGACGTGCGCGCCTTCGGTGGCCCCGGTGTGCACGTCGACGCCACTGGGGATGTCGACCGCGACGACCGGGATGCCTGCGGCGTCGACCGCGGCGAACACCTCCGCGGCGTTGGGGCGCAGCGGTCCGGACCCGGATATCCCGACGATGCCGTCGATCACCAGATCGGTTGTCACCGGCACGCTTTGCACGATGCGGCCCCCGGCGCCGGTGAACGCCGCCAGCGCCTCGGCATGGGTGCGGTCCGGGTTCATCAGCACCGCCGTCACCGTCGCGCCGCGCCTTCTCAGGAAGGCCGCGGCCCACAGCGCGTCGCCGCCGTTGTCGCCGGAGCCGACGACCGCGCAGACGCTGCGGCCGGCAACGGCGCCGGTGATCGCGCCGAGCTCACGCGCGATCGCGGTGGATAGACCGTAGGCTGCGCGACGCATCAGGGCACCGTCGGGCAGGGAAGCCAACAGCGGAGCTTCGGCCGCGCGGATCGCATCAGCCGAGTAGTAGTACCGCATCACCGCTCAGCCTACGTCGGTCCTGGCTGCACATGGTCAGTTTCGACGGGCGGCGTCGTCCCAGAACGCGCTCGCGCGGTCGGCGATCTCGGCCGCGTACTCTCCGTTGATGGCATGTGAGGCGTCCGGCCACAGTTCGACCTGAACGCGCGGCAACAGGTTTCGTGCCCGTGCGGCGGCGCGGACGGCGTCGTGCATGACGCTGCGGCCCCCGAGGAGCGCCAGCACCGGGATGTCCAGTGAGCGCAACTGCTCGTCGGTGATCATCTTGGGCATCGCCTTGCGCATCGCGTACTCAGAGGATCCGGCGGAGATCAGTGCGGCCTCGGGCAGCGAGTCGTCGACCTCGGCGCCGCCGGAGATCCAGCTGAGCACCCATCTGCGCAGCCGGTTCGGAACCCCCGGCATGAACAACGCGGGCGACGCCAGCACCGCCTTGACCGCGACCGGAGCGAACGTGAACACCGGATCCAACAGCACCAGCGAGGCGGCCCGCCCGGGTCGGCGAACCGCATAGTTGACCGCAGTCCAGCCGCCGATCGACACGCCCATGAAATGCACCCGGTCCAGGTTCAGCGCCGCCAGCGTGTCGTCGAGCCACTGCGCCTCGTCGTCAGGTCCGGTGATCGGATTGTGCTGCACCGACATTCCGGCCTCACCAAGCAGGTCGACACCGAGCAGGGGGTGGCGGCCCAGCAGGGTGTCGATGTTGGTGCGCCACATCGGTGTCGAGGCGTTGCGACCAGGTAACAGCATGACCGGTGGGGCGTCGGCCGCACCGTTGAACCGGTACACCCGGACCGTACCGAACTGCGTTGGTACATCGTGGGTTTCACTGACCGGCGCGAGCTCGGCCATCGCCTTCTGGTACACCTCGAGGAAGCGCGCGCGGGCTCGCTCGCTCTTGAAGTGTCCGACCGCCACTACTCGACGGTGACCGACTTGGCCAGGTTGCGCGGCTTGTCGACGTCGTAGCCGCGGGCCTGCGCGACCCCCGCGGCGAACACCTGCAGCGGGATGGTCGACAGCAGCGGCTGAAACAGCGTCGACACCGGCGGGATCTCGATCAGGTGGTCGGCGTACGGGCGGACCGTGTCGTCGCCTTCTTCGGCGATCACGATGGTGATCGCGCCGCGCGCCTGGATCTCGCGGATGTTCGACAGCAGCTTGGCGTGCAGCATCGGTGCGTTCTTCGGCGACGGCATCACCACGATGACCGGCAGATCGTCCTCGATCAGCGCGATGGGACCGTGCTTGAGCTCGCCTGCGGCGAAGCCCTCGGCGTGCATGTAGGCGAGTTCTTTGAGCTTGAGCGCACCCTCGAGCGCCACCGGGTAACCGACGTGGCGGCCGAGGAACAGAACGGTGTGCGACTGCGCGAATCGGTGGGCCAGTTGACGAACCGGTTCCATCAGGTTCAGCACCCGAGACACCAGTTCGGGCATGGCTTCCAGCTCGCGGTACTCGCGCTCCACCTCGTCCGGATACTTGGTGCCGCGGGCCTGCGCAAGTGCCAGTCCGACAAGGTAATTGGCGGCGATCTGCGCCAGGAACGTCTTGGTGGACGCGACGCCGATCTCCGGTCCGGCGCGGGTGTAGAGCACCGCGTCGCATTCCCGGGGGATCTGGCTGCCGTTGGTGTTACAGATAGCCAGCACCTTGGCCTTCTGCTCCTTGGCGTGCCGCACCGCCTCCAGCGTGTCGGCAGTCTCGCCGGACTGTGAGATCGCCACGACGAGCGTGTGGCGGTCCAAAACCGGGTCGCGGTAGCGGAATTCGCTGGCCAACTCGGCTTCGACGGGCAGCCGGGTCCAATGTTCGATCGCGTACTTGGCGAGCAGTCCGGAGTGGAACGCGGTACCGCAGGCCACCACGAAGACCTTATCGATCTCGCGCAGCTCCTGATCGGACAGCCGTTGCTCGTCGAGCACGATGCGCCCGTCGGTGAAATGCCCGAGCAGCGTGTCGGACACCGCGGCGGGTTGTTCGGCGATCTCCTTGAGCATGAAGTACTCGTAGCCGCCTTTTTCGGCGGCCGACATGTCCCAGTCGATATGGAACGAGCGGGCACTTGCGCTGTCGTCCTCGCCGTTGAAGTCGGTGATGCGGTAGCCGCCTGCGGTGACCACCACCGCCTGGTCCTGGCCCAGCTCGACGGCCTCGCGGGTGTGTTCGATGAACGCCGCCACATCCGATCCGACGAACATCTCGCCGTCACCCACGCCGAGGACCAGCGGTGTGGACCGTCGCGCGGCGACGATCGTGCCCGGCTCGTCGGCGTTGGCGAACACCAACGTGAAGTGGCCCTCGAGCCGGCGCAGTACGGCGAGCGCCGACGCCGCGAAGTCGCCCGCCGTCGGGCCGTGCTGGTACTGCCACGACACCAGGTGGACGGCGACCTCGGTGTCGGTGTCGCTGGCGAACTCCACTCCGGTGTGCTCGAGTTCGGCGCGAAGCGCGGAGTAGTTCTCGATGATGCCGTTGTGGACGACGGCGAACTTGCCGGTGCGGTCGCGGTGCGGATGGGCGTTGCGGTCAGTGGGTCGGCCGTGGGTGGCCCAGCGGGTGTGGCCGAGGCCGGTGGTGCCAGTCAGGCCGTCCGATCCGGTCGCGCTGAGCTCGGCCTCCAGGTTGGCCAGCCGCCCGGCCCGCCGACGCACGGTCAGCCCGCCCTGGCCGTCCAACAAGGCGACCCCCGAGGAGTCGTACCCGCGGTACTCCATCCGGCGCAGCGCGTCGACGACGATGTCACAGGCAGGGCGTTGCCCCACGTAGCCGACGATTCCGCACATAGCCATAAAGGGTAGTGCAAGAGCTCCGTCACACCCGCTGCGCTACGGTTCGGTGGTGGCCAGCACGAAGAAGCTCTTCACCGCGTTGACCAGGCGCGGTCCGCACCGCGTTTTGCGAGGTGACCTGGCATTTGCCGGTCTCCCCGGCGTCGTGTTCACCCCGGAATCCGGCATGAACCTACCCGGGGTGGCGTTCGGTCACGATTGGGTGGCCAAGGCCGACCGCTACCACGGCACGTTGGAACATCTGGCGTCCTGGGGCATCGTCGCCGCGGCGCCCGACACCGAGACCGGCTTGGCGCCGTCGGTGCTCAATTTCGCGTTTGACCTGGGCACGACGCTGGACATCATCACCGGCGTGCGGTTGGGCCCGGGCAAGATCAGCGTCCATCCGACCAAGCTCGGCGTCGTCGGACACGGTTTCGGTGGTTCCGCGGCGGTGTTCACCGCGGCCGGGATGCCGGCCGGACCCAACGCTCCGAAAGCCGTCGTCGCGGCATTTCCCAGCGTCACCCGTCCCGCAGCGGAGGAGCCGGCCGCGTCGCTGGCGGTGCCCGGCCTGGTGCTGACCGCCCCGGGCGACCCGATGACGCTGCGGTCCAACGCGGTGGAGCTGAGCCGGGTGTGGAAGTCGGCCACGCTGCGGACGGTGAACAAGGCCAAGGCGGGCGGGATCATCGAGGGCCGTCGGTTGGCTCGTGTGGTGGGTCTGCCCGGGGCCGATCGCAGCACCCAGAAGGTGGTGCGGGCGTTGATGACGGGCTATCTGCTGCACCTGTTGACCGGCGACAAGACCTACCGTGACTTCGCCGACCCTGAGGCCGCGCTGCCTAAGTCGCCGGCTGTCGACCCGTTCTCCGATGACCCGGTGGATCTGCAGGACAAGGTCATCGCCCTTTTGAAGCCCTAGGAGCCATTCGCAGTGCGCACCGGCATCTTCCTCAGTTACGCCGACTCTTTTCTCGACGCCGTCGACGAAGTCGTCGAGTTGGAGAGAATCGGCGTCGACCTCGCCCTGGTGGCCGAGGCCTACTCCTACGACGCGATCAGCCAACTGGGCTTTTTGGCCGCGAAGACATCTCGGATCGAGTTGGGTACCGGCGTCGTTCCGATCTACATTCGCACGCCCACCTTGCTGGCGATGACGGCGGCGGGCCTCGATTACGTTTCCGGCGGCCGGTTCCGGTTGGGCATCGGCACCTCGGGCCCGCAGGTGATGGAGGGTTTTCACGGGGTGCCGTTCGACGCGCCGTTGGGCCGCACCCGCGAGGTCGTCGAGATCTGCAGGCAGGTCTGGCGTCGCGAAAGGGTGCAGTTCGACGGGAAGCACTACCAGATCCCGTTGCCTGCATCGCAGGGCACCGGGCTGGGCAAGCCGCTTCATCTGATCAATCACCCTGTGCGCGATCGTATTCCGGTGACGATCGCGGCGCTGGGTCCCAAGAATGTGGAGCTGACCGCGGAGATCGCCGAGGGGTGGCAGCCGGTGTTCTTCTACCCGGAGAAGGCGGAGGAGGTGTGGGGACCTTCGCTGACGGCGGGGTTCGCCAAACGGGATGCCGCGCTGGGACCGTTGGATGTGATGGCGAGCGCGACGCTGGCGATCGGTGACGATGTCGATGACCGGTTGGCCTGGGCCAAGCCACAACTGGCGCTATACATCGGCGGCATGGGAGCGCGCGGCCGCAATTTCTACCACAATTTGGCGACCCGCTACGGGTACGGCGAGGTGGCCGATCACATCCAGGACCTCTACCTCGCGGGCAAGAAGACCGAAGCGATCAATGCGGTGCCCGACGAGTTGGTGCGCCAGGTGTCGCTGGTGGGGCCGCGAGGGTTCGTCAAGGAACGGTTGGCCGCCTATGCCGAGGCCGGTGTGACGACGATGTTGCTGCATCCACTCGGCGTCGATAAGCGCGAATCGGTGCGTTTCGTCGAGGAATTGCAGTCGCTGCTGCCGTAGCCGATTAAACGAATTGGGCGACCTGCCTGTAGAGTGGTGCCCAGCGGCATCTTCTGTTCTGCCTTTTGTCGCTTCTCGATCGTCATACCGAGCGCCGCGGAATCTTCCGCGCCGGGCAGGACGACCATCCTCACTTTCGGAGTTTCCTACTTGTCTGTTCAAAACACCTGTGGCACAGGCGTGCCCACCTTCGCTGACCTCGGCCTGTCTGAGGCTGTCATCAGCGTTCTCGCCGCCAACGGCGCCGAGTCCCCGTTTCCGATCCAGGCAGCGACGCTGCCGGACTCACTGGCGGGCCGTGACGTGCTCGGCCGTGGCCGGACCGGATCCGGTAAGACCTACGCGTTTCTGTTGCCGATGGTGACGAGGCTCACTACCCATCGCACCAAGCGGGTTTCCGGTCGTCCGAGGGCGCTCATCCTCGCGCCCACACGCGAACTCGTCGCGCAGATCGCGGCGTCGTTGGCGCCGCTGGCCGCCGAGACGGGCTTGCGCACGGTGACGATCTTCGGCGGTGTCGGACCCCAGCCGCAGATTTCGAAGCTGCGTGCGGGCGTCGACGTCGTGATCGCATGCCCCGGACGTCTGGAAGACCATGTGAAATCGGGCCATGCCGATTTGTCCGCCGTCGAGATCTCGATACTCGACGAGGCCGACCACATGGCCGATCTGGGGTTCCTGCCGCCCGTGAAGCGGCTGCTGGATAAGACGCCGCGAAACGGGCAACGGATGTTGTTCTCCGCCACGCTCGATGGCGGGGTCGACGTGCTGGTCAAGCGTTACCTCAACAACCCTGTGGTGCACAGCGTGGATTCGGTGGAGGCGCCGGTCACCGCGATGGAACACCACGTGTTGCATGTCGAGAAGGCTGCGCGCATCAACGTGCTGACCGACCTTGCGGCATCGCCCGGTCGGACGATCGTTTTTTCGCGCACCAAGCACGGCGCTAAAGCTCTTACACGCCAGTTGAATTCGCGAGGTGTGCCGGCGGTCGAGTTGCACGGCAACTTGTCTCAGAATGCCCGCACCCGCAATCTCGCGGCATTCTCTGATGGTTCGGCGACCGTGATGGTCGCGACGGACATCGCGGCGCGGGGAATTCACGTCGATGACGTGAACCTCGTCGTACACGCCGATCCCCCGGTCGAACACAAGGCGTACCTGCATCGGTCCGGTCGCACGGCGCGCGCCGGAGCCGACGGCACGGTGGTGACGCTGATGCTCGACGACCAAGTCTCCGACGTGCGACAGCTCGTCCGCAAAGCGGGTGTGAAGCCGACGATCACGCGGTTCAGCGGTGCATCGCACCCGGTGTTACGTGAGATTGCGCCGGGCGAACGCACGTTCTCGAAGCCGCTGGTACTCAGCCGGCCGGAGCCCACGGCGCCTCAGCGGCCGCGTCGGCGTCGGTCGTCGCGTCGCAGGCGCCCCGCCGGAGCTGCGGTGTGATCGGCCTGCAACACAGCCTGGCCGGCCCCGCCGCACCTTGCCCTCGCGGCTGAACCCCATCTGCGCTCGCCGAGATTCGCCGTCGCGCCGGATGACCTGCGACGACAATCTTGTCGTACCCCTCTGGCAGTATCGAACGTATGTTCGAAGGATTTCGGTCGGTCGACGATGCGGGGTTGGTCGCTGAGATCCAGGCGTGCGCGCGTTTCGAGGCTGCCATTGCGGCGCGGCGGTTTGCCGCGACCGGTGAGCTGGCCGCGCGGTCCCGTGAATCGTATGAGGAGCGCGAGCACTGGGTGGTCGATGGGTGGGATTGCGCGGCCGCCGAGGTGGCCGCGGCGATGGGTATCAGCCGCTATCGGGCCGGGCAACAGATGGCGGTCGGGTTGGCGTTGCGTAACCGACTGCCCAAGGTCGCCGCACTTTTTAGTCAGGGCTTGATCAGCGCGCAGGTGATTTCCACGATCACCTGGCGCACCCATTTGGTCCTTGAGGATGAGCCGTTGGCGCGGGTGGATGCTGAGATCGCCCAGCGGGCGTCCTCGTGGGGAGCCTTGGGCCAGGAGCGGCTGGAGTTGGCCGTCGATGCGGTGGTGGAGACCCATGACCCGGATGCGCGGCGGCGTTTTCGCGACGCCGCGCGCAAATGTGATGTGCAGGTAGGCAAGCCCGATGATGACACCGGCACGGCGTCGTTGTACGGGCGGCTTTCGGCCACTGACGCGAAGTTGTTGATGCAGTGTCTGGAACAGATGGTCGCTGGGCTATGTGCTGGCGATCCGCGCAGTGTGGGTCAGCGGCGCGCGGCGGCGTTGGGGGCGTTGGCCGCTGGGGCCGATCGCCTCACATGCCAATGCGGCAGCCCGCAATGCCCCTGGACCAACAAAGACGACCCGCGTGCGGCCGCGTTCGTCATCCACGTGCTCACCGACACCGTCCCGACCGCCGAAACCCCGGCCACCACCTCTGCGGAGCGCTCCCACGACACCCGCACCGACGCCGATCCCGAACCTCCGAAACCGGAGGTTCCCGCAGCTGACACCGCGGAAACAAAGCCGGTGCTCGACGAGTCAACCTCGCAGCCGGAAGCCGAGCCGGGCGATGAGGAGCCGCGGGCCAAATCGACACCCAAGGCCAATCTGTGGGTGCCCAACCAGTCCGGTAATTCGGGGTCGGCGGCGGTGATCGTCGGTGGTGGGGTGATTCCGCCGGCGTTGCTGGCCGAGCTGGTCGCCAACGGCGCCAAAGTACAGAGCGTGTATCGCCCGGAGGCGACAGCAGGCGAGCCGCGCTATCGGCCGTCGCGGGCTTGTGAGCGCTTCGTGTGCCTGCGCGATATGACGTGTCGCTTCCCCGGGTGTGACCGCCCGGCCGAGTGCTGCGATCTCGACCACACCACGCCGTATCCGGGCGGACCCACGCATCCGTCAAACATCAAGTGCCTATGCCGTTTTCATCATTTGTTGAAGACGTTTTGCGGTTGGCGTGACCAACAATGCCCCGACGGCACCATCATCTGGACCGCGCCCAGCGGCCACACCTATCGCACCCATCCCACCAGCAAGCTGTACTTCCCGTACTGGGACACCACCACCGCTGAGCTGCCACCACCGTCCAACGCACCCCCGCCCTCGGCGCAACGCGCCCTGAAGATGCCACGACGACGACGCACCCGCGCCGCCGAAAACGAAGCACGCATCACCGCCGAACGCGAATTCAACGCGATGAGGCCGCCGCCGAATTACTGAGCGTTGTCGATTGCCTTCGGCTGGCGGCAATCTCACCGAGCAGTGCGACGACGACGCCGATCGCGAGATATAACCGGTCCAGCCACGGTCCGACTCCGACAAACCATCGGAGTCGTCGTGGTAGGCGAACAGACCGGCTTTGGCGGGCACGATTTCGACCGCTGGGCCGATGACGGCGCCAAGCGCACCACAGGCCGGCACCAGAAGTGCGCGGTGTACCAGCGCGGTCGTGATGTAGGTGCCAACTACTGCCGCGACCCCCGCGACACCCTGCCGCACCGTGACGTCGGTCCGCGGTCGAGGGACGTGCAAGCGGATAGTTCCCGTATGCGCAATCTCACGCTCGGACCTACCGTGTCGAGTTTGCGCCCACGGCTGTGATCACAGCGCCCGGTTACTCCCCTACCTGCGGCAGTTCGTGGGCGGCTATCTCGCACGGAGTGCCCGCTCCTGGTGGCGGCTCAGGTGATGCAGGCGCCGGTGGCTCTGCAATGGACGGTGGCGTCGGCTCCGGCGCGGCCTCCACGGCAGCTTCGTCCGCGAGCACCTCATCCTGTTGCGGCACGGGCTCTTCCGGAGGTGGCTCACAAACAGTATTGGGTTCGTCGGCCGCGCCTTCCTCCGCTTCCGCGTCATCGAGTTCTTCACCTTCGTCCAGCTCCGGCTCATCCAGCTCCGGCTCATCCAGCTCCGGCGCGTCGAGTTCGGGCTCCTCGAGCTCGGGTACTTCGGCTCCCACATTGTCGACCGACCCCAACAGACCGCCCAATGTCTCACCCAGCTGCTGGGCGAATCCCGAAAGCCCGCTACCCATTTCCCCCAGTCCCCCACCGCCGAGCGACGGCATCGGAGGCGGAGCCAGCGCAGGCGCCGTCGCTGCGGGATCAACCGGCGCCGCAGCAGCGGTCGGCGCCACGGCAGGCGGGGCCAAAGCGGGTGCCGAAGCCGGCGCCGCAGCAAGAGGCGGCGACGAGCCAACCGGCGCAGGCGCATTCCACGCTGTCGGCGCGGTGGTCGCGACCGTCTGAGCCGGCGACGCGCCGATCTCCGAAGGCGGCGTCCACGTCGGCCCCAGATCACCCGGCACGGCGAACACCGCATCACCCTCCGAGACAAGCTCAGCGGTCACCGCATCGTATGCCGCCTCGATCGCATCAACAGCGGCATGCATCGCCGCCACCCATTCTCCGCCGACCACGTTGGCGACAAACGGTTTTACCTCTTGGTCTATCAGCTCGCTGGCCACCGCGCGGTCGCCGGCGCCGGTTGTCACGGTCTGAGCCGCCGCCAGCCAATCCGGACGCTGCACCTGATCATCGACGGCCAAAACGGTCGCAACCTTGCCGTCGACGGCCTGCCACAGCTTGTCCCGCAACTCGGCCAGGCCATGCGCTGCGGTACGCACCGCCGCCGCCGCCACCGCCGACGCCTCACCATGGCGGCGCAGGAATTCTCGCGCCGCATCAGCGCCCCGACCATGCCACGCCGCGGTCAGCGCAACCCGTTGATCGTCCTGACGCACGAGCGCCTCCGCCGCCGTCGTCGCTGCCGACTGTAGCGCCGCGCAATCGGCGTCCAGCGCCGCCAGGTTCAATCCCTCCTCGCTGGCGTACCGCTCACGCACCTGTGCCGCGGCCGTCGTGAGATCCGGATGCTCATATCCGAGCATCCGGCATGCCCACACATAGGTTTGCACGGCCTCCACAGCCGGCATGCCCTCAGCCAATCGCGAAGCGACATCGAAGACCATGGCTCAACCCACTCGCCTGCCGGCGCGCGCGTCGGCCTCCACGTAGCGGTCCGCCGAAATCCGCAACACGGCGGCGATTTCACTGCACGCACGCGACCACTGCCGTAGCTGGTGCACAACTTGCTCCAGCCCATCGCGTACAGCGTCACCCCGAGCGACATACTCCCGACCCGCCGTCGCTCCGTCGAAGCTCAGACCGGCCAGATGCGTACGCACCGCGCCGTCGAGTAGATCGGCCACTGACTGATACTGGTCTGCCACACCGAGCAGCGCCACGACATCGACACCCGCGGCGTCAGGTTGTCCCATATAGGTTTGGACGCAGCGGGGGCGCTTTCGGTTCCATCCTCAGCGCGCGGCGCTGACCTGCTCGGCCACCCGCACCGCCAACTGCCGCGCGGTGTCCTCGTCGGCCGCTTCCACCATCACCCGAACGACTTGCTCAGTTCCCGAGGGCCGCAACAAGATTCGGCCGGTATCGCCTAGCTCGGCTTCCGCCTGCGCGACGGCGGTGCGCACCGACGGCGCGTCGGCCACGGTCGCCTTGTCCGTCACCTCCACGTTGATCAGCACTTGGGGCAGCGTCTTCATCGGCTCGGCCAGCGTCGCAAGCGGTTTGCGGGTCTGCGCCATCCGCGACATCAACCGCAAAGCGGTGACGATACCGTCGCCCGTGGTGCCCAACGTCGGCATGACGATGTGACCGGACTGCTCACCGCCGAGTGAGAACTCCCCTGCCCGCAGTTCCTCGAGCACATAGCGGTCGCCGACGCTGGTGGTGCGCACGTTCACGCCCGCCGCGCGCATCGCCAGATGCAACCCGAGGTTGCTCATCACGGTGGTGACCAGCGTGTTGGACGCCAGCTCACCGGCTTCCTGCATCGCAAGCGCCAAGATCACCATGATCGCGTCGCCGTCGACGATGCGGCCGCTGGCGTCGACGGCCAGGCACCGGTCGGCGTCGCCGTCGTGCGCGATCCCCAGATCCGCGCGGTGGGACACCACCGCGGATTGCAGGGCTTCCATGTGCGTTGAACCGCAGCGGTCGTTGATGTTGAGGCCGTCGGGCGCGGAGTTGATCGCGACGACGTCGGCGCCGGCAGCCCGGTAGGCCTGTGGGGCTGCGGTCGAGGCGGCACCGTGGGCGCAGTCGACGACGACGGTCAGCCCGTCGAGTCGGGTGGTGACCGCCTTTCCGGTGTGCCGCAGGTAGCGGTCGAGGGCGTCCTCGGCGTCGACGACACGGCCGATGCTCGCGCCGACGGGTCGCTCGCCGGGACCCTGATGGACCAGTTCCTCGATCCGGTCCTCGGTGGCGTCGTCGAGTTTGTGGCCGCCGGGTCCGAAGATCTTGATGCCGTTGTCGGGCATCGGGTTGTGCGACGCGCTGATCATCACGCCGAAGTCGGCGTCGTATGCGCCCGTTAGGTACGCCACGGCCGGCGTCGGCAGCACGCCGACCCGCAGCGCGTCGACGCCCTCGCTGGTCAGGCCCGCGATCACCGCCGCTTCCAGCATCTCGCCGCTGGCCCGTGGGTCGCGGCCGACGACGGCGACCCGACGAGCATGACCGCCGACGCTACCCAGCCGGCGAGCTGCCGCCGAGCTCAGCGCCAACGCCAATTCCGCGGTCAGCGCCTGGTTGGCCACCCCGCGAACGCCGTCGGTGCCGAACAGTCGAGCCATGCCGACAAACTTCTCACAGATGCCGCCCGAAAAACCAACTGGCGAAGGTGCCGCCCGTGCCGCCACCGAATCGGTATCCAACCGCGACCCGAAACGACGCACCGCCCGCGTCCGAACAACCGGATACGGGCGGTGGACGCTGACTATTTAGTTCTAGCCTTCAGCGGGCTGCTCGGCGGGAGCCTCTGCGGCGCCCGGCGCGGTCTCAGCCTGTCCCGGGGCGCTCTCGGCCTGTCCCGGAGCCACCTCGGCCTGGCCGGGGGCGTTCTCCGACTGTCCCGGGCCGCCCGGCTGGATGTTCACCGAGCCGAGGTTGTTCGTGCAGACGACCTGCTCGGTGCCGTTGTTCAGAACGGATTCGGTGACCGAGTTCACCTCAGCGACCTCGACGTCGCAGAGCGCGGCCGCGATCTGCGCTGCATCGGTCACTGCCACGTTCTCGAGCACACCTGCGGTGCCGATGGCCACGTTGACCCGGTCGTTGTTGTTCTGGGCATCGTCCGGCTGCGCGGTGGCGACACCGAGCCCGGCAGTGAACAGCAGCGAGCCGCCCATCAGGGCGCCTGCAGCAGCGTTTCTAACGACGTTCCTCATCAAATGCTCCTTTGTCGATAGGCGGCAGTGATCCGGCTCGCCCACAAGGTCCGCGCGGCCGCGATGGCAGGAATGGCCCGCCAGCGCACAAGAGGCGCCCCTGCCGCCCGGACGGGATTTCCCGCACTCACCGTGCGACCAAACACGAATTTCGTGAAAGATGCCGTCCGGGCAGGTCCCGGGCACCGATTTAGGCCCGACACGACCCACCGCCCGCATCGAGAGGATGCGGGCGGTGAGGTTGGGGCGTCGTTTAGTTATTCGGGCCGCCCGGGGTCGGGTTACCGGGAGCCTGTGCGGGGCCGCCGCCAGGCGCCTGACCTGACTGACCAGGAGTACCGGCGTTCTGCGTCAGCGTTATCTCGCCACCGGGCACATCGCAGACGGTCTCAGAGGGAGCCGTTCCGCTGTCGACGGCCTCAGCCAGCACATTGACGCTGCCGATGTCGGCGACGTCGCAGATGGCTGCCGCGACGGTCGCCGCGACGCCGACATTCACGTCCTCGAGGATCGTGACGTCACCGACACCCACGTTGACGAGACCGTCCTGGACATTGAGCGGTTGTGCGCCCGCCAGGCCCAAGCCAGCGGTGAACAGTAGTGATCCGCCGATCAAAGCGCCCGTGGACGCTCTCTTCACGATGTTCCGCATCAGATATTCCCTTCTGTCAGGAAGCAGCGGATCCGGCCCCCGACACGCGATCCGCCGCAGTGGCAGGTTTGCCTGCCTGGCGGAAGGCCCTCTGCTTCCGAACAGACGGGTTACACGATCACGGGGGAAGTCAAACCAAAATTTAAGAATCAGAGCGTCATTCGCGCGTATAATGCGTCGCGCTAATTAACTGGGAGGTAAAGGCGATTCGCTCGGCCGCAGCTGAGGACTCAATCACACATCGTTCCGTACCCCGGCGAACGTTACTGGCATAAAGAAAACCGCCGGGCTCGCGATGCGAACCCGGCGGCTTTACAAACAATCGATCAGCGCTTGCTGTACTGAGGCGCCTTGCGGGCCTTCTTGAGGCCGTACTTCTTGCGCTCGATTTCCCGGGGGTCCCGGGTCAGGAAGCCGGCCTTCTTCAGCGCAGGCCGGTCCTCGGGCTGCACGAGGATCAGCGCCCGCGCAAGCGCCAGGCGCAGCGCGCCGGCCTGGCCGGACGGGCCGCCACCGTCGAGGTGGGCGTAGACGTCGAAGCTCTCCAGCCGATCCACGGTCACCAGCGGGGCCTTGATCAGCTGCTGGTGCACCTTGTTCGGGAAGTAAGCCTCGAGGCTGCGTCCGTCGAGGTTGAACTGGCCGGTGCCGGGCACCAGACGCACCCGCACCACAGCCTCCTTGCGGCGGCCTACGGTCTGGACGGGGCGGTCGAACACCACGGGCTCACGCGGGGCGGCCTCGGTCTCGGCCACAGTCCCGGCGGCCTCGGTGGTGTCGCTGTCTGGGGTCGTCTCAACTGACTCGGTCACTGGGCCACCTGCTTGATCTCGTACGGAATCGGCTGCTGGGCGGTGTGCGGATGATCCGGCCCGACGTAGACGCGCAGCTTCTTCTTGATCTGGCGGCCCAACTTGGTGTGGGGGATCATGCCGAGGATCGCCTTCTCGACGACCCGATCCGCGTGCTTTTCCATCTCGTCACCGAGCGACCGCCTGCGCAGGCCACCGGGGTAACCCGAGTGGCGGTAGAAAAACGTGCGGTCGGCCTTGTTGCCGCTGATCGCGATCTTTTCGGCGTTGATGACGATGACGAAGTCGCCACCGTCGACATTCGGCGTGAATGTCGGCTTGTGCTTGCCGCGCAACAGATTCGCTGCCGCGACGGCGAGCCGGCCGAGCACCACGTCGGTGGCGTCGATGACGTACCACGAGCGCGTGGTGTCACCCGCCTTCGGCGTGTACGTAGGCACAGCGCATACCTCTCTTCTCGGGTTACCTGGTGCCGGTCAGGGCGGTTGCGGTGGGAAACCCTCGGCGACCGACATTGACCCGAGGCCCGGCGTTCCGCACGCCAACGAGGCAGCTTACCCGCGAGCGTCGTCGCAGGTCAAAACGTACTGTGCGGTCCCGCCCGGCTCCCCTCCAAGGCGGGACCGCACAGTGTCCCGGCGGGGCTAGGCGCCCCAGGCGTTGGCGGCGGTGCGGTCGGTGGCCGCGACGTCATCCGCGCCGTCACGAACCGCATTGCCCAGGTTGAACAGGATGTCGTTGAGCGCCCCGGCCGCCTGCTCCCAGCGGCTCTGCTCGACGCGGTAGGCCTGCGCGGCCTCACGTGTCCAGACCTGCTGCAGCGGCGCGATCTGGGCGCGCAGATCGTCGAGCGCCGCGTTCAGCCGCGCTGACGTGGCATGGATCTCCTGCCGAACCGTGTACTCGATCTCACCGAAGTTGTACGCAAGCGTGTGGTCCATGGCTCACAACTCCGTGCCGACGGCGCCGAGCCGCTGGGAGTGGCTCTCGCTGGCGTGGACCAGCGTCTGCCGGTTCTGCCGGATGGTCTCGGCGATCCGCGCGAGCGCAGTGTGCAGCTTGAGCGATTCGGTGTTCCACCGGTCCACCACCTCCCTGAACCGGGTGGCGGCCACACCGCCCCACACCGACGGCGGCACGCTGCTCATCCGCCCGATGAACGACTGCAGAAACGCCCGGATCTCGTCGTTGCGCGCATCGGTCTTGTCGGCGACCGCGGCCATCAGGTCGAAGTCGGTGGTCAGTGCACCGCCTGCAGGTGTGGTCATGGGCTTCCTTTCATCGTGCCGTTATCAAGTTGGACGCAGCGGCGGCCCGTTCGGTTCCATCGTCCGGGCAACTTTTTTCAGTGCACCGCGTGGGCGCTGCGGATCGCCTGGTCGCACGCCTTACGCACCAGATGCTCCTGTCCTGTCGGGCTCTGGCAGCCGATCGCGATGCGCACGATCCCGTCGACCAGCACCGCCCAGGCGACCGTGTGATCTTGTCGCACTTCTCGATATGTCACCGCGTTGCGGTCGGCGCGGTGATCGGCGGCATTGAAATCGACGAAGACGCCGGGGGTTTCGGCGTCGAGCGCCGCCCGCAGCATGGTTGCCGTCACCTCGAGACGTTCGTCGGGCACCGCGATCGACTGCGTCAGGTGCACGGCGACATCGCCACGCGATGGGGACGCGATCTGCACCCGCGCAGATCCCGGACCGGTGGTGACATGTTGCACGGTCCAGTCGGCAGGCACCACCATGCCCACCCGGCCCTCCACCAACCACGCTGTCGGCGAACCTCCAGTAGTTCCGCCGAGCAGGGCCGCCGCCGCTATGGCAGCCGCGCCGACGAGGACCACCGCCACCCAGGGGCGACGTCCGCGACGCGCCTTGGCAGGCGGGGCAGCGATTCGCCTGGACCGCAACACTTCCCGTCGCAGCGCGTCCTCGTCGACCTCAACGACCTCGATTCCGTCGCGCCGCAGCCGGCCGACGATCGTGGCGTCCGGGGCGTCGATGAGCACGACGGGCGACGCGCCGACCGCCGAGACGACCGCCTCCGCCGTCGCGGCCGCGTCGCCGTGATGTGCGACGACGATTGCGCGCGCATTGGGATGGGTGACGACGACGAGGTCACCTGCCAACTCGACGATCGTCGGTCGCCGCGGAGCGGCCACTGCGCACAGCAGTTCGGTGCGCGGTAAAACGACGACGTCTTCGGCGACGGCCTGGGCCGCCTCGCGCACCCGGTCAGTGCGCGCCGACGGCCACCACGTCGGGCAGATCACCACCAGCGTGCCGGCCTCCTCACCGGCGGCCGTCCGCATGACATCCTGCCACAGTTCCTGCACCGCCACCGGTCGGTCGTCCAGCAGTGCGATGTCGTCGTCGATGCACTCCAGTGCCGTCGAAACCCATTCGAACGGAATGCTATTGGGGCCGCGGATGCGGCGGGGTCCGACCTCGAGAACGGTTTCGGTCACGGTGGCTCGACCCAGGCGACCTGGATGAGCTGATGCGCATCGGCGCGGGTGATCAGCGTGGCCCTGCCCGGCGGTAACGGTGCCGGCCGAACCGCGCCGAGCAGCACACCCTCCTCCGGGTCCGCGCTCAACATCAGCCCGGTGCAACCCGGTTCGCGCAGCCGGGCCAGTACCGGGTCGAACATCGCCCGCGCCGCACCGCTGGACCGTCGTGCAACGATGACGTGCAGACCCAGATCCTTGGCGTGCGGCAGCAGGTCGGCAAGCGGTGTCAACGGGTTTCCGGTCGAGGTGGCGACCAGGTCGTAATCGTCGACGAAGACGTAGATCTGCGGGCCCGACCACCACGACCTTTCCCGCAACTGTTGCTGGGTGACGTTCTCCCCCGGCATTCGTCCCTCCAACCGCGACAACAGCGACCGCATGCGCGATGCGAGCACCGCCGAGGACGCCGCATATCCGGCGAGGTGCTGCGTTTCCACGACGCCGAGCAGCGTGCGGCGAAAGTCGACGATCTCGATCTGTGCTTCCTCGGGGCTGGCGCCGCCGATGATCTGCTGACACAGCAGGCGCAGCACCGACGTCTTACCCGACTCGGCTTCACCCAGCACCAGCAAATGTGGCTGCGCGGCAAGATCGAGTGTTACCGGCTGCAATTCACGCTCGCCCATGCCGATGAGAACGTGCGGCGGCATTGGAGGTGCCTTCGTCCGCGTGATGAGATCAGCCAGCTTGATGCGGCCGGGCAGCAGTTCCACCGTCGGTGCGCGGCGTCCGCCGTAGCGGCGCTGCAACCGCTCGACCCCGTCCCAGCGGGGCAGCGCAAGCAGCATTTCTTTACCGTCGGCCGTGAGACCGCGCCCTGGCCCCGCCGCACTGAGTTGGCGGGCGAGCTTGCGGTCCATCTCCGATTCGGCAGGCTCGCCGAGCCGCAACTCGATGCGCGTCGCGATCTGATCTTTGAGCCCGGGCCGCAACTCGGGCCAGCGCGAAGCCGTCACGACGACGTGGACACCGAACGAGAGACCGTTCGCGGCAAGGGCGGTGATCGGCGCCTCGAGCGTGTCGAACTCCTGGCGCAAGGTGGCCCAGCCATCGACGATGAGGAAGACGTCGCCGACCGGATCCGCCTTCGCGATAGTGTCACCGGCGGCGCGTCGGGCCCGGTCCTCCCTGGCGCGGACGATGGACTGCATGACCGCGACCGTGCGACGGCACAGATCGACATCCCGTCGTCCGGCCACTGATCCCATGTGCGGCAGATCGCGCAATGACGACAGGGTTCCGCCGCCGAAATCCAGGCAGTAGAAGCCGACCTCGGCCGGATCGTTGGCCTCCGCCAGCGCCAGGATCATCGTGTGCAGCGCCGTGGACTTACCGGACCGCGGCGCCCCGACGATCGCCACGTTGCCCGCGGCGCCGGACAGGTCAACGGCCAGCACATCGTGACGTTGCTCAAACGGCCGGTCCACCAACCCGATCGGGACCTTCAGCCCACGAACCCCGCTGGAGAGGAGCCGCTCGAGTGGCGGCGAGGTGGTCAGGGGCGGCAACCACACTTGGTGTGCGGCGGTGCCGCGGCCGCCGACGCGGTCCAATACCGTGTCCAGCACGGTGCGTTCTTCCCGCGGTGTCGGGTTCTTTGCCGCGGTGGGCAGAAGGACCGGTGCCGCGGTGAACGGTCGCGGCAGCAGCGGTTGCTCGCAATCGGCGCCGGGCGCGGCGGTGATGCCGGATACGAACGCGGTCTGAAACCGGGTCAGATCCCCCGCTGCGGTCTTCAGATACGCCGCGCCGGGACTGCCCGGCAGGTGGTAGGCGTCGGGCAACCCCAGCACCGCGCGCGATTCGCCGGCCGAGAACGTCTTGAGGCAGACCCGGTAGGAGAGGTGGGTTTCCAGACCGCGTAACCGGCCTTCGTCGAGGCGCTGGCTGGCCAGCAGCAGGTGCATACCCAGCGAGCGGCCGAGTCGGCCGATCGCCACGAACAGCTCAGCGAAGTCGGGGTGTTGGCTCAACAGTTCGGAGAACTCGTCGACGACGATGAACAAGGCGGGCAACGGCGGGTGTGCTGCCCCTTGTGTTCGGGCGCGCTCGTAGTCGGCGATATTCGCGAATCCGCCTGCGGCCCGCAACAACTCCTGGCGCCGGTGCATCTCGCCGGCCAACGCATCGCTCATTCGGCTGACCAGGTGCGCCTCGTCGGCGAGGTTGGTGATGATCGCCGCGACGTGCCGCGCCCGCTCCATTCCAAGGAATGTCGCGCCGCCCTTGAAGTCCACCAGCACCAGGTTCAGCACCTCGGGTGAATGGGCCGCGATGGCGCCGAGGACCAGCGTGCGCAGGAACTCCGATTTGCCCGAACCGGTTGCGCCCACGCACAACCCGTGTGGGCCCATACCGTTGCGCGCGGCCTCGTTGATGTCGAGTCGCACCGGCGATCCGTCCTGTGCGACGCCGATGGGGATGGGCATGATGCGCCCGCTTCGGGTCGACGCCCATCGCCGCTCAGGGTCGATGCGGTGCGGATCGTCGATGCCCATCAGCTCCAACCAGTCGCGGGCCGCGTTCGGGCCCGCCTGGGAGTCACTGAGGCGATACCGCGCCAACCGTCGTGCACACGTCGCGGCCTGGCTCCGCGTCAACGAATCAACCCGCGACATACCGTCGACCGGCAACCGCAACCCGGTCACGCTGAGCGTCGCGCCGGCCGCCACGACGGTGACCGACCCGTCGAGCGGAACCCGGTCGAACCCGGCCGTCGGCGCGCCGTCGACGATCACCACGGCCCAGCGTGACGTCACCGCCTCCACCGCCTCCCGGAGGCTGCCGTAGACCAGTCGCTGCGGGCCGACGGCGTCGACCTCGCGGTGATGCTGATGGTGTGGCAGCCATTTCAGCCACTCCCACTGGTGACGGGTATCCGGACCGACCACCGCGGCGACGGCGAGAACGTCGGGTCCGTGGGCCACCGCAAGCTGGCAGACCATCGCCCGGATCAACGCGCGGGCGGCGTCGACGTCGCACTCGACAGTTACCGCGGCGTGCTCGGGTAGTGCCACGACGACGGGCACCTCGGCGAGCATCGACCGCTGCTCGATCAACCGGTGCATCGCGTCCACGGTGACGGGGTCGTGCTGATCGGACGGCCCGAGCGGCGGCGCCACCAACACGGTGCTCAGCGGCTGATCGCCGATCCCGACCCGCACGTGGCCGAAGTCCGCGTCGTGTCGGCGACGCTCCCACATCCGCGGGCCGCCCACCAGCGTCCACAGCGCTGAAGGGTCAGGGTGGCTTTGCCACAGCGAAAGGTGCTGGGCCTCGGCGGCTTGCGCGATCGTGGCGTCGAGCGTGTCGAGGTAGCGCAGGTAGCTCTTGCGGCCCTCGTTGATCTCGGCGGAGCGGTTGGCGCCGCGCGCGCCGTAGGCGACGGTGCCGAGCACCGATACCAGCATCATCACCGGGAAGAACAGAAACACCGGGTTGCGGGCAGACGCCGCACCGGACGTGAAATAGAAGGCCATCATCCCGACGGCGGCCACCAGCATCGCGAGGGGCATCAGCCGGGTAAGCGGGTTCACCGGAACCACCTTGGGCACCGGCGGCGGGGCCTCGACAGCCAGCTCACCGGACACCGTCGGCGGCACCGAAAGTCGTGCTTCGCGGACGAATTCCATCAAACAGTTGGACGCTGGGAACGGTGTTTCGGTTCCATCCACAGCGCACAGAATTGGCGCGCGAACGCACCCGGCAGCGGGGTTACGGTGACTGCGGGCGGGAAAATTCCGGGGGTCGCGATGCGAAATGCACTATGTCGATTGACCGTTGCGCATGATCGGGGCGACACCTTCCACGAGGTGGATCTCGCGCTGCCCCGCAGCATTGACGTGTGCGCGCTGATGCCGTCGATCGTGGAATTGGCACACGGTACGACCGCTGCGGTCACCGGCAGCGGGTGGCGGCTCCTCCACGTCGACGGTCAGCCGCTCGACCAAGCGATGACTTTGGACGAGAACGACGTTGACGACGGAATCACGCTGCTGCTCACCGCGGCCGTGCCGCCGAAGCCGGTGTGGCGACCCGGTGACGTCAGCCAGATCGCGGTGCAGCACGCCGACATCGAAGAGCGGCCGCCACGATTACCGGCGGCCGGTTGTCTGGTCGCGGCGGTTGCCGCCGCCGCAGCGCTCGGATGGACGGCGACCCCCGAGGGGCTGGTCACAAGCGCGGGCCTGACCGTGGTCACGGCGCTGGTGGCGGTCCTGGCGGACCGGGCATGCGTCGACGGCGCGCTGGCTGCGACGCTGAGCGTGGCGGCTGTATTGTTCGCCGCTGCAACGGGATTCGCGGCCGTCCCTGGCGCCCCTGGTGCCGCGCACGTATTGCTGTCGGCTGCGGCCGCGTTGTCGGCGGCCGTGGCACTGCTGCGCCTGACACGCTGTGCCACCACGTGGTTGGCGGCGATCGCAACGGTCGCCGTACTGACCGCCGCGGTGACGGGCGTCGCGGTCGGGTGGCACCTGCCCGGCGCGACCATCGGAGCGTCGCTGGCCGCCGCGTCGCTCGCTGCCCTGTCTTTTGCGCCGCGCATCTCGATGCTGGTGACCGGTGTCGGTCCGTCACCGCCTGATGCGCCGGTCCCGGACACCGACCGGGTGGGGCAGGCGCATCGGGTGCTGACCGGGGTGATCGTGGGCGCCACGAGCGCTGCGGTGCTGGGCTGCGGGGTCGTCGCGTTCGCGGCGCTGACCGACCGCGCGGCGAAGGTGAGCGCCGCCGCGTTCGTCGCCGTCACCGCTACCGTGCTGCTTCTTCGTAACCGCACGCACGCGGATCGGGCTCGCTGCACCGCGCTGGGCACCAGTGGAATCGTCACGGCCACTGTGTGCTTCGCGATCGCCGGTGCCGCATTGCCCGGCCACGTCCACTGGCTCAGCCTGCTGGCGGTCATCACCGGTGTCGCCGGGCTGACGCGGCCGGTCAGCCCCGTGACGCAGCGTGTGGTCGACGTCACCGAGTACCTCGCGGTCGCGGCCGTCGTGCCGCTGACCTGCTGGGTGGCCGGCGTCTACGACGCAGTCCGCGCCATGGGGCTGTCATGACGGCGGCGCGGCTGCTGTTGGCGGCGTTGCTGGTCGTGTTTCCGGTGTGCGTGGCGGCGCCGGCCACGGCGGTGACGCCGCCGCCTGTGGACGACTCGCGGCTGCCCAGAGCGGCGTCGCCCGCACCGCCGCAGCCCACCCGGCAGCGGGAGCCGTGTGTGCTGCCCGTACACAGCACCGAGGCCACCACATCGGGCCAACTGGACGACCTTGGGTTGGCGTCGGTTTGGCCACTGACCCGCGGGCGCGGTCAGACGATCGCGGTCGTCGACACCGGGGTGGCGCAGCATCGGCTGCTTCCACACCTGGTCCCCGGCGGCGACTACGTGTCGAGCGGCGACGGCACACAGGATTGCGACGGCCACGGCACGATCGTGGCCGGCATCGTCGGGGCGGCCGAAGAACCCACTTTTCAGGGCGTCGCACCAGACGCGACGATCATCGCGATCCGCCAGTCCAGCACGAAGTTCCGTGCCGTCGACGATGCCTCGGGTTCGGGGTTCGGCAACGTCGACACGCTTGCCATGGCGGTGCGCACCGCCGCCGATATGGGCGCCACGGTGATCAACGTGTCGTCGGTCGCGTGCCTGCCCGCCCAGGACGCGCTCGATGACCGTGCCCTCGGCGCCGCGCTGGCATACGCCGTCGACATCAAGAACGCCGTCGTGGTCGCCGCCGCAGGCAATGTCGGCGGCACCGGACAATGCCCGCAACAGAACCCGGCACAGGCCGGCAGGCCCGATTGGTCCGGTGTGCACGTGGTGGTCAGCCCGGCCTGGTACGACGATTACGTGCTGACGGTGGGGTCCGTGGCACCCAACGGCACCCCGTCGGCGTTCAGCTTGGCGGGCCCGTGGGTCGACGTCGCCGCACCCGGTGAAGGGGTGGTGTCGCTGGATCCCGACGGCGAAGGCCTCATCGCCGAACTACCGGGCGTCGACGGCGCGACGCCGATCGCGGGCACCAGCTATGCCGCCCCGGTTGTCAGCGGCGTCGCCGCGCTGCTGCGGTCGCGCGCACCCGAGTTGACGGCGCGGCAGGTCATGCAACGCATCGAGACCACAGCGCGTCATCCCGCTTCCGGATGGAATCCGATTGTCGGACACGGGGTGGTCGACCCCGTCGCCGCGGTGACCGGCGGCCCTGTCTCCGCGCCCCCACCCAGCGCACCCCGCACGGTGTCGATGCCCGCCCCGAACCCACCCGACGAACGACCCGCACACATCGCCGTGCGCGGTGCGGCGATCTGTGTTGCGTTGTCGGGGTGCATCATCGCAGGAGCACGATTACGGCGGCGATCCGATGCTGTCGCGCACGATTGACGCTGCCGCGACGCTGAGTTCGGGACCACGTGGCAGCCTGGCCAGCACCGGCCACGGCGCGGGCATCGCTGCGGCGGTCAGCCCCAGCCGTTTGGCGGCGTCCTCGTCGTGCACACCGAACACCACACCGGAGCCGTCGACGTAGTAGAGCGCACCGGTGCGGGCACCTGCCCCCGTGACACCGGTTGCCCGCACATAGGCGGCGCGACCGCGAGGCAGGTGCACCCGGTCGATCTGGATCCCGGCGCCGTCCGCCTGAGCCAATGTCACTGCCCGGTCGACCGGCAGCGAATCCCCGACCAGCACTGCAGTTTCCGTGGCGTCTGCCGAGCTGGACCATGTCCAGCGCGTGCACAGCACCGGCTCGTCGGCCACACCCCCGCGATCGGGAAACCGCCCGACCGGCAGGTCGTCGACCACCGGCACGGCGCCAATGACGCCCGGCTCGACGGTGGACATCTCGCGGGTGCCCGCGGAGTAGGTCAACCGGATCAGGTCGGCGGCCACCGCACCAATCCGCTGCACACCGTCCCCGAGTACAACGTAGTACTCGGTCGAATCAGCATGCGGCATGCGGAGAACCGTGCCCACCGAAAACCCGTGCAACGCAGCCGGTCCCGGTGTTCCGGCGTCCTCGATGGCGGGGACGGCGAGCTCGGGCACCTCCGGCACCGCGTCGAGCAACACCCGAGGCACGACACGCGGCTCGACACCATCGAGCCGAAGCGCGTGCACCACCGCGGGGTTGCGCAGGTCCACCTTGGCCCGCGCCCCGTCGTAGAGCAGATAGGTCGCTGCAGCCCCTTCTCCCCCGGCCACGACCAGCGCGTTGCGCCCCGCATCCAGATGTCCGTCGGCCGCCCCGACGAGCACTGTGGTGGTCGATGTCGCGTCCTGGCAGACCGTCCAGCGGGATTCCGCCAACGTGGCCGAGATGTTGGGTGCACCGGGAATACCCACCAGCGCACTCCTTTTCGCATCGTCGACAGCCGCAGCGTTGACCAGTTCGGGTGTGGCCGCGGTACCCGCGACCAGCCGGGCGGATGCCAGGTTGAGCACCGGATGCACGGTGTCGCCAATCCGCACATAGAGGGCGCCGGAATCGCGGACCATGACGATCGGTGCGGTTCCCAGCGCGCCCCTGGGGCTCAGGAACGCCAGGATCGCGCAGGCGGCGATCGCGATGGCCGCCAACACACAACCGGCGATCAACGAAAGCGACTGTGCGCGTAGTGGATCGTCGAGCATCCGCGCGTCGCCGCGGACCAGGGCATGCGACAGCCGCCGCGTCAGGAAGCGGTGCCCGCTGATCTGCAATCTGTTCGTCGCGTCCCGGACCATGGCTCCCCCGCAACCGAGCCTATCGGCCCGGCGGGTATGCGGCTCGCACCTTTTCTGGCCGCCGAACGTGGATTACCCGCACGCAGTTTTGCCGGCGGACGTGCGTCGACCCCACACTCGGCGAACACCGGCTAGCCGACCCCGCCGCCGCGCACACCTCGCGCGCGGCGTCGTCGATAGGCCGCCACATGTTGGCGGTTACCACAGTTCCCCGTGTCGCAGAACTTGCCCGAGCGGTTTCGCGAAAGGTCGACCAGGACGGCCTCGCAGTCTGGTGCCGCACAGGTTTTGAGCCGACGCAACTCGCCGATGCGGATCAGGTCGGCCAGCGCCATCGCCATCTCGGCTCCCATCCGCTGCCACAGCGGGGCGGAAACCGACGCCAGATGCAGATGCCACTCCGGCATCTCCGGATGCCGCGTCAGCCACGGGGCGGCGTGGGTGTCGCTCAGCAACGCGTTGACCTCGCCGACCACTTTCTCCTCGTCGTCGGCGACCGCCCAGATCCTCGCGAGCCGGTCGCGCAGCCGCCGCACGGCGCGCAGTTCGGCGTCGTCGTGGTCGCGGCGCCCCGTCCAGCCGAAGGTGTCCAGGTAGCTGCTCAAAGCAGCCATATCCGCGAGCCGGTCGCCCGCCACCCGATCGCTGTTGACCAGCACGCAGATGGCCCGCAGCGTGAGCTCGGTGTCATGACTGAAAAGCGTTTGACCCATGATCCCTCTCATCGGTACTGTCATGAGCAAAGTCCACTTTACTCATGACATGCTTTCCCGGAGGTGTAGATGCCCCCGCGCGCGCGTCCGGCCACCGACCACTTCCGGCTCGGCCTGGTACTGGCGCTCACCTCGGCGTTGGCGTTCGGTTCGTCGGGGCCGTTCGCCAAGTCGCTGCTGGACGCGGGGTGGACGCCGACGGCCGCGGTGGTCGCCCGGCTGGCCGGCGGCGCGCTGGTCATGGCGCTTTTCGCGACGCTGATCCGGCCCGGCTGGGTTCGCGAGGCGGCCACGCACCGCAGGGCGGTGCTGGCCTACGGTGTGATCCCGATCGCCGGGGCGCAGCTCTTCTACTACAACGCGGTTGCACACCTGTCCGTCGGCGTCGCGCTGCTGCTCGAGTACACCGCGCCCATCCTCGTCGTCGCGTGGGTCTGGGCCCGGACCCGGCGCAGGCCCAGCAACGGCACGCTGGCCGGCGTCGTCCTGGCTTTCACCGGAATGATATTGGTGCTCAACGTCTTTGCCGGTGCGCACATCAACGTGGTCGGCGTCGGCTGGGCATTGGCGGCCGCCCTATGCGCGGCCTGCTACTTCGTGATGTCGGCCAACGTTCACAGCGACGGCGACGAGGCCGTGCACCCCGTCACCCTGGCCGCGGGAGGTTTGGTCGTCGGCGCCGCCACGGTGTCACTGCTGGGCGCCACGGGCGTGATGCCGCTGACCTTCACCGCCAACGACGCCGTCGTCGCTGGCTGGACGACCTCCTGGCTGGTGCCCGTACTCGCCATGGGTGTGCTGGCCACCGCGCTGGCCTACACGCTGGGCATCCTGGGCATCGCGTTGCTGCGCCCGCGGTTCGCGTCCCTGGTGGGACTTTCCGAGGTGATATTCGCCGTGCTCGCCGCGTGGGTGCTGGTGGGTGAGTCGATCACCGTCACGCAGGCGGTGGGCGGCGCGATCGTGCTCTGCGGGTTGGCGCTGGCCCGTGCAGGCGATCGGTCCGCGGCGGTGGCCGAGGCGACCTGGCCGGACGGGCCGGTCGAGAAGTTGCCGACCACTTCCGATCGTTAGGCCTTCGGCCGTGCGGTATGTGAGTATGGCGGCGTGACTTTGCTGCGCGCGTTGCGCCTGCCCGCGGTCGCCGTCGCCGCCGTCGCACTCATCTGCGCCCCGATACCGTTGGCCATGGCCCAGCCCGGCCCGCTACCGGGGCCGCCGGAACCCGGGCACGGAACCGGAGAAGTACCTGGTCCGTACCCGTCCCCGGTGACACCGACCGCGGTCGCACCGAGGTCGACGTGCGCCGATATCGAGGTGATCTTCGCCCGCGGCACCGACGACACCCCGGGTCTGGGCACACCCGGCAACGCGTTCGTCAACGAGTTGCGCCAGCGGACCGGCGGCCGCAGCGTCACCGCATACGCGGTCGACTATCCCGCCTCCTACGACTTCCTGGCCGCCGCCGACGGTGCGGCCGACGCCACCAACCGCATCGCGGTTCTGTCGCAGCAGTGCCCGTCGACCCGCATCGTGCTCGGCGGCTACTCGCAGGGCGCCGCGGTGATGGACATGCTGGCCGGTGTGCCACCGCTGGGCAACAAGATCGGCTCCATCGGGTCGGCGCCCCCGTTGCCCGGCAGCCTGCAGCGAAACGTCGCGGCGGTCGTGGCGTTCGGCAACCCGGCGGCCAAGTTCGACAACCCGATCACCAGTTCGGTTTTCGCCGGCAGGGCGATCGACCTCTGCAAGGACGGCGACCCGATCTGTTCCGGCGGCCGCAATCCGTTCGCGCACAACGACTACGTCACTTCGGGACTGGTTCAGCAGGCCGCCGACTTCGCCGCTGGCCACCTTTGACCTGAACACCGCGGCCCGCCGATATCATCGGACCCCGTGGAACCCCCTCGTCTTCGCCGACGGTTCATCGGCGCTGCCCTTGCCGCGCTGACCGCCGCGGCCACCCTCGTCGCCCCGACGGTCGCCTCGGCGCAACCCTGCTCGGATGTGACGGTGGTGTTTGCGCGCGGCACCGGCGAACCACCCGGCATCGGGCGCGTCGGACAGGCCTTCGTCGACGCGTTGCGCCCCCAGCTGGGCGCACGGACGTTGTCGAGCTACGGGGTGAACTACCCGGCCAGCTACGACTTCGTGCTGGCCACCGATGGTGCGGCCGACGCGTCGGCGTTCGTCTCGAACATCGCGCAGACTTGCCCGTCGACCCGGATCGTCCTCGGCGGATTCTCTCAGGGGGCGGCCGTGGTCGACATGCTGGCCGGGGTGCCGCCGCTGGGCAACCGGCTTGGCGCGCTCGGGCCCATGCTTCCCGCGACGGCCATCTCGAAGGTCGCCGCGGTCGCGGTGTTCGGCAACCCCGCGGCCAAGTTCGGCAACCCGATCACCAGCTCGGTGTTCGGCGGGCGCGCAATCGACCTGTGCACCGACGGCGACCCGGTCTGCTCGCGCGGTCGCAATCCGTTCGCGCACCGCGACTACACCGCCATGGCACACCAGGCCGCCAACTTCGTCGCAGGTCTGGTGTAAAACCTTTGTCGACGGTCACGTCGATATCTCAGTTATCATCGGCGGGGTGAAATTCGATCTTGTCAGTCGGTGGGGACGTCGCGGAATTCTGCTTGCAGGGGCGGTTGTGCTCGCTGTCGCCGGGCTGATGACCCCGGCAACGATTGGCCACCAAGGGTTGGCGCCTGTTGCCGTCGCGCAATCCTGCCCGCCGGCGGAGCTCATCTTCGCCCGTGGCCGCACCGAATCCGCAGGGGCCGGGGTGATCGGCAATGCCCTCATCAGCGCTGTGCGCAGCAAGACCGACAAGACCGTCAACCTCTACTCGGTGAACTATCCCGCGGACTATGAGATCGACATCGGCGCCAACGACATGAGCTCACGCATCCAGGACATGGCGGCACGGTGCCCCGACACCCGGCTGGTGCTGGGTGGCTATTCGCTGGGCGCCGCGGTCACCGACGTCGTGCTGGCTGCGCCCATCGCGGCGCTCGGCTTCGACAAGCCGCTGCCGCCGGGGATGGACCGCCATATCGCGGCCATCGCGCTGTTCGGCAATGGCATCGCCTGGGTCGGGCCGATCACGAATTTCAGCCCGCTCTACGGGGAGCGCACGATCGAGCTGTGCCACGGCGCCGACCCGATCTGCAGCCCGGCCGACCCCAAGACCTGGGAGGGCAACTGGCCCGACCACGCCGCGCGGGCCTACATCAACGCCGGCATGGTCAACCAGGCCGCGGACTTCATCGTGGCCCGCATCTAATATCTGCGATTTCGGCGCGCTTATGCCCCCTCAGGGGCCCTGTCCGCGCCGAAATCACTCGCTGAACGCAGGCCGCGGGTCACCTTGGTGCGGGCCTCGAGCTGATCGTCGGGTGGGTAGTCGACGCCGACGAGCGTCAGCCCCTGCGGTGGTGCCGCGGCGAACTCGCTGGAGCGTCGCTGGGCCTTTAACAGCGTTGCGCACCAGGTCGGTTCGCGGCGCTGTTCGCCCACCGCCAGCAGCGCACCCACCAGTGAACGCACCATCGACCAGCAGAACGCGTCGGCGCTGACGTGGGCGGTGACGCGGTCGCCGTCGCGGGACCAGTCCAGCCGCTGCAGGTCACGAATCGTGGTGGCGCCCTCCCGGTGGCGGCAGAACGCGGCGAAGTCGTGCAGCCCCAACAGGTGTCGGGACGCGGCGGCCATCGCGTCGACGTCCAGCGCACGCGGCCACGCCGTCACGAACCGGGCGTCCTGCGGTTCGACGCCGTAGGGCGCCGTCGACAGCCGATAGGTGTAATGGCGCCGCAGCGCCGAGAACCGCGCATCAAAACCCGCTGGCGCCCGGTCGATGTGGAGCACGCGCACGTCGGAGGGTAGGAACCTGGCCAGCCGGCGCACCAACGGAAGGAACTCGCTGTCGCCTTGACGTGGCGTGCGGGGATAAGCGCACGGCAGCGCGTCGGCGGGCACGTCGACGTGCGCGACCTGCCCTGTGGCGTGCACACCGGCGTCGGTGCGTCCCGCCGCGCGCAACCGCACCGGGGTGCGAAACACCGTCGACAACGCGTCGTCGACGACACCGGCCACCGTGCGTTGCCCGGCCTGGGTCGCCCAGCCGGCGAAATCGGTGCCGTCGTAAGCGATGTCAACGCGAAGACGAACGGGCCCGCCACCGTTGCCGATGGCGGGCCCGTCGCTCACGTCACTAGGACTTGTCGTCATCCTTATCGGCTTGCGCCTCGGCGGCCTCGCTCGACTCGGCCTTGGCCTCCTCGACCGACTCGTCCTCGGTCGGACCCTCAGCGGCCTCCGGCTCGACGGAAGCCTGCGGTGCGGCCGCCGCCGCGACCGGCTGCTCGGCCTTGTTCGACGCGCCCACCCGCCGAGCTCGCTCGGCCTCCGAGGTCACCGTCTTCTCCCGCACCAGCTCGATGACCGCCATGGGCGCGTTGTCGCCCTTGCGTGCTTCGACCTTGATGATGCGGGTGTAGCCGCCGTTGCGGTCGGCGTAGAACGGGCCGATCTCGGCGAACAACGTGTGCACCACGTCCTTGTCGCGGATCTTCTTCATCACCTCACGCCGGTTGTGCAGCGTGCCCTTCTTGGCATGGGTGATCAGCTTCTCCGCATAGGGCCGCAACGCGCGCGCCTTGGGCTCGGTCGTCTTGATCCGGCCGTGCTCGAAGAGCGATGTGGCCAGGTTGGCCAGGAGCGCCTTCTGATGCGAGGACGACCCGCCGAGGCGAGGGCCCTTGGTGGGCTTAGGCATTTGAAACCTCAGGCATTGCGAACTCCTATTAGGGATGTGACGTACTAGAGCTGTTCGGTTTCGGCGTAGTCCTGGTTATCCTCCAGGTCGTAGCCGGCGTCGCTGTTCCAGGTGCCGGTGGCGGCGTCGTAGCCGGCGACCTCGGACGGATCAAACGTGGCCGGGCTGTCCTTGAGCGACAGACCCAGCTGGTGCAGCTTGATCTTGACCTCGTCGATGGACTTCTGGCCGAAGTTACGGATGTCCAGCAGGTCGGACTCCGTGCGGGCGACCAACTCGCCCACCGTGTGCACACCCTCACGCTTGAGGCAGTTGTAGGACCGCACGGTGAGGTCCAGATCGTCGATCGGCAACGCGAAGCTGGCGATGTGATCGGCCTCGGCCGGCGACGGCCCGATCTCGATGCCCTCGGCCTCGACGTTGAGTTCCCGTGCCAGACCGAACAATTCGACCAGCGTCTTACCGGCCGACGCCAGCGCGTCGCGCGGGCTGATGGAGTTCTTGGTCTCGACGTCGAGGATCAGCTTGTCGAAGTCGGTGCGCTGCTCGACGCGGGTGGCCTCCACCTTGTAGGTGACCTTGAGCACCGGGCTGTAGATGGAATCGACCGGGATGCGGCCGATCTCGGCGCCCGACGCCTTGTTCTGCACGGCGGGCACGTAGCCGCGGCCGCGCTCGACGACGAGCTCGACCTCCAGCTTGCCCTTGTCGTTGAGGGTCGCGATGTGCATATCGGGGTTGTGCACCGTCACACCGGCTGGCGGGACGATGTCGCCCGCGGTGACCTCACCCGGGCCCTGCTTGCGCAGGTACATGGTGACCGGCTCGTCCTCCTCAGACGAGACGACCAGACCCTTGAGGTTGAGGATGATGTCGGTGACGTCCTCCTTCACCCCGGGGACCGTGGTGAACTCGTGCAGCACACCGTCGATGCGGATGCTGGTGACTGCCGCGCCGGGGATCGACGACAGCAGGGTTCGCCGAAGCGAATTGCCAAGGGTGTAACCGAATCCGGGCTCCAACGGCTCGATGACGAACTGAGAGCGGTCCTCGGCAAGTACCTCTTCGGACAGTGTGGGTCGCTGAGAGATCAGCATGGTGTTTCTCTATCTCCTTCTCGGCACCCGCTATTTGATGCCGTCGGGGGGTACTCGGGGGGCGGAGCCCCCCGAGGGTTTACTTCGAGTAGAACTCGACGATGAGCTGCTCGGAGAGCGGCACGTCGATCTGCTCGCGGGTGGGTAGCTGGTGCACCAGGATGCGCTGGCGTTCGCCGACGACCTGCAGCCAGCTGGGGATCGGCCGATCACCCGCGGTCTCGCGCGCGATCTGGAACGGCAGGGTGTTCAGCGACTTCTCTTTGACGTCGATGATGTCGTACTGCGACACCCGGTAGCTGGGGATGTCCACCTTGACACCGTTGACGGTGAAGTGGCCGTGGCTGACCAGCTGGCGGGCCTGACGGCGGGTGCGTGCCAGCCCCGCGCGGTAGACCACGTTGTCCAGCCGGCTCTCCAGGATGCGCAGCAGCTCCTCGCCGGTGACGGCCGAGCGTCGCACGGCCTCTTCGTAGTAGCGGCGGAACTGCTTTTCCATCACGCCGTAGGTGAAGCGGGCCTTCTGCTTCTCCTGCAGCTGCAGGCGGTATTCGCTTTCCTTGACCCGGGAGCGGCCGTGCTGGCCGGGCGGGTACGGGCGCTTCTCGAATGACTGATCGCCGCCGACCAGGTCGACGCCGAGGCGGCGCGACTTGCGGGTCGCGGGTCCGGTGTAACGAGCCATCTGAAATCTCCTCCTAGACCCGGCGCCGCTTGGGCGGACGGCAGCCGTTGTGCGGCTGCGGCGTGACATCGGCGATCGCGCCGACCTCGAGGCCGGCGGCCTGCAGCGACCGGATGGCGGTCTCGCGGCCCGAACCCGGGCCCTTCACGAACACGTCGACCTTGCGCACGCCGTGCTCCTGCGCCTTGCGGGCGGCGTTCTCAGCGGCCAGCTGCGCGGCGAACGGCGTCGACTTACGCGAGCCCTTGAAGCCGACGTGGCCCGAGGACGCCCACGCGATGACGTTGCCCTGCGGGTCGGTGATCGTCACGATCGTGTTGTTGAACGTGCTCTTGATGTGCGCGGCGCCGTGCGGGACGTTCTTCTTTTCCCGGCGACGGGTGGTCTTACCCTTCGCGGCACCCTTTTTTGCTGGTGGCATCTGCTTACCTGGCCTTCTTCTTGCCGGCGATGGTGCGCTTGGGGCCCTTGCGGGTGCGCGCATTGGTCTTGGTCCGCTGGCCGCGCACCGGCAGGCCACGGCGGTGCCGCAGACCCTGGTAGCAGCCGATCTCGATCTTGCGGCGGATATCGGCCTGCACCTCGCGGCGCAGATCGCCCTCCACCTTGAGGTTGCCCTCGATGTAGTCGCGCAGCTGGGTCAGCTGGTCGTCAGTGAGGTCCTTGGTGCGTTGGTCCTTGGAGATACCCGTCGCCGCGAGGATCTCGTTGGAACGGGTACGGCCAATGCCGTAGATATAGGTCAGGGCGACCTCCATGCGCTTATCGCGCGGGAGGTCTACGCCCACGAGACGTGCCATCAGGCAGTGTTCCTTCTGCTATGCGGAGGTCTGGTCCCAGCCCGTTCCCCGATGGGGTCCGGCCTCCGTACCGGACGTGATGAGCGGCGCTGTTCCGTCTTTTTGGCGCTTGACGCGCCGGGCAGCTCAGTGGTGCTGGGATTTCGTCATTCAGTTGTGTTTGAAACAGGCGCGTTAGCCCTGTCTCTGCTTGTGGCGCGGATCGGAGCAGATCACCATGACCCGCCCATGCCGGCGGATCACCCTGCACTTATCGCAGATGGGCTTGACGCTCGGGTTCACCTTCACGGCTGTGTCGATCCTGTTCTTCTCGTTCGAAAATTACTTGTACCGGTAAACGATGCGGCCCCGGGACAGGTCGTAGGGCGACAACTCCACCACGACGCGGTCCTCGGGCAGGATGCGGATGTAGTGCTGCCGCATCTTGCCGCTGATGTGGGCAAGCACCTTGTGACCGTTCTCCAGCTCAATGCGGAACATCGCATTGGGCAGAGGTTCGACCACGCGGCCCTCGACCTCGATGGCACCGTCTTTTTTGGCCATTATGTTTCGGAGATCCTCCGTGTCCTTCTCGTACTGCGGCGCCTTTGTCGCCGCGAGCGGCGACACCCTGCACGGCGTGACTCGCTCCCGACTACAAAACGTGAGCCAGTAGCCAGAAATTCCAGACAGGGGCACGCAAGAGTCGGCGCGTGAGCCGCACCGCCGATCCATATTACCTGCTCGAGCGCCCGCCCCAAAATCGCTGGCCGACGACCCCCGCGCGGTGAATATCACCACTATATCCGCGGGCCGCACAGCGCATACTTGACGTCGATGACCGGCCCCACTGCCCGCAAGCCCGTAATCCTCTCCGTCGACGACGATCCAGCCGTGTCCCGAGCGGTCGCTCGCGACCTGCGCCGCCACTACGGTGAGGTCTTCCGCATTGTGCGCGCCGAATCGGCGCAGGACGCCCTGGAGACGCTCAACGAACTCAAGTTGCGCGGTGAGACGGTCGCGGTGTTCGTCGCCGACTACCGGATGCCGCAGATGAGCGGCATCGAGTTCCTCGAACAGGCGATGGACATCTTTCCGATGGCCCGCCGCGTGCTGCTCACCGCCTACGCCGACACCAACGCCGCGATCGATGCGATCAACGTCGTCGACCTGGACCACTACCTGCTCAAGCCGTGGGACCCGCCCGGGGAGAAGCTCTACCCGGTGATCGACGCGCTGATCGAGGCGTGGCGCGAGACCGGCGACCGGGCAATCCCGCACACCAAGATCATCGGGCACCCCTATAGCGCCCGCTCCTCGCAGGTGCGCGAGTTCCTCGCCCGCAACCGGCTGTACTACACGTGGTTGCGCTCCGACGAGCCCAAAGGCCGACGTCTGCTCGACGCCGCGGGCTTGGACGACCTGACGCTGCCGGTGGTGATCACCGAACAGGGCGAGACACTGGTCGCGCCGTCCGACGCCGATCTCGCCGCGACGCTCGGCCTGTCCACCACACCGGCCGAGGACTTCTACGACCTCGTCGTCATCGGTGGCGGGCCTGCGGGGCTGGCGGCCGCGGTGTACGGCGCCTCGGAGGGGCTCAAGACCGTGCTGATCGAACGCACCGCCACCGGGGGCCAGGCGGGCCAGAGCTCACGCATCGAGAACTACCTGGGTTTTCCGGACGGGTTGTCGGGCGCTCAGCTCGCCGAACGGGCGCGCCGGCAGGCCGAGAAGTTCCGCGCGGAGCTGATCACCGCCGCTGAGGTCACCCGCCTCGATGTCGACGGCGCCGCCCGCACCATCCACCTCTCCGACGGACGGGCGGTCGGCACCCGCGCGGTCATCCTGGCGATGGGCGTCGACTACCGCCAGCTCGACGCCGACGGCTGCACCGGTTTGACGGGTGCCGGGCTTTATTACGGTGCGACGGCGTCGGTGGCCGCGGACTGCGACGGCGAGGACGTCTTCGTCATCGGAGGGGCGAACTCGGCAGGCCAGGCCGCGATGCACCTGTCGCGCACCGCGAGGTCGGTGACCCTGGTGTGCCGTCGCACGCTGGAAGATTCGATGTCCTACTACCTGATCCAGCAGATCCGCGCCCAGCCCAACATCAAGGAGCTGCCCTACACCAGGGTGCACGCGGTCAAGGGCGCCGACCATCTGGAACGCGTTTTCCTGGAGAACACCCGCACCGGGGAGCGCGAAGAGCACGGCTGTGAGCGCATGTTCGTCTTCATCGGCGCCGAACCGCGCACCGACTGGGTCGAGCAGGCCGGCATCGCCCGCGACGACCACGGGTTCGTCCTGGCCGGCCCCGATCTGCGCAACGTCGCCGGCTGGACCCTTGATCGTCCGCCGCACCAGCTGGAAACAAGTGTGCCGGGGGTGTTTGTTGCAGGTGATGTGCGTTCGGAATCGGCCAAACGGGTGGCCGCCGCCGTCGGTGAAGGATCGATGGCGGTGATGCTGGTGCACCGCTATCTCGCGGAAGCTTAGGGAGACGACCATGGGCCAGACCTGCCTGCCCGACGAACTGCGTTCGCTGTTCCTGTTCGAGGCGCTCGACGACCGGCAGCTGCAGGTGCTGTGCGACAACGGCTACATCGCGACGTTCGAGCCGGGACCGATCTGCACCGAGGGCGACCCGGCGACCTGCTTTTACGTGCTGCTCGAGGGCGAACTGGTGATGTCGAAACGCTCGAGCGGCATCGATATCCAGACGGCCCGCACCTCCCAGCGCGGGGTGTACTGCGGCGCATGGTCGGCCTACGTGCCCGGTGAGGAACATGTCTACGAGGCGTCGGTGCGGGTCGCCGAGCCGTCGCGGTTCTTCGTGCTGGACGCCGACGCGTTCGCCGAGTTCATGCGCACCGAGTTCCCGATGGCCGTGCACCTGCTGGAGGGTCACCGCGTCGGCGGGCGGCGACAGCGCGAGATCGTCGGTCAGCGCGAGAAGCTGTTGGCGCTGGGCACCATCACCGCGGGCCTGACCCATCAGCTCAACAATCCGGCGGCCGCGGCCGCAAGGGCGGTTGCCGACCTGCGCGAGGGCGTCGGCAAGATGCGCCACAAATTGGCGATGCTGGCCGACGGCCAGTTCACCCCCGAGGCGCTAAGGACGCTGATCAGCATCCAGGACGAGGTCACCGAACACGTGGCCAAGTCGACGGCGGTGGAGTTGTCGGCGCTGGAGTCCTCCGACCGCGAAGAGCAGATCGGCGACTGGCTCGAGGCGCGCGGGATCAGCGGTGCCTGGGACTGGGCACCGACCTTTGTCGAGGCCGGCCTAGACCTCGACTGGCTGCAGCGTGTGGAAGCCTCCCTCGACGACGTGGACTGCTCGGCCACGTTGCAGGGCGCACTCGGCTGGCTCAAGTACACGATCGACACCGAACTGCGGATGAACGAGATCGCCGATGCCAGCAAGCGGATCTCGGCGCTGCTGGCGGGCGCCAAACAGTACTCGCAGATGGACCGGGACGAATACCAGACCGCCAACGTGCACGAGCTGATCCACAGCACGGTCAAGACCATCTTCGGCGGCAAGGTGGGCAAGGACAAACCGATCGAGATGGTGTGGGACAAGGACACGTCGTTGCCCGAACTACATTGCTACCCGGGTGATTTGAACGAGGTATGGTCGAACTTGATCGATAACGCGATCCAGGCGATGGACGGCCGCGGCACCCTGACGATCCGTACCGCACGGCACAACGACGACATGGTGCGCGTGGAGATCTGCGACGACGGTCGCGGCATCCCCACAGACCACATCGACCGCATCTTCACCCCGTTCTTCACCACCAAGGCGTTCGGCGAGGGCACCGGGCTCGGCCTGGATCTGGCGCGTCGCATCGTGGTCGAAAAGCACCACGGTGACATCCGGGTGGAGTCCTCGCCCGGCGACACCCGGTTCATCGTACTGCTGCCGCTGGTGGCGCCCGCACCGCAGGAATGACACTCATAGAGTTGGAGCAGCTATGACCAAACCCGATCTCGGTCCATACGGTGCGTTCGGCCACCACTCGATGTGGCAGCGGCTGAGCCCGCAACAACTGCGCGAGATCGAGAGCCTCGGCTACCGGGCGATCTGGGCAGGTGGTTCGCCGGCGGCCGAACTGTCGTGGGTGGAGTCACTTCTCGAACCAACCACCGACCTGAAGGTGGCCACCGGCATCGTCAACATCTGGACCGCGCAGCCGGGCCCGACCGCGGAATCGTTTCACCGCGTCGAAAAGGCCTATCCCGGACGGTTTTTGCTGGGTATCGGCGTCGGACATCCCGAAGCGCACACCACGTACCAGAAGCCGTACCGCGCGCTGAGCGACTACCTCGACAAGCTCGATGAGTACGGCGTGCCCAAACAGCGCCGGGTGGTCGCCGCGTTGGGTCCGCGGGTCCTGCGGCTGTCGGCGCAGCGCTCCGCGGGCGCCCACCCGTATCTGACGACGCCCGAGCACACCGCGGCGGCGCGTGCGGCGATCGGCCCGGAGGCGTTCCTGGCGCCGGAGCACAAGGTGGTGCTGACCACCGACGCCGAGAAGGCCCGTGCGGTCGGCCGCAAGGCACTCGACATCTACCTCAACCTGACGAACTACCTCAACAACTGGAAGCGACTGGGCTTCACCGACGAGGACGTGGCGCGCCCCGGCAGCGACCGTCTCGTCGACGCCGTCGTCGCCCATGGCACCGTGGAGGCCGTAGCGTCCCGGTTAAAGGAGCATCTGGACGCCGGCGCGGACCACGTACCCGTGCAGATACTGGCCGGACCGGACAAGCTGGTCGGCGTGCTCACCGAACTCGCGGGCCCGCTGGGCTTGCAGTGACCTCGAGGGGGATCAACGAATGACTGAGCTCAAACCCGAACTCGGCCGTTTCGGCGTCTGGACGTTCGGGGTGGCCAAGCCCGAACAAGCCGTCGAGATCGAGAAACTCGGGTACGGCGCGGTGTGGATCGGCGGGTCCCCGGCCGGCGATCTCAAGTATGTCGAACCGATCCTGGAGCGCACCGAGAACCTCACGGTGGCCACCGGCATCCTCAACGTCTGGACCGCGCCTGCTGAGCAGGTCGCCGAGGCCTACCACCGCGTCGAGGACGCCTACCCGGGACGGTTCTTGCTCGGGATCGGCATCGGGCATCCCGAGCACACCGAGGAGTACCGCAAACCCTACGACGTGTTGGTCGAGTACCTCGACGCGCTGGATGCGGCCAAGGTGCCGACGAGCCGGCGTGTGCTCGCCGCGTTGGGTCCCAAGGTGCTGAAGCTCGCAGCGCAGCGCAGCGCGGGCGCACACCCGTATCTGACGACGCCGGTGCACACCGGTGAGGCGCGAAACCTCTTGGGGCCGACGGTGTTTTTGGCGCCCGAGCACAAGGTCGTGCTGGCCAGGGACGCTGAGGCTTCCCGCGAGGCCGGCCGCGAAGCGGTCGATTTCTATCTGAACTTGTCCAACTACCTGAACAACTGGAAGCGGCTCGGGTTCACCGAGGACGACCTCGCCAAGCCGGGCAGCGACCGGTTCATCGACGCGATGGTCGCCCACGGCACGCCCGACGACATCGCCACGCGGCTGACCGAGCATCTGGACGCCGGCGCAGACCACGTCGCGATCCAGGTGCTCGGCGGGTGGGACGCGTTGGTGCCGACGCTGACCGAACTCGCCGGACCGCTCGGCCTGAGGAGCTGACACTCATCACCGCGGCCTCAGGCCCGCGCCCGAGCCAATGGTCCTGTCTCACACACGATTCCGCGCCTGACGGTGTCAGTGCTCGTGGCTGTGGTCATGGTCGTGATCGTGGCTGTGGTCATGTTCATCTGCGTGGCTGTCCGAGCTGCCGCTGCCTGAGCTGCCGACGATGTCGTCGCAGTGCGCGTGGTCGTGACCGTGTCCACTGTCGCATTCGTCGACCACCGCGAGGCCAATAGCCTGACCGTGGGAATGGCTGTGGGAATGGCCGTGATCGTCCCCGCCACCATGGTCATGACCGTGATCATCCCCGCCACCATGGTCATGACCGTGATCATCCCCGCCACCATGGTCATGATCGTGATCATCCCCGCCACCATGGTCATGATCGTGATCATCCCCGCCACCATGGTCATGATCGTGATCATCCCCGCCACCATGGTCATCATCGTGATCACCCCCGCCACCATGGTCATCATCGTGATCATCCCCGCCACCATGGTCATCATCGTGATCCAGGTTGTCTCGTGCGATGCCATCGCGGCGGGCGCGGGCAGGGTCATCGACGGAGTCGTTGCCACCGGAGAGGTCGCTGCCGCCAGCGCTCACCGCGAGTGAGCGCTGCACGTTCACCGGGTAGATAGCGACGCGCGTGGCCGGACCTGTTGCGTACGGGCTGATTACGGCGGCTGGGCTGTCGACCTCTGCGGGTGAAACTCCAACGGCGCAAAGCGCGCCGATCAAGATAGCCGTGGGTGTGAATGCCTGGATCCCTCGCAATTGTGCGCGCACTACGCCTACCTCTCTCAGTCTGGATGTCGTACCCTACTGAGAATGATTATCATTTTCAGATGTACCTCGTCAACGTTATTCGCCAGAGTGGGCCGCTAGCGTTGGGCGACAAGCGAGTTCACGATGAAAGCTGGGAGGGCCTTGTCCGAGCTCACGACCCCCGAGGCGGTAAGCCAACAGCGGCGCATTTCATCCCTGTTTCGATACATCGAGAAACTGGGTGGCGACCGACCGTGGGGCAACTTGTTGGACACCGGTACCGGTGTCAAGTCCTTGGAGTGGATCACGACTCTGCCGACGCACAGCTGGACGGCTATCACCGCCTCGCACAGCATGGCGGACCGCATCCGCACGGCGCCGGGGATCCACGTGCGCACCCAGGACCGTCTCCTGGTCGGCAACTGGGTGAACGACAGCCTGCTCACCGGAGAAACCTTCGATACCGTGCTCGTCGACTATCTGATCGGCGCTATTGAAGGCTTCGCGCCGTACTGGCAGGGTCGGGTGTTCGAGCGCTTACGCCCGCTGGTGAGCGATGCTGGCCGTCTCTACATCGTCGGCCTGGAGCCCTACGTGCCGTTCAAGCCGGACACCGAAAGCGGCAAGATGATCTGGGAGATCGGCCGCGTACGCGACGCCTGCCTGCTACTGGCCGGTGAACGCCCCTACCGCGAGTTTCCCTCAGACTGGGTGCTGCGGCGACTCGGTGAAGCCGGCTTCCGCATGGTCGAGATTCGTCACTTCCCCATCCGCTTCCGTGAGCACTTCATCAACAGCCAACTCGATATGTGCCTCAACCGCCTAACCCGCTTCGCGTCCGAAGAGGTCGGGGCGGCAATGCGCAAGTACGTGGACGATCTACGCGCACGGGCTCTCGCCTTGAATGAACGTGAAGACGGGCTGCGTCACGGCAATGACTACGTGATCGCGGCCGAACCGATGTCGTGAGCCCGCCCGGCTCCCGGTGACCCGCACCGCCCCGGACGGACGACACCGCAATCGACTGGAACCAAATCCTCGCCCACCTCGGCCGCACGGTGGTCCGCTAGGGTTTTCGCCATGCGGTTGCTGATCACTGGCGGCGCGGGGTTCATCGGCGCCAACTTCGTGCACAGCAGCGTGCGGGTGCATCCCGACGATGAGGTGACCGTGCTGGACGCGATGACCTACGCGGGCAGCCGCGAGTCGCTGGCCGCCGTCGAGGACGACATCCGACTGGTGCAGGGTGACATCACCGATGCGGACCTGGTGGGCAAGCTGGTCGCCGAGAGCGACGCCGTCGTTCATTTCGCCGCCGAGACCCATGTCGACAACGCGCTGGCCGACCCGGAGCCGTTCCTGCGCGCCAACGTCATCGGCACCTTCGTGGTGTTGGAGGCGGTGCGCGCACACGGGGTCCGGCTACATCATGTGTCGACCGATGAGGTGTACGGCGACCTCGAGTTCGAGAACAAGCGACGGTTCACCGAGTCCACCCCGTACAACCCGTCGAGTCCGTACTCGTCCACCAAGGCCGCCGGCGACATGCTGGTGCGCGCGTGGGTGCGCTCCTACGGTCTGCGCGCGACGATCTCGAACTGCTCCAACAACTACGGGCCATTTCAGCACGTGGAGAAGTTCATTCCGCGCCAGATCACCAACGTGCTGACCGGTCGGCGGCCCAAGCTTTACGGCTCGGGCGCCAACGTACGCGATTGGATCCACGTCGACGACCACAACAGGGCGGTGCGACGCATCCTGGCCGATGGCCAGATCGGACGGACGTATCTCATTGGCGCCGAGCAAGAGCGAGACAACCTGTCGGTGATACGGACGATCCTGCGGTTGATGGGCCGCGACCCCGACGATTTCGACCACGTGACCGACCGCGCCGGCCACGACCTACGCTACGCGATCGATCCGACGGCGCTCCGCGACGAACTCGGCTGGACGCCCAAGCACACCGATTTCGAGGACGGTCTGCGCGCCACGATCGACTGGTACCGCGACAACGAAACATGGTGGGGCCCACTGAAAGACGTCACCGAAAGCACATACGAGCAGCGTGGTCAGTAATTGCGTCGACTAGATGTCAGGGCGGCAGCAGCATGTTCTGCCACGACTTGTCGGGTCCCGCTCCTGCCGCCAGGTCTGACTGTGTGTAGTGGCGGCCGTCGGGGCCGGTGAAACCACCGGTAGCCGGATCGTATTCGACGGCAGCTGGCGGCGACACATGTGGTACCGCCTGCCCCGACAGCGTGGCGTTCGGGTCACCCTTCCAGTTGAGGCCGTCGTTGAGCGGCACATACTCTTCGTCGCTCTCGCACAGCGCAACGGTCGGCGCGCGTTTACCCGGCACGGTCGCACACGGCGTGTTACGCGCGCCGCGCACATTGAATTGCGAGTCTTGCGGGACACGGCAATACAGGTCGCCTTCGGGACGGTCCGGGTGGTCTTCGAAGACCGCGGAGCGTTGTTGCTGTGCGGGCAGGAAACCCGTTGTGCACGGCGGCGGTAGGTTGATGTTGAGGTTGAAGCTCAGGTACTGCCCCTTGTAGTCCTGTTTGGTGTTGTGGTTGGCGACCAGGCCGGCTTGTTCAGCCGATATCACCTGGGGAAAGAGCACCAACAGCTGTTCGATGTTGTCGTGGTAGGCAACGGCCACCTGCCCGACGCTGACCAGGTTGGCCAGCATGACCGGCAGCGTCGGCTTGATCCGGTCGACGACCTGACGCACCGCGTCGGCCGCTTCCGCTCCGTCGTCGATCACGCGGGCGACGGTCCGGTCATGCGTCTGAAGCTGGCTGGTGACAGTGGCGACTTGTGCCGCCCACGCATTGATGGCCGCCGAGGTGCGGGTTTGCGAATCCAGCACGGGCCGGGACTGATCGATCAGCGTGATCAGCGGGTCGAGGTGCTCGCGAGCTTCTATCGCGAGATCGGTTGACCCCGAGACGATCCGGGACAGCTCAGGGCCGAGCCCTCCGACGGCGGTGTAGGACTCGTCGATGACGGTCTTGAGGTTGTCGCGCGGGATGGCCTGCAAACCGGCGTTGGCGTCGGCGAGAAGCGTGTTGACGTCGGGCGGCACCGACGTGTCGGCAAGCGCGATGACGTCACCGTTGCGCAGCGGCGGGGCATCGCCGGTGCGTGGCAACAACGCTACGTACTGTTCGCCGATCGCCGACTGGCTGTGCACTTCCGCGCGCAGATCCGACGGGATGTCGATGCCGCGCTTGAGCGATAAGACGGCCTCGACTCCGGACCGTGTGAGCCGCACGTCGTCGACCCGGCCGACCTCGGTGCCGCGGTATGTGACGTTGCCTCCGCTGTACAGCCCGCCGGTCTGCGGCAACTCCAAAATGACCTGGTACTGGCCGATGCCGAACAACTTGGCGGGCAGCTTCATGAAGTGCAGACCCATCAACCCCATCGCCGCCAACGCGATCGTGCTGAAGACGGCGAGTTGGATCTGTATCCTCCTGTCCAGTCGCACTACGGCCCCTGATCGGTTCGGTACGGCACGGTCAACGGGTTGGCGTGGGTGTAGGGGCTGGGGAACTGCCCGATGGTGCGGCCCCACTGCAGTTCAAGTTGGGTGAGATCACCTTCCCAACGGGTTCCGGTGAACATGCCTGCGTCGATCCGGCTCAGCGTCAGATCGGCGATCGCGGTCAGGTTCGCGTAGTCACCGCGTTGCCATTTCTCGATGGTCTCGTTCGGAAACGGAAAGGTGAGGATCAGTGACAACGCCCGCGTCATGCTCGGCCCGGCGTCGGCGAGCGACTCCAGCACCGGGCCGAGATCGTCGAGTTCCTTGACCAAGTTGTCCTTGGTCTTGTTGACCGAGTCCACGGTCAACGCGCTGAACGTGCCGAACCGGTCGGCGGCTTCGATCAGGTCGTGCCGCTGACCATTGAGTACGGCCAACGCATCCGGAATGGTCTGCAGCGCGTGGTCGAGCACCGGTCGCTGGGCGGCGAACGTGCCGACCAGGTCGTTGAGGCTTTCGGTGGCGGCGATGATGTCGCCGGTCTGGTCGTTGAGGTTACGGGTAAACGTTTCCAGCTGACCGATCACGCCGCGCAGGTCGTCTTCGCGGCCACGGAACGCGGTGGCCAGCGCCGCGGTGATGTCCTGCACCTGGGCCAGCCCTCCCCCGTTGAGCACCACGGACAGTGCCGCCAGGGTTTGCTCGGTGCTCGGGAATGCGTCACCACGCGAGAGCGGAATCAGGGAGCCGTCGTGCAGCCTGCCCTGCGGCGCCGCGTCTGCGGGTGGGCTCAGCTCGATGTGCAAAGAGCCCAGCAGGCTGGTCAGACCTATTGTGACGGTGGAGTTTTCCGGCAGCTCGACGTCACCGTCAATCCGCATCGTCAGCAGCGCGTGCCAGCCCTGACGCTCGATGTTGGTCACGGTGCCGACGTCGACATCGCCGACACGGACGCGTGAGTTCGGCTGGATGTTGTTGACATCGGGTAGTTGTGCCTGGATCACGAACGACCCGGGACCACCGCCTGCGGTGCCCGGCATCTGCAACGAGTTCAGCCCGCGCCAGTCCCCACAACCGGCAACCGCCGCCGCCATCGCGGTCGCGGCGCAGGCCGCGACGATGCGGCGCCACCAGATCCATCTCATGGGCCTTCTCCGTTGGCAGGGACCATCATTCCCGACAGACCGGCTGCGGGATCAGTCGGGAGTGCTGGCGGCACGTAGTCGGGGCGCAACCAGGCTTCGCTGTAGGTGACCTCGTTGGGTCTGGCTTGTGCTCCGACGAGGAGGTTCTCACCGATCGGCGGAAAGTTGTACTGCCGGTTCTTGACGATCGGGGCCAGGTATTGCGCGCAAAGCTTTGCCGACTGCTCGGCGCCGCGCCGGGAGGCCGCCTGAACCGCACCGCACAGAAAGCTGATCGGGTTGGCGAAGTTGTTGACGGCCAACGCGCCGGTCAACGCCCCGTTGGCGGGCTCGAAGATGTTATTGAAGTTCGCGACTGTGCCGGGGGCGATGTGCAGTGTCTGCTCGATATCGTCCAGGCTGGCGACCAACACGTCGCTGATCGACGCCAGCTGGTCCGTCGCGGTGCCGATCGCTTCCCGATTCTCGTCGGCGAAGCCCTGCACGTCGCCGATGACATCTCCGAGATCCTCGACCGTGCGCGCGACCTTCTGCGGATCGTCGGCGATCAGCGAAGTCACTGCCGCCATGTTTCCGTTGAGCTGCTCGAGCAGTTCGGCGCTGTCGTGCAGGGCGGAAACCAGTGTCGACAAGTTGGTGAAGGTGGTGAAGATGTCGGAGCTGTGTTCGCCCAGTGTCGCCAGCGCCGAAGACAGCCGGATGACGGTTTCGCGGATATCAGCGCCCTGCCCGCGCAGATTGTCGGCCGCGGTGTTGACCACCGCGCCCAGCGTGCTGACGCCGCCCGGATCGGTGGGCTGAAGAAGTTCGGTCAAGCGCTGCAGTTGAATTCGGACGTCGTCCCATTCCACCGGAACGGCGGTGCGCTCCTGCGGTATCACCGCGCCGGTGGGCATGGCGGGCCCGCCGGTGTAGACCGGGGTCAACTGAATCGCCCTGCCGGTCACCAATTGCGGCGAGAGGACCACCGCTTTGGCGTCGGCCGGCACCGGATGTTTGCGGTCCACCCAGAAGGAGACCTTGGCGCGGGTGGGCTGCGGTTCGATGCGGTCGACGCGTCCCACCGGCACCCCGAGGATACGCACGTCATCCCCGGCGAACAGACCATTGCTGTTCTCGAAATACGCTGTCACCCAGATTTTCCCGTCCGCCTCGATATACCGAGCCACCACGACGACGCCGGCGGCGAGTGTTACCGCCAGTACCGCGGCCAGCGCCGTGCGCAACCAGCGCGGCCCGGTCATGGCTGCTCCGATCCCGCTGTCGCGGTGCCCGGCAGCGCGGGTGGACCCGGTGGCGGCCCGCCAGGCGGTGGCGCCGGCAGCGGTTCGCGGTACGGATAGCGTGGGTCACCCGGTTTGCCGGTGATGGCGTCGGGCAGGGTGAGATGGGGCGCACCGCCCTGACCGGTGCGCGGGTACGGCACCGGCAGCGCAGGCGTACCAGGTTGGCCTGTCTGCGGATCGGTCAACTGCGAAGGAGCCAGCACGTTGGGGTCGAGTCCGAGATCGGAGAACGCCGCGTCGACGAAAGGCTGCACGAACTGTCCGGGCAGGAGGTTGACCACGTAGGCCTTGAAGAACGGACCCGACGACAGCGCCTCACCCAGTGACATCGCGTATTTGTTGAGTAGTGTGACCGCTTCCTGCAACCGTTCCTTGCGGTTGTCGATGATCGACATGACCACGTTGAGCTTTTCCAGCGCCGGCCGCAGTTGCTGGCGGTTTTCGGTGATGAATGCCTTCAATTGTCTTGCGGCCGAGGACATACTGTCCCAGATCTGGTTGACCGCGTCACTCTGGGTACGCAGTTGCGCCAACAACGCGTTGGTGGCGGAGACCAGGCCCGCGATCTGGTCGCTGCGGTGCGCCAAGACACCAGTGGCCTTGGCGGCGTTGTCGAGCAGGGTGCGCAACTGCGCGTCGCGGGTGTTCAGAGTCTGGGCGAACCGTGCCACGCCGTGCACCGCGCTGCGCAGCTTCTCGGGAGTGTCGGCGAAGGTCTCCGACAACGTCGACAACGATTCCGACAGTTGATCTGTGTCCAGCCCGCTGATGGTCTCGGCGAGATCACCGAGCGCGTCCGGCAGCTGGTAGGGCGAGATAGTGCGGGAAAGCGGAATAGGCCCGTGGAGTTCACCGCCGCCCTGCGGCAGCACGGCCAGCATTTTGGTGCCCAGCAGGCTCTTGGTCTTGATCGCGGCCTCGGTCGCCTCCCCCATCCGGATGTTCTTGTCGACGCTGAACCGGACCAGCACGGCGGCTCCGTCGAGTTCGATGGACGACACCCTGCCCGCCGGATATCCGGAAACCTCCACCGTGGCACCGGTGAGCAAACCGCCGGCGTCGGCGAAGTGGGCGGAGTAGGTCTTGACCTGGTTGACCACGGGAAGGTTCTGGTATTGCAGCGCGCCGATGACCACCGCGGAGACCACGACGACGCCGACGGCTCCGATCGCCAGCTGGCTGCGCTCGGTGAAGGATCTCATTTCGGTGCGCACCGCCCCGAAACCTGATCGGCGATCTTGACATACACCGGCTGACCGCCTTTTCCGTTGAGTTTCAACACGATTTCGCACAGATAGAAACTGAAGAAGTCGCCGCTGATGGCCTGTCGGCCCAACGCCCGGTACTTATCCGGCAACGTGTTGAGCAGGGTGTCGAGATAGTCGCGATCGGCCACCGCGATGGCGGCGGCGCGGTCGGTTTCGCGGACCACCTTGGCGAAGGGCCGGCGCGACTGGGCCAGCAGGTCGGCAACCGAACTGGCGGCTGCATCGGTGTAGGCCACCGCAGTTGAGATGTCGCTCTTGCGTTCGGCCAGCCCGCCCACCAGCTCTGACAACGACCTCACCGCCGTATCGAGCCGCTCAGTTTGACTGCCGAGCGAGCCGAGCACGACGTTGAGGTTGTCGATGACCTCACCGATCAGCATGTCGCGGTCAGCCAGGGTGTTGGTCACCATCGCCGCCTGCTGCAGAAAGGATCCGATGGTTGCGCCCTGGCCCTGAAGGGCCGAGATCAACTGCCCGCTGAGCGCATTGACCTGTTCGGGGTCAAGCACCCGAAACAGCGGCTTGAACCCGCCGATGACCGAGTCCAGGTCGAGCGCGGGCTCTGTCCGCGCCACCGGGATCGTTCCGCCCGGTTGCAGCTGACGAACTCCGCCGGCACCCTCCTCCAAGGCCAGATAGCGCCCGCCAATCACATTGTCATAGCGGACTGCGGCACGGGTAGCCTCCGTGAGAACGACGGAGTTCTCGGTGCTGAACTCGACTCTCACGGTGGAGTCGGCATTGAACGAAATGGCTTTCACCGTGCCGACCTCCACGCCGGCGATGCGCACCATGTCGTCGTCTTTGAGACCCGACACATTGGTGAACTCAGCGAGATATCTGTCGCCACCGCCGAATCGGAACTCGGCGAACACCGTCAACAACGCAAAGGTTCCGAACGCACACACCGTCAGGAAGATCAGCAGACGCCACGCAGCACCTTTGAAGTTGTCCCTCATGGATGGTCTCCCGAGCTCGGTGCGGCCGGGTCAGCGGCCGGTGGTACTCCTGGCCATAGCGGCACCCCACCGGGGCCGTACCGGGCCGCCCCGTAGGGCGGCGCTCCCGGGTACGGGATCGGCCCCGGCGCAGGTCCGGGCAGGCACTGCCTGATGCTCGGCGGCTCGGGTACCGCGCGGGTAACCGGGAGGTAGTTGGCCCAACAGCGCTGGCCGATACCGGGATTCGGCCGGATGTCCAGCCCGGTTCCCCAGCCGGTGTTGGTGATGAGCTGGCGTACGGGGAAGTTCTTGGTGGCGTCCGGCAGTGACCCGCAGCCGGGCTTTCCACCTGGCCCCCCTTTCGCGGCGATGGCGGGCAGGTGGTTCGGGTAGGCGTAGGGGTCGTTACCGAACAGCAGACCGACATCGAGCTGGATCGAGCGGCCGTTGGCACCGCCCCAGACGTCGTACCCGCCGTTGTCGAGGAACCACTTTGCGCCTTGCAACCAGCAGGTGTAGACGGGGCTGTACTGGTTCAGCAGACCGGTCGTAGGCTCGAGCACACTGACCAGACCCACCAGGCTGTCCTTGCTCGACGCGAGCAACTCGGTTCCGGAGGTGGCCAACCCGATCGTGTTGAGCAGCAGGGCATCCAGGTGTGCCGCCTGGTCGACGACGGTCTTGCTGGTGGTGCTCGCACCGTCGAGGATCGTCACGATGTCGGAGGCGGCCGCGGCATAGCTGTCGTTGAACCCTTTGAAGGACCGCCAGTCCTGGCGGATGGTTTCGTTGCGGTCGTTGAGCGCGGTGAGCACGACGTTCATGTCGGTGGTGGCCTGCCCAATCCGTTCACCCTGGCCGCGCACGCCGTCAGCGACGGCGGTGAGCACCGCGTTGAGCTTTGCCGGATCGATCATCTGCAGGAGATCCGAGAGGTTCTCGAAGATGGTGTTGACCTCGGTGCTGACGTTGGCTGACTGCAGCGTCGCACCGGCGGCCAGCGGGACCGGGCTGGGGTCCGGTGGGTACACCAGGTCGACGAACTTCGCGCCGAACGCGGTGGTGGCCTGGATCTGTGCCTGCACGTTGGCCGGGATGAACTGGATCTGCTTCGGCTCGATGGCCAGTTCCAGCGTCGCGCGGCCATCACCGCCGGTGATGTCGCGGACCCGGCCGACCTCGACGCCGCGCAGCTTGACCTTGGCACCGGTTTCCATCACCAGCCCGGACCGATCCGACGTCAAAGTGACTGGTACATAAGAGTGGAACGTACCGTTGTAGACGTTGGCGGTGACGAGGAAGAAGCCGGCGATCACAGCGAGCAGAATGGCGGTCCACCATGCATTGTGGAGGCGGGCTTCACCCTTGCGCGGCCGCATGTCAACCCGCCAGGTTGAAATTGCCTGACTGACCGTAGACGGCCAGTGAGATCATCACGATTTCAACCGCAGCGACAACCATCGATGTGCGCACCGCGCGGCCCACCGCCTCACCGACACCAGCGGGTCCACCCGATGCGGTGAAGCCGTAGAAGGTGTGCACGAGCATGATGACGACCGTCATTGCCACGCACTGGAAGAAGGACCAGATCAGGTCCGTCGGGTTGAGGAATGTTCCGAAGTAATGGTCGTACACACCTGAGCCCTGACCGTAGATGACGGTGGTGCCGAACCGGGCCGCAAGAAACGCCATCATCACCGCCACGCAGTACAGCGGGATGACGACCACCACGCCCGCGAGGACACGCGTCGCGGCGAGGTAGGTGATACTGCGGATCCCGATCACCTCGAGCGCGTCGATCTCCTCGTTGATCCGCATCGCGCCCAGTTGGGCGGTGGCCCCGGCGCCGATGGTGGCCGACAACGCCACCGACGTGGTGCCTGGCACGATCAGCCGGACGTTGAAGAATGCCGAGGCGAACCCGGTCAGCGCCTCGAACCCCACCGACGCCAACTGGTTGTAGCCCTGCACCGCAACCAGGGCGCCGGTCGTCATGGTGAGGAACCCGACGATCGCCACGGTTCCGCCCACAACAGCCAGTGCTCCGCTGCCCAGCCCCATTTGGGCGATCAAACGGAACAGCTCGGTGCGGTAATGGACGACGGCATCGGGAATCGCCGCCAACGTGTTGGCGTAGAACCTGGCTTGCCCTCCGATGCGGTTCCAGCCGGCGACGAACCCGTCGACAATGCGCGCCGTCCGTCCGAACGGCTTGCTGGGTATCCCGACACTCATGGGTATCGCCTCACGACACCGTGAACTGGATACCGACCGCGGTGACGAGAACGTTGATCGCGAACAACACCATGAAGGTGAAGACGACCGTCTCGTTGACCGCATTGCCTACGCCTGCAGGTCCGCCGTCGACGGAGATTCCCTTGTAGCAGGCGATCAGCCCGGCGGCCAAACCGAAAAGCGTTGCCTTGGTCAGCGACACGATGACATCCCCGGCCCCGGTGAGCAGGGTGAGGCCGGAGATAAAGGCACCAGCTGAGACGTTCTGGATATACACGCAGAAGAAGAACGCGCCCGTCAGGCCGACGATGATCACCGATGCCGCTAACGCCAGAGCGACGGTTGTCGCGGCGAGCACACGAGGCACGACCAACGCCTGTATCGGGTTGATACCCATGACGCGGAGCGCGTCGAGCTCGTCGCGTATCGTGCGGGCGCCGAGATCGGCACACATCGCGGTCGCCCCGGCTCCGGAGACCACCAGCACCGTCACGATCGGCCCGATCTGGTTCACCGTTCCGATTGCCGCACCGGTTCCCGAAAAGTCGGTGGCGCCAAACTCATTGAGCAGGATATTGAACGTGAACACAAGCAGTACCGAGTACGGCATCGTCAGCATCAGCGCCGGCAGCACCGAAACACGCGCGACGAACCACGTTTGAATAACGTATTCGCGCCAGGCGAACGGCCGCTTGAACATCAAGACGAAGGTGTCCAGCGACATCGCGAACACGCCGCCGATCGCACGTATCGGCTTGGTCGCCGTCTGCGCGGCCATCAACATGGCGTCTCGCACCTCCCTCCGAACAGGTCGATGTGGACCAGTGACATTGGCGAGGGTACGCGCCGCGCCACCCTTATGTCCATAGCCAGTACGCTCTCAGCGCATCCTATATTCCGGGGATTTTGGTTGTAACAGTAATTTAGCTCTAGGTAAGTATCTTGTTGATATCGCCTGCATCCGCGCCAGGGCGGTCATGGAGTCAACATCTGCAGGGCCCCCGACGGGCACAGCCCGATGGCGAGTCGGACCCGCGCCCGCATATCGTCGGGCACCACGTCCGACACGAGCACGACGACACCGTCCTCGTCCTGATCGAAGAACCCGTCGGCGGTCATCACGCACATTCCTGCCGACATGCAGATCTCGCGGTCGGCGGTGACCTTCATCGGCTGAACGCCTCCTGGGTCAGGGCGGAGTTCATGAAGTCGCGGAAATGCAGCCAGCGCCCCTGACGAAGTGTGATGATGTGTGCGAATTCCGACTGCCATTCGTAACCGGTGTCGAGCTTGCGGAAGCGCTGCCGGCCCCAGACGGCGAGCTCGTCACCGTCTGCGATGAACTTCCACGGTTCCATCTCGACGATTTGGATGGTCTCGCCCACCTTGGTGAAGAAGGTCACCGCCTCGGCGATGCCGTGATAATCACCGGCGTACGGGATGACCTCGGTGCCGTAATAGGTGATCCGCACATCGGGATCCATGTGCTCCAGCGCGGCGTTCAGGTCGCCCGCGGGCACGGCGGCGTAGATCGCCTTCGTCGCTTCGATGTTGCGTGCTTCGTTGGCGATGGTGGTCATGACAGCCGCAGGGGTAGCCGGACATACGCGTGCGTCAGCAGGCTGGCGGTCTGCTTTGTGCCGGGGTCATCGCTCAACTCGATGTGCTGGTAACGGTTGAGTACCGCGTTGAGCATCGCGCTGACTTCCAGCCGGGCCAGCGAAGATCCGAGACAGAAGTGCAACCCGGAACCGAACGAGAGCTGCTTGCGCAGGTTCGGCCGATCGATGTCGAGCCGTGACGGGTTGGGAAATACCGCGGGATCGCGGTTGGCCGACCCGAAGAACAGCGCCACCCAGTCACCCGCGCGGATCGGCTTGCCGCCCACCTCCACATCGCGGGTGGCGATCCGAAACAGCCGCTGCGGAGGTCCGTCGAGCCGCATCGTCTCCTCGATGAAGACCGTCAGCAGCGACCGATCGGCACGGACCCGTGCGGCGATTTCGGGTTCGCGCGCCAGGGCGTGCAACAGGTTGCCGATCAGAAACGTCGTGGTCTCACTGCCGGCGACCACCAGCGTGACGCAGAACCGGACGATCTCCTCCGGGGTCAGCCGTTGACCGTCGACTTCGGCACGCAACAACGCCGATATGAGGTCTTCGGCGTCCTCGACGTCCTCGCTCGTCGTTTGTTGGGCGACCAGTGACGTGTGGTCGGCGAGCCTGGCGGCGAAGGTCGCAACCATTTCCTCGTTGCTTGCGATACGTTCCTGCGGCGTCAGCGGCGAGCTCAGCATGAACGCGTTGGCCCATTTCTTGAAGCGGACGTGGTCGCCTTCGGGCAGGCCCAGCAGCCGCACCATGGCCCGGGTGGGTATTTCGGCAGCGAACGGCATCACGTCCACTTCTCCCTCGCCGAGATCGTCGAGCAACTGGGGGATCAACCCGTCGAGCCAGGGTTCCAGCCGCCTCACCCGACGGGGAGAAAACGCTTGTGAGACCAACTTTCGCTCCACCTCGTGTTTGGGTGGATCCGTGTTGACCAGCATCAGGCTGGGCGCGGAGGAGGCCTCTTGCAGCGGGTCCCGCGACGAGAACGTGGCACTGTCGCGCGCGGCCTCGAGTACCTGGTCGTAGCGGAACAGCGCCCATGCGGTGACGGGCTCATCGGCCCCGGGCACGGTCCCCGGCGGCCAGTCGCGGTAGCCCGCGACCGGGGAGGACGCGCGCAGCTGGTCGTACAGCGGATACGGGTCGGCGACGCCCTGTGGCGTGGTCAGCATTTCCAGCGCTGAAACGGTGGTGGATGACATGTCTCTTAGCCTCGGACAGCCACGCCAGCAAAGCGATCCCCCGTTGGGGAGTACTCCTACCCCCGTACGAGGGCAATTTGCGGTTCTGACCGCAACGACACCGCGGTCGGGGCACAGTGGACACCATGATCATCGCCGACGGCACACCGGACGCCGAGTCGGGCGAGACGTTGGCGGGCCATCCCGGCTGGGCGTCACGTCCGGCTGAGGAAAGTGAGGCTGCCCGCCGGTACCGAGAGGTGTTTCGGGGTTGGGGTGTCGACCCTACCGACGATCCGATGGCCGTGGTTTCGGAGGCTATCGACAGCAAGGCCACCGAGGTACGAAACGCGTTGGAGGCCTGTGGTGACGAAGAGGCGATCGTCGCGCTGGAGTCGGTGCTCGACTTGTGTTCACTCGAACGGGAGCTGATCGAGGACGGCGCGCGGCGGCGCACTTTCGCGCTGTTACAGGTCCAGGAGGCGTTGAGCAAGCTGCGGGTGGTCGATGATGTCGCGACGATCGTGGACCGGGCGCCGCGAGAGTTGGTGGCGTCGTGCGGATTTGATCGCGCCGTACTTTTCCGCGTGCACGAGGGCCGGATGTTCATGGAGTCGGCCTATTTCGGCGACGATTGCGAGGGTGCCGAGAAGATGGTCGCATTCGCACAGTCCGTGGCGCCGCCGCTGGATCACATGCTGTTGGAGACACAGATGATCCGCCGCCACGCACCGGCGATTGTCCGGGACGCCCGCAACGATCCCCGCGTCAACAGGCCGATCGTCGACTTCTCGATGACTCATTCCTACGTGGCGGCACCGGTGATGCCGACCGGCAAGGTGATCGGTTTCCTGCATGCCGACCGGCTGTATTCGGGCCGCCTGGTCGACGAGATCGACCGCGACACGGTGTGGGCGTTCGCAGAGGGGTTCGGGTATGCCTACGAGCGCACGGTGCTGCTGGAACGGATGCGCCGCCAGCACGCGGAGGTGCGTAACGCACTGGCTTCCGCGGACGAGGCGGCTCGTGCGTTACAAGACGCCGATCTGGACCTGCGCAAGATCGAACCCCTGGAGCGCAGTCCGGCGGCGCGGTCGTTGGCCGAGGTGCAGACGAGGGTGATGACCATCCTCACGCGCCGCGAGGTCGAGGTGCTTCGGCTGATGGCAGCCGGTCGCACGAACCAACAGATCGCCGATGAACTGGTGATCTCGGCGGGCACGGTCAAGTCCCACGTCAAGAGGGTGCTGCGCAAGCTCAACGCGACCAACCGCGCAGAGGCAGCGTCGGCCTACGTGCGTTTGGCCAGTGTTCCCGAACTCAGCTGATCCGAACAGCTTTCACTACCCGGCGCAACCGCTGGCACCGAATCAACGGATGGTGCAGCCCAGCTGAGGATTATGTCTATCACCAGTATCAGCTGACACCAGTTCCTATTGAGTAATTTCGATTGAAATATAAGATATTGCCGAGCGCTAAGTCGCTTGGCAGTACCATGATGCTGGATCAGTTATGACCGGTTCGAAGGAGGCTGCCGATGACCGACACTGCACAAGCCACCGAAAGGCTCGTCCGCGATTTCCTTGACTCCTGGATGACGAGAGATCTCGATGCGATCTGCTCTGCGTTCGCAGACGACGCCGTCTACCACAACGTGCCGGTCGACCCGATTGTCGGTATCACCGCCATACGTGGGATCTTTCAGGCGTTCCTCGACGCGTTCACCGAGGCCAAACTGGACGTCGTCGCGCTCGCCGCGGCGCCAGGGCTGGTGCTGGCCGAACGGGTCGACTACTTCACGCTCACCGAGGGCGGCAAGGTCGAACTGCCGGTGACCGGTGTGTTCGTGGTCGAGGACGGCAAGATCAAACGGTTCAGCGATTACTTCGACCTCGCCGACTTCGAGCGCCAGAGCGGGGTCAAACTGTAGCGGATCTGCGGTGAGCGACTTCTGGCAGGATTGAAGCCGCTAACGTCGGCCGGTTGCGAGGGTGCGAAGGGAGGACCTCCGACATGGAACCCGTCGTCGGCACGGTCAAACGCCGGCCGAAGGATCGCAAAAAGCAGATCCTGCGCCAGGCGGTCCGCCTCTTCACCGAACGCGGCTTTCACTCGGTCCGACTCGAGGAGATCGCCGAGGCCGCCGGTGTCACGGCCCGCGCGCTGTACCGGCACTACGAAAACAAGCAGGCGCTGCTCGCCGCGGTGATCATCACCGCGCAGGACGAGTACCAGTCCGTCCTGGGTCGGGATCCGGACTCGACGGATCAACCGCTGCGAGACCAATTGCCGGACCTGATCACCGCTGCCGTCGCGACCCGCGCGTTGACGGTGTTGTGGCAGCGCGAGGCGCGCTACCTCAACGACGCCGACCGGGCGCAGGTGCGCAGCAGGATCAACACCATCGTCGCGGGCATGCAGGCCGGCATCCGGTTGGAAGTGCCCGAGCTGAGCGACCGGCATTCCAGGCTCCGCGCTTGGGCGGTCTCGAGCACGTTGACCAGCCTCGGCCGCCACTCCCACACCCTCCCGCGGGAAGAGCTCAAAGACCTTCTCTACCAAGCCTGTATGGCTGCCGCACGGACAGCGCCGGTCAGCGACCTGACTTCCAATATCGCGACCGCCCATCCCGAACGCGCGCTGTTCTCCCGGCACGAGACACTGCTGGCGGCTGGTGCGCGGTTGTTCCGCGCACAGGGCTACCCGGCTGTCAGCACCAGCGAGATCGGGAAGTCGGTCGGTATTGCGGGCCCGGGTTTGTACCGGTCGTTCTCTTCCAAGCAGGCGATCCTGGACACGCTGATCCGCCGTCTGCACGAATGGTGGACGCTTGAATGCGTCCGAGCATTGCGGGCCGACGGTGACGAGGCCGCACGGCTGCAGCGACTGGTCGCCGGACGGGTCCGTGTCAGCCTCGACGACCCGGACCTGGTGTCGGTGTCGATCACCGAACTCGCCCATGCCTCCGAGGAGGTGCGCGAGAGCTACCTCAGGAGCCAGGCGGACCGCGAGGCGGTGTGGACGGAGCTCATCCGCAAGCTGGTGCCCGAGACCACCCCGGCGCAGGCCCGCCTGCTGGTAGCGGCGGCCGACAGCTTTGTCGACGATGTGGCGCGGACATGGCGGCTGACGCAATATGCGGGGGTGACCGACGAGATCACCGCCCTGGCACTGGCCATCCTGACCAGCAGACGCTGACGGTCGTCACCACAGCGCGGCGGCGGTGCCGCCGTCCGCGAGCTGTGCGCTGCCGTTGACCATCGAGGCATCATCGGACAGCAGAAAGGCCACCACCCCGGCCATCTCCTCGGGACCGGCCATCCGGCCCTGCAAACGATCGATCATCGAGTCGGCTCCGCCTTCGCCGAGCGCCTCATCGAAGGTCGTCATCGCCGTCCGTTGCATCGGGGTGTCCACGAAAGCGGGCAGCACGGCGTTGGATCGCACGTTCGCCGAACGTAATTCGGCGGCGGTGACGCGACTCAGGTGGATGATCCCCGCCTTGGACATACCGTAGGCCGAGGTGCCGCCTGCCGCCTTGAGCCCGGCCAGCGAGGACATATTGACGATGGCGCCGCCACCGCGTTCGATCATCTTCGGCGCCGCATGCTTGGTACACAACCAGGCACCACGTAGGTTGATTTGGATCACGCGGTCGAAATCCTCGAGCGCGGTGTCGAGCACCGAAGCGAAGTGCACCACACCGGCATTGGCTACCAGCTTGTCGACGCCTCCGAAGGCCGCCGTACAGGCATCGACCATGGCGATCACCTGCTGTTCGTCGCTGACGTCGACGCGATGCGCGACCGCACCGCCACCGACCTTCGCTGCCGCGGCCTCGGCGGACCCGGCGTCGATATCGGCGCACAACACCCGACAGCCCTCGGCGCCAAGCCGTTCCGCGATCGCCAGGCCGATCCCTGCGCCCGCTCCGGTCACGATCGCCGTCTTGCCGGCCAGGTCTGGATATGTCATCGAACTCCCTTGGGTGGTGTCGTCATGGCTGCCATTTCACCCCGCGACCCGTAGCCCATGCTCGCGAATCGCCCCGAAAATCACCAAACCGAATCCCGGTTCGTCATCGGCCAGCCTGACGGTGTAGACCCCGAGATCGCGCAGAATCCACGCCACCGTCTGCGACAGCTCTTCTGAATCAACCTCTTCGGTGTCGGTCAGGCCGCAGGCACGCATGGGGACGGCGGGGCGGAGGTAAACGACGACCCCGCCGTCGCGTGCCCGCATCTCGCTCAGCGCGTTGTCCAGGGTGGTACCGCACCGGCAGGCGGTCGACCCGAACACATCTGACGACAGGCACTCGACGTGGACGTGCAGCGGTACCGGCACCCCGGCTCCGACGTCGCCGACGATGACGGCGAGGTGCTCACCGTCGCCGTGTGTCTCGCGGAAACCCATGACACGGAACCTGCTGCCCCGGTTGGGCAACACCGTTTCTGCCATCCGCACGACCTGAGGTTCGGTGCGGCGCCGGTAGCTGACGAGCTCCGCGACGGAAACAACCGCCAAACCGTGCTCGAGGGCGAACTCGAGGAGCTCGCCGCTCCGGGCCATCCCGTTGGGACGCTGGCGCGACACGATGTCGCACAACCCCGCCGCCTCTCGCCGGCCCGCGAGGCGGGCGAGGTCGAGCGCGGCCTCGGCGGGACCCGGCCGCCCGAGTACGCCGCCGGGTGCCACCTCGACCGGAACCACATGTCCGGGTCGGCGAAAGTCCACTGAGTCAGCGGTTTTGGCTGCCAGCGCCGCGATGGTCGCGGCACGGTCGGTCGCCGATATGCCGGTGCCGGTCCCCTTCCAGTCGACCGTCACCCGGTGCGCACTCGCATCGGACCGCGCACCTGATCCGGCATTGCCGCGGTGGCATATCGGTGGCAGGTTCAGTCGCTCGCACTCGGCGGTCGGCAGCGCGACCCTGACATAGCCCGAAGTATGCCGAACCGTGAAGGCCAGCAGCCGTGGCGTGGCGGCTTCGGCGGCGAAGGCGAGGTATCCCTCATGGTCGTGCTCGGGGCCCATGGTCACCACGACCGGGCGGCCGGCGCCCACCGCGGTGATCGCGCGGCGCACCCTGGTATCGGTCGTCTTCATGTCTGCTCCTGCAAGTCTGCGCAGGCGATCCGGCGAAAGCGGCTGCCATGGAACACCAGTGGCGCAATCTCGGCATCTGCGTCCAAGGCACAGACCTCGAGGACCACGATCGTGTGATCACCGGCCCGCACTTCGGTGCGCGGCCGACAGTCCAACCAGGCGCTCGCCCTGGACACGAACACCGCTCCGTTCGCCAGCTCCGTCCAGGGCACACCGGCGAACCTGTCACCGTCTTTGCGTGACAGGCTGCGGCACGCCTCAGCGTGGTTCTCCGCCAGCACGCTCAAGCCCAGCCGCGCCGCCCTTTTCAGTCGCGGCCATGTCCTGGAGTCGTTTCGGATGCAGATCGAGACCAGTGGCGGTTCGACCGAAACCGACGTGAACGAACTGGCGGCCAACCCGACCGGCTCACCGTGGACCATCGCGCACACGGCGGCCACCCCGGACGGGTAACAGCCGTAGACCTGTCGCAGTTCGGCGCCGTCGATGGGAACGGGGCGCAGGGCCATTAGCGCAGTCCCGCCAGGAAATCGAGCAGTAACCGGTTGGTCTCCTTGGGCTCCTCTTGTTGGATCCAGTGCCCGACATCGGCGATCATGTGGGTGCCGCAGTAGTTGGGCATCACCTCATGCGCGCGTTCCACCGCCTCGGCGCCCCACGTCGTTCCGACGTCGTACTGGCCCCCGATGAACAACGCCGGCGGGATCAGCGGCGTGTTTTCCTGCTCGGCGAGGTCGCACCAGTCGTTGTCGATGTTGTGGTAGAAACTCAGCGGCCCGCCGAACCCGGACCGTTCGAACTCTGCGGTGTAGAAGTCGAGATCGGCCTCGGTGAACCAGTCCGGCATCGTCTCCGGGTACATGAACGCGTCCTTGAGGCGGGCCCCCTCGGCCAGACACAGCGGGCCGGAGCGGATCACCTCGATCGGGTCCATCGATTCCAGGTCGACGCCGGCCGCCACCGCCGCCTGCGTGGCCGCGATCATCCCCTGACCAGACACGGTGTAGGTCAGCCCGAGCAACCAGGCGCGCAGATCCTCTTCGATCTCGGTGATGACGGCGTCTTGTTCGGCGAAGTAGTCCTGATACCAGAGCTTGCCGGGGCCCGCCAGCTCGAGGTGGTAGTCCTTGGGCCTGCGCTCACCGAACGGGCTGCCGGGCAGGCCGATCACGCCGCGCCCGGCGAACGGAACGCTGATGCCGACGACGCCGCGGCAGCGTTCAGGGTGCAACCAGGCGAATGTCCACGCCACCGGCGCGCCCCAGTCGTGACCGACCACCACTGCCTGCTTCTCACCGTAGGCGTCGAGAACGCCCACGATGTCCCCGACCAATTCCTTGATGCGGTACGCCTTTTGCACCCGGTACTTCGACGAGCGTCCGTAGCCGCGCTGGTCGATGGCAACCACCCGGTAGCCCGCGCCGGCCAACGCCGGAATCTGATGACGCCAGGAGTACCAGGACTCCGGGAACCCGTGTACCAGGATCACCAGCGGTCCCTCGCCTTCCTCCACGGCATGGATCCGGGCGCCCCGGCAGTTCAGCAACCGATGGGTCTGCGACATTCTCGACATCTGTGCCCCTTCTCTAGCGGGTGTGGCTTGCGGCGAAACCGGCTGTCAGTGCCTGGGATTGCTCGAGGTGGTCGGGGGCGGGAACCGTGCGGTTCTGGTAGTTGCGGGCAATCAGCGTCTGCTGGCCCGACAGCCTGGTCCGCGCCCAATTGCCCAGCACCCGCGTGGCAAACCTCGGTGACATCAGCGCCGCCGGTGGCTTGACCAGATGGACAACCGCCAGGAACTCGCCGTAGCTTTCGGGGTCATCGTGTACCAGTTCCAGCACCCGGTCCATGTACCAGGTCAGTGCGCCGAAGTAGAACGGCCGCTTCTTGGCCACATCCTTCAACCAGTCGAACCGAAAGTTCTGCTCTCTGATCACAAACCAGGCGGTGTCGGCCAGCTTCGCGATCCGACGGTAGTAGCGCCGCGGCAGATCGGGGTCACCGGATCCGCGTTTCGCGAGCAGCGTCTGCATCTCGCGGACTTCCTTGAGCGCCAGGGTCATACCGAGTCCCGACACCGGATCGGAACTGGTGTAGGCGTCGCCCACCGCCAGCAATCCGCTGGGCAGGTTGCGCTTCTTCTCGTAATGCAGCCTCAGCATGTTGGGATAGCGGAAGTTGTAGATCGGCGATGCCGGTTCCAGGCCGTCGATGTTTTCGCCGACCACCGGTGAGGGCATCAGGTCGGCGAAGCGACGAAACTCCTCGGCGGTGCGCGGCGGCGAATAGCAGTTGTAGGCGACCAGTGTGGTGGACAGGATGGTGCGCGAACTATCGGTGTAGTACTGCGCCGCGTAGGTGTCCTCATACGGACGGTACGCGTAGCAGATCATCATCACCTTGTCCTGCCACTGACGTTCGGGTGGTACCCGGTGGTACATGGTCGAGTAGAAGCAGTTGATGATGTCCTGTTCGATCTCGGGCGCCCCGATCCCGGCCTGCTCGAGGAACTCCGGAACGCGGGTGTTCTTGCCCGAGGCGTCGACGACGAATTCAGCGGGCACGACCTCCAATTCACCGCGCCGGTCCACGGCGACGCCGATCACGGTGTTGGCTTCGCGGTCGTAGACCAGGTCGGCGACCTCTGCCTCGTAATGAAACTCGACGCGCGGTTCGTCGTCGAGGCGACGGCGCACGCACCACTCGAGCAGCGGACGACCGGCGCAGACGATCTGGATATCGCCGGTTCCCGGCTTCTTCCAGGTGCCGCCCAGCCGGATCCGGTACTGAGCGGCCATGTCGACGTCGAATGCGCCTTCGCGCACCATATCGTCGATGATGCCGGGGAATATCCGCTCCAACTCGATGCGCCCGGCGGTGAGCAGGTGGTGCAGATGCCAGCCCTGAGCGGCACCCGGACGACCTTCGCGGCGGCGGTGCGGGTCGTCCTTCTCCAGCACGATCACCCGCTCGAAGAACTCGGTCAGCATCTTGGCGGCGGCAATGCCGGCGATGCTGCCTCCGATGACGACGGCGGTGCCGCGACCGCGGTACCGCACGTCGGCCAGATCGACATCGGCGTAGTCCAGCCGCAGCGGGACGCGCCGCCGTGCCGCCCCGCTCGGCACAAACTTCTCATAGTAAAGGCCGATGCGGTGAATGTTGCGGTTGTCCAACCAGTTCCGGACGGCTTCCACCATCGCGGCCGGACCGCACAGATAGACATCTGCGTCGCCGCCGGCGAGCATCTCATCGTCGAGCAAATCAGTCACCAGCCCGACCGGCCCGGACCAGCGGTCATCGGCACGTGACACGATCGTGTGCACGCATAGGTTCGGGATCCGCTGCTGCAACTGCACGAGCTCGTCGCGTTTGCAGAGGTCCTCGACGTCGGTGACCCCGTACAGCAGGTGGATCGGCTGGCCGGGATCGCCGGTCAAACTCTGCGCCATCGCCAGCACCGCCGACAATCCGGTGCCACCGGCGACCAGGACCAGCGGGCGCACCACCGGTCGTAGGTAGAAGCTGCCTTTGCTGCCGCGCAAGGCGATTCGGTCACCGGGTTTGGCGCGGTCGCGCAGGTAGTCCGACATGACACCGCTGGGAAGCAACCGGATGATGAACTCGAGTTCAGCGCGTCCGTCGGCCGGATGCGCATAGGAGTAATTGCGCCACGTGTCCGTTCCGGGAACCTGCAACTGCGCGAACTGCCCCGCCTGGTAGGACAGCGCGGGCATAGCCGAAACGTCGAGCCGCAGAATGGCCGTGGACGACGAGATGAGCTGCACCTCGGTGACCGTGGCATGCCCGGCGACCAGTTTGGCAGCGTTGTCGTCAGCCGGGTACTGCAGGTCGATAAGGCAGTCGGAGTTGGCGAATGTCTGGCACGTCAGCACCTTTCGCGCGTCGCGTTCGACCTCGGATAGCCCTTCGGTACGTCCCATCTCGTACTCACCGGAGCGGCAGGTGCCCACACAGGTGCCGCAGATGCCGCTCTGGCACTCGTTGACGATCGCAATGCCGTTTTCTTCCGCAGCTTCCAGAATCGTCTGGTCGGGCCGCGCGGTCATCATTCTGCACGCACCGTCTGAGTACCGGACGGTGATCTTGTGTGGGTCCATCGCGATGCCTTTCGATTCGGCGACTAGGCGATTGCGATCGCGGGCTTATTGGCGATGCGGGCGTTCAGCCTGGGCATGACCTCCTCGGCAAGCAGCCGCATCGACTCCTTCCACGGTCCGGGGTTGTCGCTGTAATCGCAACCGAGGGTCAGCAGGTGACCGAAGCCGCCGACCTGGTCATAGGTGGCCTCCAGCTTGTCGACCACTGTCTCGACGGAGCCGACCACAAAAGTGTTCTCCGCCAGGTATTCCGGTGTTACGTCCTCATCGGGAACCGAGGGGTTGTGCTTGTAGAACTTGGTCATGCCGAACATCCGGAACGTCGGCAGAACGTACTCGCGCATGAAGCGGCCAATCATGCCGTCGACGGCGTATCGGAATGCCTGTTCGTCGGTTTCAGCGACGACGACCTCGCGCACCAGGCGCCAGTCGCGGCGGTCCGGAGTACGGCCGCTGCGGGCGGCCCCCTCGAGCACTGCGTCCCAGTGCGTCGCGACGTACTCGGTGTTCAGATCGAGGCTCATCGGAAGATAGCCGCGCTCACCGGCAAGCTTGAGCGTTTCGGAGCCGGCGCTGAACCCGGTCACCCCGATCGGCGGGTGAGGCGCCTGGAAGGGCTTGATGTGCCGATGCATCAGGCCTTCGAACATCGGGGCGATCCCGTTGGCATTCCAGTACTTTCCGCGGTACTCCCACGGGTTGTCCTCGGTCCAGACCTTGAGCATGATCTCGAGTGCTTCCCGGGTCATTTCCCGGTGCTCACCGTTCTGCCCGTCGACATCGAAGAGCGCCCAGTCGCCGGGGATACCGCTGGCACCCACCCCGAGCATGAAGCGGCCCTGGGCGAGGTGGTCGAAATAGGCGACCCGGTGCGCCAATTCCACCGGATGGTGGTACGGAAGCAGATGGGCGCCGGGCGCCAACTTGATCGACTTCGTCCGCAGCAGCGCCTGGGCCAGCAGCAGGTCCGGTGCGCAGATCGGCTCCCAGGGCACGGTGAAGTGCTCGCCGACCCACGCCTCGACGTAACCCAGTTCGTCGGCGAGTTGGATCAGCTCGAGATCCCACTGGGTCGCGTCGTACAGGCTGCGCTCCGGCGGGTGCGCCGGCATGAGAAATAGTCCCAGTTCCATCTTCAGCCCTCTCAGTAGTTGCCCGCTCGCCAGACGGCTCGCTGCGATGTGCACCACAGTACTAGCAAGATACTTCATCTAGCGCAAGTAGGCTACTGTCTTGGCGATTTACTTCTTCAATTATTTCGTAACTGACGTACTGGCTATGGACATACCGCGTTGGGTCCGCGTAGCCTGCTCGATGAGCAGCGTGGCCGCGCCTAAAGCGGTGACGACCCGAAGGGAGCATTTTCGTGCAGCATTTCGACTACCTCGATTACGAGCTCCTCGATGACGGCCGAATCGCCGTCATCACACTCAACCGCCCGAAACAGCGCAACGCGCAGAACCGCGGAATGCTTGTCGAGCTCGGATCGGCTTTTGAGCTCGCCGAAGAGGACGATGCCGTGCGGGTGGTCATCCTGCGCGGTGCCGGGCCGTCCTTCTCCGCCGGCCATGACCTGGGATCCTCCGACGACGTTCGCGAGCGTTCACCCGGACCCGGTCAGCACCGGACGTATCTCTGCAACGGCGGAACGATCGGCGGGGTCGAGACACGACATCGGCAGGAATGGCACTACTTCTTCGAGAACACCAAGCGCTGGCGCAATCTGCGCAAGATCACCGTCGCCGAGGTACACGGGATGGTCTTGTCGGCCGGGCTGATGCTGGCGTGGTGTTGCGATCTCATCGTCGCGGCCGACGACACCATCTTCGCCGACGTCGTCGGAACCCGCCTCGGAATGTGCGGTGTGGAGTACTTCGGCCATCCGTGGGAGTTCGGCCCCCGCAAGGCCAAAGAGCTGCTGCTCACCGGCGACGCGCTCAGCGCTGACGATGCGCACGCTCTCGGGATGGTCAGCAAGGTCTTTCCCAACGACGAACTGGCGCAGAACACCGTCGAATTCGCCCGTCGGATCGCCAAGGTGCCGACCCTGGCCGCACTGCTCATCAAGGAGTCGGTGAACCAAAGCGTCGACGCCATGGGGTTCAGCAGCGCGCTGGACGCCTGCTTCTCGCTGCATCAGCTTAACCATGCTCATTGGGCCGACATCACCGGCGATCCGTTGGGCATCGGCACCGTCGCGCACGGGCTCGAGGACTGGCGGCTGTCACCGGAGATCCTCCCTGCGGCCAAGCGGCGGCCCTGATGGACGTCGACTACCCGCCGGAGGCGACCGCCTTCCGCGACCAGATCCGGGCGTTTCTGGCTGAACACCTGCCGAGTGACTGGGTTGGTGCCGGTGCGCTGCCGCCTGACGAGCGCGAACAGCTCGGGGCGCGGTGGCGCAAGATCCTCGCCGATCGCGGTCTGATCGCGGTGTCCTGGCCCAAGGAGTACGGCGGTGGCGGGCTCTCGGTGATCGAGCAGCTGGTGCTGGCCGAGGAGTTCGCCCGCGCCGGCGCCCCCGACCGCGACGAGAACGATCTGGCCGGCATCGAACTGCTCGGCAACACGATGATCGCGCTGGGCTCCGAGGAGCAGAAGCGCCACTTCTTACCGCGCATCCTGACCGGCGAGGACCGCTGGTGCCAAGGGTTCTCCGAACCCGAGGCCGGCTCCGACCTGGCCTCCGTGCGAACCAAGGCGGTGCTGGATCGCGGCGACTGGGTTATCAACGGACAGAAGATCTGGACCTCGGCCGGTCCCACGGCCAACTGGATCTTCGTGCTCGCCCGCACCGACCCCGATGCGCCCAAGCACCGCGGCCTGTCGATGCTGCTGGTGCCGATCGAGCAACCCGGCGTCGTGGTGCGGCCGATCGTCAACGCCGCCGGACACGCCTCGTTCAGCGAGGTGTTCTTCACCGATGCCCGCGCCCGTGCCGCCGATGTGCTCGGTGGCGTTGGCGGCGGCTGGCGCACCGCGATGACACTGCTCGGTTTCGAACGTGGCTCACAGATCATCACCGCCGCAGCGGAGTTCGGCCGTGATCTTGAGCGGCTGGTGATTCTGGCCCGGCAGCGCGGACGGAACATCGATCCACACGTGCGCGACGAGCTGGCGTGGTGCTATTCACGCGTGCAGATCTTGCGCTATCAGGGGTTTCGCGGTCTGACAGCGTTGTTGAACGGGGAGCGTCCCGGCGCCGACGCGGCGATACACAAAGTCATCTGGAGCGAGTACTTCCAGCGTTACACCGAACTCGCAGTCGAAATCCTCGGCCTCGATGCACTCAGCCCCGAAGGCCCGGGAAACGGTGCGGCGCTGATCATTCCGGCAGCAGGCACACCCAACTCTGCCAGCTGCTGGATGGATGAGCTGCTGTACGCGCGCGCCGCAACCATCTATGCCGGCAGCTCACAGATTCAGCGCAACGTGATCGGCGAGCAGCTGTTGGGTCTGCCCAAGGAGTCCCGCTGACATGGATTTCCGGTACAGCACCGAGCAGCACGACTTTCGTGCCGCGCTGCGTGGCCTGCTCTGCGAGGCAGCGCCGCTGCATCGCGTACGCGAGATGTCGGGGTTCGACGAACACCTGTGGCGGCGGCTGTGCACTGAAATGGAGCTACCCGCGATACACGTCGGGGCCGAGTACGGCGGCGCGGGCGGATCCCTGGTGGAGGCCGCCATCGTCTTCGAAGAGCTCGGCCGGGGGCTGACGCCGGTTCCCTTGCCGGGCACCGTCTTGGTGACCGAGGCCTTGCTGCGGATGGGCGACGAGGAACAGCGCCGCAGGCTGCTACCCGGGTTGCTGAGCGGGGAAGCGATCGGAGCTTTCGCATTGGCAGAGCCGGACACGGCGGTGCGAGCCAACGTCGCCGGCGACCGCATCACCTTGTCGGGCACCTGCTCACCGGTGCTGCACGGACACGTCGCCGACCTGTTTCTGATACCGGCCGAGCACGACGGAGCGCTTCGGCTGTACCTGGTGGCCGCCGACGCCCCCGGCGTTTCCGTGGCACCGCTGCCGTCGTTCGACACCACCCGACCGGTCGCCCGGCTCACGTTGCAGCGGGCGCCCGCGGAGGAGCTGGCGTCGTCCGACTCCTGGGAGCGGGTACTCGACGTGGCGCGTGTGCTGTTGGCAGCCGAGATGCTCGGCGGCGCCGAAACGTGTCTGGAGCTGTCGGTTGAATATGCCACCAGCAGAAGGCAATTCGATCGACCGATCGGCTCGTTCCAGGCAGTCAAGCATGCGTGCGCCGAGATGATGATCGAGATCGACGCCACCAGGGTCGCTGTCATGTACGCCGCGATGAGCGCCGCCGATCCCGAGCAGCTCGCGATCACCGCTCCGCTGGTCAAGGCCCAGGCCGCCGACACCTTTGCTATGTGCGCCGGTGCGGCGATGCAGGTGCACGGTGGCATCGCGTTCACCTGGGAGCACGACATCCATTTGTACTTCCGCCGTGCCAAGACCACCGCAGCCCTGTTCGGCAGCAGCACCCATCACCGGGCGCTGCTCGCCGACCGCGTCGGTTTGTAAACCCGCATCGGGAGGAGCCAGCGATGACCATCTCGCCGTCCACGGGTATCACGCTCAGCGACGCACTCACGCGGCAGGCGCGAGTGCGTCCGGCCGACGTCGCGTTCGTCGACTGGCAACGACGATGCACGTTCGAAGAAATCGACCGCCGGGTGACGCGCCTGGCCAACGCGCTGGCGGCGCGTGGCGTCGGCCGTGGCGACCGAGTGGCAGTGCTGGGGCTGAACCGGATCGAGATCGTCGAAAGCTGGTTCGCCGCACTGCGCCTGGGCGCGATCGTGGTCCCGGTGAACTTCCGGCTCGTCGCCAACGAGGTCGGCTATGTGCTTTCTGACAGCGGTTCTTCCGCGGTGATCGTCGATGGTGACCTCGCCGCCGTCGCCGAGAAGGCACGCGCCGCCGCGCCGTCAGTACACACCGTGTTGACCATCGGTGGCGACTTCGAGGACGCCATCACCGCTGCCAGTGCCGACCCTGTCGGCGGACCCGACGTCGACCAGGCCCCCGCGTTCCTCGTGTACACCTCCGGGACCACCGGCTTCCCCAAGGGTGCGGTGCTCACCCACCGCAATCTCTATCTGCACGCGTTCAGTTCGATGGCCAGCCTCGGCCACCGGGACGACGACGACTGTTGGATGGGCGTCGCCCCGCTGTTCCACACCGCGGGGATCTCCGGGATGTTGCCGGCGTTTCTGACCGGCGGCAAGGTCGTGATTCCGCCGTCGGGCGGTTTCGACGCCGAGGCCACCATCCGCACGATTGTCGACGAGCGGGTGTCGTCGTGCTTCATGACACCGGCGCAGTGGCAGACGGTATGCGCACTGGACAACCTCGCCGACTGGGATCTGTCGCGTCTGCGCCGGGTCTGGTGGGGCGCAGCGCCCGCATCGACGACGTTGCTGCAGAACATGATCGACGCGTTCCCCCAGGCCGAGATCATCGCCGCCTTCGGCCAGACCGAGTGCAGTCCGATCACTTGCCTGCTGCGGGGCGAGGACGCGGTGGCCAAGATCGGCTCGGTGGGCACCCCGATGCTCAACGTCGAGGCGCGCATCGTCGACGAGGACATGAACGACGTCACGCCCGGCACCGTCGGCGAGATCGTGTATCTGGGCCCGCTGGTGATGACGGAGTACTGGAACAAGCCCGCCGAGACTGCCGAGGCCTTTCGGGGCGGATGGTTCCACTCCGGTGACCTGGTCCGGCAGGACCAGCAGGGCTACATTTATGTGGTCGACCGGAAAAAGGACATGATCATCTCGGGCGGTGAGAACATCTACAGCGCCGAGGTGGAGAGCGCTGTGGCGGCCCAACCGAAGGTCGCCGAGGTGGCGGTGATCGGTGTGCCCGATCCGGATTGGGGCGAGACACCGATGGCGGTGATCGTGCCGCGCGACGCCGCCGACCCGCCGACCGAGGCCGAGATCGAGTCGCACTGCCGGGCGCAGCTGGCCGCCTACAAGCGACCGCGACGCATCGCGCTCGTCCAGGAGTTACCCCGCAACGCGGCCGGCAAGGTCCTCAAGAACGTGCTGCGTGAGACCTATGCGGCGGCTCTTGCCTACGCCGCGGGGCCGACCGACGTCCCCCTGCTCGAGGAGACCATCGGGGCCAATTTCGAACGCACGGTCTCGGCCCATCCCGACGTCGACGCGCTCGTCGACGTGACCACCGGCCGACGCTGGACCTATGCCGAACTCAATGCCGAAATCGACGTCGTCGCAAGGGGTTTAATGGCTCTCGGAATCGCGGCGGGCGACCGCGTCGGTATCTGGGCACCCAACTGCGCGGAGTGGACGATCCTGCAGTACGCCACCGCCAAAGTCGGCGCGATCCTCGTGACGGTCAACCCCGCCTACCGCACGCATGAGCTGACCTACGTGCTACAGCACTCGGGGATCCGGATGCTGGTGGCGGCCACCGAGTTCAAGTCCTCCGACTACCGCGCCATGGTCGCCGAAGTGCGTCCGGCAGCGTCCGACCTGACCGAGGTGGTGTTCGTCGGCACCGACGACTGGCAGCAACTTCGACGGCGGGCCGACGACATCTCGGTCGACGACCTGCGCGCCCGGATGACCAGCCTGGCACCATCGGATCCCATCAATATCCAATACACCTCGGGCACAACGGGTTCACCGAAGGGCGCGGTGCTGTCACACCGCAATATCCTCAACAACGGCTTCTTCGTCACCGAGCTGATCAACCTCCGCGAAGACGATCGGCTGTGCATCCCGGTGCCGTTCTACCACTGTTTCGGCATGGTGATGGGCAACCTCGGTGCCACCACCCACGGCGCGACCATGGTGATCCCGGCCCCCGGCTTCGACCCGGCGGCGACGCTGGCGGCCATCGAGGCCGAACGCTGCACCGCCGTTTACGGGGTGCCGACCATGTTCGTGGCGATGCTGGCCCACCCGGACCTGGCGCGACGCGATGTGTCGTCGTTACGCACCGGAATCATGGCGGGCGCGACCTGCCCGGTGGAGCTCATGAAGCGCTGCATCAACGAACTGCACATGTCGGAGGTGTCGATCGCCTATGGCATGACCGAGACCTCTCCGGTGTCCTGCCAGACCCGCATCGACGACGACCTTGACCGGCGCACCGCCACCGTCGGGCGTGTGCACCCCCACGTCGAGATCAAGGTTGTCGACCCCGACACCGGAACGACGCTCAACCGCGGTGTGCCAGGCGAGTTCTGCACGCGGGGCTACTCGGTGATGACCGGCTACTGGTGCGACGAGGACAAGACCCGCGAGGCCATCGACGGCGACGGCTGGATGCACACCGGCGACCTCGCCGTGATGCGCGACGACGGGTACTGCCGGATCGTCGGGCGCATCAAGGACATGGTGATCCGCGGGGGCGAGAACGTGTACCCCCGTGAGATCGAGGACTTCCTGCACTCCCACCCCGATATCGAGGATGTGCAGGTGATCGGTGTACCCGACGACGATTACGGCGAGGAGATCTGCGCCTGGGTCAAGATGCGGTCGGGTGCAGAGCCGCTCGATGCCGCCGCGGTGCGCAAATTCGCCACCGGAAAGCTCGCGCACTACAAGATCCCGCGCTATGTCCACATCGTCGAGGAGTTCCCGATGACCGTCACCGGCAAGGTGCGCAAGGTCGACATGCGCGCCGAGACCATCCGGTTGCTCGACCTCTGACCTCCAATTGCCAATACGGCAATATGTGTTGCCACCTAGGAGACCTCACCGGATGGTGGAGGTATGACGAGCGAACTTGATCAGAATTACTGGGACGAGCGGTGGGAGCAGGTCTACCGCACCCGCCAGGCCACCGCCGATAGCCGCGAGCCGAACCCGCAACTGCGCGCCGAAGTCAGCGCGCTCAAACCCGGCCGAGCGCTGGATGCCGGTTGCGGCAACGGGTCCGACGCGATGTGGCTTGCCACGCAGGGCTGGCAGGTGACCGCCGCGGACTTTTCCACCGCCGCGCTCAAGCACGCGCGAAGACGCGCCGACGACGCCAACTTGGGCGACCGAATCGATTGGGTGCACGCCGATCTCGGTAGCTGGACGCCGCCCGCCGCCCGTTTCGATCTGGTGACCAGCCACTACCTTCACGGTGTGCCGCAACGGACGTCGGCCTTTCGCCGCCTCGGTAATGCGGTGGCGCCCGGCGGCACGCTGCTGATCGTCGGCCATCATCCCGACGACCGACCCGATGACCCCGCAGCGCCTCCTCTGGAGGCGTTCTTCCGGGTGGAGGAACTGCTCGACGCCCTGGACCCGGCCGGCTGGCATGTCGTCGTCGCCGAGACCAGGGTGCGCCCCGGCGCCGACCACGACGGCAACCCGATCACCCGCACCGACGCGGTGCTGCGGGCACAACGACGCTGATCGGGCAGCGCACCCCCTTGCGTACGTGCCCAGCGCATTACTAGGATATCCAACTATCTAGTAGCGAAGGGCAAGCTCATGACCAAGCAGATTCCGCACTTCATCAACGGGCAGCGCACCGCCGGTGAGTCCAAGCGCACCGCCGACGTGTTGAACCCGAGCACCGGGCAGGTGCAGGCCACGGTGCCGATGGCCTCGGCCGCCGACGTCGACGCCGCGGTGGCAGGCGCCGTCGATGCACAAAAGGAGTGGGCGGCGTGGAACCCGCAGCGCCGCGCACGCGTCATGATGAAGTTCATCGAGCTGGTCAACCAGAACATCGACGAGCTCGCCGAACTGCTCTCTCTCGAACATGGCAAGACGCTCGCCGACTCACGCGGCGACGTCCAGCGCGGCATCGAGGTCATCGAGTTCTCCGTCGGCATCCCGCACCTGCTCAAGGGTGAGTACACCGAGGGCGCCGGCCCGGGTATCGACGTGTACTCGCTGCGCCAGCCGCTCGGCGTGGTCGCGGGCATCACCCCGTTCAACTTCCCGGCGATGATCCCGTTGTGGAAGGCGGGCCCGGCGCTCGCATGCGGAAACGCCTTCATTCTCAAGCCTTCTGAGCGGGACCCGTCGGTTCCGCTGCGGCTGGGCGAGCTGTTCATCGAGGCGGGGCTTCCGCCCGGCGTGTTCCAGGTCGTACACGGCGACAAGGAGGCCGTCGACGCCATCCTCGAGCACCCGACCATCGCGGCCGTCGGCTTCGTCGGCAGCTCCGACATCGCGCAGTACATCTACTCCGGCGCGGCCGCCAACGGAAAGCGCTCACAGTGCTTCGGCGGCGCCAAGAACCACATGATCGTCATGCCCGACGCCGACCTCGACCAAGCCGTCGACGCGTTGATCGGGGCGGGCTACGGCAGCGCCGGGGAACGCTGCATGGCGATCAGCGTCGCCGTCCCGGTCGGTGAGCAGACCGCAGATCGCCTGCGCGCCAGGCTCGTCGAACGCATCAACAACCTGCGGGTCGGCCACAGCCTCGATCCCAAGGCCGACTACGGGCCGCTGGTCACCGAGGCCGCGCTGGCGCGGGTGCGCGACTACATCGCCCAGGGTGTGGACGCCGGCGCCGAACTTGTGGTCGACGGACGCGAACGCGGCAGCGACGAACTGCAATTCGGCGACGACAGCCTCGAGGGCGGCTACTTCATCGGGCCCACCCTGTTCGACCACGTCACCACCGACATGTCGATCTACACCGACGAGATCTTCGGCCCGGTGCTGTGCATGGTCCGGGCGCACGACTATGACGAGGCGCTGCGGCTGCCCTCCGAACACGAGTACGGCAACGGGGTCGCGATCTTCACCCGCGACGGCGACGCGGCCCGCGACTTCGTCTCGCGCGTGCAGGTCGGCATGGTCGGCGTCAACGTGCCGATCCCGGTTCCGGTGGCCTACCACACCTTCGGCGGCTGGAAGCGCTCCGGCTTCGGCGACCTCAACCAGCACGGGCCGCACTCGATCCTGTTCTACACCAAGACCAAGACCGTTACGCAGCGGTGGCCCTCGGGCATCAAGGACGGCGCGGAGTTCGTCCTGCCCACCATGAAGTAGGCGTCCGTGGATTACTTCGGGCTCGACGACGACGAGCGCGTGATCGCCGAGACGGCGGCCGCGTTCGCCGAGAAGCGCCTCGCGCCACACGCGTTGGAGTGGGATGCCGCCAAGCACTTCCCCACCGACGTGCTGCGCGAGGCGGCCGAGCTCGGCATGGCGGCCATCTACTGCCGCGACGACGTCGGCGGCAGCGAGTTGCGCCGGCTCGACGCGGTGCGGATCTTCGAGGAGCTGGCCAAGGCCGATCCCAGCATCGCCGCGTTTCTGTCGATCCACAACATGTGCGCGTGGATGGTCGACACGTTCGGCACCCCCGAACAACGCAAGGCCTGGGTGCCGCGGTTGGCGTCGATGGAGAACATCGCCAGCTATTGCCTGACCGAACCCGGCGCGGGCTCGGATGCAAGCGCATTGCGCACCAGGGCCGTTCGCTCAGGCGGCGACTACGTGCTCGACGGCGTCAAACAGTTCATCTCCGGCGCCGGGTCGTCGGACGTGTACGTGGTGATGGCCCGCACCGGCGGTCAGGACTCACCGCCGGGCCACCGTGGCATCTCGGCGTTCCTCGTCGAAAAGGACACGCCCGGGCTGAGTTTCGGTGCTGACGAGCTGAAGATGGGCTGGAACGCCCAACCGACCGCGCAGGTGATCTTCGAAGGCGCGCGGGTGCCCGCCGACGCGATGCTCGGCGGCGCCGACGGAGAAGGTGCCGGCTTCGGCATCGCGATGAACGGCCTCAACGGCGGCCGGATCAATATCGCCGCGTGTTCGCTGGGCGGCGCGCAGGCCGCTCACCAGAAGGCGGCGCGCTACCTCGCCGACCGGCAGGCGTTCGGCGGCGCGCTGCTCGACGAACCGACGATCCGGTTCTCGCTCGCCGACATGGCCACCTCGTTGCAGACGTCGCGAGTGTTGTTGTGGCGCGCGGCTGCTGCGCTCGACGAGGACCACCCGCAGAAGGTGGAACTGTGCGCGATGGCCAAACGCTACGTCACCGACGCCTGCTTCGAGGTCGCCGATCAGGCGTTGCAGCTGCACGGCGGATACGGATATCTGCGCGAGTACGGGCTGGAGAAGATCGTCCGCGATCTGCGGGTGCATCGGATCCTGGAAGGAACCAACGAAATCATGCGCGTGGTCATCGGTCGGGCCGAAGCGGCCAGGGCCCGCGCGTCGGCATAAAGCAGGGAGATCGCATGAGCACGGTCGCGTTTCTGGGGTTGGGCCACATGGGCGGGCCGATGGCGGCGAATCTGGTTGCCGCGGGCCACACAGTCCACGGTTTCGACCCGGTGCCGGGCTCGCGCGACGCGGCTGCCGAGAAGGGTGCCCAGGTGTTCGACAGCGGCGCCGCGGCCGTCGGCGACGCGGACGTCGTGATCACCTCGCTGCCAAACGGCGACATCGTCAAGTCGTGCTATGCCGAGGTGTTGCCCGCGGCCAAAGACGGCGCGTTGTTCATCGACACCTCGACGATCTCCGTCGACGACGCCCGCTCGGTCCACCAGCAGGCCGTCGACCGCGGTTTCGCCCAGCTCGACGCGCCGGTATCCGGTGGGGTGAAGGGTGCTGTCGCGGGCACGTTGGCGTTCATGGTCGGCGGTGAAGACAACGCCGTGGCGCGCGCCCGGCCGGTGCTGGAACCGTTGGCCGGCAAGATTATTCACTGCGGAGCCTCGGGCACCGGCCAGGCCGCTAAATTGTGCAACAACATGGTGCTGGCGGTGCAGCAGATCGCCGTCGGCGAGGCGTTCGTACTCGCCGAGAAGCTCGGGCTACCGGCACAGTCCCTGTTTGATGTCATCACCGGCGCCACCGGCAACTGCTGGGCTGTACACACCAACTGTCCGGTGCCGGGTCCGGTGCCGACGTCACCGGCCAACAACGACTTTCAGCCGGGCTTCGCCACCGCGTTGATGAACAAGGACCTCGGCCTGGCGATGGCCGCCGTGAACTCGACAAGCGCCAAGGCGCCGCTGGGCAGCCACGCCGCCCAGATCTACGCCGAGTTCGCGACCGACCACGCCGACAAGGACTTCAGCGCGGTCATCGAACAGCTACGGGACTGACCTACACATCGCGCCATGCGCGGTTGCCGTACCCGTCGAGGTGCACGACCTCCTGCACCGGCTTGCGGGTGGTGGGTCCGTATCGACCCCGCGGCCAACCGAGCGGCACGATGCACACCGGGGTCACCGTCAGCGGCAGGCCCAAGATCCTGCGTGCCGACGTCACGCTCCACAGCGGCAGGGTGATCAGCGACGCGCCCAGCCCCATCGCCCGCGCCGCCAGCAGTAGGTTCTGCACGCTGGGATAGATCGAACCGAAGAACGACGACTCCCCCACGAACGGGGACGGTATGTACGGCACCCGTGCGCCGCCACGCAGGCACGGCACGACGAGGACCGGGATCTCGCTGAAGTGGTCGACCTGCCATTGGACGGCCCGCAGGATCTTCTGCATCGACTCGTCACCGGCGGCGACGCGTCGGCCGGCCGCGCCGTACAGCGACCACGCTTGGCGGTAACGCTTGCCGAGTCGGTCCTTGACGCGCTGGTCCTTCACCACGATGAATTCCCAGTTCTGCCCGTTGGATCCGGTGGGCGCCCGCAGCGCCAACTCGATGCACTTGAGCACCACGGCATCGTCGACGGGGTCGGGCAGGACGCGGCGCACGGCCCGCTGGGTCATCATCGCTTCGGCCAGCGGCATATCGAGGCGGGCAAGCGCGTCCTCGACGGTGGGGATGTCGGTCATCCCATGAAACTACCGCGCCGACTCCCGGCGGCAGAGTGACGCCTGGCTGTTACGCCGCCGACGAACTGTGCGTCTTGCACCAGCTGGCATGCAGCCGTTGACATTCGGCTATACGTAGCGGCTCGCTGCCACCGAAGTCCGGCCGCACCGCCACCGCCGTCGGGATGTCGGGGGTGCCTTCGCCGGTGATGACGACGGTGGCCAGCCCGGCGGCGTTCGCGGCGCGCAGGCCCGTCGCCGAGCCGCACACGGCCAACGCATCGTCGGCCGACAGGCCCAGCTCCCACAGCGCGTGTCGATGCGCGTCGGAATCGGGCATCGTCTTGTGGACGTCGTCGGCGGTCACCACGGTTTCGACGACGCCCTCGCCGGCCAGCTGGCGCACCAACGGCTCCGCCCAGCTGCGCTGCCCGTTGGTCACCACAGCCACCTGCACGCCCGCGGCGTACGCGTCGGTGAGCAGATCGATCAGCCCGGGCCGCGGTGCGAGATCGTGCTCGAGGACCAACTCGTCGAACATCATCGTCTTGGTGTTGTAGATGTCATCGGCGAGCAGGGCGGTCAGCACATCGGACTCGGTGGCCACGCAGCGCTTGCGCAACTCGGCCGCCACCCGCTGACGCTCATCGACCAACGCGAGCAGTTGGCGGTAGCGCGTCACTGACCACTCGAAGTCCAGCCCGTGGGCGGCGAAGGCGGCGTTGTATGCCACCCGGTGGCCGTCGCACTCGATGTCGGTCAGCGCATCGAGGTCGAAGACGACCGCCCGCAGTTGGCTGTCGGCTCCGGCCGGCGCTGCCTGATCCCACCAGAAGCGTCCGGCACGCCATGTCTTCTCCTGCGTTATCGACATGGGAATAGGGTGGCGCATGTCACAGCCCTCGCGCCTCCCCCGCTGGGGGGATAGTCAAGGTCAACTTGCGCGGCGACCGCCCCGACCAAGCAATCAGGTCGCAATAAGGTGTTGTCATGACCGTAGCCGCCGAACCGGTGCGAATCGTGCTGGTAGACGACCACGAGATGGTGATCGAGGGGCTCAAGGCCATGCTCGCGGCGTTCTCCGATCGCGTCGTAGTGGTCGGCCAGGCCGTCGGCGCTGAGCGGGCGCTCAGCGTGATTGACGAACTCGACCCCGACATCGTGCTGTGCGACGTGCGGATGGAGGGCTCCAGCGGTCTGGACGTATGCCTGGCGCTGCGGGAGCGCAACGCGGAGCGCAAGGTCGTGATGCTGTCGGTCTACGACGACGAGCAGTATCTGTTCCAGGCTCTGCGCGTCGGCGCATCCGGATACCTGCTGAAGAGCATCAGCAGCGACGAACTGGTGCGCCAGCTGGAGTTCGTACACCGCGGTGAGACCGCGATCGATCCCGGTATGGCGGCCAGGGCCGCCGACACCGCTGCACGGTTGCAGCGCGACGAGTTCTGGCCCGGCGTGCGCCAAGGCCTGACCCAACGTGAGAGCGAGATCCTGTCGTTTGTCGTCGACGGGCTGTCCAACCGCGCGATCGCCACCAAGCTGGTGATCGGCGATGAGACCGTCAAGAGCCACCTCAGCTCGATCTACCGCAAGCTCGGGGTCAGTGACCGCACCGGCGCGGTGGCCACGGCACTCCGTGAAGGGATCTATCGGTGACCACAGGACCCCGGCCCGGCGACGCGGTCCGCGACCTCAGCGAGTACGCGCTGGCCGTCGACCGCGAGCTGGCGCTGCTGCGCGAACTGATCCAGGCCGCATCCAAGGGCCCCGGCGTCGAGCCGTTGGCTGCCGCGGCCGCGCGGATGATCACCGCGGCGACCGCCAGCGACGTGTGCTTTGTGCACGTTCTCGACGACACTGAACACTCACTCACGTTGGCCGGTGCGACGCCGCCGTTCGACGCGGCGGTCGGCAAGATCAGACTGCCGCTGGGCCAAGGGATTTCGGGATGGGTGGCCAGCCACCGCGAACCCGTGGTGATCACCGAGGACAAAGAGTCCGACCCCCGGTACATGCCGTTTCAGTCGCTACGCGGTTCGGATTTCACGTCGATGGTGTCGGTTCCGATGGAGACCGATCCCGGCGGGCTGGTCGGCGTGCTCAACGTGCACACCGTCGAGCGGCGCGACTTCACCGAACGCGACGTCGAGCTGCTGTTGGTGATCGGCCGGCTCATCGCAGGCGCGATGCACCAGGCCCGGCTGCACCGCCAGCTGGTCGCCCGCGAACGCGCGCACGAAGTGTTCGTCGAGCAGGTGATCGAGGCGCAGGAACTCGAACGCCGCCGGTTGGCCGGCGACATTCACGACGGCATCTCCCAGCGCCTGGTCACCCTGTCCTACCGGCTGGATGCGGCGGCCCGCGCCGCCGATCCGGCCGTCGCCGCCGAACAGCTGGGCACCGCCCGCGAACTGGTGGAGTTGACGCTGCAGGAGGCGCGGGCGGCGATCAGCGGGTTGCGGCCCCCGGTGCTCGACGACCTCGGGCTGGCCGGCGGGCTGGCCAGCCTGGCCCGCTCGATCCCGCAGGTGAACATCGATGTGGATCTGGCGGAAACCCGGCTGCCCGACCATATCGAGCTCGCGCTGTACCGGATCGCGCAGGAATGCCTGCAAAATGTCGTCAAACACGCCAACGCCACGACGGCCCAGCTCACCTTCGCCGTCGACGCGGGTCGGTCTGCGCCGGTCGCGCGGCTCGAAATAGTCGACGACGGCGTCGGTTTCGACACTTTCGAGCATCCACTGGGCAGCGACGAGATGGGTGGCTACGGGCTGTTGTCGATGGCTGAGCGCGCCGAGATCGTCGGCGGCCGGCTCAACATCCGGTCCCGCCCGGGCACGGGGACAGCGGTGACGGCGACCATCCCGCTGCCGTCCCAACCCCAGTGATTTGTGTGCGTTTTGCGGCGCTCACCGCTCCTGAACGCACACAAATCGCCCGCTAGAAGTCGCCGGAGTTCCTGCGCAGCGTTTCGATCGAATCGGCGAGCGCCCGCGACTCGTCCTCGGACATGCCGATGTCGGCGAACACCTCCTTGTTGAGGGTCACCGTGGCGTCCTCGACCGTCGAGCGGCCGAGGTCGGTGATGCGCACCAGCGTGGTACGGCCGTCGGTCGGATGGGGGGTCCGCTCCACCAGTCCGTCGGCTTCCAGACGACGGATCGCGTGGGTGACGCTGGTGACGTGCACCTGCAACCGGTCGGACGCCTTGGTGATCGGCAGTTCCCCGTTACGGCTGAACGCCAACAATCGCAACAACTCGAATCGGGAAAAGCTCAGGTCGTAGGGCCGCAGCGCGGTCTCCACCCGGGCCAGCAGGATCTGGTGGGCCCGCATCACCGATGTGACCGCGACCATGCCGTCGGCGACGTCACCCCATCCGGAGCGCTCCCAGTTGGCGCGGGCCAGCGCGATCGGGTCGCGATGGTCGGGCTGCGACGGCTGCGGGTTTTGCGAGGCCACGCCTCTTCATACCGCACCGGCGCGCCCGGGCCGCTGATTTCTAACGTACGGCGGCCAGCACGGCGCGGGTGGAGCGGCGGTCACCGACGGTGATGCGCACGCCGCCGTCGGCGTAGTGGCGCACCCGCAGCCCGGCGCCGTCGAACACCTGCGTCCAGTCCCGGTCACGGCGCGGCAGGTAGACAAAGTTGGCGTGGCTGTCGGTGCTGTACACGCCCATCGAACCCAACCGCATCCGCAGGTAGCGAGATTCGTTGGCGATCAGCGAGATGCGTTGCTGCAGCTCGGCTTCCGCCTCATAGGAGGCCTCGACGGCCACCTGACCGGTGCTCGCGATGCCGAACGGCAGTTGCATGGCCCACAGCCTGCGGGCCAGTGGCTGGGCGCAGAAGCCATAGCCGATGCGCAGTCCGGCGAGGCCGTAGCCTTTCGAGAAGGTCCGCAGCACCACGAGATTCGGAAAGCGCGCGACCAGTCCCGCAGCGTCGAGCCGCGATTCCGGTGCCAGGAACTCGACGTAGGCTTCGTCGAGCAGTACGACGGTGTCGGGCCGCACGCACCGCAGGAACGCCTCGATGTCGGCGGGCGTCTCGATGGTGCCGGTCGGGTTGTGCGGCCGGCACACCACCACCACCCGCGCGTCGGCCGCGGCGCGCGCCAACGCCTCCAGATCGTGCCGGCCATGGCTGTCCAACGGCACGGTGATCGGCACCAGCCGGGCCATCCGCGCGAAGACCGGATATCCGTCGAACGTCGGTGACGTCATCGCCAGCACCTCGCCGGGGCACGTCACCGCCTGCAGCACCTGCATGATCACACCGGTGGCGCCGACGCCCAGGACCACCTGTTCGTCGCGCACCCCGATATGCGCGGCGATCATCGAGCGCAACCGCTGCGGCAGATACTCCGGATACCGGTTGGCCGAACCGATCGAGGCGCTCAGCGCCATCTGCACCGCGGGCAGCGGCGGGAACGGATTCTCGTTCAGCGACAACGCGAACGGGCTCATCACGTCCGGTAGTACGCCGCCGTCACCTTCCGGTGTGGTCATCAGCCGCGACCGCCCCACCGCACCGCGGCCGCGCCCGCGAAGTCGCCGGCATGGGCGAACGCCGCCATCATCACCACGTCACCGGCCTGCAACCGACCCTCGGTGACGGCCCGGTCGAGGTTGATCGGGATGCCCGCGGCGAACAGGTTTCCGCACTCGTCGAACGTGTCGACGTGGCGCTCCTTGGGCAGTTCGAGCGCTTCGCGCCAGTTGCGCAGGAACACCCGGTTGGGCTGGTTGGTGACGAGCAGGTCGAGATCTTGGGGTTTGAGGCCGATGCGGTCGCACACGGCATAGGACACCTCGGGAACCTGGCGGTTGCCCCGCGCGAGCACCTTGGTGATCTTGGCATCGGTGAATCCGATGTAGCCCTCACCGGGCCCCGGCTGCCACCATTTGCGCGGCGGATCAACTGCGATGGTCATATCCCCGGCGAATTCCCCGTAGGTGCGGCACTCGACGTCGAGGATCGGCGAGCGTTCCGACACCGCGACCAAACCCACCGCGGCGCCGTCGCCCGGGACCGCGGCCTGCGCCTTTCGCCGCACACTCGGTTGGTCGAACACCTGCCCGGCGGCGTTCTGCGCGACGGCGATCAACGCCGTCTGTCCCGCACCCGACGCCAGTAGCTGACGTGCCAGCTGCATCCCGAGGACAAACGCAGCGCAGCCACCGTTGTGCAGATCCAGCACCCAGTTCGGTTTCATCCCAAGCCGATACGCGACCGCGCCACCGGCGCCGTAGAACGGCATGTCCGGTAGCTGGGTGTGGGTGATCAGCACGTCGACGCCGGCGATCACGTCGGCCCCGTGTCGTTGCACCAGGTCCGCCGCGGCGCGCTCGACCATGTCGACCGCGGTCTCATCCGGGCCGACGTGGTGACGGTAGCGCGGCACGCGGAACATCACGTTGTCGCGCAGTGCATCTGATTCGGCGAACTGCGCGTAGTAGCTCGCGCCGATCGGCTCACCCGGCAGATAGCTGGCGATATCCAGCAGGCTGACGGTCATCTGTTCACCTCATCCAGTCCGGTGTCACGGGAAGCCCGTTGGAATAGCGGTATTCGGCGATCGCCTTGAGGTTCTGCAACTCCAGCAGGTGGCCCGCGCCAAACATGTCCCAGAAGTCGCCGACCCACACGGGTCGCTGCGGCGGTGCAGTTTCCGGATATGGGTTGTGGTCGTAGAACGGGTGATGGCAGTTGGTCCACAACACCACGGATCCCGGCTTGTTGAACACCGACTGCGCGTCGACGATCCGCATCAAATAGATCATCCAGAGGTGCTTGCCCTGGTCCCACGCGCAGTGGTAGTCGACCGTCATCGCCTGTTTGTTGGCGTGGGTGCGGGTGAAGATCCGGGTCTCTGAGCCGAGCCGGTCGTAGGCAAGCCACAGCCCGGGTTCTTCGGTGGTGGTGAAGCCACGCAGGCTGTAGGTCCACTCCTCGAGGCTGCGGGTATCGGACATGTATTCGAACAATTCGTCGGGTGGACAGTCGATATGGCTGTTGACCGTGCAGAATTCGCCGAACACGTCGTCGTGCGGATAGACCGACCGCATCATCTCCATGATGATCGGGGTGGCCTTCTCCCGCGGTGACGTCTCGACGCGGACGAGCCCGCCGAGCGGGTCGGTGGTACCTCGGTGGGCGACGATGTCATCAAGTGCGGGCAACGACATGGGATCTGCTCTCCTTTGCGCGGGCAACGGCTGAGGTGAGAAAAGCTGCAAAGGGCGGGATTTCGTCTGCCGAGCATTCGACGCCGACGACCGACGGACCGTCAACCGCCAGTGCGGTATCCAACGCGGCAGGCAGCCGCAAGAGGTCGTCGACGTCGAACGAGGCCAGCCCCGGAAACATCGCGGCCAGACCGGCTCCGAGCCGGCTCGGGCCGAACCGGTTGTAGCTGTAGCGGTCGCCGTAGAACAGCTGCTCGCGGGTCACGCACATCGCATGCGCGTGGTTGTCGAACAACAGAAACGTCACGGGCAGCCGGTACTGCAGCGCGGTGTGGATCTCCATGCCGTGCATGAGAAATGCGCCGTCGCCCGCGATCACCACGGTGCGGCGCCGACGCCCGAACGCCATACCGACACCGGCGCCGAAACTGTAGCCCATACCGCCCATGCCGAGCGCGACGAGGAACCGGCCGTCGCGGCGCACCGGCAGGTGATGGATCGCCGATGCGCCGATGTTTCCGGCGTCGACGACGATGTCGGTGCCGTCGGGCAGCGCGCCGTCGATCACGCTCATCGCGTCGCGGTACCGGATCCCCGGACCGCCGTGTGCCGGTGGTTCCAGGCACGTGCGCGGCACCGCGTCGGGCACCCGCACGCCGGTGGCGCGGCCGTTACCGGACAGCGCCGCGGTCAACAGCATCAGCGAGCCGCGCAGATCGTCGGTGTGCACGTGGGTACACGGCAGGTGCGGCGGGTCGGATCCGATGGAGTACACCGACGTCGCCGCCAGCGCGGTCTCCAGCCCGGCGCGCGCCGTCACCGTCATGCGGGTGCCCACCAACAGGCACAGCGCGCTGCCCGCGACGGCGGTGGCGACGCTGGGATGTCCCATCACGCCCGTCACGCCCAGAAACGACGACGATCCCGAACCGGGCGTGCCCGCGGCATCTTTCGCGTCGGGCACGCAGGCCACCCGGGCGCGCACCTGGGCCCGCAGCCGTTCGAGTTCGACGCGCGCATCGTCGCGGGCGACCTGTTCGCCGGCGATGATCGTGACGGGCCCGTCGGCGCGCCGCAGCGCGCGCCCGATGGGGTGTGGGTCGCCGAGTTGACTGCGAAGCTCATCTGAAACCCCGGCGCCGCCGTTGACGGGCAGTTCGGCCTGCTGAACGTCCTTGGGTAACAACAACACCGACGGCCCGCGCAACCTTCGAGCCGCGGCGATCGCCTCCGGCAGCGCCGCTTGGATGTCGGCCGGGGTCAGCACGCGTCTGCAGTGCGCCGAAACCGCGGAGAACAGCGCGTGCGCATCAAGCGCGCCGTTGAGTCCGCTGGTGTCCTGGAACGCCCCGCGTCCGTCGAGCACCGTCGGGGACTGCCCGATCAGCGCCAGCACCGGCACCCGGCTGGCGAATGCCTCCCCCAGCCCGGGCACCGTGTTCAGGCAGCCGCCGCCCGAGGTGGCGGCCAGCACGCCCAGGCCGGCTCCGCTGCGGCTGTATCCGTCGGCCATGGTCGCCGCGGAGAACTCGTGCTTGGCCAGCACCGCGGTGATCCCGTCGCGGAAGTGGGCGGCGTCGTAGAGGTCTTCGATATTGGCGCCGTCGACGCCGAAGATGTACTCGACGCCGATCGCCGCGAGATATTCGACGATGTGGTCGACCACCCGATGCGCCATCGCTGCCCCGCTTTCGCACGCTTACCCCCGGAATACGGCGAGCTACCCGGTTGGGTTCAACGCGCGCCGCGATTCACAGCTGGCGTTCCAGCAGCACCTGGTCGTCATCGGCCGAAACCAGTTGCACCGCAGCGATTTCATTCGGCTGCATCGGGGTGTTGGCGCTCGGCAGCGCGGTGGCACCGGACAGCCCCAGCCAGGTCGCGACCTGTTCGCGGCTGCCGTCGCGGCCGATCACCACCATGCCGAGGTTCTGCGGCGGCGCGTCGCGCTGACCCCAGTCGCCGTAGGTGCAGGCCATGTCGATACGGGTGCCCCAGCCGTAGCCGGTGACGGTGATCGTGGCGTTGATCGGCGTCTCGGACACCTTGACCATCTCCAGTTCGGTGCCCGAGGCCTGCGGCGCGGGGGGTTGGGTGTCCAGCACCCCGGGACGCAGCACGAGCACCAGACCGAGCGCCAGCAGCGCGGCGGCCATCGCGACCGCGGCGGTGGTGACCCAACGGGTCCGCCTGCGTCGCGCATGCACCTTGTCCAGCAGGGTGTCGAGCACCTCGGGCCGCAACGCGGGCGGGTCGCATTGGTCGATATCGGTGACGTCGATCGTGGCCAGCAGCGCGGGTATGCCGCCGAGTTCGGCGACCGCGGTCCGGCACCGCGCACAGGTCTGCAGGTGCGCCTCGTATTCGCGGCGCTCTTCGCTGGACAACGAACCCAGCACGTAGGCGGCGTCCCAGGTGAGGTAGCGATCGTCATCGCTTCGGGGGAAACCGGATTCGGTCATCGCGTCACCCCCATCTCCTGCAACTTCAGCCGCAGCGCACGCACCCCGTAGTGCAGCCGCGACTTCACCGTGCCCTCGGCGATCTGCAGATCGGCGGCGATCTGCGCAGTGGTCCAGCCCTGGTAGTAGGCGCGGCGGATGACGGCCCGATGTTCCTCGGACAGTTCACGAATGGCTTCACCAAGCAGCATCCGGTCCAGTGCCGTCTCCACCTCGTCGGGACCAGCGCGGTCCGCCGTCTTCTCCATGTCCGGCGTGCCGGTTTCACTGCGGAAGCGGGCGCTGCGTCGCTCGTCGATAACGAGGTTACGCGCCACGGTGAACAGCCACCCCCGAGGTGAGCGCTCCCGGTCGGCGGCCACCTCGGGATGGCGCCAAGCACGCAACAGCGTCTCCTGCACGACATCCTCCGCCCGGGCCGTATCCCCCGTCAGCCGCAAGGCGTAGCGCCAGATGGCTGCGGCATGCTCGTCGTAGAGCAGCCGCATGACGTTGGCGTCGAGGGCATCCGGGTCGTCCAAACTCAACCTCCATCAGAGATACGAGGTTGCCGGTCGTCCGGTTCAGTATTCGCCCATTCGCCCAGTCCGCCGAACGTGGGTTACCCGCACGTCTACCCCCTCCCACAAAAGTGTGCGGGTAACCCACGTTCGCGGCGGCCTGAAGCTACTGCGTGAGGATGCGGGGGCCGTCTTCGGTGACGGCGACGGTGTGCTCCCAGTGCGCGGCGCGAGAACCGTCGGCGGTGACGACGGTCCATTCGTCTTCGAGCACCACGGTTTTGGTGGTGCCCAGCGTCAGCATGGGTTCGATGGCCAGCACCGACCCGGGCGCCAGATAGGGTCCGCGACCGGGTGCCCCCTCGTTGGGCAGAAACGGGTCCATGTGCATCTGCCTGCCGATCCCGTGGCCGCCGTAGCCGGCGACGATGCCGAACTTGCGGCCGTGACGCGCTTCGGCGGCGCGGGTGCCGACCTCGATCGCGTGTGAGACATCGGTGAGCCGGTTGCCGGGCACCATCGCGGCGATCCCGGCCTCCATGGCCTCCCGAGTGGCCTGCGACAGCGTTTCGTCGACGGGGATCAGCGGCCCGACACCGAACGTGATCGCCGAGTCCCCGTGCCAGCCGTCGACGATCGCGCCGCAGTCGATGGACACCAGGTCCCCCGCCGCCAGCGTCTCGCTGGCCGACGGGATGCCATGCACGACGCGCTCGTTCACCGAGGAGCAGATGCTCGCCGGAAAACCGTGGTAGCCCAGAAACGACGGCACCCCGCCGCCGTCGCGGATCACCGACTCGGCGATCTCGTCGAGCTCGAGCGTGGACACCCCCGGCACGGCCGCCTGCCGCACGGCCTTCAGGGCCGACGCCACCAGTGCGCCCGCGACGGCCATTGCGTCGAGTTCGGCGGAGGTGCGCTGGGCGATGACCTTGCGGTTGCGCAAGCCGGGGAGTCCGATCATCTGCTACTTGCCGAGCGCCTGCAGCGCCCGAGAAAACACCTCGTCGAGCCCGCCGACCGCGTCGACGGTGTGCACGTTGTCGCGGTAGTACTCCAGCAGCGGCTGAGTCTCATCGCGGTACACCTGCATCCGGTTGTGGATGACTTCCTCGGTGTCGTCGGCGCGGCCACGGGCCTTGAGGCGCTTGAAGAGCTCCTCTTCGGACACCGCGAACTCCAGCACCGCGTCGAGTTCGGTGCTGCGCTGTTTGAGCATCTCGTCGAGCGCCTTGGCCTGCTCGACCGACCGTGGGTACCCGTCGAGGATGAAGCCGTCCGCGGCGTCGGGCTGGGTGATCCGGTCCTCGACGAGCTTGTTGGTCAGCTCCGAGGGCACCAGGTCACCGGCGTCGAGGTAGCGCTTGGCCTCCAGCCCGAGCGGGGTGCCATCGCCGATGTTCTTGCGGAACAGGTCCCCGGTCGAGATCTGCGGGATGCCGAGCTTCTCGGAGAGCTTCTGGGCCTGGGTGCCCTTACCGGCACCGGGTGGCCCGAGCAGAACGACCCTCACTTCAGGAACCCTTCGTAGTTGCGTTGCATGAGCTGGCTCTCGATCTGTTTGACCGTATCCAACCCGACGCCGATCATGATCAACACCGCAACACCGCCGAACGGCAGGTTCTGCACCGGACCGCTACCGCCGACGGACAGGAACATGTTCGGGAGCACGGCGATGCCGCCCAGGTAAATCGAGCCGGGCAGGGTGATCCGGTTGAGCACATAACGCAGGTAGTCGGCGGTCGGCGCACCCGGTCGGATACCGGGGATGAAGCCGCCGAACTTCTTCATCTCGTCGGCGCGTTCGTCGGGGTTGAATGTGATCGACACGTAGAAGTACGTAAAGAACACGATCAGGCCGAAGTAGACCGCGATGTAGATCGGGTCGGACGGGTTGGACAGGTTCTCGGCGACGAACCGCTGCCACCAGCCGGTGCCGGGGCTGGCGCTGCCGCTCTGGATCAACTGCGTGATCAGCTGTGGGATGTAGATCAGCGACGACGCGAAGATGACCGGGATAACACCGGCCTGGTTGACCTTCAGCGGCAGATACGTCGACGTGCCGCCGTACATTCGCCGGCCCACCATCCGCTTGGCGTACTGGACGGGGATGCGCCGCTGGCCCTGCTCGACGAACACCACGCCGATGAGGATGGCCAGCGCGCCGGCGCAGACCAGGGTGAAAACCAGGCCGCCGCGGCTCTCCAGGATCATCTGGCCCTCGCCGGGCATTGCCGAGACGATGCTGGCGAAGATGATCAGCGACATGCCGTTGCCGATGCCGCGCTCGGTGACCAGCTCGCCCATCCACATCACCAGCGCCGCGCCCGCGGTCATCACCAGCACCATGACGACGAGCACGAAGATGTCGATGCCGTCGTTCTGGCCCTGGATGATGTCGAGCGAGCAGCCCTGCAGCAGCCCGCCGTTAGCGGCCAGCGCCACGATGCTGGTGGCCTGCAGGATCGCCAGCGCGATCGTCAGATAACGCGTGTACTGCGTCATCTTGGTCTGGCCGGCCTGACCCTCCTTGCGCAGCTGCTCGAATCGCGGGATCACCACGGTCAGCAGCTGCACGATGATGCTGGCGGTGATGTAGGGCATGATGCCGACCGCGAACACCGACAGCTGGAGCAGCGCGCCCCCCGAGAACAGGTTGATCAGGGAGTAGACCTGCCCGGCGTCGCCGCCGCTGACCTCGGCGATGCACTTCTGGATGTTCGGGTAGTTCACGCCGGGCGACGGGATCGATGCGCCGACCCGGTAGATGATGACAATGCCCAGGGTGAAAAGAATCTTTCGCCTCAGGTCGACTGTCCGCAGCGATGAGATGAAAGCCGAAAGCACTCTTCCTCCTGCGCAGCCGACCTTGTGGCCGCAGCGTACGAACTGGGCTGGTGTGACCAGCGTCTTGGTTAAGTCGTGTGCGGACCTCCGCCGAGCGCGCAGCCTGCGAAGTTACCCGTCAAACAGTCTACGAGAGTAACAGTTGGAAACGCCTCGCCATGAATCCCAGACTCACAGCAGTCTCTCAGCTCGGGAACATAGCGTGTCAAGCATCTCGTTATATCTACTAACTAGCGACAGGGATGTAAGGAATCAGATGACTCGGACCGACAACGACACCTGGGATCTGGCATCGAGCGTCGGGGCGACGGCCACGATGGTCGCGGCCGCCAGGGCGCTGGCCACCAACGCCGAGCAGCCCCTGATCGACGATCCGTTCGCCGATCCCCTGGTGCGTGCGGTCGGTGTCGATTTCTTCACCCGGCTGGTCACCGGGGAGCTGCGCCCCGCCGATTTCGACGACGACGGCGACATGGGCGGCATGCAGCGGATGACCGACAACATGGCGGTGCGAACCAAGTACTTCGACGAATTTTTTGCAGGTGCGACGGGCGCCGGCGTCCGGCAGGTCGTGATCCTGGCGTCGGGGCTGGACGCGCGGGCCTACCGGTTGGTGTGGCCCGCCGGCGTCGTCGTCTATGAGATCGACCAACCCGAGGTGATCGCGTTCAAGAGCGCGACGCTGGCGGAATTGGGCGCCGAACCGACCGCGCAGCGTCGCGCGGTCGCTGTGGACCTGCGCTTCGACTGGCCGTCGGCACTGATCGCGGCGGGCTTCGACCCCAGCCAGCCGTCGGCGTGGAGTGCCGAAGGCTTGCTGGGCTACCTGCCGCCCGACGCCCAGGACCGCCTGCTCGACACGATCACTGAGCTGAGCGCGCCCGGCAGCTGGATCGCGGTGGAGAGCGTGCCGCGTATCGATCCCGACCGTCAGGAGCAGGCGGTCGAGCGGATGCGCACCGCGGCGCAGCGGTGGCGTGAGCACGGCTTCGACCTGGACTTCGCCGAGCTGGTGTACCTCGGTGACCGCAACGAAGCCGCGGCGTACCTGGATGACCGCGGGTGGCGGCTGACCCGCCACAGCGTCCGGGACCTGCTGGTCGCCAACGGGTTACCGCCGCTGGACGACGAGGAGGCCGCCGACTTCGGTGAGCTGCAGTACGTCAGCGGGATACTTTCCGCATGAGCCGTACCGATGGCGACACCTGGGATCTGGCCTCCAGCGTGGGTGCGACGGCGACGATGGTCGCCGCGCAGCGTGTGCTGGCCCACCGCGAGGGGTTGATCGACGACCCGTTCGCCGAGCCGCTGGTACGCGCGGTCGGGCTCGACTTCTTCACCCAGGCCATCGACGGCGAGATCGATTTGGAGGCCGTCGACCCCGAGTTCAACGTGCGCAGGGCCGCCGAGGGCATGGCGGTGCGCACGCGCCACTTCGACCGGTTGTTCACCGCCGCCGCCGCGGCCGGGGTGCGCCAGGCGGTGATCCTGGCGGCGGGTCTGGACGCCCGGGCCTACCGGTTGGCGTGGCCGGCCGGGACCACGGTGTATGAGGTCGACCAGCCCGAAGTCATCGAGTTCAAGACCGCGACGTTGGCGAGGTTGGGTGCGCAGCCGACCGCCGACCGTCGCACGGTCGCCGTGGACCTGCGCGAGGACTGGCCTCAAGCGTTGCGCGACAACGGATTCGACCCGGCTCAGCCGACTGCCTGGATCGCCGAAGGCCTGCTCATCTATCTACCGCCCGAGGCGCAGGACCTACTGTTCGACCGGATCACAGAGCTGTCGGCGCCCGGCAGCCGAGTGGCCACCGAACACATCCCCGACATCACGATGTTCTCCGACGAGCGCTCGCAGCGCATCGCCGACCGGATGAAGAAGTACGGCTCGAACATCGAAATGGGCGAGCTGATCTACCACGATGAGCGCAACGACGTTGTCGAGTACCTGACCCAGCACGGCTGGACGGTGTCGGCGCAGTCGATGCGAGAAGCCTACGCCGCCAACGGGTTCACCTTCCCCGAGGAGGAGACCATCGGAATGTTCGCCGATATGAGCTACCTGAGCGCGGTGCTCTGCCATCCATCGGCGAGTTCGAGGAACCGGGCGTAGCGGTCCTGCGTCGGGGCCGTCCACTGCGGGTCGGGTTCGACGACGCGTCCGGTGCGTGCCCAGCGCGACCCGTCGGTAAGCGACGACTCCAGCCCAACGGCCACCCGGCCCAGGAACGCGGCGCCCAGCGCGGCCCCTTCGGGTATCGCGCTGAGGTGCACGGGTAGCCCGGTCGCGTCCGCGACGGCCTGCATCCACGGCGCGACACGGGTGCCGCCGCCGGTCGCCACGATGCGCGCGGCCTGCGCGCCGCTGCGCTCGACGAGTTGACGCACGACGAACCCGGATGCCTCGTAGGCGGCGCGGCGCACGCTGGCGCTGTCATGGGTGAGGTCGAGGCCGTCGAGCACGCCGCGGCGGTCCGGGTCGTGGTAGGGCACCCGCTCACCGCGGACGTACGGTGACCACACCGGCACCCGTCGCGCATCGACGGCCGCGCCCGCGCTCGGCCCCAACAGGCGGTCCGCCCAGCCCAGAAACAGCCCGCCGGCGTTGCTCGGCCCGCCGATCTGGCACCTGCCCGGCGTGCGGTGCGGCAGCGTCCACAGCCCGGGCACCTCGCGGTACGACTCGATCATCGTCCACACGATCAGCGTCGTACCGCACAGCACCAACACATCGCCGACGTCGTCGGCGCCGGCGACCATCTGCTCGCACACCGCGTCCACCGCGCCGGCCGCCAGCACCGCGTCGGAGTCGTGGACCCGGCCGGCCGGCGTGCCGGTCGCCGCGACGCGCGGCATCTGTGCCGGCGTGACTTCACAATCGGCACAGACCTTTTCGCTCCAGCCGTCGCCGTCGTACAGCGGGTAGCTGGTGCCGGCCGTCGTCGTGTCGATCATCGCCTCCCCCGCCAGCGCGTGGTTGGCGGCAGCGGCCGCGGGCCAGTAGCCGTGCGCGCCGGGGGCCTGCCGCGCGGTCCAGCGCAGCAACTCGACCGACTCGCCGGTGAGGAACCGGGTGTCGGGCCCGGCGTCGAAGGCGCGTCCGCGGCTGTCGCCGTAGAGCAGGCCCGGGGTCAACGGCCGGCCCTCGGCGTCGACGGCGGTCAGCGAGGGCACCATCGCGGTGACGGCCACCGCCGCCGCGTCCGGCACGCGCAATTCGGCGAGCGCGGTCAGCGGCCCGCGCCGCCACGCCTCGTCGGCATCGTGCTCGAGCCGGTCGGGCCCAGGCACCCGCAGCCGATGGGGAATCCGTGTCCTGGCCAGCACGTGGCCGTCGGCGTCGGCGGCGACGGCCTTGACGGCGGTGGTGCCGATGTCGACGCCGATTGTGACGTCTTTGGCTGACACGGGCGTCACCGTACGCCAGCATGAGCAATCGTGACCCGACTTCGCGCGCTCGTGACCGCACCGCTTCGCGGTCCGGGCTTCGACAAACTGCAGCAGTTGGTCGACGTGGTGTATGACCCCTGGATCGAGTTGCGCCCGCTGCGGATCTACACGGCCGAACAGCTCGCCGAGCGCGTGTCGGCGGAGCGCGCCGATGTGCTTGTAGTGGAAGGTGATTCGGTTACCGGGCCGGTTTTCGGCCTGCCGCTGCGTGCGGTCGCCGCCACCCGCGGAGACCCGAACAACGTCGACGTCTCCGGCGCCACTGCGGCGCGAATCCCGGTGCTGCACACCCCCGCCCGCAACGCCGACGCCGTTGCGGAGATGGCCGTCGGCCTGTTGTTCGCCGCGACGCGCCATGTGCTCACCGCCGACGCCGACGTCCGCGCCGGTGAGGTGTTTCGCGACGGCACCATCCCCTACCAGCGTTTCCGCGCGTGGGAGGTCGCGGGCCGCACGGCAGGCCTGGTCGGGCTGGGCGCGGTGGCGCGCGCCCTGCGGTGGCGGCTCGAGGGGCTGGGGATGACGGTGATCGCCTACGACCCCTTCCACGACGAGGCTCGCCACAGCCTCGACGAACTGCTCGCCGAGGCCGACGTCGTGTCGCTGCACGCACCGGTCACCGAGGACACCGTCGGCATGATCGGCGCCGCTCAGTTCGCCGCGATGCGCGACGAAGTGGTGTTCCTCAACACCGCGCGCGCCCAGTTACACGACACCGACGCGCTGGTCGACGCGCTGCGGCGGGGCAAGGTGGCCGCGGCGGGTCTGGATCATTTCGTCGGCGAATGGCTGCCGCCGGAGCATCCGCTGGCGGCGATGGACAACGTCGTGCTCACCCCGCACATCGGCGGGGCGACGTGGAACACTGAGGCACGGCAGGCGCAGATGGTCGCCGACGGCCTGGAAGCGCTGCTGGCGGGGCGCACACCCGCCCATATCGTCAATCCGGAGGTGCTCAGGCCATGAGGTTCGTGGACAACCCCGAGGACGCGGTGCTCGCAGCGGCCAAGGACATGCTGCGCCGCGGCCTGGTCGAGGGTACGGCAGGCAACATCTCGGCCCGGCGCGAGGACGGAAACCTCGTGATCACACCGTCATCGGTGGACTACCGCGATATGGCGCTCGAGGACCTCGTCGTCGTCGACCCGGACGGTGCGGTGGTGTCGGGAAAGGACGGTCGGGCGCCTTCGTCGGAGATGGCGCTGCACCTGGCGTGCTATCGCGCGTTCGACGACATCGGCAGCGTGATCCACAGCCATCCCGTCTGGGCGACGATGTTCGCCGTTGCGCACCAACCGATTCCGGCATGTATCGACGAGTTTGCCGTCTACTGCGGCGGCGATATCCGTTGCGCCGACTACGCGGCGTCCGGCACCGCCGACGTCGGCCACAACGCGGTGAAGGCGTTGCAGAACCGCGCGGCTGCGCTGATCGCCAACCACGGTCTGGTCGCCGTCGCGCCGCGGCCGGACAAGGCGCTGCACGTCACCGCGCTGGTGGAGCGCACCGCGCAGATCGTATGGGGCGCACGGGCGCTGGGCGGTCCGGTGCCGATACCCGAGGACGTCAACCATAACTTCGCCGCGGTGTACGGGTACCTGCGCCAGCAGGGGTGACCACCTCAAAAGCGGGAGTCACCCAGCCACAGCGCGCTCACTCCGGACAGCGAGCGCTCGGCATTGTCGAGCACACCCACCACCGAGCGGCCCACCAGCGCCGCGAACGCCTCCGGCAGCGAGGCCGCCGCGGGCTGCGACGACGGCTTGGGTCGCAGCAGGTCCATCAACGACGAACCGGGATAGGCAACCGTGCGGACCTCGTCCTCCGCGTCGAGCCCGGCCAGCACCTGCGCGCGGTTGATCGCGGTGCGCAGCCCACCGAGTTCGTCGACAAGGCCACGCTCCAGCGCGTCGGCGCCCGTCCACACCCGCCCCCGGGCGACCACCTCGACGTCCTCGACGCTCAGGTTGCGACCCTGGGCGACCCGCTCGATGAAGTCGGTGTAGAACAGGTCCGCTTCGTCCTCGACGTGCGCGCGCTGTTCTTCGGTGAACGGTTGGTTGACCGACCACGCGTCGGCGTTTCGGTTGGTGCGCACCGAATCCGACCCCACCCCGAGCCGGTCCTTGAGCTCACGCGCCACCAGCTTGCCGGCCACCACACCGATCGACCCGGTGATCGTCCCGGGGTTGGCGACGATCGTATCGGCGGCCATCGACACGTAGTAACCACCGGACGCCGCCACCGAACCCATCGACGCAACGACCGGGGTTCCGTTGTCACGCACCCGGTCCACCTCGCGCCAAATGGTTTCCGACCCGGTGACTGAGCCGCCGGGGCTGTCGACCCGCAGCACGATGGCCACGACGTCATCGTCGGCGGCGGCTTCGCGCAAAGCCGCGGTGATGGTGTCGGCGCCGACGCTCGAGTTGCCCAGCGGCAGCATCGGAGGCCCGCCGCGACCGCTGACGATCGGCCCGTCCAGCGTCACCACCGCGACGACCGGTTTGGCCTTGCCGGCGATCGCGGGCAGTGACGGCCCCGATCGCGGCGCGGTGGCCCGCGCATACCGCGACAGATACAACCGCGGGGGCGCGTCGTCGGAGTCGGCATCGCCGGTTTCCGGTGATATCCCCGGCGCACCAACCAGTTCGCCGATGCGGGCATAGGCTTCGTCACGGAAGCCGATGCGGTCGACGAGCCGGCCCATGACGGCGTCGTCGCGCAGCAACGGCGCCTTGTCGACGAGTGCGTCGAGCTCCTCGGGATCGAGATGGCGCGACTGGCCCACGTCGGCCAGCACCTGGGCGTGCAGGCTTTCGATCAGCCGGCTGTCGGCTTCCCGGTGGGCGTCGGTGTAGCTGTTCTCCGTGAAACGGTTTGCGGCCGACTTGTATTCGCCGCGGGCGACGAACTGCGCCTCGAGGCCCGCCTTGTCCAGCGCGTCACGCAGGAACATCGCGCTGGTGGCGAAGCCGACCAACCCGACGGAGCCCGACGGCTGCATCCACACTTCGCGAAACGCGGACGCCAGGTAGTAGGACATGGTGCCCGGATAGGTCTCGGCCCACGCCAGCGACGGTTTGGCGTCGCTGAATGCCGCGATCGCCGACCGCAGTTCCTGCACCGGCCCCGCTGCGGCGCCCGGAAGCTGGATCCGCGCGATCAGGCCCGCGACCCTGGGGTCCTCGGCGGCGCGGTGGATGGCCTCGACGGCCGCCCGAAGCAGCACCGGCCGGCCGCCGGCCAGAAACGCGAACGGGTCGAATCCGCCGGTCTCGTTGGGCACCGATAGCAGGTCGAGCTCCAGCACAACACCGTCCGGCACGCCACGGTGGCGGGCGGTGTCCATGCGCTTGACCAGTGCGCGAATGTCGTCAACTCCGGGGACGCCGGGCAGCAATGCGAACATGCTTCGAGCGTACCGACGCCGCGCCGACTTCAAGCCGGCGGTTTGTGTGCAGTTCGTTGCGGTGAGCGCAACAAACTGCACACAAATCCCTACAGTTCGGTCGCCGAACCGCCTGCCGCGGTGATCTTTTCGCGCGCGCTACCGCTGAACTTGTGCGCGGTGACATTCACCTTCGCGGTCAGCTTGCCGTCGCCGAGCACCTTCACCAGCGTGTTCTTGCGCACCGCACCCGCCGCCACCAGCTCGTCCACGCCGATATCGCCGCCGTTGGGGAACAGCTTGTTGATATCGCCGACGTTGACAACCTCATACTCGGTGCGGAACCGGTTCTTGAACCCCTTGAGCTTGGGCAGTCGCATGTGAATCGGCATCTGGCCGCCCTCGAACGTCGCGGGGACGTTCTTGCGGGCCTTGGTGCCCTTGGTGCCGCGACCGGCGGTCTTCCCGCGGCCGGAACCCTCACCGCGACCCACCCGGGTCTTGGCCGTCTTGGAGCCGGGAGCCGGCTTCAGGTCGTGCAGCTTGATGGGTGTCATCGGTTAGACCTCCTCCACCTGTACGAGGTGATGCACGGTCTTGATCAGCCCGCGCGTCTGCGGGTTGTCGTCGCGGACGACGGACTGCCGGATCCGGCGCAGTCCCAGCGTCCGCAGGGTTTCCCGCTGCTTCCAGCGCGCACCGATGGTGCTGCGCACCTGGGTGATCTTCAGCTCTGCCATGGCTATGCCGACCCTTCCCGTGTGGTCGATGCCGCCAATGCCTCGGCCTCGCGCCGGGCGCGGAGCATGCCTGCCGGCGCCACATCCTCGATGGGCAGACCGCGCCGGGCGGCGACCTCTTCGGGACGCTGCAGCATCTTGAGCGCGGCGACGGTGGCGTGCACCACGTTGATCGCGTTGTCACTGCCCAGCGACTTGGCCAGGATGTCGCGCACGCCAGCGCATTCCAGCACCGCGCGAACGGCGCCGCCGGCGATCACACCGGTACCGGGGCTGGCCGGACGCAGCATCACCACACCGGCTGCGGCTTCACCCTGCACCGGATGCGTGATGGTGCCGCCGATCAGCGGAACCCGGAAGAAGTTCTTGCGCGCTTCTTCGACGCCCTTGGCGATGGCGGCCGGAACCTCCTTGGCCTTGCCGTAGCCGACGCCGACCATGCCGTTGCCGTCGCCGACGATCACCAGCGCGGTGAAGCTGAACCGGCGGCCACCCTTGACCACCTTGGAAACTCGGTTGATCGAGACGACGCGCTCAAGGTAGTTGCTCTTGTCACCGTCGCGGCCACGGCCGCCCCGGTCGTCGCGCCGACCCCGTCCCTCGCGCTCACCGCGCGCCGGGCGGCCTTCTGGGGGGCCGCCGGCGGTTGCCTGTTCGGCCATCATGCAGTCCTTCCGTTAACAGTCATTAGAACTTCAGCCCGCCTTCGCGCGCCGCGTCGGCCAGTGCCGCTATCCGTCCACCGTAGGTGTATCCACCGCGGTCGAACACGACCTTGTCGATCCCGGCGGCCTTGGCCCGCTCGGCGATCAGCTGACCGACGCGCACGCTGTGGGCCTTCTTGTCGCCGTCGACCGCGCGCACATCGGGCTCGATCGACGACGCGGCAGCAAGCGTGGTGCCGTTGACGTCGTTCACCAGCTGCACGTGAATGTGCCGTGACGACCGGTGCACGACCAGGCGGGGCAGCTCGGCCGTGCCGGAGATCTTCTTACGGAGCCGGGCATGCCGCCGCAGCCGCGCGGTGCGCCGAGTCTCGGAGATGTTGCGCCCCACGGCCACGCGCTTCGCGGACTCTGTCTGAGAAGCCATATCTACTTACCTGTCTTTCCGACCTTGCGGCGGATCTGTTCACCCGCGTAGCGAACGCCCTTGCCCTTGTAGGGGTCCGGGCGGCGCAGCCGGCGGATGTTCGCCGAGATCTGACCGACCTTCTGCTTGTCGATACCCGAGATCGAGAACTTGGTGGGCGACTCCACCGCGAAGGCGATGCCCTCCGGCGCCTCGACGCTGACGGGATGGCTGAAGCCAAGGGAGAACTCGAGGGTGTTGCCCTTGAGCTGCACGCGGTAACCGACGCCGTGGATCTCCATCTTGGTGGTGTAACCCTCGGTCACCCCGGTGATCAGGTTGGCCACCAGCGTGCGCGACAACCCGTGCAGCGAACGGTTGTGCCGGTCGTCGTCGGGTCGGGTCACCACGATGGCGCCCTCGTCGTCGCGCGACACCTTGATCGGCTCGGCGACGGCCAGTTCAAGAGAACCCTTGGGCCCCTTGACCGCCACGTGCTGACCTTCGATGGTCACGTCGACCCCGGATGGCACCAGGACCGGTTGCTTTCCAATGCGGGACATGTCTAAACCTCCCTCACCACACGTACGCGAGGACTTCGCCGCCCACGCCCTCGCGAGCCGCCTGGCGATCGGTCTTCAGCCCGGCCGACGTCGAAATGATCGCCACACCAAGGCCGCCGAGCACCCGCGGCAGGTTCGTGGACTTGGCATAGACGCGCAGACCGGGCTTGGACACCCGGCGCAGACCCGCAATGCTGCGCTCACGGCTTGGCCCGTACTTCAATTGCACCACCAACGATTTGCCGACCCGAGCATCCTCGGTGCGGTAATCGGAGATGTAACCCTCGGTCTTGAGGATCTCGGCGATGTTGGCCTTCAGCTTCGAGTGCGGCAACGTCACCTCATCGTGGTACGCCGAATTGGCGTTGCGCAGACGCGTCAAGAAGTCTGCGATCGGATCCGTCATGGTCATGACAGCCGGTTCACCTTCCTCGCGGCGGTTCCCATACGGGCCTGCCGCGCACCTGTTCTAGTAGTGGTCTGCTGTTACCAGCTGGCCTTTTGGACGCCGGGCAGTTCGCCGGCATGTGCCATCTCGCGCACGCAGATCCGGCACAGGCCGAACTTGCGAAACACCGCGCGAGGCCGGCCGCACTTCTGACACCGCGTGTAGCCGCGCACCTTGAACTTCGGCTTCTTGTTGGCCTTGTTGACCAATGCCTTCTTTGCCATCTAGCTCAGTTCTCCTTGAACGGAAAGCCCAGCGCCCGCAACAGGGCCCGGCCTTCGTCGTCGGTCGTCGCCGAGGTGACGACGGTGATGTCCATACCGCGTGGGCGGTCGATGCTGTCCACGTCGATCTCGTGGAACACCGACTGCTCGGTCAGCCCGAACGTGTAGTTGCCGGTGCCGTCGAACTGCTTGGGCGAAAGCCCGCGGAAGTCGCGGATACGCGGCAGCGCAATCGAGATCAGCCGATCGAGGAACTCCCACATCCGGTCGCCGCGCAGCGTGACGCGGGCGCCGATCGGCATGCCCTCGCGCAGCTTGAACTGTGCGATCGACTTGCGGGCCCGGCGCACCTCCGGCTTCTGGCCGGTGATGAGCGCGAGATCGTTGACGGCGCCGTTGATCAGCTTGGCGTCGCGGGCGGCGTCACCGACGCCCATGTTGACGACGACCTTGACCACGCCGGGGATCTGCATGACGTTGCCGTAGCCGAACTCCTGGCGGAGCGAATCCCGGATTTCTTGGCGGTAGCGCTGCTTGAGGCGCGGCAGGCTCTTGGTTTCGGTGCTGGTCATGAGATGTCCTTGCCGTTGGTTTTGGCGATGCGGACCTTCTTGCCGGTCTCGTCGTCCCTGCGGTACCCGACGCGGGTCGGCTTACCGTCGGAGTCGACGACCATCACGTTGGACACGTGGATCGGTGCCTCCTGGGTGACGATGCCGCCGGATTGGGCGCCGCGCTCGTTGCTCGACACCGCGGTGTGCTTCTTGATCCGGTTCACACCCTCGACGAGCACCTTGTTACGGGTCGGGTAGGCCACCAGCACCTTGCCCTTGGCGCCCTTGTCCTTACCGGAGATCACCAGCACGGTGTCGCCTTTGTGGACCTTCATCTACAACACCTCCGGGGCGAGCGAGACGATCTTCATGAAGCGCTTCTCGCGCAGTTCACGGCCGACCGGGCCGAAGATGCGCGTGCCGCGCGGATCGTTGTCGGGCTTGATGATGACCGCGGCGTTCTCGTCGAACTTGATGTAGCTGCCGTCGGCGCGGCGGCGCTCCTTGACGGTGCGCACGATCACGGCCTTCACGATCTCGCCGCGCTTGATGTTGCCGCCGGGTATGGCTTCCTTGACGGTCGCCACGATGACATCGCCGATGCCGGCGTAGCGCCGCCCGGAGCCGCCGAGCACCCGGATGCACAGGATCTCCCGTGCGCCGGTGTTGTCGGCGACCTTCACCCGCGATTCCTGCTGAATCACTCGATCTCCTCGACCTGGTATTTGTATGCACGCCAGATACCGACCTGGACGTACGCGGTCTTGCTGTCACCGAAGGGCACGCGGGGCCTATCCGGGAAGGATCGGCCGAGGTCTGCCCAAGGCAACCGCTTAATACTAGGTCACGACCTGCGCTGAACCAAATCCGTCACCTCACCGCCGACTCGCCGCCGACTCGCCGCCGAACGTGGGTTACCAGCACGCTTTGCCCCCGGTCAGCGTGCGTCGACTCCACTCTCGGCGTTCAGGCGTCGGCCACGCAGCGGAAGCCGATGTGGGTGGTCGCGCTGTCCTGCGACTGCGGTGACCGCGCCGAGGGCCGGTAGCGGTGGCAGTACTCGGGGGCGCACAGGTGCGAGCCGCCCTTGAGGGCCTGGTGAACGGCCGGATCGGCGGGTCCGCTCGGTGTGCAGCAGGCCTTCGGCGGCTCGTCGAGGCGGTGATGGCCCTGAAACCGCGTCGTCGTCCACTCCCACACGTTGCCGATCATGTCGACCAGGCCGAACGCGTTGGGCGGAAACGTGCCGACCGGCGACGTGCCGATCCAGCCGAGGGCGCCGGTGTTGCGGTACGGGAAGTCGCCCTGCCAGATGTTGGCCATCACCTGCCCGCCCGGGCTCACCTCGTCTCCCCAGGAATAGGTCGACGTCGTCCCCCCGCGGGCGGCGAACTCCCACTCGGCCTCGGTGGGTAGCCGGCGACCGGCCCAGCGTGCGTAGGCGGCGGCGTCCGGATAGGCCACCTGCACGACGGGGTGGTCCGCGCGGTCCTGCCACGACGGCCCGTCGGGCCCGAACGGGTGCCGCCAGCACGCCCCCGGCGTCCACGTCCACCACTGCCGCCAGTCGCGCAGGTCGACGGGCCCGGATGTGGGTCGAAACACCAACCCGCCCGGAACCAGGTCCTCGGCCGAAGCGCCCGGGTAGAGCGCCGGATCCATCGGCCGTTCGGCGACGGTGCGGTAGCCGGTCTCGGCGACGAACGCGGCGAACTGGGCGTTGGTCACCGGATGGCGCTCGACGGCGAACGCGGCGACCGTGACGGTGTGCGACGGCGCCTCTTCCGGATAGAACTGCGTCGAGCCCATCCGGAAGGACCCGCCCGCCACCTCGACGAGCTCGGTGCGCATGAGCTCAGGGTAGAACGACGGTGAAGTCGGCCATCAGGGGTGAGGTCATCGGGTCGAAGTGCGGGGTGTCGGCCGGCCCTTCGACGTGGATGGCGACGAGATAGTTGTTCGTGTTGGTCCAGATGTGCGCGATGCGGTCACCGAATTCGACGGCGTCCGCTGTCGCGCCCGACCACATCCCCAGCAGCTTCTGCCCGCTGTAGCCGCACAGTTCGGCAGGTAACACGCTGACGCTGCTGACGTTGGCCCCCGCCATCGCGTCGTTGACGTACTTCTCGAATGCCTCAGCCGGATCCAACTGTGTGCGCGCAATCGTCACTGTCGCCGAAAGCCCGTCCGGGCCCTGCAGTTTCGCGCCGATGTCACCGTCGCCCGCCGACGTGGACCAGCCCTCCGGCAGGGCGACGGTGATCCTGGGTGCCGCCGGGTCGTCGACCTTCGCGACCACGCCGACCGGCGGCGGGTCGGGAGGTTCGCAGGTGGCCTCCCCCGCGGGCACCGGTGTGCGCGTGGTGGGGGCGATGCCGGGTTCGGGAAGTGTGATCTGCGGCGTCGGGATGGCCCGCGTCGACGGCGTCGACGTGGCGGGGACGGCGATATCGGCGGGCACCGGCATGCCTTCGCTGGTCCTGTCGCAGGCGGTGAACACGACGGCGCCGAGGCCGAGCGCGGCCAGCGCCGCCCACCGGGTGCTCATCAGTCCTTCGCCACTGTCAATCGCTTCAGTCCTTCGCCACTGTCAATCGCTTCAGTCCTTCGCCACTGTCAATCGCTTCAGTCCTTCGCCACTGTCAATCGCTTCAGTCCTTCGCAAAAGCGCGCGCGAACTCACGTTCGACATCGACATACGGCTGGCCCGAGACATCGACGTTCACCTGGGCGATGGTGCCGCCGGTGAACGCGAAAGGTGGTTTGTAGGAGCTTGATACCGGTGAGCCAGTATTGCGGCCGACGCCGAGTGCGGCGCCCGCGAGGCCGAACGTTCCCGGGTGGATCTTCATCCCGGTCATCGTGGCCACCTCGGCGTCGTCGATGTAGAGCGCGGCGTCGCCGATCGGGGTATGGCTGCCCTCGACCGTGCCGGTCCGGGTGAACGCGACACCGAACCTGTGCCGGCCCGCTGGCACGGTGTCACGCGACGACAACTTCTGCTCGTCTTCACCGAGGAAGTTGTAGACGTAGTGCAGCCGGCCGTCCTGCAGGAACAGCGCGTGTCCACCATGTGCCGCACCGTGTTTGAACACCACGCCTTGGGCGTCGGTGCTCTCGGTGGTGACCTCGGCGATGACGACGAACGACCGACCCGCGATCTCCACGGCGGCGCCCGTCCCGACCTCGGCGGCCCCCGGATAGTACACGTAGCTGTCCCGGGCACCGGCCAGGCTCGGCCGCCACCGGCCGATGGTTTCGAACACGTCGAGGTCCCCGAGGGGAAGACCGTTGTACTTGTCGGCCTCGCTGAACCACAGCGCCTTGAGTTCTTCGAGCTTCTCCGGGTGCTCGGCGGCCAGATCACGGGTTTGGCTGCGGTCGGCCTCGATGTGATAAAGCTCCCAGCGGTCCTTGTCGAAATGTGACCAGCCCGCCGGTGACGCCGGGTGCACCGCGTTCGCGAACCACCCCTTGTGCCAGATCCCGCGGGTACCCAGCATGGTGTAAAACTGTGTCTCCTTACCGGTCGGCATATCCGGATCGGTAAGGGCCACTTTGAAGCTCATCCCGTCGAGTGGCTTCTGGGGTATCCCCTTGACGGTGGCGGGTGGGGTGATCTCGAGCAGGTCGTACACCGTCGGGGTGATGTCACAGACGTTGACGTAGTTGTCGCGCACCTCCCCGTGCGCACGGATGCCCTTGGGCCAGGAGATGATCGCCGTATCGGCAATACCACCCTCGTGGGACGCGTAGCGCTTGAACAGTTTGTAGGGCGTGTTGAACGCCATCGCCCAGCCGATCGGATAGTGGTTGTAGGTCTCGGGCCCGCCGAGGACGTCGAGGACTTTCAGCCCGTCCTCGACGGTGTCGATGTAGCCGTTGAAGAACTTGACCTCGTTCACCGAGCCGTTCGGGCCGCCCTCGCCGCTGGCGCCGTTATCGGAGATGACCACGATGATGGTGTTGTCGAGTTGGCCGGACTGCTCCAAATAGTCCAGCACGCGGCCGATTTGGTCGTCGGTGTAGGACAGGAACCCGGCGAACACCTCGGCCATCCTGGTGAACAGCTTCTTCTCGTCATCGTCGAGTTCGTCCCAGGGCCGCACCGTATCCTGCTCCGGCCACTTCTGGCCGTCCGGGCCCGTAACATCCAGATACGGGTTGATCGCCGAGAGTTCGGTATCCGGCGGAACGATGCCGAGCCGTTTCTGGTTCTCCAGCACCACTTCGCGGTAGCGCTCGTAGCCCATGTCGAACTTGCCCGCGTACCGGTCCGACCACTCCTTGAACACGTGATGCGGCGCATGCCCGGCGCCGGGACACAAGTAGGTGAACCACGGCTTGTCGGGAGCGATCACCTTGGCATCGCGAATGAACTCGATTGTCTTGTCGGCGAGGTCTTTAGACAGGTGGTAGCCGTCCTCCGGGGTGCTCGGCGGCGCGACGGGATGGTTGTCGTAGACGAGGTCGGGATACCACTGGTCGGTCTCACCGCCCATGAACCCGTAGAACCGCTCGAACCCGCGCGACAGCGGCCAATGTCGTTTGGTAGACGCCAGATTCGACTCCTCGAGCGGTGTCATGTGCCACTTGCCAACCGCGTAGGTGTTGTAGCCGTTCTCGGCGAGCACTTCGGACAACAGCGCCGAGTCATGCGGGATGCGCCCGCTGCAGCCGGGAAACCCGTCGGTGAACTCTTCGACGGTGGCCATGCCGACCGTCGTCGGGTTGCGGCCGGTGAGCAGTGCGGCGCGGGTCGGCGAGCACAACGCGGTGGTGTGGAACTGTGTCAGCCGAACACCGCGATCGGCGATGCGGCTCATGGTTGGCATCTCGACCAGACCGCCGAAGCAGTCCCACGTGGCGATGCCGACATCGTCCCAGACGAGGTACAAGACGTTGGGCGCCCCCTCGGGCGCCACCGGTGCGGCGTACGGCCCCCAGTCGGGTTCGGAATCTCGGATGTCGAGTTCGATTTTGCCGTGAAATTCCGTCGCCATGGCCCGCACGCTACACGCGCGCGGCGACGGTTTGCTAAGGAATCGGCGACGTTGCGATCACGGGTTTCTTGTTCAGCCACCACTGCACGAGACCCAATGGAATCACCCAGCCCAGCCAGCCCACGGTGCCGGCCACGAACCAGAGGAAGCGCTCCTGGTTGCCGCCAAACACAGTGTCCTGCAACGGATGGAACGTGATGAAAACGATGGGCGACCAGACTCGGTTGGTGATGATCGAAAACGTCAGCGTCGCACTGCGAATCATGTGCCGTCGATGCTCGGCGAAATCCCGCTGCCGTGCCGCCAGGAATCCGTTGACCGTGAACCAGAGCCACAGCGTGCCCAGCACGACGTTGCTGACCGCCAGTACCGGACCGAACGGCGTGGCCGCTCCGATGACGATGGCCGACGCGGCGGCCGGAATCGTCGTACCGACATAGACGCGGCCGGTGCGCCGATGCAGGGTGGGGTGGCGGCGACGCAGGCCGGGCCAGAGTTGGGCGACGGCAGTCACCATCGCGAGGCTGCCCAACATGACGTGGGCAACCAACAACGGGTAGTGCAGGGCGAACGTCGCCGGTACCCGGGTGTCGCCGCTGAAGTACGGCCGCAGCGAGTAGACCAGAAACGCTGTGACGACCACGAGCAGCGCTCCGGCGAGCCGCCGGCCGGGGATTGTTTTTGCGTATGTCATACGCAGGAAGCGTATGGCATACGCGCCCCAGCGTGCAATCGTTTATGCTGGCGAGAAATGACCGAACCTCTGCCCCGCGCGCTGGAGATTTTGTGGCGCGAACCGAGCGCACCCCGACGCTCAGCAGGGCTGAGCCGTGAACGCATCGTCGATGCGGCCATTGCGGTGGCCGACGCCGATGGTCTGGGCTCGCTGTCGATGGCCCGGTTGGCCGAGCGTCTCGGTTGCGGCACGATGTCGCTGTACCGGCACGTCGCCAACAAGGATGAGCTGTTGACTTTCATGCTGTCGGCGGCCACGGGACAACCACCTACCCTCGACCCATCGGATTGGCGTGCGGCGCTAAGTGATTGGGCTATGGGCTTGTGGCAGCTCTACCACCGGCACCCGTGGATTCTGCAGGCCAGCGTCGCGGGCCCGCCCGCCGATCCGGGCCAGGTGGCTTGGCTGGATGCAGGCCTGGCGGCGTTGGGCCGTACCGGGATGGCCGAACGCGACAAGCTCGCGGCGGTGTTGGTCGTGCTGCACTTCGCGCGGGGCGCAGCGGCGGTACACCTTGAAGCCAGTCATGTCGACAGCCCGGACTACCCCGCGCTGCTTCGCCGGGTGATCGACACGGATCGGTTTCCCGCGTTGAGCGCGGCGCTGGCGGACGGGGTGTTCGACGACGCCGACACCGACCGCGAGGCCGACTTCCGGTCGGGGTTGCGTCAACTGCTCGACGGCATCGCGACCCGGGTGAAGTAGCCGCGGTTAGGCGTTCGGTGACACGTCGTTGACCCGGTAGAGCCGCCAGTCGGGTTGGCTGTCACCGTTGTTCGGGATTTCGAGCTCGAGCGTGGCGATATCGGCGCCGGTGTCGTACAGCGTCGGGTACCGCAGGTTCAGCGCGTCCGCGGTGCCACGGCCCTCCCGTGGGATCGCGAGCATGTACCTGACGCTGTGGGCGGTCGGCGCGTTCAGCACCGCGGTGAAGTCCGGATCGGAGGGCACCACGAACATTCGCGGGCGACTCGAGGCCGCCAGGATGGCGAACCCGTACTCGGTGTCGACGATGACCGAACCGTCCGGAAGGTCGAGCCGTTCAAGGTAATCGGCGATCTCACGTTCGGTGGAAAAGCTGGCGGCGACCCGGTGCTCGATGGCTTTGCGCTCGTCGACGCTGTCGGGCTGCGGTGCCAGCACCGCGCCGAGCGCGTACTCCTGGGGCGCGTACTCGGGCTGTCCCATCCCCCACGCGGTGACGGGTATGGCGACCGCGAACGCCGCTGCCACCGGGGCGTAAACGGCCCAGGACCGCCGTCGCCCGGCCGCCCCAGCTGCGGGCCGCGCCGTGGCGAACTTACCGCGTCGCTTGGCGGGTGCCAGCACGCCATCGGGCACGGCGAGCATCGCCAGGCACGCCGCAAGCGGGACCGCGATGATGTAGAACCGCAGAAACGGAAACGTGGACCCGGTGGCGTAGCTGATGGTCTGAAATGCCAGCGCGGCACCGAATATCGCGACCGGTGGAGCCAGCACATGCCAGTCGGGTGCGCGTCGTCGGCGTGCCACAGCGAGGATGGTAAGTGGCATCAATGTCGGCGCCAACAAGGTGATGCAGATCGCCGCGAAGGTGAGCCCCTCACCGAAATTGGGTGCGCTGTGGCCGGATTGCTCGAGGATGGCGGCGTTCCCGTACTGCGAGGTGAACTGTCCGAACGCCTCGCCGGTGATCAACCAGCTGACCCCGGCCCAGCCGAGGAAGGCGGCCAGGCCCGGACCGCTGACCATGACCATGTCCAGCAGCGCGCGGCGCAGCCGGGGGACAGGACGCGCGCGCAGATAGGTCGTCCCACCCACCAGTACGCCGGCAGCCGCGATGCAGGCCACAGCGTCGTATCGGGTCAGGTAGGCCAGGCCCATCGCGATGCCGCCCGCCGTCACCAGGTGGTGAACGTCGTCGTCGAACATCCACATGATGAGCCGCCGCACCGCCCAGGACATGAAGAACAGGAACGGCGCCTCGCTCATGCCGTTGGCGCCGTAGAAAATGATCATCGGGTTGAGCGCGAACAACGCCGTGATCGCCAGCACGTAGGTGCGTGGTAGTCCGCGGTCGGTGCCCATGCTCATGATTTGGATGACCGCACCGGCCATGAAGACCGCCGACATGATGGTTCCGGAGAATGCCCGTTCCGCCATATCCGGCCACACCGGGCTGGCGGCGATTGCCGGTATCTGCACCACTGCGGTCAACGGCGTGAAGATGAACCCGATTGCGGCCAGGTGCGGGTCGCGGCTGAACAGCACCGCCTGAGCCGCCGAGACCCGCGCCAGCGCGTCGCCCATGATGAACCCGTTTTGGACCTGAAGCCAGTAACCGACGGCCAGGTAGGCGGTCAGCGCCATCAGAAACATGATCGCGCGGAGCCGACGGTTCGACCACCCGGCCATGGTCATGTGGACCCGTCGTCGTCATCGGGTTGTTCGGCGAGGCCGTGAAAAGTCTTCTCCCAGTACGACGGATTACGCACCAGCTGATAGCAGCCCTTGGCGGCGGCGATGCTCATCATCAACCAGAAGGCCGGCACGGTCAGCGCCGCCAGCAGAAGGTCGGATCGGTCGTCTTCGCGCAGCGCGATCAGGTTCATGTAGAGGGTGGTGGCGTTCCCCAGCACCAACGCGATCAACGCGGGAAAGTAGACGAACGCCGGGAACACATCCTCGACGACCGCGGGCTGGCCGAGGAACCACAAGAGCGTGATCAGCCAGAACGCCAAGTTCAGCACGGCGACGATCGGCGTACCGCCCAACACCAGGTTGAACCGGACGAATCCGCGCAGCCCGATGGTGCGGAACAGTTGGACCGGCTGCCGGATATGGACCAGCCAGGTCTGCAAATATCCCTTGTACCAACGAGATCGCTGGCGAATCCAGTTGATCGGATCGCTGTTGGCTTCCTCGAGGGTACTCGAATCGATGACGGCCGTATGGTAACCGTGCGCGGCGATACGCAGTCCGAGGTCGGCGTCTTCGGTGACATTGAAAGGATCCCAGGCGCCGATCTCGTCTAATACGCTGCGCCGCAGATGGTTCGACGTGCCTCCCAAGGGGATGGGCGACGTGCTCATCATCATGCCTGGCAGCAGGTAGCCGAACCACAGCGCGTACTCTGCGGTGAACCAGGCGGTCAAAATGTTCTGGTGGCCGTTGTAGTACACCAGCTTCGCCTGCACGCATGCGGTCTTCTCTGAGAGGCGGCGAAACGCAGCGACCACCCGTCGAAGCTGCAACGGTTCGGGCATGTCCTCGGCGTCGTAGATCGTGACGATGTCGCCGGTGGCGAAGTGCAGACCGTAGTTGCACGCCTTCGGTTTCGTGCGCGGTTCCGCGGGCGGAACCAACAGGATGGTGATCGCATCGGATTGTTCACATGCCTTGGCGGCGTTGATGGTCACGGCGTCATCGGCCTCGAGCAGCAACAGCACCTGGAGTTTGTCTCGCGGGTACTCCAGCGCGGCCATCGATCCGATCAGGTCGCCGACGACCTCGGGTTCGTTGTAGGCGGGCACCAGGATCGTGTAGCGCGGCAGTTCATGGTCATCGAGCGCGCGTGCCTCCTCGTCGGATATGACTATCGCGCGCGAGGCCAGCCCCTCGCGAAAGATCAGTACCCGGTCGAGCATGGTCAGCAGGTAGGCGAGCGTACACGCGGCGACGAGCACCACCGCCGTCGTCATCGGTTTCCAGACAACGCCGATGACCACGACAGCGAGCGCGGCCCACAGCATCCACCGTTGCCATCGCACGAGCGGACTCGACGCAGAATGCATCGGATTGTCTTCGCGCAGGCCTTCAATCGCGCGGTGTAGTGCACGCGTCTGCGCTGTTTCGGGTGTCCCGGCGGCGGCCGCGTCGATGTTCGTGGTCATCGGTGCCCCGCCGCCATGAATTGCGCAGCCACCAGCGCACGGCCGAACTCGGTCAACAGGTCACTGTCTTTGAACCCCGGCGAGTCGTCGCTGAGTACAGCGTTACCCCGGAACAACATCGTGATCAGCGTCCGCAGTGTGGACGCCATGCTGTCGGACGGTGTCGGGAACAGTGCGTCGGGTTCATGGTTGTCGACCGCGAAGACCGTGATGCGTTGGCCGACCTGCGAGTCGCGCCAACCGAAAGTCAGCCCGGTCCAGGTGATGAGCAGCTTGTCGTCGACCACTGAGTAGAGGGATCCCGTGACGCCGGACCCGAGGTCGATACGCTCGGCCGGGCTGAGCCTCGCTTCGGCGAGTTCGTAGAGCACTCGCATCGGATAGATTTCGAACGCAAACGGGCGCGCGGTCACGATGCTGTCGACCACGAGCGTGCGGGGCCGCGCGTACTTGTCGAAGCGGGGATCCCCGGTGCTGGCCGTCATCCGTTGTCGGGTGAGCACGGTGCCACCGCCGTAGAACCGATGTACCCAGTCGAAATTCTCGTAGCCCGTTGAGGTCCAGCCCGGTGGTGCGACCAGCGGCTGTCCCGCGACGGGCCGGCCGGGGGCGGTGCCGGAGAGCCGCGACGCGGTGGCATCGACCGGCACGGAAAAAATTGTCAGCACGATCGCCACCGCGATCACCAGTGGTACTGCGCTCCAAACCTGCCCGGCGGCAAGGGGTTCCACCTTGCGGTCCAGGACGCGTTTGGGCAGGCCACGCCGGGACTGAAAGTACATGGCGATACCGACCACCGATATGGCGGTGAGCGCGGGCACCTGTTGGTACACCCACACGGGTGCGGAGTTGAAGAACAACCCGATCGCGATGAGCGTGGCGAAGCCGACACCCCATGCCGCCGCCGACCCGATGAACCCGCGCCGGAAGGTGCGTCCGACACGCCGATACCGGTGCCGATCGCCGCGATGATCAGAGTGGATGCGCCCGCGGCGAATTTCCCGCCGCCCAGAAACACCACCGACAGGTAGTACGGCAGCGAGAACACCATGAACATCAGCCCCCACACCCACGCGAAGCGGATGACCGGGCGCAGGCCGAAAAGCACGATGCTCGAACTGAGCACGAACAACCACATCGCCACCAGATCGAGCCGCAGCAAATAGAAATACAGTGCGAATCGCGGCACCAGCACCGCCTGGACCAATACGGCCAGTACCAGCCCCATGCTGCCGACGATGATGTCGGTCTGGCGGTCATGAATCGGCAATTCGGTGCGGTGCCGACGCGCCACGCCGATCGCCACCAGCACCGCTGCCGCAGGCACCACCCACACGTATCCGCCGACGCCCTCGTTTCGGGTGGTCCGGATGACGCTGGCAATGCTGTCGTGAAATGCCACGGCGGTGCAGGCCACGATGAACGCCCACCGCACCGCCAACCGGTACGACGGGTGCAGGGAGTACCACCACGACAGAAGTGACCGTATGGTTGAGGCCGCGCGGTCTGCCGTCGCGGTGCTCATGGTCGGCCTCGGGCCCGCCTGTTGCGCAACACGATCAGCGTGACACCCACGACGAGCAACACTCCCATGCCGCCCAGGAACACCCACGACCACCGGATGCGGTCTTCTGCGGTGGCCTCTTGCGACCGTTGCTCAGCATCGGTGGCCACCACGACGGGACTTTGGTCGGGCATCGCGATGAGCGCGTTACCGCCGACCCGCGACCAACGTTCGACATCCGAGTTGATCCAGTTCAGCAGATCGTCGAGCTGTGCAGAGCCGTTGTTGGAGGTGGCGATCAGCAGGGTACGGTCACCGTCAACGACCGTCTGCAGCGATCCGAACGGGCGCGCAGGATCCAGCGTGACCGTGCCCTCTTCCCCGGTCCCGTCGACGTTCGATACGGTGATCTGTCCTTGCGTATCGATGTTGACGGGCAACGTGATCCGGTCATCAGACCATCCTTCGGCGCTTACCAACACGGCCGGGTTGGTCGAGCTGATCGCGTCGTCGACTGAGGTGACAGTGGGTCCGATGCGCAGCGCGCTGAGCCGCTGCAGGGCGACCAGAAGGGCCACCGCGCGCCGGGTGTCGTCGAACCCGCCGTCGATGCCGACGTTCAGCCGTGGCATCAACGCCTGCGGTACCGACTGGAACCCGCCGGGCACCGGTGGTTTCGCCGCGGCGCTTTGCACCGGGCTGTCGCCGTCGATGGTGAGGGTGATCGGCTGGAATTCGCCGCAGCGGCCGGTGTTTCCGGCGATCCTGACCGCGACGCCAAGGTTGATGTAGCGCTGCAGCAGGTGATCGGGGACGTCGATCCAGCGATCGATGTTTCCCGACCCGTCAGTGGGCCACTGGTCGATGGTCTCACCGGCGACGGACGCGACGAGGTCGCCGCCGACCGACGACGGCAGCGGCGTGTACGAGCCGCGCAGGTGCACGCGGATGTTGTGCGCGGAGCGGCCGAGACGTGTCTGGTCCAGGCCGATCGTCACCTGCGGCGCCAACGCTGTCGCGTTCACCCCGGGTTGACCGAGTTCGCGCAGCGAGGTGACATCGGCCGGCAAGACCGGACTGGACCGAAGCGGTCCCGCTACGGCGCTCGAGCTCAGCGCGAGCCGTCCGACATCGCTGGACAGCAACCGCACCTGATCGGAAAGCGCGTCAGCAGAACCGGTTATCTGCAGAACCGGCACGCCGGTGTCACCCTGGAGCGCGACACCGGCGTCTGGGCTTTCCCGGATGACGACGTGGCGTTGCATCGGCGCCGACGGTTCGACGGGTGCATCCTGTTCGGCTTCAAGCGGGCTCACCGTCACTTCGGGATACTGCTGGCCGTAGTGGGCGACGACCGCGGTCGCCAACCGTATCGCCGCCTCGGACTCGGCGCGTGTCGGTGCCGCCGGCAAATACATGTTGAGCTGGCGCAGCACCGGCGGCAGAAAGTCAGCGACCGTGGTGGGCGCCGCTTCTACGCCGGTGTAGCGCACGGCGGTGTTGACCAGTCGCAGCGGGTTCGACGGATCCAGACAGTAGCCCTCGATCGGAACCAGGTAACTTCGCAGCGTCACCGTCGCCGCATTGTCCTCGATCCGCACCCCGGTCAACGGAATCGCCACCGGCCCGCCCTCAGGCGGCAGCGGCACCCGCGAAAGCGTGCGGTCGCCTTGCATCGCGGTGACGGTGCCGACCCCACGTTGACCGGCATCTCCACCACCGCGTCGACGCTCGCGGGGACCAGACCCCGGGGCACCGGAACGGTAATCGACATCACGCCCTGGTCGCCGTAGAACGCCAACGTCGACGTCGCACCGAGGACGTTGAGGCCAAGGCTGGGCGCGTCGGCCACCACGCCCCCCTCACCGGGTTGCGGCCACGCCGACGGGGCGGTGAGCGCCAGCACCAGCCCGACCCCGCATACGGCGCTGACGCACTTCGACCAAAATGGTGGATTCCCCCGAGTCACAGCAAATCAGTATGCCCAAAATTCAGGCGGGATCCGTCGAATACGAACTTTCCGGGCGTGGGATGTCTACCGGCTGCTAATCGACCCGGCCGAACGCGCGCAACCGGGCCAGGCTGTCCAACAACGAGCCGTACTGCCGGTCGTCTTCTCGGTCTCCATCCGGCAGTACTCGCCGACGATCAGCTTGAACTGCTCACGCGTACCGCCGTCGAACTCATACTTGGTCGGATAATTGAACCGGCCGCTCTGGATCCAACGGTGAACATCCTGTGCACCCACCTTGTTTTCGCGCGCGGTCGGCGCGCGAAAGCCACCGGGAATGACAGTCATTTACGCTCCTAATGCCGCGTCGAGTGTCGGGTTGTCCTACGCCAGTATCGAAATAGCGTCTGACAACTCGACACTCGGCGCAAAGAGGTCGCGTCGATAAGCGCAGAATCGCCCAACTTCATCCGAAGTTGGGCGATTCAGCGTGTGGTCGCGAGGGCTACTTGGCCTTTTCGAGGATCTCGACCAGCCGCCAGCGCTTGGTGGCCGACAGCGGGCGGGTCTCCATCAGCGAGACGCGGTCGCCGATGCCGGCATCCCCCTTCTCGTCGTGGGCCTTGACCTTCTTCGTGGTGCGGATGATCTTGCCGTAGAGCGGGTGGCTCTTACGGTCTTCGAGCTCGACCACGATGGTCTTTTGCATCTTGTCGCTGACCACGTAACCGATCGCGGTCTTGCGGCGGCCGCGCTGCTCTTCGGCGCGCGGTGTGCGCTTGGGCCCCTTGGGCTTTGCCTGGTCTTGTTTGGAAGCCATTACGAATCCTCACCTACAGGCCCGGAAGCCAGGCCCAACTCACGTTCGCGCAGCACGGTGTACACCCGCGCGATTTCCTGACGCACCGTTCGAAGCCGGCGGTTGTTGCTCAGCTGACCGGTAGCCATCTGGAAGCGCAGGTTGAACAGCTCTTCCTTGGACTCGCGCAGCCGCTCCTTGAGCTCGTCGTCGGTCAATTCGCGCAGTTCGCCCGGCGTCACTCCCACTGCCATCAGAAGTGCTCCTCTCGGGTAACGATGCGTGCCTTGATCGGCAACTTGTGGATCGCGCGAGTAAGTGCGGCCCGCGCGGTTTCTTCGTCGGGGTAGCTCAGCTCGAACAACACCCGGCCCGGCTTGACGTTGGCCACCCACCACTCCGGCGAACCCTTACCCGAGCCCATCCGGGTTTCGGCGGGCTTCTTGGTCAGCGGGCGGTCCGGGAAGATGTTGATCCACACCTTGCCGCCACGCTTGATGTGCCGGTTGATGGCGATACGGGCGGACTCGATCTGGCGGTTGGTGATGTAGGCGTGCTCCAGTGCCTGGATGCCGTAGTCACCGAAACTCACCGTGGTGCCGCCGCTGGCGAGACCGCGTTGCCTCGGGTGATGTTGCTTGCGGTGCTTGACCTTACGGGGAATCAGCATTGTCAGCTCTCTGTCTTCTCAGTCGTGGTCTCCGCGGCGGCACCGGCAGCGGCCTCGGTGCCCGCTGCAGCCTCGGCCGCCGCAGGGGCGGCTTCGGCCCCGGCAGCCGCGCGGCTGGCCTCGGTGCCCGTCGCGGTGGTGCCCGATGCACCGCTGCGGCGCGGGCGGGTACCCGACGGGCGCTCGCGACGTGGCCGCTCCGAGGGCGGTGCCACCGTCAACTCGCGCTTGCCACCGACGATGTCGCCCTTGTAGATCCACACCTTCACGCCGATGCGGCCGAACGTCGTCTTCGCCTCGTACAGGCCGTAGTCGATGTCGGCGCGCAGCGTGTGCAGCGGCACCCGGCCCTCGCGGTAGAACTCCGAACGGCTCATCTCAGCGCCGCCGAGACGGCCCGAGCACTGCACGCGGATGCCCTTGACGTTGGGTTGACGCATCGCCGACTGGATCGCCTTACGCATGGCGCGGCGGAACGCGACGCGGTTGCTCAACTGCTCGGCGACGCCCTGAGCCACCAACTGTGCCTGGGACTCCGGGTTTTTCACCTCGAGGATGTTCAGCTGTACCTGCTTGCCGGTCAGCTTCTCCAGGTCGGCGCGGATGCGGTCGGCCTCGGTGCCGCGGCGGCCGATCACGATGCCCGGCCGCGCGGTGTGGATGTCGACGCGCACCCGGTCGCGGGTCCGCTCGATCTCCACGTCGGCGATGCCGGCCCGCTCCAGGCCGGTGGCCAGCAGCCGCCGGATCGCGACGTCTTCCTTGACGTAGTCCTTGTACTGCTTGTCTGCATACCACCGGGACTTCCAGCCGGTGGTGATACCGAGCCGGAAGCCGTGGGGATTGATTTTCTGGCCCACTACTCCGAGCCCTCCTTCGCGTCGGACGCTTCAGCAGTCTTCTTAGCGGCAGCCTGCTCAGCCGGCGCCTTCTTGGCGGCAGCTTTCTTGGCCGGTGCCTTTTCAGCGGTTGCCTTTTCGGCGGTCGCCTTCTCCGCAGGTGCCTTCTTCGCGGGCGCCTTCTTGGCGGCGGCAGCCTTGCTGCCCTGCGCCCGGCGGGCCCGCGACGCGCTGGCCGACCTGCCGCCCCCGTCGTCCTTCGATGGCCGGCTCTCCAGGATCACCGTGATGTGGCTGGTGCGCTTGCGGATCCGGAACGCGCGGCCCTGTGCGCGGGGGCGGATGCGCTTGGCGGTCGGCCCCTCGTCGGCGTGGATGGTGGCCACCACCAGGGTGGACGGATCCAGGCCGTCGTTGTTCTGCGCGTTGGCGGCAGCGCTGGCGATCACCTTGGCGACCGGCTCGCCGGCCGCCTGCGGCGCCCACCGCAGGATGTCGAGCGCATCGGCCACCGGCTTACCGCGCACCAGGTCGATGACCCGGCGCGCCTTCATCGGCGAGACGCGCACAAACCGCGCCTTGGCGACGGCGGTCGGATATTCAGTCGCTGTAGTCATTAGCGCCTCTTGGCCTTCCGGTCGTCTTTGATGTGACCCTTGAACGTGCGGGTCGGTGCGAACTCACCGAGCTTGTGCCCGACCATCGACTCGGTGACGAACACCGGGACGTGCTTGCGGCCGTCGTGCACCGCGAAGGTGTGCCCGATGAAGTCGGGGATGATCGTCGAGCGACGCGACCAGGTCTTGATGACCTGCTTGGTGTTCTTCTCGTTCTGAACGTCGACCTTCTTGAGCAGATGGTCGTCGACGAACGGACCTTTTTTCAGGCTGCGTGGCATCGTCTACTCCTACCGGTGATGCTTCTTGCCCGTGCGACGGCGTCGGACGATGAGCTGGTCGCTTGGCTTGTTGGGCTTGCGGGTACGGCCCTCGGGCTTACCCCACGGGCTGACTGGGTGGCGGCCGCCGGAGGTCTTGCCCTCACCGCCGCCGTGCGGGTGGTCGACCGGGTTCATCACGACACCGCGGACGCTGGGGCGCTTGCCCTTCCACCGCATCCGGCCGGCCTTGCCCCAGTTGATGTTGACCTGTTCGGAGTTGCCGACCTGGCCGACGGTGGCGCGGCAGCGCACGTCGACGCGGCGGATCTCACCGGAGGGCATACGCAGCGAGGCGTAGGTGCCTTCCTTGCCGAGCAGCTGGATGCTCACACCCGCCGAGCGGGCCAGCTTGGCGCCGCCGCCGGGCCGCAGCTCCACGGCGTGGATGACGGTACCGGCGGGGATGTTGCGCAGCGGCAGGCTGTTACCGGGCTTGATGTCGGCGTTGGGACCCGACTCCACCACGTCACCCTGCGACAGACCTTGCGGGGCGATGATGTAGCGCTTCTCGCCGTCGAAGTAGTGCAGTAGCGCGATGTGGGCCGTGCGGTTGGGGTCATACTCGATGTGCGCGACCTTGGCGTTGATGCCGTCCTTGTCGTGGCGACGGAAGTCGATCACCCGGTAGGCGCGCTTGTGGCCGCCACCTTTGTGCCGCGTGGTGATCCGGCCGTGCGCGTTGCGCCCACCCTTGCCGTGCAGCGGACGCACCAGCGACTTCTCCGGATGGTCGCGAGTGATCTCGGCGAAATCGGAGACGCTGGCACCGCGACGACCCGGGGTCGTCGGCTTGTACTTGCGAATTGCCATGTTTCTCTTGGTCTCTCTGATCCCCGGGCTAGGCCGGTGCTCCGAACAAATCGATGGGCTTGCTTCCCTCGGCCAGCGTGACGATGGCGCGCTTGGTGTTCTTGCGCTTGCCGTAACCGGTGCGGGTGCGCTTGCGCTTGCCCTGCCGGTTGGCGGTGTTCACCGACGCGACCTTGACCTTGAAGATCTTCTCGATAGCGATCTTGATCTGGGTCTTGTTCGAGTCCGGGTGAACGATGAAGGTGTAGACGTTGTCCTCGATGAGCCCGTAGGACTTCTCCGAGATGACCGGGGACAAGATGATGTCGCGGGGGTCAGTGACGGTCGCCATCAGGCCGACACCTCCTCATTGCTGTTCGAGCTGATGTACGCGTTGAGGGCCTCGACGCTGAACACCACGTCGTCGGCCTTCAACACGTCGTAGGTGTTGAGCTGATCCGGCGAAATCACATGCACGCCAGGAAGGTTGCGCACGCTCTTGACGCTGGTCTCGTCGGTGCGCCCGATCACAACCAGCACCTGCTTGCGGTCGGTCAGGGTGGCCAGGAAGCTCTTGGCGCTCTTGGTCGACGGCGTCTGGCCCTCAACCAGTTCGGTGACCGCGTGGATGCGGCCGTTGCGCGCCCGGTCCGACAGCGCGCCGCGCAGTGCCGCCGCGATCATCTTCTTCGGGGTGCGCTGGCTGTAGTCCCGCGGCTTCGGGCCGTGCACGATGCCGCCGCCGGTGAACTGCGGCGCGCGGATCGAACCCTGGCGGGCGCGTCCGGTGCCCTTCTGCCGGTACGGCTTCTTACCGCCGCCACGAACCTCGGCGCGGGTCTTGGTCGAGTGCGTGCCCTGGCGAGCCGCGGCCTGCTGCGCGGTCACCACCTGGTGCATCAGTGCGATGTTGGCGTCGACGTCGAACAGCGCGGCGGGCAGCTCGACCGAGCCGTCCGTCTTGCCGCCCGGGGTGTGGACGTCAATCTTGAGGGTGTTGGCAGCCATATCTACTTCTCGCCTCGCTTGATTGCGCTGCGGACCATCACCAGACCGCCGTTGCGGCCGGGGATGGCGCCCTTGATCAAAATCACGCCGTTTTCGGCATCGACCTTGTGCACCAACAGGTTCTGCGTGGTGACGCGGTCATTGCCCATCCGGCCCGCCATCCGGGTGCCCTTGAACACCCGGCCCGGCGTCGCGCAGCCGCCGATGGAACCGGGGCGGCGATGCACGGCCTGGGCGCCGTGGCTGGCGCCCTGACCGGAAAAGCCGTGGCGCTTCATCGTGCCGGCGAAGCCCTTGCCCTTGCTGGTGCCGGTGACGTCGACATAGCTGCCGTCGCTGAAGATCTCGGCGGTCAGCTCCTGGCCGACCTCGTATTCGTCGGCGGCGCCGTCGTCGAGCCGCAGCTCAGCGAGATGGCGGCGGGGGTTGACGCCCGCGGCGTCGTACTGACCCTTCAGCGGCTTGTTCACCTTGCGCGGGTTGATCTCGCCGTAGGCCAGCTGCACGGCGCTGTAGCCGTCGCGCTCGGCGGTGCGGATGCGCGTGACGACGTTGGGACCGGCCTTGACGACCGTCACCGGCACGACCCTGTTGTTCTCGTCGAACACCTGCGTCATGCCCAGCTTGGTGCCCAGAATGCCTCTCCTAGCCATTTCTCTGGAATCTCCTACTGGATGTTGACGTCAACGCTGGCCGGCAGGTCGATACGCATGAGCGCGTCGACCGTCTTCGGCGTCGGGTCGAGGATGTCGATCAGTCGCTTGTGTGTACGCATCTCGAAGTGCTCCCGCGAGTCCTTGTACTTGTGCGGTGAGCGGATGACGCAGTACACGTTCTTCTCAGTTGGCAGCGGCACCGGGCCGACCACGCTGGCGCCCGTGCGGGTGACCGTCTCGACGATCTTGCGCGCCGAGGCGTCGATCGCCTCATGGTCGTAGGCCTTGAGCCTGATGCGGATCTTCTGTCCCGCCACGCTTCTCCTACCTCACTACTAACGGGCCCCTGCTGGGCCTGGTCTGTAACCCGCGCGCCAAGACCAACCCGGTCGCGCGGGCATTGCCGCCGCTGTTTTCCTGTCTATGGTTCACCGACCCCCGCGCTCGGGTGTGTCGCCCTCACGCGTATCCGTCCGCGTCGGAAACCGTCGCGATCGAGATGGGGACCGGACACGCCCGCTTGGGGCGCTGGTCGTATGCCCCCTGCCAGGCAGTCCCGAAATGGGCTCCGTCCCGGCTCAAGGCAACCCGAACAGTATGCCTTAGATCGCAGCCTCGGCCAAATTCGCCCACAGGGACAAACGAGCGGAAAAGTGCGAGTAGATCGCACCATCATGTCGAACTCGGCGCCGCCCCGACCAGGCTACCGCGCCCCGGCCGCACGCCCGGCTACCTTACTGCGGAGTAAGATAGCCGCACATGGCCGTCGCGACCACGTGCTGGTGACGCCGATCCGGCCGCCGAGAGATGTAAGGGCGGGATCTGCCTCGCACTTTTCCGCCCGTTTGTCCCTTTCGGCGCATAAACCATCTAACCCAAGCCCGCCCAGAACGGGCACTGGTGGCGCTCCTCGAACGTCGTGACCACCCGGCTGCCGTCGGGCTGCAACAACATCCGCTCCCCCGCGGCGTCGTCGCCCAACTCCGGCCAGCCCGAACCCGGTGAGCCGGTCGTCACGAACTCGCTCCAGTAGTCGATCATCTGCTCGGATAGCCGCTGCTGCGCTGGGGTCAGTGCCGGCGCACCGCCGACGTCGAACAGATAGCGCAGCTCCAACGAGTGCCCGGCCCCGACCGGCAACGGCGCCGCACGCAACGGCTCCGGCGCGGGCGCATGGGGATCGTCGAACTCGTAGGAGTACACGGCCCGCCCGTCGGCCAGCGCATCGGCCATCCGGTCGGCGACGCACGCGAACACGCCGTCCGTCGTCGCCACCGAATACGCCAGCGGCACACTGCCTCCGAAGCGGTCGGGTGGATATCGCTGCGCCACCGCCTCCGCGTGCGCACCGAACGCTTCGGTGAGCAACTCGGGATAGTGGGCGGCGTCGATCGCGCGGCCGCGCACATACTGCAGCGCGGTGAACAAGTTGAACTCGTCGGCCGTCGTGCCGATCAACACCGGCACACGTGCCGCGCGCCCTTCGGCCAGCCCGGTGAGCGGATCCACCGGAAGCGTCGCCGTTCCGGTCACCGGACCGCTCAACTGTTCGGTGCCGATGCGGTCATAGAACAGGGCGCGCGCCAGCTTGTCGGCCGGTAACGCACGTAGGCACTGCGCGGCGACGACGGCGCCGGCGCACCCGACCTCGGCCGCGTACCGCAGGCTCACCTCCTGGGCGGCCGGCAGTTCGTATTGGGCCTGGCACGGCGCGCTCTGGATGATCGCCGCCCGAAACAACCCGGCCGAGTCGGGTGCGACGAGGTGGTCGCAGACCGCCATGCCGCCCGCGGACTCCCCGGCGATCGTGACTTTCTGCGGGTCGCCACCGAACGCGGCGATGTTGTCGCGCACCCACCGCAGCGCCGCCTGCTGGTCGGCCAGCCCGTAGTTGCCGACGTCGGCGCCCGCACCCAGCGCGGGATGCGCGAGGAATCCCAGCGCGCCCAGCCGGTAATTGAGGGTGACGACGACGATTTGGCCGCGGCCGGCCAACGCGCGCGCGTTGTAGATGTCGCCGCTGCCGTTGGTGAAGCCCCCGCCGTGGATCCACACCATCACCGGCCGGAGCTCGCCGGACGGCGGCGGTGTCCACACGTTGAGGATCAGGCAGTCCTCGCTGGTGGGCCGGCCGTCGACGTCGTTGGTGGCGTCCTGGACGCACCGTGGGCCGGGCCGCGCGGCGTCGTGCAGGCCCTCCCAACTGCGCACTGGCTGCGGCGGGCGCCAGCGCAGCGGGCCGACCGGCGCTGCGGCATAAGGGATTCCGGCGAAGTAACGGTGATCGGCAGAGACGGTGCCGCGCACCGCGCCCATGTCTGTCTGCACCACCCCGGGCGCGGCCGGCACGTCGACGACGGCGGTGCCGCCCTGTGCGCACGAGCAGAGCACAACCAATGCCACGGCCACCGCTATGACCTTGGCCGGGACCGGGCGAAGCGTTGCCGAGAGCACGGCGCCGAGACTACTGACACCGTCTGGATGCCAGCGTGTGCTTCGTCACATATACTGGTAACTTGACACCCGTCAAGTTAGGTCGAGCGCGATGGAGGAGCCTGTATGAGCACGCCGACGATGGATGAGGCCGCCAAGGTCCTGGCGGATCCGAAGGCCTACGCCGACGACAAACGGCTACACGCGGCGCTTACCCACCTGCGGGCCAACGACCCGGTGGCCTACGTCGACAACCCGCCGTACCGGCCGTTCTGGGCGATCACCAAGCACGCCGACATCATGGACATCGAGCGCGCGAACGACCTCTGGCTGTCTGAGCCCCGGCCGCTGCTGGCGACCGCGGAGGCCGACGACCTCGCCAAGGCGCAACTCGAGGCCGGCATGGGTCTGCGCACGTTGATCCACATGGACGATCCGCACCATCGCAAGGTGCGAGCGATCGGCGCAGATTGGTTCCGCCCCAAGGCGATGCGCGCGCTGAAGACGCGGGTCGACGAGCTGGCCAAGCACTATGTCGACAAGATGGCCGAAGTGGGGCCGGAATGCGACTTCGTCACCGAGGTGTCGGTCAACTACCCGCTGTACGTAATCATGTCGCTGCTCGGCCTGCCCGAGGAGGACTTCCCGCGCATGCTCCGGCTCACCCAGGAGCTCTTCGGCGGCGACGAGGACGAGTACAAGCGCGGCACCACACCCGAAGAGCAGATGGAGGTGTTGGTGGACTTCTTCGACTATTTCCGGAAGCTGACGGAGTCCCGCCGGGCGAATCCCACCGATGATCTGGCATCCGCGATCGCCAACGGTCGCGTCGACGGGGAACTGCTCTCCGACGTCGACTGTCTGTCCTACTACGTGATCGTGGCCACCGCCGGGCATGACACCACCAGCCACGCGATCTCCGGTGGGCTACAGGCGCTGATCGAGACTCCCGATCAGCTCGCTCGGCTGAAGGAGAACCCAGACCTGATGCCCACCGCCGTCGAAGAGATGATCCGCTGGACCACCCCGGTCAAGGAGTTCATGCGCACCGCCGCCGCCGATGCCGAGGTGCGTGGCGTACCGATCAAACAGGGCGAATCCGTCTACCTCGCTTATGTTTCCGGTAACCGCGACGAGGATGTGTTCGACGAGCCGTTCAAGTTCGACGTCGGTCGCGACTCCAACAAGCACGTCGCATTCGGTTACGGCGTGCACTTCTGCCTCGGTGCGGCGCTGGCCCGGATGGAGATCAACAGCTTCTTCACCGAACTGCTCCCCCGCCTGGAGTCGATCGAGTTGGCCGGCGAGCCGGAACTGACGTCGACGGTGTTCGTCGGCGGGCTCAAGCACCTGCCGATCCGCTACTCGCTGCGCTGAGCGACTCGCCCTTTGTGGCGAGCAGACGCAAAGTGTTGCCGAATCCGCGTGTTTAGTACGACTTTGCGTCTGCTCGCCGGAAGAAATCAGCCCGTGACGAACTCCGCGGCGCGATGCCCCAGCATCACGATGGTGGCGTGCGGGCCGCGGCTGGTGATCGTCGGTAGCACCGATCCGTCGACCACCCAGAGGCCGTCCATGCCGCGGACCCGGCATCGCGGGTCGACGACGGCCGCGGGGTCGTCGTCGGACCCCATCGGCGCGGTGCCGCAGAGATGCTGCGAGGTGGACCACGACACCGCGCCGACATCGGTGGTGGCGTCGACCAGTTCGCGGGCCAGCTCGGCGCCCGCCTGCAGCTGGGCCACGTCGTCGGGCTCGCTGTCGTAGCGGTGCTCGATGGTCGGCGGCACGGTCGGGTCCGCTGATGTGACGGTGACGCGCCCCCGCGAACGCGGTTGCATCAACGTCACACCGAGATGCGGCCGGTCGGCGGGATCGTTGCGGCGCCCGCTCACCATTGCGCCGAAACCCGCTGTGTAGGGTCTGATCTCGAGTCCATCAGCGGTGGTCAGCACCGCCTCCAAAGGTAGCGCCGCGCGGCTGGGCGACCAGTTCACCGGCAGCACCCACTCCGGATGATCGGCGGTGGAGGCGCCGACCGGAAGCGCCGCATGCACCTGGATCCCCGCTGTGCGCAGGACGTTCTCCGGCCCGACACCCGACAGCATCAACAGATGCGCTGAGCCGATTGCACCGGCGCACAACACGATTCGATCCGCCGCCAGCTCGACAGCGCCGTTCGGACCGATACAGTCCAGCCCTGTTGCCCGGCTCCGGTCGATGCGAACCCGCGCGGCCCGATGGTTGGTCAGCACGGTGAGGTTCGCCCGGCTCATCGCCGGCTGCAGAAACGCGCCGCCGGGGCCCACCCGGGTTCCCTTCTCGACGTTCAGCGGGACAGCGCCGACCCCAGCCGGAAGCGAGGTGTCGGCCGTGGACCCGTTGAGGTCGGGTATCCAGGGATATCCGGCGCCTATCGCCGCATCAACGAAAGCGGCGGTGCAGCCCTCGAATTCGGCAACCCGACGCACCGAAATCGGGCCGGCCGACCCGTGGATCGGGGTGTCGAAGTCCAGGTCGGTCTCGATCGCCAGGAAATGCGTGAGCACCTCCTCCCACGTCCAGCCCGGTAACCCCCAACCGTCGAAGTCGCTCGGCAGCCCGCGACAGAAATAGCCGCCGTTGACCGCTCCGGATCCGCCGACGACGGCGCCGCGCATGATTTGTGCGTGGCGTTGCGGCGACGACGTCAGCGTCGTGGGATACCTGCGCACCACCGAACTGGCCGCGCCGATCGGCAGCCGCAGCCCGTCTTGAATCTGGATGAGCACCTGCGGGTCGGATGGGCCCGGCCCAGCCTCCACGACGGTGACCCGGCAGTCCGGGTCTACTGAAAGGCGTTCGGCCAACACAGATCCGGCACTTCCCGCACCGACAATGAGTACGTCGCTGTGCAAGGCGGAACTTCAGGTCCTGATCTGGGGCTTGAGCGCACCGAAATGGCGTTCCCGTACCACGCCGGTCCACAGACCGGCTCCGTAGGCGATGTCGTCGAGTCGTTTGAGCAGGATGTAGGTGAGCAGGCCGATGGGTTTGGCGTCCTCCTCGGCCTTGCTGTTGCGGCCGATCCAGTCCACCACCCCGTCGACCACCGCAGCCACCAGCACCACCTGCCGGCACCGTCGCGACAGCAGTGCGGCGATCAGCGCGACCGGCCAGTAGTGCCGGCAGATCGCCGAAGCGAGTTGCAGCGCCGCCGACCACAGGCCGTGCGCGGCCACCACCGCGACTTCCTTGGGCTCGGTCTCCACCGTGGACAGGGACCTGGCGATGCGACGACCGGTGATGGTGGCGACCACCATCGACGCCAGATATCCGAAGCCGGAGCCCATCACCAGCAGCATCCACACCACAAGCGTCCACCCCGAGATCACCAGCGGCGCGGTCTTGCCGGGGTGGCGTACCGCAAGCGGCGCGGCCGCCGAGCCGTAAAAAGACTTGCGCGAGAGCCATTCTCGAACCTGTGTGCGGTGATCGTGGGCGACGAGCGCGACCGGCTCATAGCGCAGCCGGGCTCCTGCCTCGATCAACCTCCAGCACAGGTCGACGTCTTCGCCGGACCTCAGCGTCTCGTCGAATCCACCGATCTCCTTGAGCACCGAACGGCGGCAGATGATCGCGGCGCTGGGCACGTAGGACACGGTGCCGTAGGGTACGACGGGCGCCTCACGCACGCCGAGGTCGAGCGAGGAGCGCACGGCTTCGTAGCGGGCGACGGTGTTGACTGGCTCGCGCAGCCCGACGATGCGGGGGGCGACCAGCGCGACCGCGGGGTCGCAGAAATGGCCCAACAGGGCCTCCAGCCATCCGCGCCGGGGCACCACGTCGGAGTCCAGGAAGGCCACATAGTCGGTGCCGCACGCCGCCATGCCGGCGTTGCGCGCTGCCGCCGGTCCCCTGCTGCGGTCGTGGCGCAGCACGGTGACGTCGCAGTGCATGTCGGTGAAATCGGCCGGTTGGACCGGGGCGATCGACCCGTCGTCCACCACGATGACGCGCAGCCCGCGCAGCGAGGCGACCAGACGATGCAGTCCAGTTGTGTTGTCGCGCACCGGGATAACGACCGTCACATCACGGTGCGAGGGTCCGGTGGCCGGTCGCGGATGTGCGACGGTCGCGTCGAGCAGTGTGCGTGCGAGCTGTGCGCTGACGGCGTCGTGCACTTCGAGGCGGCCCGCGTTGAGCATGGTCCGTGCGGCCGGCGCCAGGCGCAGCAACCGGGTGGGGGATCCACCGAGCAGCGCGGAGCCCTCGCCGAGCACCTTGACGCGGCGATCCACCTGGATCGCGAACCCATCCGGCAGCCGCGGGCCCGTCATGTCAACATCCCGTCGCGCCCCGGCGCCCAGCGGGCGATCCGCTGCAAGCAGCCGTCGACCATGCTCGCGAACAAGTACGCGCCCTCCTGCGCGGACGCAGTGGTGGGGTCGCCGAGCACACCCACCTCGCTGACCGCGGCGACGCCGCCGCGACGCATCTGGGGCATGAGCTCCGCCAGCGGCGCTCGGTTACCGGGCACGCGTTCGTCGAGCCTCACGTCCTTCGGCGAAATATGTAGCAGTACAGAGGTTTCGGTATGGCCGGCGTGCGCGTCGGCGCTCGCCACGCTGCACGAGCACCATGCGGCATCCCGGCCTTCGCGGCGAAGCAGAGTCGTCGCGCTGACCAAGGCGTCGACGTTCCCGCCGTGGCCGTTGACGAAGATGACACGCGAGGCCCACCGCGAGGCTGACCGGCCGAACTCCAGCAGCAAAAGGTGCAGAGCCGAGGTGCCGATCGAGATGGTGCCGCTGAACCCCTCATGCTCGCCGCTGGCGCCGTACCCGATCGCCGGCCCGACCATCCAGTTCGATTCATCTCGGTCGGTCATCCGCTGCCCGACGGCGTAGGCCACCGCGGTCGCGATGCGGGTGTCGGTGTCCAGTGGCAGGTGGGGTCCATGCTGTTCGGTCGATCCGACCGGAACGATCAACGCTGATGACGCGTTCTGTAGCTGCCTCGACGTCACGTTACCGAGCGCGCGAAGGGAAGCCACCCGCCGATGGTAGGCCGAATTCACCTGTCGTGCGCCGATTGTTGGTGCATGCGTAGCAATTGATTTTCCGAAGTCGTCGCCGACGACAGCCGAGTCACCACGTCCGTCCCCTGCGCCACGCCTGTACCAGCAGCGACGGCCTCAGCTCGCCGGATCGGCGGGTACCCCCAGCGCCTGCACAAACCCCGGCGGGACGAGCACGTGCTCGGGCGCAAGATCCTGCACGGCGGCCAGCCCCAGGCCCAGCAGGGCCGAGTCGATGCCACCGCGCAGGACGTCGAGGACGTTCTCGACGCCGGCCTGTCCGTTGGCCGCCAGCCCCCACAGATAAGCCCGGCCGATCATGACCGCGCGCGCACCGAGTGCCACCGCCTTGACGACGTCGCTGCCCCGCCGGATGCCGCCGTCCAGCAACACCTCGACCTGGTCGCCGACGGCCTCTGCGATCGCGGGCAGGGCCCGGATCGACGCGGGCGTTCCGTCGAGGTTGTTCCCGCCGTGGTTGGATACCGAGATCGCTGAAACACCTGCGTCCACAGCACGTTTGGCGTCGTCGACCCGCATCACGCCCTTGAGCATGAACGGTCCGCCCCACAGTTCCCGCAGCCAGGCGATGTCGGCCCAGGTCGGCGGCGGGGTGGACATCCACTCGCCATACGCCGCGAAAAACGGCGGGCCGGGTTCACCGCGGGCCGCCTGGTTGGGCACCTGCAGGTTGGGCGGACGCAGGGTTTTGGCCCATTGCAGGAACCAGCGCGGGCGGGTCAGCCCTTCGGGCAGCATCCGGACCGTGGTGCGCAGGTCCATCTGCTCGGGGATCTTGGGGCTGCCCCAGTCCCGACCGTGGGAGAAGCTCCAGTCGGTGGTGACGATCAGGCCGGCCGCGCCGGCCTCCCGGGCCCGCTGGACGCGGGCGGCGATGGCGTCGCGACCACCCAGCCAGTACACCTGGAAGAACGTCTTCGGGTTGGCGGCGATCACTTCTTCGATCGGCTTGCTGGCGAACGACGACAGCCCCATCGCAGTGCCGCGCGCTGCGGCCGCGCGCGCGACGGCGACCTCCCCGTCCGGATGCACCGCCTGCACGCCCGTCGGCGAGATCACGACGGGCATCGAAATATCTTGTCCCATCACTGTTGTCGCCAAGTCACGCTTCTCAACCCCGCCGACCACGTGGGGCGCGAAGCCCAACTCGGCGAAGGCGTCGACGTTGTCGGCGACCGTCACACCCTTCTCGCTGGCCGCGATCAGCGCCGCGTACACCGACTTGGGCAGCCGCTTCCTGGCCCGCTGCTGGGCGATCGCGACGGTTTCGAACCAGGTATCTCGCGCCATTCCTACACCGGGCTTTCGTTGCACAGCCGGGCCGGAGGTTTGGTCAACAGCTTGAGCATGACCGGCTGACTGCGGGAGTGGTCTTGGCTGGGCCGCGGCTTGTCGCGCTCGCGGGCCAGCGCGGGGGCGCCGTAGCCCTCGACGCATTCGGGGTCAGGACCGTCCATCGGCAGGCCCGTGAAGAACTTCGCGGCCATGCAACCGCCGCGGCAGCTGTCGTAGTGGTTGCAGCTTGCGCACGCACCTGCGGACTGCGGTTCGCGCAGCTCCTGAAACAGCGGCGCGTTCTTCCACACATTCTGGAATCCGGTGCCGAAACCACTATCGCGCAACACGTTTCCGGCAAGGAACCGGTCGTGGATGGCGAACGGGCAGGCGTAGACGTCGCCGATCGGATCGATGAGGCACACCACCCGCCCGGCCCCGCACAGGTTCAGGCCCGCCAGCGCGCCCGGTTCACCTAGGCCGGACAGGTGGAAGAAGGAGTCACCGGTCAGCACGCGGTCGCCCTTGGCCACCAGCCAGTTGTAGAGCTGGACCTGCTGTTCGGCGGTCGGATGCAGGTCGTCCCATACGTCGGCGCCGCGGCCGGAGGGCCGCAGCCGGGTGATGCGCAGCGTCGCACCGTACTGCGCTGCCAGCGCGGCGAATTCGTCGAGCTGGTCGACGTTGTGGCGGGTGACGACGACGGAGATCTTGGCGTCCTTGAAGCCCGCGTCGGCGAGGTTCTGCAGCGCTGTGGTCGCCATCGCGAACGATCCGGCGCCGCGGACGGCGTCGTTGACCTCGGCGGTCGCGCCGTCCAGGGAGATCTGCACGTCGACGTAGTCGCTGGCGGCCAGCCGCGCGGCCACCTCCGGGGTGATGCGCACCCCGTTGGTGGAGAACTTCACGCCGACGTGATGGTCGGTGGCGTAGTCGACGAGCTCCCAGAAGTCAGGACGCACAGTCGGTTCGCCGCCACCGATGTTGACGTAGAACACTTGCATGCGCTCGAGCTCGTCGATGATGTCCTTGCACTGCTGGGTGCTCAGCTCACGCGGATCACGTTTGCCCGATGAGGACAGGCAGTGCACGCAGGCCAGGTTGCATGCGTAGGTGAGTTCCCAGGTCAGGCAGATCGGGGCGTCCAGTCCGTGCTCGAACTGCTCGATCAGACGTGGAACCGGCGCCGGCGCGGGCGGCATATCTACAGAAGTCATTGCGGTACCAGCATTTTCGATTGGGCAAGCACACGCAGTGCATGCAGGTAGGGAGCCTGTTGCGCGTCGTCGACGCCGGCGGCACGGCAGGCGGACCGAACATCGGGATGATCCGCGAGGGTGTTGACCACGTCGACGATCGTCCGGTTCTTGAGAAATGACAGCTTGCGCGTCCCGAAGTGGTACAGCAGCGCACCGAACGGCTCCGGCCGCACCGCCACCTGGTGGTGCAGCCGCCAGCCGCGTCCGGGGTCGAACGCCGTGCCCGTCGGCGACACCGCGTCGCCGCCGGACACCGCCATCGACGAAGCCACGGTCAGTAGACCCCGCACATCCCGTCGATCGACACCTCTTCGACCAGCGTCTCGGTCACCAGCTCGGTGTTCTCGACCTGCTGATTCGGCTCCATGGCGGTCCACCTTTCGGATCACAGACTCTCGACAATTGTGAGCGAGATCGCCATAATATGGCATCGAGTGCCGAATTAAAAGTGGGGGTGGGCTGATGCGACCGGATTCCCCGCCGCGCGTGGGTCGTCGACGCTCCACGACCACCGACCACCTCAGCAACGTGGCCATCGACCTGTTCACCGCGCGGGGTTTCGACGCGGTCAGCGTCGAGGACGTCGCCGAGGCCGCGGGGATCGCCCGCCGCACGTTGTTTCGCTACTACCCCTCCAAGAACGCCCTGCCGTGGGGTGACTTCGACGGCCACCTCGACCATCTGCGCGATTTGCTCGCCGACCTCGACCCGGGCGTGCCGATCGGCGAGGCGCTGCGCGGCGCCCTGCTGGCGTTCAACACCTTTGACGAAGCGGAGACGGTCCGTCACCGCCAGCGGATGCGCGTGATCCTGGAAACCGCTGAACTGCAAGCCTATTCGATGACAATGTATGCCGGTTGGCGCAAGGTCGTCGCGGCGTTCGTGGCACGCCGGCTAGGGGGAAGACCAACCGACCTGACACCGCAGACGGTGGCATGGACGATGCTCGGGGTGGCCCTGTCGGCCTACGAACACTGGTTGGCCGACGAGACGGTTTCGCTGGCGCAGGCACTCGGGGCGGCCTTCGACACGGTCAGCGACGGCCTCTCGGAACTGGAACGCTGAAACGCTTCGCGTATCGACGACGTCGGCGCTAACTTGGGGGCCAGTCGCCGGAGGGGATTTCTCGATGCCCGAGAAGAAAGCTGGACACGCTCTGCTGTTCGACGCGTTGTGGACCAAGGGCACCGCGTTCACCCATGATGAACGTCGCGAGTTCGGGCTCCTGGGCCTGCTGCCAACCGCCACCAAGACACTGGCCCAGCAGGCCGAGCACTGCTGGCAGGAGTTCTGCAGGCGCCGTGCGGATTTGGACAAGCACATCTACCTGCGCGCGCTGCAGGACCGCAACGAGACCCTGTTCTACCGAGTGCTGCGCGACCACATCGGCGACACAATGCCGATCGTCTACACGCCCACCGTCGGAGAGGCGTGCCAGCGGTTCAGCGAGATCTACCAACGCCCGCGCGGGTTGTTCGTGTCCTATCCCGACCGGAAGTGGCTGCGTGAGGTGTTGCGCAACCGGTCATTCCATGACGTCGACGTCATCGTCGTCACCGACGGCCAGCGCATCCTCGGCCTGGGCGACCAGGGCATCGGCGGGATGGGCATTCCGATCGGCAAGCTCTCGCTCTACACCCTCATCGGCGGCATCGATCCCGCCCGAACCCTGCCGATCGTGCTCGACGTCGGCACCGACAACGTGGAGCTCCTCGAGGATCCGCAGTACCTGGGCTGGCGTCACCGCCGCATCGACGGTGACGAGTATTTCGCGTTCATCGACGAATTCGTCAGCACGGTAACCGAAGAACTGCCCGATGTGCTGCTGCAGTGGGAGGATTTCGCCAACGCGCACGCGTTGCCGATCTTGCGGCGCTACCGCGACCGGCTGCTCACATTCAACGACGACATCCAGGGCACCGCGGCGGTCACCCTCGGTGCGCTGCACGGCGCCGCCAAGGTCGCGGGCCTGCCGCTGTCACAGCAGCAGGTGGTGATGCTGGGCGCCGGTTCGGCCGGTATCGGGGTGCTGGAGATGGTGCATCGTCAGATGGTCGCCGAAGGGCTGTCGCCGCAGCAGGCCGCCGCGCAGATCTGGGTCGTCGACATCAAGGGCCTGCTCACCGACGACCGCACCGATCTGTCGCCGGACCAACACAAGTTCGCCCAGCCGGCAGGGCGCGTCGCCGACTGGGGACTGACCGAACCACCTCAGCTCGCCGACGTCGCGCACCATGTGGATGTCGGCGTGCTGATCGGGCTATCCACTGCCGCAGGGGCTTTCACTGAACAAATCGTGCGTGAGGTTGCGGCCAAGACACCGCGGCCGATCATCTTTCCGCTGTCTAACCCCACCAGCCGTGCCGAGGCCCACCCGGCTGAACTCGACGAGTGGACCGAGGGCCGCGCGCTGATCGCCACCGGCTCCCCGTTCGCTCCGTTGCGCCGCGGCGGCGTCGAACACCCGGTCACCCAGTGCAACAACGCCTACATCTTCCCCGCCGTCGGCTTGGCCGTCACCGCCGCGCAGGCCCGCCGCGTCACTGACGAGATGATGCGGGCCGCGGCAGCTGCCCTCGGTGACGCCTCCCCCGCCCTCACCGATCCGGCTCGACCGCTGTTGCCGGCGTGGTCGCAACTACCCGAGATCGCTGTGGGTATCGCACACGCCGTCGCCGTCCAGGCCGTCACCGACGGTGTGGCCCCGCACCGTAGCCCGGCCGAACTGGCGGCCCGGATCGCGCAGGTGCGGTGGGAGCCGGAATACCGGGGCTGAAAATAATTTCGCCGGAAGGCGTCGGAGTTTGGGCCCGGATGGCGACGATATGGGTGTGAGCGCCGAATCGGATGGCGACGACGCTCCACGGGCCTTGTTGGCGCTGTACGACGAAGCACTGCCGGTTGTCTACGGCTACTTCGTAAGGCGCTGCGGGGACCGTGGCACCGCCGAAGACCTGACGTCGGAGACCTTTCTGGCGGCGATGGATGCCGCCAGAAAGGCGAATCCCCCGCCGATCAGTCGGCGGTGGCTGCTCGGGGTGGCCCGCCACAAGCTGGCTGACCACTACCGCCGCCGCCACGACCGGTTCTCCGTCCCCGTCGCCGAGCTGCCCGAACCGCTCGACGCGCCCGACGACTGGGACGTCGAACTGGATCGCATCGTTGCCGAGAGCGTGCTCGCAAAGCTGCCCGAACAGCATCGCACCGTGCTGGCGCTGCGCTACCTGGACGACTGTTCAGTGCCCGAGTGTGCCGAGTTGATCGGCCGAACCGTGCACGCCACCGAGGCGCTGTTGGTGCGGGCCCGCCGCGCCTTCAGATCGAACTATCCGGAGCCGGAAGGAGGGAAGTCGTGAACAACAGCAACGACCCGTTGACCGTGCTGCACGGCGACGAACTTCCCGTCCACCCAGATCCGGCGTTCGCGGCTCGGCTGCGCGCGCGCCTCGAATCAGCTGTGTCCCTTCCTAATCGAACCCAAGGAGTTGTCATGAGCGGCACCGATACCGCGATCGCCGAACTTGCCGGGACCGAAACCGCCGCGTCCAGCGTGCCCCGCTCGGCGGCGCTGCCCTACCTCGCCGTGTCCAACGCACGCGAGGCCATCGCCTGGTACGTCGACGCGCTGGGCGCGACGCTGGTCGGCGAGCCGATCGTGATGGACGACGGCCGCATCGGCCACGCCGAGCTCGCGCTCGCAGGCGGAATGTTCTACCTCGCCGACGAATATCCCGAGATCGGCATGAAATCTCCTGCCCCGCAGGCGGCTTCCGTGATGCTGATGCTGGCGGTGCCGGACGCCGACGCCGCCGTCGAGCGGGCCCGCGAGCATGGGGCGACCGTTGCGGGGGAGGTCAGGGAAGCCCACGGTTCGCGCAGCGCGGCGATCATCGATCCGTTCGGGCACCGCTGGACGCTCAGCGGACCGCTGACCGGCGCCGCGACGCCGATCCAGCACGGCGACGTCGGCTACGTCGCGGTGTGGGCGCCCGACGCCGACCGCGCGGCGGCGTTCTACGGCCACGTGCTGGGCTGGACCTACGACCCGGCCACCCGCCAGGTCACCAACACCGAGCAACGCATCGGCATCGTCGCGGCACCCGGCACGCCGACGATGGTGTGCTGCTATGCGGTCACCGACCTGGCGGGGGCACGGCAGTCCATCCTCGACGGCGGCGGCAGTGTCGGCGATGTGCAGGAATTCGACTTCGGTGCGGTGCTCAACGCGACCGACCCGGCAGGAGCCCCGTTCGCGGTGTTTGAACCTGCGCCGGGAACCCGCCGACCGAAGCTCAACGGCGCTGGGCCAGGGGAGCTTTCGTACATCACCTATCAGGTGCCCGACTCGACGGCGTTCAAGGCGTTCTACAGCCGGATGCTGTTCTGGTCATTTGAGCCGGGCCGGGTCGAGGACGGCTGGGGCATCCAGCACACCCATCCGATGGCGGGGCTGGCCGGCGGCGCGACCGAGTCGGTGACGGTTCCGATGTGGACCGTCGAGGACGTCGACGCGGCGGTCACCCGGGTGGTCGAGGCTGGCGGCACGGTGCTCGACGCGCCGTCCCAGCAGAGCTATGGCAAGTCGGCGCTGTGCGCCGACGACCAGGGCACCCGCTTCTACCTCGGCGAATTTTGAGATTTCGGCGCGCTTTTGCCCCGCTAGGGTGCATGAGCGCGCCGAAATCGCCCACTACAGGACGTCGGCGATGGGGGCACCCGCAGCGATCTTGCTGCGGGTCTTCATCACCTTGCCCGGCAGGCCGCCGCCGACCACGCCGGCGACCACGCCGTCGCGCTCGTAGAACGCCAGGAACTTGCGTCCGTCGTCCTCGACGATGTGCACGGTGTCGGTGGCCTCAGGCTCGCCGAGGCACTGGATCTTGATGTCGTACTGGTCGCTCCAGAAGTACGGCACGGCGGTCACCGCCGACACTTCCTGGCCGATCAGCGAAGGCACCAGAACGCGGGCCTGGTCGGCGACGTTGCTCCAATGTTCAACGCGCACTTGCTTACCCACAGTGTTGCGCCAGGATGCGACGTCGCCGATCGCCCACACGTTGGGTGCACTGGTCCGGCCGGATGCGTCGCAGACGACGCCGTTGTCCAGGTCGATGCCGGAGCCTTCCAGCCAGCCGGTGGCGGGCTGGGAGCCGATCCCGACGACGACGACGTCGGCATCGAGCTCGGTGCCGTCGCTCAGGATCACCTTCTCGACCCGGTCGCTTCCGCTCACCTCGGAGACACCGACGCCGCAAAACACGTCGACGCCCTCGCCGCGGTGCAGCCGGGCCACCAGCTCGCCGATCTGTTCTCCGAGCACCGACGCCAGCGGTGCCGGCTGCGGCTCGACCAGCGACACCGCGACGCCGAGCCTGCGCAGGCTGGCCGCGACCTCGCAGCCGATGAAGCCGGCACCGACGACGACCGCGCGCTGCGCCGACTCCGCCTCCTTGCGCAGCGCGAGGCTTTCGTCGAAGTTGCGCAGCACGTGGATTCCGGCGAGGTCGGGAAACGACGGAATGCGTTTGGGTACCAGGCCTGTCGCGATGATCAGCTCGTCGTAGCCCAGCTGGCTGCCATCGGCCAGCGTCAACGTCTTGGCGGCGGTGTCCACCGAGCGCGCGCCGTTGGCGAGGAGCACGGTGATGTCGTTGTCCTCGTAGAACTCGGCAGGCTTGAGCGTGACGTCGTCAGTCTCGGCGCGCAGCACTTCCTTGGACAGCGGCGGCCGGTCGTAGGGCAGGTGGTCCTCGTCGCTGACGATCGTCACCGGTCCGGTGTACTCCGAACGACGCAGCTGTTCAGCCGTGCGGGCAGCCGCCAACCCGCCACCGACGATGACGATGCCCCTAGCAGTGGTCATGCGGAGTTTTTACACGATGGTGTCGGCGTACGGTCCGCCACCCTGGCCTAGCAGGCCACCGCCACTCGGCACACCAGACCTGTTTCGGCCATCCCCGGGCTCAGGTACCGGCGTCGAGGATGGGCGGCGAGGCCGATCATTTCCGAATGAAGATCGCCTTCAAGGTTTCGAAGGCTCGGTCGAGGTCGATATCGTCGGGCGCCACCCGCCACTCCAGATGGACGCCGATAATGGCGCCAGTAAGGACCGCGACATATTCCTCCCGGCTGACACCGGGTGGCAACGAAGCATCGAGAGTCCAATTCTCCACCCACTTGCGCAACGAACGGTGCAAATCGGCATAGAAGCCGTGCACCGGCGATCCCGGCTCCACGGCTTCGGCGACCAACGTGATGAGCAGCCTGGTGCTGGGCTCCTGAATGAGTGTCTTGATCCGATCCAAGCTGGCTGCTGTGCCGCCCGCCGGAGCCTCGGCTTGCTCGAGCCAGCTGCTCGAAATCTGTTCGATCACCGCCTCGAGCAGGCCGTCCTTATTGCCGAAGTGCCACGGGATTGAGCCTCGGCTGATGCCGGCGCGGTCAGCGACATCGGCGACGGTCGTCTTCCGAAAACCTTGCTCGGCGAACAGCTCTGCCGCAGCAGCGACCAACAGCCGCCTGCTTTCACTGCTTGTCTGTGCCCGTCTGGTCGCCGCCATCCGCCCCATCACCGCCCTCTGAGTGCATGCGTAGTCTGGCAGATGACCCGTTACGTGTCACCCGGCCGACTGTATGTTATCCAACACAGTGCGACGGTGGGTTGATGAAACACGCCGGTGGCGGGTCCCGCCCTTGACGACGGTGCGGTACGTCCAGCATTTCCGGCGATATGTTGTGCCACAACACATAAAGGTGCGAGCACGTCATATTGCCTGGGCGCGACCTTGTTGACACGCTTCTCTCACCTACCGAGAGAGGACCTTCAGTTGCATACCGAGAAGCTGAAGCAATTGAGCGGCAAAGAAATTGCCGTCACAGTCGACGACCAATAGCACTGGGCGGAAATCCCGATCGCGCCGGCCGGAAGCTCGAATGGTCAACCGGGCCGACATCGAGGCGAGCGAGACGGTCTACAGAACTGCTGCCGCACCATCAGCGCCCGCCGAGTTTTTCACAGTCTGCCAATCGACTCTTTACATGTCATAGAACCGATTGTATGTTGTCCAACACAGAAGGGAGGTGCGTTCGATGGCAGTGCGCACTCATCGGATGGCCAGCGACGCCATCGCCTCCCCACCGGTCGTAGTTGTCCCGTCACGAACCGTCGGCAGGGCGCACCGATGACGACGCTGGCAACCGCCGCCAAACCGGTCCGTGGCCTCGGTGAGTTCTTCGGCATGGCGCTCGACACCTCGGTGGCGTTGCTGCGCTGGCCATTTCCGTGGCGGGAGTTCGTCATTCAGGCATGGTTCGTGGCGCGGGTGTCGCTTGTGCCTACCGTGCTGCTGTCCATCCCCTTCAGCGTCATGCTGGTGTTCACCTTCAACATCCTCTTCGCTGAATTCGGCGCGTCAGACTTGTCGGGCACCGGCGCCGCAAAAGGCACGGTCACCCAGGTCGGTCCCATCGTGACCGTCTTGGTGGTGGCCGGCGCCGGCGCCACCGCGATGTGCGCGGACTTGGGGGCCCGAACGATTCGGGAGGAGATCGATGCGCTGCGGGTGATGGGCATCGATCCCATTCACGCCATGGTGGTGCCGCGGGTACTGGCTGCGACGTTCGCGGCGGTGGTGCTGTCCTCCATCGTCAGCGTTGTCGGTCTGCTCGGCAGCTTCTTCTTCGCGGTCTTCGTCCAGAACGTCACCCCCGGCGCGTTCGCCGCCGGGCTCACCCTGATCACCGGGCTCGCCGACGTGGTGGTCGCCATCATCAAGGCCGCTCTCTTTGGGTTGGCCGCCGGATTGATCGCCTGTTACAAGGGCATATCCGTCAAAGGTGGTCCAGCAGCGGTCGGCAACGCGGTCAACGAAACGGTGGTGTACTCCTTCGTCGCGTTGTTCGCGATCAACGTCATCACGACGGCTCTCACCGTCCGCCTGGTGGGAGCGATCAGTTGACGAGCCTGCCAAGCCGACATTTCGGCCGGCTCAACCGCATCCGGCGCGACTGGCTAACGGCGTTGGATCGGGTAGGTCTGCAGACGCAGTTCTACGCTGCCACTCTCCGTTTCACCGGAGATGCGTTGCGGCATTACAAGACCGAGATTCTGAGATTGATCGCGATCATGGGTCTGGGCACCGGGGCGTTAGCGGTGATCGGCGGGACAGTGGCGATCGTCGGCTTTCTGACCCTGACCACCGGCGCACTGATCGCGGTACAGGGCTACAACCAGTTTGCCGAAATCGGCGTCGAAGCCCTGACCGGCTTCACTTCGGCGTACTTCAACGTCCGATTGATCGCGCCGCTGACATCCGCGATCGGACTGGCGGCAACCATCGGCGCGGGTGCTACCGCGCAGCTGGGCGCCATGCGAATCAGCGAGGAGGTCGATGCGCTCGAAGTCATGGGCATCCGGTCCATCGCCTATCTCGCCTCCAGCCGCGTCATCGCCGGAGTGATCGTGGTGATACCGCTGTACTGTGTCGCGGTCCTGATGTCGTTCATGGCAGCCCGATTCGGCACCACGTTCGTCTATGGACAGTCCCCGGGTGTCTATGACCATTACTTCAACACGTTTCTCAACGAGACCGACCTGGTCTGGTCGTTTGTCCAGACGGTGGCGGTCGGCGTGATCATCATGCTGGTGCACACGTACTACGGCTTCAACGCTGCCGGTGGACCCGCCGGCGTGGGCGAGGCCGTAGGTCAGGCGGTACGTGCGTCGCTGGTGTGCGCTGCCGTCGTCACTATGTTCGTCTCACTGGCCATTTACGGCCAGTCCGGTGACTTCCACTTCACGGGGTAGCGAATGCATCCCAATAGCGGACGGCCGCAACATCTTCGCCCGGCGTGGTGGGTTTTCTTCCTGGTCGTCGTCAGCGTGGCGTTCATGGTGATCTGCTCGGCGCTGTTCGTGGGCGCGTTTCGGACCTCCGTGCCAGTGACGGTGACAGCCGAACGAGCCGGGTTGGGTATGGAGCCCGGCGCCAAGGTGCGGTTGCGCGGCGTCGAGGTGGGCCGGGTCGCCGAGAGCGGGGGGCCGAGCTCGCAGACGAAGCTTCGACTCGAAATCTCGCCGGACCAACTCCGCCACATCCCGGCCAACGTGACCGCTCAGATACGGGCGACGACGTTGTTCGGCGCAAAGTACGTCGACTTGATCTATCCCGACTCGCCGAGCGACAAGCCTCTCGCCGCTGGCGCCGTGGTGCAATCCTCGAACGTCGGCACCGAGATCAACACCGTCTTCGAGGATTTGGTTGCGGTTCTGCACCAGATCGATCCGCCGAAACTGAACGCGGTGCTGACCGCAGTGGCTGACGGCGTTCGCGGCCAGGGCGAGCGCATCGGCGAAGCAACCACCGCAGCCAACGAGGTACTTCAAACGCTGAATCCGCGGATGGCGACGGTGCGGCTGAACTGGCAGGCGGCGCAACGCTTCAGCGATGCCTACGGCGCCGCAGCCAGTGACATCATCGCGGTGCTGGACGCATTCAGTACCACCAGTGCCAGCGTCAGCGAACGCCGCGATGACCTCGACGCGCTGCTGTTGGAAACCACGGGACTTGCTCGTGCCGGTATCGATCTGCTCGAGCCCACCAGCGCCGACCTGATCGAGGCGATCAACCTGGTGCGGCCGACGACCAACCTTCTGCACACGTACAACCCCAGCTATACCTGCCTGCTGATGGGAGCCAAGTGGTGGCTCGACAACGGCGCCTACGACATCATGGGGGGCAACGGCCGAACCGCGCTGTTGGACGCGGGATTCAACTGGGGCGATGACGCCTACCGCTATCCCGAAAACCTGCCGATCGTCGCCGCGAAGGGCGGCCCGGGAGGCAAACCCGGATGCGGGTCGCTGCCCATTGTGCGCGAGAACTTTCCGGTGCGCCAACTCATCACGAATACCGGTTGGGGGACGGGCGTCGAGCTGCGGCCGAACCCCGGTATCGGCCACCCGTTCTACGCGAACTATCTCCCGGTGACCCGTGCGGTTCCCGAGGCTCCGAGCATCCGGGGCGAAGGCCCGCCCGCGATCGGGCCGGTGCCCTACTTCGGCGCGCCACCCTACGGCGCACCGCTGTACGGACCCGACGGTGCACCGCTGTATCCGCCGCCACCACCGTGGGCCGCACCCGGGCCCGCAGGTGAGCCGTGACCGACACTGCCAGACAAGGGACACCGCTATGAGATCTGACCTGATCAGCGCGCTGTGGCGGCTGATTGCTTTTACCATGGTCGGGGCGCTGGCTACGTTCGCGCTGTTGATGGTGTTCGCCCAACTGAGATTTGGTGCCCAGAGCAGCTTCCGGGCCGAGTTCAGCAGCGCCTCAGGGCTTCGAGAGGGCGACTTCGTCAGGGTCGCCGGCGTCGAGGTCGGCAAGGTCACGAACGTGGGCGTCCAATCCGACAATCGCGCTCTCGTCGAGTTCGCCGTCGATGAATCGGTCGTCCTCACCCATGGCACCAGGGCGCTCATCCGCTGGGACAACATCATCGGAGACCGATTTCTCGAATTGGCTGAGTGCGCCGGCGGTTTCGAACGGTTGTTGCCGAATCAGACGATTCCGCTCGCCCGCACCGAACCGGCGTTGAACCTCGACTCGCTGATCGGCGGGTTCAAACCGCTGTTCCGGGCACTGGATCCAGATCAACTCAACGACCTGACCGGCCAGCTGATCCAGGCGTTGCAGGGTCAGGGGCCGGCAATTGGCTCGCTGCTGGCTCAGACCGCTGCGTTGACCAACACCGTCGCGGACAGGGATGAGCTGATCGGAGAGGTGATCGTCAACTTGAATTCTGTGCTCGGGTCCCTTGCAGAAGAGAGTGGCCAATTCGCCAAGGGGGTGGAGAAGCTCGCCGAGTTCACCGCAGGCCTGGCCGCCCGAAGAACCGATGTCGGCACCGCGCTGTCGGCCGTCGACGCTGCGTCTGTGTCGATCACCGACCTGCTCAGGCAGGGCCGTGCCCCGCTGAAAGAAGCTGTCGCCCAGACGGATCGAGCCGCCGCCATCGCAGTGGCCGACCACGAGTACCTGGACCGGATCCTGGACACCCTGCCCGACGCCTACCAGGCGCTGGCCCGCCAGGGTCTCTACGGCGACTACTTCAGCTTCTACGTGTGCGACCTGGTGCTCAAACTCAACGGCAAAGGCGGCCAGCCGGTGTACGTCAAGGTCGCCGGCCAGAGCTCGGGCCGGTGCGCACCCCGATGAGGCAATTCTCCGACCGCAATCCGTTCGCCCTCGGTGCCGCCGGGCTCGCGCTGGGCACCGCCATCACCGTGCTGGCCTTCCAGTACCCGAACCTTCCGCTGATCAATGACACCGACCACCACTCCGCATACTTTGCGGAGGCGAGTGGACTGCGCGTCGGTGCGGAAGTGCAGGTGGCTGGCGTCGAGGTGGGGCGGGTGACGCGTATCGCCTTGGACGGGCCGCAGGTACTGGTCGGCTTCACCACCGCCGGCGACGTCCAGTTGGGCGACCGGACGGAGGCAACGATCACCACCAAGAGTCTTTTGGGCGCCAAGACGCTCGAGCTCACGCCCAGGGGGGAGGGTACCCTGCGCGGGCCTATCCCCGGGGAACGCACCACGCCCGCATATCAACTCACCGACGCGGTCGGGAAACTGACGACAACGCTCGGCGACCTGGACACCGGCCAGCTCGCCGACTCCATGCGGGTGCTGTCGCAGACGTTCGCCGATACCCCGGCAGATCTGCAACTGGCAGTGGCCGGGATGGCGAGATTCTCCAGAACCCTCAACGAGCGAGATCAGCATCTCCGCGACCTCCTCGCGAATGCCAGGAAGGCGACCACGGTGCTGGCCGAGCGCACCGACCAGGTCGTCGGCCTCATCGCCGACACCAACGCACTGCTCATCGAATTGCAGAAACACCGCAGCGCCCTCGATCACATCTCCGGTGACCTGTCGGTCACCGCCCGCCAACTGTCCGGACTCGTCGAGGACAATCGTGCGCAACTGCGTCCCGCGCTGGACAAGCTCAACGGCGTACTGGCGATCATCGACAACCGCAAAGAACGTGTGCAGAAGTCGATCACCCTGCTAGGCGGCTACCTCATGTCGCTAGGTGAGTCGGTGGCATCCGGGCCCTTCTTCAAGTCATACCTGGCGAACCTGATCCCCGGTCAGTTCATTCAGCCGTTCATCGACGCCGCGTTCTCCGACCTCGGGCTGGACCCCAACGTGCTGCTGCCCTCCGAGCGCACCGACCCGACGGTCGGGCAGCCCGCCACCCCCGCTCTGCCAGTGCCGTTCCCACGCACCGGACAGGGCGGCGAACCACATTTGAACCTTCCCGATGCGATCACCGGCAAGCCCGGCGACCCTCGCTATCCATACCGGGAGCCGCTGCCGGCGCCGCCCCCTGGCGGCCCACCGCCCGGACCGCCGGCCGTACCGCAGAACCAAGGAGGCACACCGTGAGGTCCCACCGGTTGCGTATCACGCTGGGCGCCATGCTCACCGCGCTCCTGATAGCGGGCGGCGTGGTGTTGATCGGATCGAATATGACGATGAGCCGCACCCACATTGTCGCCTACTTCGACAACAGCAACGGCATCTATCCGGGCGATGACGTCGTACTGCTCGGCGTGCCCGTCGGCTCGATCACCCGCATCGAACCGCAACCCGAGCGCGTCAAGATCGAATTCTGGGTCGACGACCGCTACCCCATCCCGGCCGACGCCTCGGCGGTGATCTTGTCGCCGCAGTTGATCACCTCACGCGCGATCCAACTGACACCGGCCTACACCGGAGGCCCGAAAATGGCTGACAACAGCGTCATCGACCTGGATCGCACGGCGGTCCCGGTGGAATGGGACGACTTCCGGGACCAATTGGAGCGGCTGACCGACTATCTGGAACCGACTGAGTCAGGCGGCGTGAGTCCGCTCGGGTCACTGATCGACACCGCCGCCAACAACCTCTCCGGGCAGGGGACGAGCATCCGCGAGACCATCATCGAGCTGTCCGGCGCCCTGTCGGCGCTCGGCGATCACAGCGGTGACGTCTTCTCAACCATCCGCAACCTGTCGACTCTGGTGTCGGCGCTACGCAGCAGCACTGACTTGATGGCGCAACTGAACGGCAATCTGGCGTCAGTGACTGGGTTGTTGGCCAACGACCCCGCAGAGGTCGCCCGGGCCATCGAAGACGTCAACACCGCCGCCGGCGACGTGACAGCATTTTTGACCGAGCAGCGAGATGCGGTGGGCACCGCCGCCGACAAATTGACCTCGATCTCGACGGCAGTGGTCGACCAACTCGACGACATCGAACAAGTCCTGCATATCGGCCCGACGACCTTGCAGAACGTCATCAACGTCTACGAGCCGGCGCACGCGTCGCTGACGGGCGCCGCCGTGGTGAATCACTTCGCCAACCCGATCTCGTTCTTGTGCGGCGCGGTGCAGGCAGCCTCGCGGATGGGATTCGAGCAGTCGGCGAAGCTGTGTGTGCAGTACCTGGCGCCGATCATCAAGAACCGCCAATACAACTTCCCGCCCATCGGTCTCAACCCAATCGTCGGCGCCACGGCGCGGCCGAATGAGGTCACCTACAGCGAGGATTGGCTGCGCCCCGACCATCGCCCGACACCCGCGGCGCCCGCCGACCCGGCCGACGGGCTCACCGGCATCCTTATGCCGTCGGGGGGCGAGCGATGAAAACCTTCAGCGTCTGTCGCGCGTCGACCGCACTGCTGACCGCGCTCGCCGCCGCGGCGATGGCCGGGTGCGGATGGCAGGGCGTGAACTCGCTGCCGCTTCCGGGGACCGCCGGCGACGGTGCAGACGCCTTCGAGATCCAGGCGCAGCTGCCGAACGTGTCGAACATCGAGCGGAACTCGCGGGTGCGCGTCGGTGACATCACCGTCGGCAATATCAGCCGCATCGAGCTCCAAGGCTGGCATGCCCTGGTCACCATGACGATCGACGGCGACGTCGACCTGCCCGCGAACAGCACCGCCACGGTCGGCCAGTCCAGCCTCTTCGGCTCGCTGCACATCGAGCTCGCACCGCCCGCCGACGCCGAACCCCGCGGACGGCTGCACAACGGATCGATGATCCCGCTGCCCTTCGGAAGCGCCTATCCCACCACCGAACAAACGCTCGCCGCGGTATCGATGGTGCTCAGCGGTGGCGGACTAGGTCAAATTCAAGAGATCACAACGGCTTTCAACACCGCCTTCGCCGGACGTGAAAGCGACGTTCGCAGCTTTATCGAGCAACTCGATCGATTCATCGGCAATCTGGACGCGCAAAAGGAAGACCTGCTCGCCGCCACCGACAGGTTGAACGCGCTCACCGCACAAGTCGCCTCGCAACAGCCGATACTCCAGAAGGCGCTGCAACAGATCCCCGAAGCTCTCGACGTGCTCGCCGAGCGCCGAGAGGTTCTGGTGGATGCCCTCGACCGATTCGGCAGTTTCAGTGACCTGGCCTCCTCCACGATCGATCAGACCACCGAATCTCTGGTGGCCGAGCTCCGCGAGCTTGGTCCGGTGCTGAAGTCGCTGGCCGACGCCGGCCCTGCCATGACACGTGCGTTGTCCTTGTTTAGCACCTATCCATGGCCAAATGAAACCATCCACAACTGGTTTCGCGGCGACTACGCGAACATCACAGCGATCTTCGACCTCACGTTGAGCCGGCTGGATTCCGGCCTACTCACCGGCACTCGCTTTGAAGGTGCACTGACCGAGTTGGAACTGCAATGGGGCCGCACCATTGGCCAGTTGCCGAGCCCGTACACCGCCGCGAACCCGTTGGTGGCTCCCTACCGATGGGACCAGGGGCCCTAGCATGCATCTCACACGCCGCATCAAGGTTCAGCTCGCGCTCTTCACCATCGTCGCGTTGATCGCCGGTACGGTGATGGTCGGCGGCTACCTTAAGCTGCCCGCTCTGTTGTTCGGCATCGGCCGCTATCAGGTCGTTCTCGAAATGGCGCAGACCGCTGGGCTTTACCCGAGCGCCAACGTCACCTACCGCGGCACGACGGTGGGTGAGGTCACCGACGTACGCCTCACTCCCGAGGGGGCTGAAGCGCGGCTGTCACTGGACTCCGGTATCGATATTCCTTCGAATCTGGAAGCGCGTGTAAGCAGCGTTTCCGCGGCCGGCGAGCTCTATGTTGCGCTAAATCCGCGCGACAGCACGTCAGCGCCGCTGGCAAACGGTGACACCATCGGGCGCGACCATACCTCCACTCCGCCTGAAATCGGCACCTTGTTGAATGCGACAAGTGAAGGGCTGCAGGCCATCCCGAAGCGGCAGCTGCGCACGGTCATCGACGAGTCATATATCGCGGCCGGCGGGTTGGGGCCAGAGCTCACCCGCATCGTCAGGGGATCCACTCAGCTGGCCATCGACGCACGACAGAACCTGGACGCCATGGTCACACTCATCGACGAGGCGGGACCGGTACTGGACTCGCAGAGCGACACCGCCGACGAGATCGCCGCCTGGGCATCTCATCTGGCCTCCGTGACCGAGCAGCTACGAACCACAGACAGCTCCGTTCGGGGCATCCTGCAGCAGGGCCCGTCAGTCACGGCGGAGGCCAGGCGCCTCATCGACCGGTTACAACCCACGCTGCCCGTGCTGATGGCGAACCTCGTCAGCGTGGGTCAGGTGGCGATCAACTATCAGCCGGCGCTGGAACAACTGTTGGTGCTGCTGCCACAAGGGGTTTCCACCCTGCAAGGGGTCGGGGTGGCCAATCACGGCACCAGGCAGGACTACAAGGGCGGCTTCCTGGACTTCAATCTGAACCTCAACCTTCCGCCGCCCTGCACCACCGGTTTCCTGCCGGCACAACAGCAGCGGGCGCCCGCCCTGACCGACTACCCGGATGTGCCCGAGGGTGATGTGTACTGCCGGGTGCCGCAGGATTCACCGTTCAACGTGCGCGGCGCGCGCAACCTGCCGTGCCTGACCGTGCCGGGTAAGCGTGCGCCAACCGTCAAGATGTGCGAGAGCGACGAGCAGTACGTGCCGCTCAACGACGGGTTCAACTGGAAGGGCGACCCGAACGCGACATTGTCCGGTCAAGACATTCCGCAATTGCCACCGGCGGCCAGTGGTCCCACGCTTACCGCGACACATTACGATCCCGCGACCGGCACGTACCTCGGGCCTGACGGTCGCACCTACGTCCAGGGCGATCTCGGACAGCACCCACCGGGCGGCACGACATGGCAGTCGATGCTCGTCCCGCCCGGAGTTGGTTGATACCAGCATCGCAACCGTTTACATGTCGATGCACATGGCCTATGTTGATTAACATAGACATGTCGGTATCGAGGAGGTCAGCCAATCGTGCGGTGGGTCACATGCGAAACAGAGCGAGGCGAGAGAACTGGTGTCGTGGTTGGCGACGTCATCCACACCATGCCGGACGGCATCGCCCTCATCGACCTGCTGCCCCGCGGACGTGACGGCCTGCGCGACGCCGCCGAGCAAGCGATTTCCCAACCCGCCGAGACGCTCCGAATCGATCAGGTCAAGCTCAAGGCACCAATCCCGCGGCCGCCATCGATCCGCGACTGCCTCTGTTTTCTCGACCACATGCGCAACTGCCAGGAAGCACTCGGCCGGAGCCGGGCACTGGGTGACACCTGGTATCGCGTACCGGCTTTCTACTTCACCTGCCCCGCCACCGTTGCCGGTCCGTACGACGACATCGCCATCGCACCCGGAAGTGCCTGGCAAGACTTCGAATTGGAAATCGCGGCGGTGATCGGGGGGCCAGCTGGTCGTGATCTCTCGGTAACACAAGCGGAAGAGTCGATCATCGGCTACACAATCCTCAACGACTGGTCCGCACGAGACCTGCAGCTCCTCGAGAACCAACTCGCAATCGGTCAGGGCAAGGGCAAGGACAGCGCAATCACGCTCGGCCCGTACCTGGTCACCTACGACGAACTCGACCCATATCGCAGCGACGGCAGGCTCGACATCACGGCGACCGCGCTGGTCAACGACGACGTGGTCGGCTCGGGATCGGTCGCCGGCATGGACTGGACCTTCGCCGAGGTGATCTCCTACGCGTCGCGTGGTGTACCGCTAACTCCCGGCGACGTTTTCGGTTCCGGCACCGTGCCCGGCTGTACCCTCATCGAACACCTCGACATGGCCGACCTAGCCGCCTTCCGGGGCTGGTTACACCACGGCGATGTGGTCACGCTCAGGGTGGCGGGACTGGGCGAAACCTGCCAACGAGTGGTCTCCTCGCCGGCGCCGGAACCGTTACCGCCGCGGCCCAATCCTGAAGCTGATCCCCCGAGCCCAAGGGTGAACCGAGCGCCCGCGAAGATTCCGTTCACTCGCGGGCTACATGGGCTCGGCGACGGGGTCTGGGCGTGGACCCTCCCCGACGGGGGTTACGGGTGGAGCAACGCCGGGCTCATCACCGGCGACGGCGAATCATTGCTGGTCGACACGCTGTTCGACCTGGCGCTCACCCAAGAGATGCTCGACGGAATGCGTTCGATAACGCGCGGTGCGCCGATCACCCATGCCGTCATCACCCACGCCAACGGCGACCATACGCACGGAAACCAGTTGCTCGACAGCACCGTTCGGGTCATCGCCGCCGCGGACACCGCATCGGAGATCGATGAGGGGATGGCGCCGGAGATGCTCGCCCTCGTTCAGTCTGCTGACCTCGGCGGTATCGCCAATGCGTATGCCCGAGAACGGTTTAAGTACTTCGACTTCAGCGGAATCAAGCTCAGAAACGCAGACCAGACGTTCGAGCGTGAGTTGGCCATCGACCTCGGAGGCCGCAGAGTTGACGTACTCAATCTGGGTCCGGCCCACACGAACGCTGATTCAATCGTTTTCGTGCCCGACGCCGGCGTACTCTTCGCCGGAGATCTGCTCTTCATCGGGTGTACGCCGATCGTATGGTCCGGCCCCATCGCGAACTGGATATCCGCCTGCGAGACCATGATCGCGTTGGAACCAACCATCGTCGTACCCGGCCACGGCCCTATCACCGACGTCGACGGGATCCGCGGGGTGCGCGACTATCTCAACTACGTCGTCGAATACAGCGATGCCGCCCACGCTGCTGGTCAGTCCGTGTACGAGGCCGCCGACAGGATCGACCTCGGCGAGTACGCCGACTGGTTGGACGCGGAGCGCGTGCTCGTCAACATCTATCAGCGCTACCGAGAACTCGATCCGCAGACGCCGCAGCACACGGTCGTCGAACTGCTCGTACTTCAGTCGGAATGGCTTGACCGTCGGGCACGTTCGCGATGAGCACAGCGCTGCCGACGGCTGGCCGTCAAACGGTCGCCTCCGTGTTGAGGCATCGCGTCGATACGTCACCAAACGCGCCGTTCTTGCTTTTCGACACCGATAGGGCCGAACCGTCCACCCTCACCTTCGCCGAAGTGTGGGAACTGGCGCGAGGTGGAGCCGCGGTTCTCTCGTCGCTGGGGGTCGGTCGGGGCGATCGGTTCGCAGTTGTCGTTGGCAACTGTCCGGAATTCTTCGCTTGTTGGTTCGGCGCCGCAATACTCGGCGCAACGGTGGTTCCGGTCAATCCCGCCAGCACGACCGATGACCTGACCTACGCCTTCGCGCACTCGTCCAGTAAGGCAGTCATCTGCGGTTCCCAACAACTGGAGACCGTCCGCAATGCGTGGCGCGGCGCACCCCAGGCAATTGTGGTAACCGGCACCGACTTCGGTTCGCGCGCTGCAGAAGCCGTCGTGGAACTCGGCCACCCGGTAGAACCGCACGATCTACTGTCGATCATGTACACCTCCGGCACCACCAGTCGCCCGAAAGGGGTGATGGTGACGCACGCCAATTACGTGACCGCGGGCCACGTGGTGGCACAACAGCTGCGTATCCGGGCCGATGACCGGTGGATGGTGGTACTGCCGCTGTTCCACGCCAACGCCCAGTACTACTGCGTGATGTCGGCGTTGGTGTCGGGGGCCTCGGTGGCCGTCGCCGAACGGTTCTCGGCGTCGCGATGGCCGGCTCAGGTCAGCCGATGCGACGCGACGCTGGGGAGTTTGTTCGCCGCCCCGGTACGGATGATTCTCGCGCAACCGAATTCACCGCTGGATCACCAGAATCGGTTGCGGGCATGTCTATTCGCGCAGAATCTGACCGCTGAACAACTCGAAACCTTCGAACGGCGGTTCGGCTGCCCGCTGCGGCAGTGGTACGGCATGACCGAGACGATCGCCCCACCGCTGATGAACCCGCTGTACGGACCGCACGACAACATGACCGTGGGACTGCCCACAGAGTCGGGCCGCGTCCGGATCGTCGATGATGCCGGCGTAGACGTCGCGGCCGGCGAGTCGGGAACCCTGCTGGTCGGCGGGCACCCCGGCACCACACTGATGCTCGGTTACCTTGACGACGCGACGGCGTTCGCCGAGGCTTACGACGACGGATGGCTGAACACCGGCGATGTGATGCTGCGTCGCCACGACGGATTCCTCGCGTTCCGGGACCGCGCGAAAGACATGATCAAACGCTCCGGCGAGAACGTGGCAGCCGCGGAGGTCGAGCGGGTGCTGAACGCCCACCCTGCGGTGTTCGAGTCGGCGGTCGTGGGGGTGCCCGACCCGGTGTACGGCGAGGGAATCAAAGCCGTTGTAGTACTTGATGATCAGTGCGGTGATGTCCCCAGCGCCGACCAGTTGGTTGAGTTCTGTCGCGGCCATCTCCCGAAAGGCAAAGTCCCCGACGTCATCGAGTTCACGGCGGACCTGCCCCGCACCTCGGTCGGAAAAATCCGAAAGCACCTGCTTCGCTCCGAACAATCACGACCTACGTCGCCGCACGGAAGGATATGACAACGATGTCGTCACAGAAAACGCTTCTCGCAGGGGGCGAGGTGCTGGTCGGCGATCCGCTCACCGCGACCATGCGGCGGGCCGACGTGCTGATCGAGGACGGCTCGATCACGGCCATCGCGGCGGATCTCCCCCGCGAGGACGCCCAAGTGATCGCCGCGACGGGCCGGTGGATCGTCCCGGGATTTGTCGACGCTCACCGCCATCTATGGCAGACCACCATGCGGGGGCTGACGGCGAACTGGAATCTCACCGATTACTACTGGAACATTCGCAACCACTTCGCCGGTCTGCACGACCCCGACGACGTATTCGCCGGCCAGTACGCGGGTGGGCTCGACGCGCTTGCCGCCGGCGTCACCACCACCATCGACCACTCGCATATCACCAACTCGCCACAGCATTCGGATGCCGCCGTCGAGGGCGTGAAGGCCAGTGGCGTACGCGCCCTGTGGTGCTACGGGTTCTTCCCGTCACCGATGGCCGATCCCATTTTCACGTCGCCAGAAGACCGGTTCAACGACGCGCGCCGGGTCCGGACCGCGCACTTCGCAAGTGAGGGCGGCCTGGTCCGGATGGGCGTCGCGCTCACCGAACTCGGCTTACTGCCGTTCGACGTCACCCGCGAAGAAATCGAGATCGCAGCCGAACTCGACATCGCCGTCACGATGCACACCCGGTGCATATGGAGCGAACCGCGAGTCAATGATGTGGAGATCCTCTCCCGCGCTGGACTGTTGCGGGCCGGCCAGATCCATTCGCACGCCAACATGTGCACGCAGACAGATCTGGCGCTGCTGCGCGACACTGGCTGCTCGGTGGCCAGCACCCCCGATACCGAGCTTGAAATGGGTTGTGGCCTCCCGATATTCCGTCGGGCCGAGTCGGCAGGGGTGATTGCTGGAATCGGTGCGGACATCGTGTCGAACAACAGCGGTGACTTCTTCACCGCGATGCGCATCCTCATGCAAGCCGAACGCGGGGTGGCATTGCAGCCTGTGCTGGAGTCATCCGGCTTGGCCGGCGTCGGTGAGCTTCCGCTTACCACCCGGCAGATCCTGCGCGCGGCCACGTTGTCGGGCGCCGAGGCATTGGGTCTGGGTTCCACCTGCGGCTCGGTCGAGGTCGGCAAGGCCGCCGACCTGCTGCTGTTGCGCAACGACCGGTTGCATCTGCGGCCGGTGATCGATCCGGTGGATTCCATTGTCTTGCAGGCCACCACCCGCGACATCGACAAGGTGCTGGTCGACGGACGGATGGTCGTCGACAACGGTTCGCTACCGGCCGATGTCGAGCGCCGAGGTATCGATCTGATCGAGCAGGCACACGAGCGGATCGCCGAGCGGGTGGCTCGCATCGGCGGTTGGCGGCTGCCGCTCCCCCCGGGCCTGATCGAATCCCTGGGTGCCACGATTGACGGCAACCTCGCAGCGGCGACGAGGTAGCAGCCAATGCCCACGATCGGATCGACCCTCCGCGCGACCGCTGCTCGCGTGCCCGAGCGTCGCGCACTCGTCTACGGCTCCGTCGAATACACCTACGGCCAACTCGACGCGGAGGTGGATCGGTATGCGGCTGTCCTGGCCGCTCGCGGGGTGACGAAGGGCGCCCGGGTTGCGCTGTTGGCAAGCAACTCCGACCGATTCGTCGTCGCCTTCTACGCCATCCACCGCCTCGGCGCCATCTTCGTGCCGATCAACCCAGCGCTCGCTGCGCCGGAGATCGCGCATATCGCCCGGGACTGCCGCGCGACGGCGCTGCTGTTCGAGCCGGCGCTGGCGGAAAAGACCCGCACTGTACTGACCGAGCCCCTAGCAGGGCCCCTCGACTGCCTCGCGCTGGGCGATGCCGAGGGATTTGACGACCTGGTCGCCCTGGCCCGCCGGTACCCGGCGGATTTCGCCGATCCAGAAGTACACGAGGGCGACGACGCTCAGATCCTGTATACCTCGGGAACCACCGGCGCCCCCAAAGGGGCGTTGTTCGACCATCATCGAGCACTGTGGGTGGCCGTCTCCTCCGTCGCTACCTGCGGGATGATGGACGGCGACCGTCTCCTGCACGCGGCTCCGCTCTACCATGCCGCGGCGCTGTGCCTGATGCTCATCCCTGGCACGCTGGTCGGGGGCACCCACGTCGTGGAGGGTCAGTTCGACGCGGCCGCCGTCGCCAACAGCCTGGAACGCGAACGCATCACCATGTTCTTCGGCGTCCCCACCATGTATCAGTTTCTGCTGCGGACCCCGCATATCACCGAACGCGACATGTCGTCTTGGCGCACCGGTATTTTCGGTGCGGCTCCCATGCCTGCCAGCACGGTCGAAGCGATAGGCGCGACGTTTCCATCACTGAACCTCATCCAACTCTGCGGGCAGACGGAGGCCGGCCCCAGTGGCATCTTCAGCTCGGGTGAGCAGGTCCGGTGTCGGCCGGACGCAAGCGGTCGACAGGCCATGCTGGGAATGGAATGCAAGATCGTTTCCGAGGATGGCAGCGATGTCGCGCCCGGGGATGCCGGCGAATTGCTGCTTCGCGGTCAGACAGTGATGAAGGGCTACTGGAACAACCCGGGCGAAACCGCGCGAACCATCGTCGACGGTTGGCTCCACACAGGCGATGTCTGTCGGCTCGACGCGGACGGATACATGACATTGGTGGACCGGCTCAAGGACATGATCATCACCGGCGGCCGCAACGTCTACTGCGTCGAGGTAGAAGGTGTCGTTGCGGCCCACCCCGATGTGCTCGACGTCGCCGTGGTTGGCCGTCCACACTCGGATTACGGAGAGAGCATCGTGGCGTTCGTCTGTGTGGCAGCAGGGTCAACGCTGACTCTGCAGGAGCTGCGGGATTTCGCGGCACCTCGCCTCGCGAAGTACAAGCTCCCGCACGAACTCGAGCTCGTAGCGGAGATTCCCCGCAACGCTTCGGGCAAGATCGTCAAACGATCGTTGGCGTAATCTGTGCCAACAGCCTTCTAAGAGATTAGGCGGCCGTCGGGGTCGAAGACATCGATAGCCGCCACCGGGCACATGGCAGCGGCGTCCAGCACCGCAGCGGTCTGGCCCTGGGGGTCGCCGTCAAGCAACCTGACCCAACCTGCATCGTCTTCAGCGAATACCTTTGGCGCCCTGCGGTTACAGAAACCGCTGGCCATACAGGTTTCTGCGCGCACTTCGATGTGTACCTCGTCGCTCATAGGATCACCGGCCGTGATTCCCAGCCTCGTGATGCCACATTCAACGTACGTCGCACGGGTGGCTGACTGCCCTCCCGGAGGTCGGGGAAGGCGCGCAATAGCCTGTCGAGGATCACCTTGCCCTCGAGTCGCGCCAATGGAGCGCCCACGCAGTAGTGAATACCGTGGAAGAACGCCAGGTGCTGTTTGTGGTCAGCACGGTGGATGTCGAAGGCCGAGGCCGCATCAAAGACTCGTGGGTCCCGGTTGGCAGCCGGAAGACAAGTCAGCACAAGGGTTCCCGGCTGTAGCACGTGCTCACCCAGGACGGCGTCGGTGGTGACCTTCCGCGCCGCCAGGTGAAGAGGCGGGTCGAAGCGCAGAATCTCCTCGACGACTGCCGGTATCAGGCTGGGGTCGTCGAGTACGGCGCGCATTGCATCCGGGTGATTCATCAGCAACGTGACGCCGTTACCGACGAGGTTGGTGGTTGTCTCGTTGCCGGCGACCAACAGCAGCGCAACTTGAGCGATCAAGTCCGAATTCTCGAGTAGGTCGCCTTGAAAGGTCTCCGTGCTGAGCATGTGCGAGATCAGGTCGTCCGACGGTTGCGCTCGACGCTGGTCGATGAGTTCGCCAAGGTAATCGAATAGCACCAGGCTGGTACGAATCGCTCGATCACGCCGCTCGCCTTGCACCATCGGATCGAACGTCGAGGCATAGGCGAACGACCACTCACGGAAATACGGCCAGGTGTCACGAGGTACGCCCAGAATCCGGGCGATCACCGCGACCGGAATCTCGGTCGCCAGCCCGCTCATCAAGTCGATCTCCTGACCCGGCTGCAAGCACGCCAAGGCTTCGCTGGTGATTTCCTCCACGATGGGGTGCCAGCGGCGGACCGCGTCGGGTGTGAACGCATGGCGAAACGTGGAACGAACCTGCGTGTGCCAGGGCGGATCGGCGAACATGAACAGGCGCCGAGCGGTGCCGATGAATCGACGGTGTTCTGGATTTGTAGGGTCGTGGATTCCCGGTCCAGTCAACGCGAATACGTCGCTGGAGAAGGCTTTTGGATCCGAGCCGATCTGCCGGATGTGGTCATAACGCGTGACGAGGACGCCCTGCATCATGTCCATGGGGTGAATACCGTCACCCAATTCGCGCAGCGCATCGTAGTACGGGAACGGGTCCTGCTCCACGCCGCCGAAGAGCACCTCGAGGAGCTGATCGGCTTCGGTCGTGCCTTCGGTCGTGCGCCCGTCTATCCCCGCCATGGGTCATTCCTTTAGTCGTCGTCTTCCGGTTCCGCATTCAACGTGGTCAACCCACGATCGAGTTCTATGTCGTCCAACATACAATTGGTTGTCCAGCATGTACAGCCCCGGGTGCGGCCGCGGAGTACGAGTGGGCTCGCCTCAGGTCGCCGTGCGCGCGACAGTCATTGATCGGTTGCCGCGCTCCGGTGCCGGGCCAGCTCCACGGCCACCCGCAACCGAAGACTGCGGACGTCGATGTGTCGTCCCAGAATCTTTTCCACCCGCTGGATCCGTTGGGTGACCGTGTTCGGATGAAGGTTCAAGTCCTCGGCGGTATGGGTGGGACTCCCCAGGGTATCCAAGTAGCGCCCGAGCGTGGGTAGCAGTCGATCGACATCCTCATGCGCCAACAGCGATCCCAGTTCATCGATCACCAACTGGTCGGCCATATGACGGTTCTCCGAGGCAAGGACGACGACAGCGACATCGGGATAACACAGCACCGGCGTTGCAGCCGCCGACAATGTGATGTCGGTTTGCACCGCCTCGTAGTGCGACGTCCGAAATCCGACGCAGCCGGCGCGCGCAGCGCCGAAACTGACCGTGACATCGTCCGGCAGGTCGAGCTCGCGCAGCTTCGGGTAAAGGTTGGCGTTGACCAATCGGAACCAACCATGCGAAGAACTCGGACCCGCCGGGATCGCAATGTGCTGATTGGCGATTTCCGCGATCGCGCGCCGGATGATCTGTGCCAGTTCGTCGCCCCATGCGACCCCGGAAGACCGCACGACGTAGCCCGCATGCAGGCCCTCTGTGCGATAGCCGAGAACCTCGTTCAGTTCGTGCAGACCGCCCGTGCCCGCCAGCACCGCTCGGATGATCTCGGCTCGTCGGGAAGTGGCGTCGGTCAGCAGGCGATCTCGAACGGAGTTGTAGACGGTGATCGTTTGTCCGGTCATCCGCCGGATGTATTCGAACAGTTGCGTCGATCCGTGTTCCAGCAGCTCCACCCGGTCATTCAGCGAGATCTCCGCGGCGGACCGAAGATGAGAGGTAAACGCGTTCCAGAGCGCGGCATGCCCGAGTTCATAAGCGCGCAGCACCGCCGGAAGGGGCACGCTGGCCTCGGCCATCCGCGTCGCGAACTCGCTGGCGGCCGCAGGCAGTTGCGGCGAAACGAATTCTCCGCTGAGCATGCCCTTCAGCCTCGGCAGATGGGACCGGATCGACGCTTCCAGCCCGGGCAACGTAACGGGTGCGGTACCTCGCATTTCGGGGATCTCCCGCCACAGCTCTATGGCGAGATTGCCGAACAGTTCATCGCCGCGAAGGTCGAGCCAGCGCACCAACGGGGCGAGGGACACCGTTCCGCGGTGCGGCGTTGTCATGGCTACCAATATGGGAGACACCGTGCGGTTCGTCCAGCTTTTCGGGCGATATGTTGTGCCGCAACACATAAAGGTGCGAGCCCACCATATTGTCCGGGCGCTGCCTACTTGACACGCTTCTCTCAACTATCGAGAGAGGACCTTGAGATGCAGGCCGAAAACCTGAAGCAATTGAGCGGCACGGAAATTGCGGTCACAGTCGATGATCAATGGCAGTGGACGGGAATCCCGTTCCCGCCCGGCCGCGGGCCTCGGATGGTCGCCGAAGCCATGATCGAGGCCTTCGCTAATCACTCGGTACCCGGCGTCTACGCGTTCAACAGCACGGCCGCTGCGGAGAACGATCCGAGCGCGATGCAGGTTCTTGACGTCTGGTGCCAAGCCGGACACTTCGTCGGCAACCACACCCACCAGCACATCAGCCTCAACTGGCTCGACAGCAAAACCTATATATCCGACATCGAGGCGAGCGAGAAGGTCCTACAGAACTGGATCGACGCATCGCCGTCGCGCTACTTCCGGTACGCGTTCGGTATGGAAGGCGACACCGTCGAGAAGACTCGTCAGGTGCAGGCCCACCTCAGCAAGACGGACTACCTGTCCGCGCCGGTGACGCTGTGGTTCTATGACGCCCAATTCATGGTCGCCTATGACCGCGCGATCCAGCTCGACGACCGCGCCGCGATGGCGACCATCGAGGACATGCTGGTGACGACGGCAGTGGCTCAGATCGAGCGTCAGGTCGCGGCCGCCCACGCCGCGATCGGCCGTAAGTCGGCCCACATCATGCTTATTCACGGCACCACCGTCGCTGGTGCGACGATCGACCGCGTGCTCGGGGAATTGGCGCAGCGCGGCGTCTCCTTCGTGACACTCGAGAAGGCGATGGCCGATCCGGTGAATCTCTACGGAGCTCCGCTGACCACCCGTCAGTTCCGAAACTCCACCCAGAAGTGGGCCGAAGCCGCCGGCATCGACATCGACGACACACCACCCGCCGTGCTTGCCGAGGTGGAGCAGATCGCGCCGATCGACGGGATGAGTTACGACGCAGTGCTAGGTCGCGCCATACAGGAATGGACGCAACGGATCTCGTTCACTCCCGTACCGGCTGACTTCCACTGAACCGAAAGATGACCGTGTCCACTGAACCCAGCGTCTACTGCGGCGCCGACTGCCGCCCGTTGAGTGCGGTCAGGCAGCGAGCGGCCCGGATGGCCGCCGGAATGCACAATTGCGGCATCGGTCCGCAAGACCGCGTCGCGGTGGTGATGCGTAATGACATCGCTCAACTGGAGGTCACCCTGGCCATCGGCCTGCTCGGGGCCGTTCCAGTAGCAGTCAACTGGCACTGGACCGGCGACGATCTGGCCCACGTACTCGCGAACAGCGGCGCCAAACTGGCCGTCGCACACAGCGATCTTCTCCCAGGAACCCGCCGTCACGCACCCAGCGGGATGAAACTGGCTGAAGTGCCGCTTCCCGCCGCAGTCACCGCGGCGTACAGCATCACCGACCCCGAACTGACCGAAACCGCGCCGGTGGTGGAGGATTGGGTACAGCAGTTCGACCCGTGGCCGGAATCGAGCTCCCAGCCACCGATGAGCGTCATCTACACCTCGGGCACCACCGGGCTGGCCAAAGGCGTGTTACGACAACCGATCACGCCAGATCATCTACCGGCAATCACCAAGACGCTCGCGGACCTCCTTCACCTGGCTCCTGGTCGGGCCACACTGCTGCCGGCACCGCTGTATCACTCCGCACCCAACGTGCACATGACCTTCGCGGCGGCACTCGGCATGGATATTCACATCATGCCGCGCTTCGACGCCGAGGCATTTCTGCGCGGCATCCATGATCACAAGATCAGCAGCGTCCAAGTGGTTCCCACGATGTTCGCTCGGCTGTTGCAGTTGCCGTCCCGGGTACGCCGGGCCTACGACGTCTCGTCGCTGCAGCGGGTGGTGCACGCCGCAGCCCCGTGCCCACCGGAAACCAAACGCGCGATGATCGATTGGCTCGGACCCATCATCTACGAGTACTACGGCGGCACCGAAGTAGGTGTACTGACCATCTGCGACTCCGATGATGCGATCAGCAAGCCTGGCACCGTCGGTCGTCCCATCGCCGATGCCCACATCGTGGTACTCGACGATGCGGGAAACGAAGTCGCGGCCGGGACCGACGGCATCGTATATGGCCGGCCTTTCACGGGCTGGCCCGATTTCACCTACATCGACGATGCCGCGAAGCGACGCGCAGTGGCCGTCGGTGACCATGTCACGCTCGGCGACGTCGGGCACCTCGACGCGGACGGTTATCTGTATATCAGCGACCGCATCAACGACATGGTGGTATCGGGAGGGGTCAACATTTATCCGGCTGAGGTCGAGTCCTGCCTGATGAGCCTCGACGGCGTCGCCGATGTCGCGGTGTTCGGAGTGCCCGACGAGGATTTGGGGGAAGTGCTGGCGGCTCATGTGCAGCTGCGGGATGGTGCCCGGCTGACCGGTGACGATATCCGTGCCCACGTCGCCGCCAGGCTGGCCCGATACAAGACGCCGCGCATCGTCGCATTCGTCGACAGTCTGCCGCGCGAGGACACCGGCAAGCTGTTCAAGCGCCGACTGCGGGAACAGTATCTGCAAGAACCAATGGAGAAGGCGAAATGACAAGCAGCTGTGTTCTTTTCGAACGACCAGCGCCCACCGTGGCCCGGCTCGTGCTGAACCGGCCCGAACGCCGAAACGCGCAGAACGCCACCCTGCTGTATGAACTCGATGCTGCGTTCCAGCAGGCGGCCGCGGATGACGACGTGAAAGTCGTGCTACTGGCCGGCGCGGGACCGGACTTCTCCGCCGGCCACGATCTATCGGAAATCACCACCGAACTGCCCGGTCAACCGGTGGCCACCATCGCGGCCGCGCTGGATGCCCCGGGCGTGGAGGGGCGGCACGCGTTCGAGTGCGAGGCGTACCTCGGCTTGTGCCGCCGCTGGCGCGATCTGCCGAAGCCCACCATCGGGGTCGCCCACGGCCGGTGTATCGCCGGTGCGTTGATGCTGTTGTGGCCGATGGACCTGATCGTGGCCGGTTCGGGAACCGTGTTCTCCGACCCGGTTGCCGCGTTCGGACTCAACGGGGCCGAGTACTTCTCCCATGTGTGGGAAGTGGGTGCCCGCAAAGCCAAAGAGATGCTGTTCACCGGCGAGCCGCTCACCGCGCGCGACGCACACCGCCTCGGGATGGTCAACCACGTCGTGCCTGACGATGAACTCGCCGACTTCACTCTCGAGCTCGCGCAGAAAATCGCCCGGATGCCCGCGTACGGCCTGCGGCTGGCCAAGTCGAGCGTGAACCAGGCGCTCAATGCTCAGGGATTCGACTCGGCCATGGACGGGGCGTTCGGCCTGCATATCGCCGGGCACGCCAACAACCTGGCTCGGTACGGCGAGATCATCGACCCGAAGGGGATCGACCGCATCCGCCAACTGTCACGGTCATCGGGCGGCGCCGCCCAATGAGGGACGTGTACATCGTGGGGGCCGGGATGACGCCATTTCGGCGCAACCCGGAAACGACTCTTCGAGCACTTGCGACAGGTGCGGTCGCCGAGGCGGTGCGCGACGCCAACATCACCATGGCTGAGGTGAATACGGTGTACTTCGCCAACGCGGCGCACGGCTTGATCCACGGCCAGGAGATGATCCGCGGCCAGGTCGCGCTTCGCGACTCGGGCTTGACCGGGCAGGCGGTTGTCAACGTCGAAAATGCGTGCGCCTCCGGGTCGACCGCGGCTCATCTAGCCTGCACCGCGGTCGCCTCCGAGGCGGTTGACGTTGCCCTGGTGGTCGGGGCCGAGCAGATGAGTCATCCGGACAGATCACGCAGTCTCGCAGCGATCGGCACCGCGGTTGACATCGGCGAGGTCGAAACGTTGCGAACCAAACTCCACAGCGAAACCGGATCTGCGAGCAGCCGGTCCCTCTTCATGGACATCTATGCGGATCAGGCACGCCGATATCTGGATTCCACCGCGGCGACCGCGCAGGATTTCGCCGAACTCACCGTGAAGAACCGTGGGCACGCTGCACTCAACCCGTTCGCACAGCGGCGCGATGCGCTGACCGTCGACGAGGTGTTGGCCAGCCGAAGCATCGCGGGTCCGTTGACATTGCCGATGTGTTCTCCGATCGGTGACGGTGCTGCCGCTCTGGTCGTGGCATCCCGCCGCGTCGCCGAACGAAGCCCAGCACCGTTGGTCAGGTTGGTTGCCTCGTGCTTGGTTTCCGGGCAGACCGACGGTGCGTCGCCCAGCGCGGAACGCCGAGCCGCGAACGCCGCATATGCGAGCGCCGGGATCGGGCCCGGGGACGTCGATGTCATCGAACTACACGACGCGGCGGCCCCCGCGGAGCTCACCATCCTGGAAGAGCTCGGCATCTGCCCGCCGGGTGAAGCGGTACACCTGTCTCGCAGCGGTGCGACGCGGCTGGGCGGACGGATCCCCGTGAACACCAGCGGCGGGCTGGTGTCCCGCGGACATCCGCTGGGGGCCACCGGATGCGCACAATTGGTGGAGCTGGTGACCCAGTTGCGCGGCGCCGCTGGACCGAGGCAGATTGCCGGTGCACGGGTCGGCTTGGCCGAGAACGCCGGTGGCCACCTCGGCCCAGACCCGGCCGCGGTGTGCGTCACGATGGTGCAGAAAGTCGACCGTCGCTGACCGACGCAGACTCAGTACTTCATGGTGCCGCGGTCGACGGCGATCTGGCTGCCCGAGATCGTCGCCGACGCGTCACTGGCCAGCCAGGACACCACGTCCGAAACCTCTTCGGCCGTCATGAATTCCTGCAGCCCCTTCTTACCCTGATGGTTGACCGGGTGGTACGGCATCGGCGCGAAGCTGTGAATGAAGTTCGGGTGCTTGGCGAACAACGCCATCATCGCGTCCTTCTCCACCATCGGCGTGTCGATCGAATACGGGTGGATGGAGTTCACCCGGATCCCGAATTCGCCCGCCTCCAACGCAAGTGAGTTCGTCAGCGCGGTCAGACCATGTTTGGACGCCGCGTAGTGGGCGTTACCCGGGGTGGCCTTGAGCCCGGCCGAGGAGCTGACGACGACGATCGAGCCGCCGTTGCCCGCCTCGATCATCGCCGGCACCGCGGCGCGCAAGGTGCGCCAGGTGCCGTTGAGGTTCACGTCGACGACGGTGTTCCACTGCTCCTCGGACATCTCCCAGATCCGGCCCCAGCTCAGCACCCCGGCGTTGGCCACCACGATGTCGAGCCGACCGAACTGCTCGACGGCGTCGGCCACCACCTGCTGCAGCGCGGCCAGATCGCGCACGTCGACCTGGCGGGCCAGCACCTTGCGACCGGTGGCCTCCACCGCGCGCACCGTCTCGGCCAGTTCCTCCGGGGTGGCCAGCGGATAGGTGATGGTCTCGGAGATCGGACCGCAGATGTCGATCGCGATGATGTCGGCGCCGTCGCCGGCCAACCGGATCGCATGCGCCCGGCCCTGACCGCGGGCCGCCCCCGTGATGAATGCCACTCGCCCGTCGAGGGGCCCGCCCGTTGCCGTCACGGGACCAGGCTAACAGCAGAACTGAAACGTGTTCTAGTCGACAGGGTCGCGGACGATCGGACACGTTGTCCAGGTGCATGGCCGCCCGCAGCTTCGGCATACCTGCCACGATCACCTGTGTCGCGGCCTCTTAGGCGAACAGCTTCGCGGTGACTTGGGTGATGGCTTGACGCGGCGTGCGCCGGGCGAAACCTACAGATCGGCGAGAATGTCTCGGCGCTTGGCGGTGTACTCGTCATCGTTGATCGCGCCGGTGGCGCGTAGCGTCTCGAGTTCCTGAAGGCGTTGCGCGGTCGACGGTTCCGGCGGGGTCAGCAACGGGGTGGAGGCCGCAGCGGCCGGCGCCGGCTTCTGCTGAGCCGCTGCCCGCCGCACCACCTCTTGAACCTGGTGTCGCGCACCGGGGTTAGACCGCAGGTCGATCATGTTGTCGAGGCTGATGTTGTGCGCCTTGAGGATCTGCAAGATCTCCATCAGCGGCTCGGCCCGCCCGGTCAGGTCGTAGGTCGTGTTGTCTTCTGCGACAGTGAAGTTGGCGGGCATCATTCCGCTGATTAGACTGCTGCGCTCCCAATCGATTTGGTATTCACCGGTCATCGGGTCCACGATGGCGACCAACTTCCGGCTCGTGATCATCGGGAGCCGGGAGATCGATGCGAGTACCCGGTCCTGGCTGGCGAACGGCGCGATACCGGGACCGGAGATCTGCAGGTCGAGCTTCACCAGCGGCTGCTCGTTGATCCGCGTCCCGGTTTCCTGGATGCCGACGACTTGGGCCAACGCCAGCACACCGGTCTGCTCGAGCGCGGCGGTCTTGGCCGACGACTTCACCCCCGCCGCGGTGATGCCCAACGCGATCAACACGTCAGCTGCGGTGATCAGCAGGCCGGTCCAGAACAGCCACTGCAGCATCGGGTCGGCACCCATCGCGAAGTAGACGACCAGAAAGATCGGCCCGACAATGCCGCACAGCAGCACGAACGCTTGGATACGGAGATAACGCCAGAATGTGGACATGGCCGAGCTCCCGTCGTCGCGCTGTCTCGGGTGCCAAGATAACCGCCGATCCGGCGGATGTGAGCCGTATCGTCGATCGCTTTGACCGCTACGAAGCCGGCGTCGTCGCGCCCAACGGCGTGACCGACGGTGCCTCCGGTGCGCTGGGGGCCGGTCCGAGGAGGTTGTACAGCGGCTGTGTCCACCGGTATCCGCCTGCGGAGGTGGTGTAGCTGGTGTGGATGAGCGTGGCGGCCGTCGACACTTCCTCGGCGTCGGGGTCGAAGTCGCAGACCGCATCGCCGAGTTCGCACACGCTGATCGTGCGGCTGCCGACGGCGGGCGGCAGCGGTCCCGGAGCGCTGGCCAGGATGGGCCAGTCCTGCGCGACGCCCATTCCGGCGCCGGGGACCGAGGTGACCGAGCCGATGTTGAGGGTCGGGTCGGCAGGGCGGCGGTCGCCGTCGGCGATCAGCAACGCCGCCGCCATGTTCGGCTGCGTGCCGAGGGTGTGCAGGTTGCGGTGCACCACCATCGCGCCCTGGGAGTAGCCGGCGAGCACCACCTTTGTCGTGGGGCAACGCTGGGTGAAGGCGGCGTACTGGGCGGCGAGCGCTTCGGCGCCGACGTCGACGCTGTCCATGAAGTCCATCCAGTCGCCGACGCCGCCCTCGTCGGGTACGGGCACTGCGGGGTATTCGACGGCCTCGGCCGTCATCGTGCGCCCGTCGCGCTGCAGCAACCGTTGCAGGTCCAGGTAGGACTGGTAGACGTCGTCGCCCATGCCGGCGTTGGTGGTCAGGTGGCCGTCGCGCTGTCCGGAACCCGCCGCGCCGAACCAGTGCACGTCGGGGCACGACGCTGGCTGGGCCTGGGCGACGGACGCGCCGACGAGAGCGGCGCCGGCAACGACGGCTGCACTGGCGAGCGTGGTGATACTGCGGAACAACAAACCCCAACCCTTCCATCCCCCGAACGGGACATTCGGGTGGTTAATCGGTTCGGCGGCCGCGGTCGTTACGCCTGTACGCCTCGCGAAACGCACACCAGGGTCGTGGTCGTCGAGGGGAGCACAGCCCTCTTGTACGCCTCGCGAACCACAACTGCGAAAACGGCGCCCACCCGAAGGTGAGCGCCGTTTTGCGCAGAGAACTACTTGACGATCTTGGTGACCCGGCCGGCGCCGACGGTGCGGCCACCCTCGCGGATCGCGAACCGCAGGCCCTCCTCCATGGCGATGGGCTGGATCAGCTTCACCGAGATGTCGGTGTTGTCACCGGGCATCACCATCTCGGTGCCCTCCGGCAGCGTCACCACACCGGTCACGTCGGTGGTGCGGAAGTAGAACTGCGGACGGTAGTTGTTGAAGAACGGCGTGTGCCGGCCGCCCTCGTCCTTGGCCAGGATGTAGACCTGACCCTCGAACTCGGTGTGCGGGGTGGTGGTGCCGGGCTTGATGACGACCTGACCGCGCTCGACGTCTTCGCGCTTGATGCCGCGCAGCAGCAGACCGACGTTGTCACCGGCCTGGCCCTGGTCGAGCAGCTTGCGGAACATCTCCACACCGGTGACGGTGGTCTTGGTACTGGTCGGCTTGATGCCGACGATCTCGACCTCCTCGTTCACGTTGACCACGCCGCGCTCGACACGACCGGTGACCACGGTGCCGCGGCCGGTGATCGTGAAGACGTCCTCGACGGGCATCAGGAACGGCTTGTCGGTCTCGCGGACCGGGTCCGGAATCTTCTCGTCGACGGCCTGCATCAGCTCGACGATCGACTCGACCCACTTCTCGTCGCCCTCGAGCGCCTTGAGCGCCGACACCCGAACCACCGGGGCGTCCTCGTCGAAGTCCTGGGCGGCCAGCAGCTCGCGGACCTCCATCTCGACGAGCTCGATGAGCTCCTCGTCGTCGACCGCGTCCGACTTGTTCAGCGCGACCAGGATGTAGGGCACGCCGACCTGACGGGCCAGCAGCACGTGCTCGCGGGTCTGGGGCATCGGACCGTCGGTAGCCGCGACCACCAGGATCGCACCGTCCATCTGGGCCGCACCGGTGATCATGTTCTTGATGTAGTCGGCGTGGCCAGGGGCGTCGACGTGGGCGTAGTGCCGCTTGTCGGTCTGATACTCCACGTGGGAGATGTTGATCGTGATGCCGCGCTGACGCTCCTCGGGCGCATTGTCGATCTGGTCGAATGCGCGCGACTCGTTCAACTCGGGGAACTTGTCGTGCAGAACCTTGGTGATTGCTGCGGTCAGCGTGGTTTTGCCGTGGTCAACGTGACCGATGGTCCCGATGTTGACGTGCGGCTTCGTCCGCTCGAACTTCGCCTTCGCCACTGTGGTGTCCTCCTGGACTGTGTTGGTGCTTGGTAAGCAGTGTTGATCTTTACAGTTGTGCGGTCCCGCCAAACCGGCGGGTCAGAATCTACTGACCCGTCGCCTTCGCGCCATTCATGGCTCGGCTCCGGCCCAGCTCCGAGCTCCCACCTTGGCCGGGCCTCCGGCCGCCGCAGATTCTCACTGACCCGTCGCCTTCGCGATGATCTCCTTCGACACGTTGGCCGGAACCTCGGCATACGAGTCGAACACCATGGAGTAGTTCGCCCGGCCCTGGGTCTTCGACCGAAGGTCGCCGACATAGCCGAACATCTCCGACAGCGGAACATGCGCCTTTACGACACGAGCACCGCTCCGCTCCTCCATGGCCTGGATCTGACCACGGCGGGAGTTCAGGTCACCGATCACTTCACCCATATAGTCCTCGGGTGTGGTCACTTCGACCGCCATGATCGGCTCGAGGATCACCGGCTGAGCAGCCTGCGCCGCCTTCTTCAGCGCCTGTGAACCTGCAACTTTGAACGCCATCTCCGACGAGTCCACCTCGTGGTAGGCGCCGTCGAGCAGGGTGAGCTTCAAGTTCACCAGCGGGTAGCCGGCCAGCACGCCGTACTGCATGGCGTCCTGGGCGCCGGCGTCCACCGACGGGATGTACTCCCGCGGGATCCGGCCGCCGGTGACCTTGTTCTCGAACTCGTAGGTCGCCCCGTCCTCGCCGGTGAACGGCTCGATCGTGATGATGACCTTCGCGAACTGACCGGAGCCACCCGTCTGCTTCTTGTGGGTGAACTCGACGCTTTCGACCTTGCGCTTGATGGTCTCGCGGTAGGCCACCTGCGGCTTGCCGACGTTGGCCTCGACCTTGAATTCCCGCTTCATCCGGTCGACCAGGATGTCGAGGTGCAGCTCGCCCATGCCGCCGATGACGGTCTGGCCGGTCTCCTGATCCAGGTGCACCTTGAACGTCGGATCCTCTTCGGCGAGCTTCTGGATCGCCGTGCCGAGCTTCTCCTGGTCGCTCTTGGTCTTGGGCTCGATCGCCACCTCGATCACCGGATCCGGGAACGTCATCGACTCCAGCACCACCTGCTGGTTCGCGTCGCTCAGGGTGTCACCGGTGGTGGTGTCCTTCAGCCCGATCACCGCGTAGATATGCCCAGCCGAGGCCCGGTCAACCGGGTTCTCCTTGTTGGCGTGCATCTGGAACAGCTTGCCCAGCCGCTCCTTCTTGCCCTTGGTCGCGTTGATCACCTGCGAGCCGGACTCCACCGTGCCGGAGTACACCCGCACGTAGGTCAGCTTGCCGAAGAACGGGTGCACGGCGATCTTGAACGCCAGCGCCGAGAACGGCTCGTCCACCGAGGGCTTGCGGAGGATCTCTTCGTCCTCCTTGCCGGGGACGTGTCCGCGCACCGACTCGACGTCCAGCGGCGACGGCAGATAGTCGATGACCGCGTCCAGCATCGGCTGCACGCCCTTGTTCTTGAACGCGCTGCCGCACAGCACCGGGTAGACCTCGCTGGCCACCGTCAGCTTGCGGATGCCGCCCTTGATCTCCTCGAGGGTCAACTCTTCGCCACCGAGGTACTTCTCCAGCAGTTCCTCGTCGGCTTCGGCGACCGCCTCGACCAGCTCATTGCGGTACTGCTCGGCCTTCTCGGTCAGATCGGCCGGGATGTCGACGACCTCGTAGGTCTCGCCGAGCTTGGTCTCACCGCGCCAGACCTTGGCGCGCATCTCGACCAGGTCGACGATGCCTTCGAAGTCGGCCTCGGCGCCGATCGGCAGCTGGATCACCAACGGCTTGGCGCCGAGGCGGTCCTTGATGGTCTGCACGGTGAAGTAGAAGTCCGCACCGATCTTGTCCATCTTGTTGACGAAGCAGATGCGCGGCACGTCGTATTTGTCGGCCTGACGCCAGACCTGCTCGGACTGCGGCTCGACACCTTCCTTGCCGTCGAAGACGGCGACGGCACCGTCGAGCACGCGCAGGGAGCGCTCCACCTCGACGGTGAAGTCGACGTGGCCGGGAGTGTCGATGATATTGATCTGGTTGTCGTTCCAGAAGCACGTCACGGCCGCGGAGGTGATGGTGATCCCCCGCTCCTGCTCCTGCTCCATCCAGTCGGTGGTCGAAGCGCCGTCGTGCGTCTCACCGATCTTGTAGTTGACGCCGGTGTAGTACAGGATGCGCTCGGTCGTCGTGGTCTTACCGGCATCGATGTGCGCCATGATGCCGATATTGCGGACCTTGTTCAGGTCGGTCAGCACGTCCTTCTGTGCCATGCATTCCCTCCGGGAACTAAAACGGACTGAAGTCTGTCGTTGTCTTAAGTGCTCGCTGCGCTCGCGCGCCAAAGCGGAGCTTTGGCGCTCACCAGCGGTAGTGCGCGAAGGCGCGGTTCGCCTCGGCCATCTTGTGGGTGTCCTCACGCCGTTTGACGGAGGCTCCGAGGCCATTGCTGGCGTCGAGGATCTCGTTCGCCAGACGCTCGACCATGGTCTTCTCCCGGCGCTGCCGCGAGAAGCTCACCAGCCAGCGCAGGGCCAACGTGGTGGACCGGTCGGGACGCACCTCGACGGGCACCTGGTAGGTCGCACCGCCGACGCGGCGGCTACGGACCTCGAGTGCGGGTTTGACGTTGTCGAGAGCGCGTTTGAGGGTGATGACCGGATCGGTGCCGGTCTTGTCCCTGGCCTGTTCGAGCGCACCATAGACAATGCGCTCGGCCAACGATTTCTTCCCTCGGACGAGAACTTTGTTCACCAGTTGGGTGACCAGCTGTGAGCCGTAGACCGGATCGTTCACCAACGGACGCTTGGGCGCGGGTCCCTTCCGCGGCATCAGCTCTTCTCCTTCTTGGCGCCGTAGCGACTGCGTGCCTGCTTGCGGTTCTTCACACCCTGGGTGTCGAGCGAACCGCGGATGATTTTGTAGCGCACACCCGGCAGGTCCTTCACACGACCACCACGCACCAGCACCATCGAGTGCTCCTGCAGGTTGTGGCCCTCACCCGGGATGTAAGCGGTGACCTCAACCTGCGTGGTCAGCTTGACGCGCGCGACCTTCCGAAGCGCCGAGTTCGGCTTCTTCGGGGTGGTGGTGTACACGCGGGTGCACACGCCACGGCGCTGCGGGCTGCCCTTGAGGGCCGCAACTCGCACCTTGCTCGGCTTGTCACGGCGGCCTTTGCGGACCAGCTGCTGAATGGTTGGCATCTACCGGCTTTCTGTGTTCTCTGCTGTTGTTAAGTCTGTGTACTGCTGTTATGCCCCGCTCACGTACCCCGCGACCGGGTGTGTCGCGCGCGTCCGCCGTGACAATTCAAGGCATTGCCTAATTCTCAGGGCATGGCGACGCGCGAATTTGCCCAGCGTGCAGGCATGCCTGCGGAAACTTCCAGCCGCAAGCGCCTTATCTGCCAGGCACGATCGTCCACAATACCAGGGCAGCCCGCGCCGAAACAAACTCGTCCGACGGCCCCTTCGTGCAGGTCAACAGACTAGCTCAGCGCCGTTCCATACCTGAAGCCAGCCGCATCACCATGTCGGTGAACACCGCGTCGGTGTCGATGCCGTCCATCGCCCCGGTCATCTCCAGCAGCACGAAACCGTGCATCGCCGACCAGAACTCCAGCGCTGCATAGAACGCATCCTCGCCGCCCAACCCGTAGGAGGCCAGCACGTCGATCACCGGCGCGGCGGCCGCCCTGGTGGCCGCGGTGAACTCGGGGTCGTCGCCGCCCAGCGGCATCCGGGTGAACGCCGAGTACCGGCCCGGGTGGTGGTGGGCGTAGCTGCGGTAGACGCTGGCCATCACCATCACCGCGTCGTCGCGGGTGCGGCCCTGTCCGGCGGTGTTGAGCATCTCGATGATGTCGCCGACGACCCGCATCCGCACGGTTCGGCGCAGGTCGTCCAGGCTGTGCACGTGGTTGTAGAGCGACGGGCCCTTGGTGCCGAGCTGCTGGGCTAAGGCGTTGATGGTCAACGCATCCCAGCCTTCGCGGTCAAGGAACGTCAGGGCGGCGTTGACGATGGAATCGCGGCTCAGCCTGGCAGGTCGGCGTCCCGTTGGGCGGGCCGGTGGAGCGTGCGGCTCCGGCTCGGCTGCCATGCGGTTCTCCTAGGTCGACGCGGAACCCCGAAAAAGGGGCAGCGCCAAACTAACACCTCTAGTTTTCACTGGTCGGTGCAACTCAGTTCACCCGCTCTTGGCTCAGGTGTGCCAGTTGTTCGGTGACCGCGCACAGGTCGGGCAGCACTGCCGGGTTCATCGTCTGGACCGACCACGTGATGACGTCACCGCCCTTGGCCACGTAGATGCTGCACGCATTGCCGTCGTAGGCCTTGAAGCCCTTGTTGTCATCGACCGACAGTTCCTCGATGGTGCGGCCGGCCCGCTGTTCCAGCGACCGCTCGGTGTCCATGTCGCTGCCGCGGTACCACCACGTCGAGATGCCCATGCCGGCGCCGACGCTGCCGAACACCGTGTTCTCCTGCCAGAAGCAGCCGGCGTCGCTGACCACGGTTCTGGTGAACATCGCCGGGCCGACGGCGTGGCCGATGTCGGCGTCGGTGATGCCGTTGCAGTCGACGCTGTGAAAGCCGCTTTCTGACCCGGTGGCCGTGGCTGTCGGCGCCGCCGGCGGGTCATCCGCCCCGCAGCCGGCCAGCAGGACCGCCGCTGCCACCAGCACGCCCCGCAGTCCCCCACGCATGGTCACATCTCCGACTGCAGGGTCGCCGACAGCAGCTTTGCGGCGCCGACGCACGGGTCGCCGCTGGCCTCGTCGCGCAGTTGAACCCACCAGCTCAGCACCCCGGCGCCGGCGGCGGCGGTCGCCGAACAGGCCGCGCCGGTGACGTCGCGTCGGGACACGAACGCCGGGCGCCGTTCGATGACGGTGTCGGTGATCTCGGCCTCACGCTGGTCGGCCAGCGCCCGTTCGCGGTCCAGGCTGCCGGATTCGAACCAGGAGAACGTGACATCGATCACGGCGCCGCCGCGCATCAACACGTATTGGCAGACGGCGCCGCTGTAGGGGCGCACGACGGAATCGGCGTCCAGGATCTGCTGCACGGTGTCGTCGGCGAGCAGACCGCAGCGGTCGTTGACGTAGCCGTAGTTGCGGTCGGAATCGGGCACGCCAAGTCGGGCCCGCTGCGCGGTCCCGCTAACGGTCGAAGAGCAACTTGCAACGGTCATCGCCGCCGTGACCGCTACGACAGCAACCTGATTGACACGCCAACGCATCGCATCTCACGCTACCCAGCGCCGACGCCGATGGCGACTCGTGCGAACCGCCGTCGTTCACACCGCACGCCACGTACGCTTACCGACCATGATGTCGACTGTTGTGGCCAGGACACTGACGGCGAGCCTGCTCGCGGTGCCCGCGCTGATCGTGGCAGCGCCCGCGGCGTCCGCGGAGCACGGCGACACCCACGTGACGGGTCTGGGCGTCACGCAGACCATCGACTGCAACGACGCCACGTTGTTCGTCAACGGCGCCAACAACCGGATCACCGCGTTGGGATCCTGCCTTGCGGTGACGGTTCAGGGCAGCTCGAACTTCGTGGTGGCCGACAACATCGTCAATGACGTGACCGTGTACGGCTGGGATCAGACCGTGCTGTACAAGAACGGCTCCCCGATCGTGTGGGACCGCGGGCGAGAGCTGGGCATGACCAACCACGTCGATCGGCTGGTCGCATGAGCATCCGCCTGTTCGCCACCGCAGCAGCCGTGTCGGCTGCCGTCGTGCTCGCCGGCTGCGGTTCGGAAAGCGCCGACACCAACACGCCGACCGCGACCGCGGGCACCTCGGGCGCTCAAGTCGAGGTCGGTAACACGATCAACTACGGTTCGTTCGGCACAACGGCCGACATCGACTGCGCCGACGGTAAATCGCTGAACATCGGCGGCTCGAACAACACGTTGACCGTCAAGGGCACCTGCGCGAACGTCAACATCGGCGGCGCGGACAACAAGATCACGTTCGAGCGGATCGACAAGGAACTCAGCGTCGTCGGGCTCAACAACACCGTCACCTACAGCGACGGCGACCCGAAGATCAACGACACCGGCCGCGACAACCGGATCAACAAGGCCTGACGCCTCTTTTCTACGCGTCGGCCCCGTGCCGTCCGGCGCCTGCGGCGAACCGCGCGGCGCCTTCCAGCGATTCCGCGGCGACGCGCGACATGCTGCCGAACTCGAAGTCCATCGCCTCGGCTTCGGGCATGCCCCACTGGTTCAGCATCGAGAGCCGGTCGGCGCGCATGCACTGCTGCGGCAGCTTGGCCAGTTCGGCGGCGAGTTCCTCGGCCCGTTGCCGCGCTTCGCCTTTGGGCACCACGCGGTTGGCCAGGCCCATCGCCAGGGCTTCGGTGGCGTCGACGGCGCGGCCGGTCAGGATCAGGTCCATCGCGCGGCTGTGGCCGATCAGGCGCGGTAACCGCACGGTGCCGCCGTCGATCAGCGGCACACCCCAGCGTCGGCAGAACACGCCCATCACCGCGTCGTCCTCCATCACCCGCAGGTCACACCACAGGGCCAGCTCGAGCCCGCCCGCGACGGCGTACCCGCTGATCGCGGCGATCACCGGTTTGGACAACACCATCCGGCTCGGGCCCATCGGACCTGGGCCGGTGCGGTGCACCGGGTTGGAGTCCGGGGTGCCGAACGCCTTGAGATCGGCTCCCGCACAGAATGTTCCGTTGTCACCGCACAACACCGCGACGGCTGCGGAGTCGTCGCGGTCGAACGCGTCGAAGGCCTCGTGCAGCTGGGCGGCCGCTGGCCCGTTGACGGCGTTGCGCGCCTCGGGCCGGTTCATGATGACCGTCGTCACCGCGCCGTCGCGTTCGACCCGGACTCCACCGCTCATGTCGCCTCCATCAGTTGTTCACGTCGCGTGAGCGACAATCCAGTACTGTCGCGCCGCGAACTCAATTCCGCGGCGAAGTTCGTGTAGGCCGCGCGCAGCGCCGCACCGGGCCAGCCCTCGGGCAGCAACTCGGCGGGCAGCACGGGATCGGTCAGCAGATGCCGCACGATGCCGGCCGCCGCGACGAACCGGCCGGGAATGTCTGTGGCCCTGTCGATTTCGTCGAGCAGCTGATAGCCCACTGCGGCCCAGCCCGACAGGTCCCACAGCTGTGCGGCGAGGGCGACCGGGTCGTCGTCGCGGGCCCGCAACACCCGCACACGGTCCAGCACGTCGGCCGGTGAAGCCATGTCGAGATTGTCCGGCCGCAGCCACACCCCTTCGCGTAGTTCGGCGAACCTGTTGTGCTGCAGTGCGGTCCGCAGACACGCGCGGGTGCGGGCGTCGATGCCGACGCTGGTGATCACCAGCGTCGTCCAGTCGCCGTTCCACTCGCGCAGTCGTGGGTTCAGCGCGTCGTCCTGGCGGCGCTGCCGGGCCAGCAGCCGCTCGGACAACCGGTAGCCCTCCGGGGCACGCACCAGGTCTTTCGCGCTGACCATCCGGGTCAACGCGACCCGTATCGTCGACTCTTTGATGCCGAAATCGGCGGTGAGACCGATCAGTTCACTTGCGGTGGCGCAGGCCGGATGCGCGCCGAGCAGGACGCTCAGCACGACGGAGCGGGCCGTCATCCGCGAAAGCTTCGGCATCGTTAGACGTCCGATGCCTTCCGGCCGTGATCGCCGAACGGTTCGTCGCGTTGGCGCACGGCCTCACGGAAGCCGTGTTCGCGCGACTGCGCAACGAACGCGTGCCCCTCGGGGGTGTGCCGTGCGATGCCGTCGAACACGGTCGAGATCATGGCGCTGTTGGCGGTGCCCTGGTGGTAGAGGGCGGAGTTCATCGCCAGCTTGACCATGATGAGCTGGTTGATCGGCACGGCGGCGATCCGTTCGACCAGGCGCTCGGTGCGTTCGTCGAGATCTTCGGCCGAGGGCGCCTCGACCGCGAGCCCCCATTCGGCGGCCTGCGCGCCGGTGATCGAATCACCGGTCAGCAGCAGCCGTTTGGCGCGCTGGTCGCCGAGCCGGTGCGCCCACATCCCGGCCGCAGGCACCCCCCACACCCGGGTCGGCGGATAACCGATCTTGGCGTCGGCCGCCGCGATCACTTGGTCGGCGTGCAGCGCGATGTCGGTGCCGCCGGCCACGCAGTAGCCGTGGACCTTGACCACGGTGGGCTTGTCGGCGTGCATCAGGCTGGAGAAGCCGCGTACGAACCGGCTCATCATCTGGTAGTCGATCATCGGGTCCCACGGTTGATCGGGCAGGTGGTTGACCGCCTGCGTCTTACCCGACAGCACGGTGTCGCGGTAGGGGCTGCCGCCACCCGCCGACGAGGAGCCCTCGGCGTATGCCGAAAGGTCGAAGCCCGCGCAAAACCCTTCGCCCCGACCGGAAACCAGGATGACGTGCACGTTGGGGTCGAGGTCGGCGCGCTCTACCAGCGCCGACAATTCCAGCGGGGTGTCGGCGACGATCGCGTTGCCCTTCTCGGGCCGGTTGAACGTGATGCGGGCGACGCGACCCGTCACCTCGTAGGTCATCGTCTTCAGGTTGTCGAAGTCGACGGGCCTGATCGCGTGGGTCATCCCTTGACCAGCGCCCGCTCGAGGATCGGCGCGAGATCCAGTCCGGTAGGCAGGGTTCCGAACGCGCCGCCCCACGCACCGCCCATACGCGTCGCCAGGAACGCCTCGGCGACGGCGGGGTGGCCGTGTCGCACCAGCAGCGAGCCCTGCAGCGCCAGGCTGATGTCCTCGGCGACCTTGCGGCCCCGGTATTGGATGGTCTCGAGGTCAGACAGCGCGGGCCGCAGCGTTTCGACGTGTGCGTCCAGCCGCGGATCGTTGCCTGCGGTGGTGGCCAGTTCGTCGAACAGCACGTCGATGCACTCCGGGCGAGTTGCCATGGCGCGCAGCGTATCCAGCGCGCTGACGTTGCCTGATCCTTCCCAAATGCCCATCAGCGGCGCCTCGCGGTACAGCCGCGGCATACCGGAGTCCTCGACGTAGCCGTTGCCGCCCAGACACTCCATCGCCTCGGCGGCGTGCGGGGTGGCGCGCTTGCAGACCCAGTACTTGGCGGCGGCCAGGCCGATGCGGCGCAGCAGCGTCTCGCGCTCGTCGCCGCGCACCGCGGCGTCGGTGGCGCCGGCCATGCGCATCGCGAGAATCGTTGCGGCTTCGGCCTCCACGGCCAGGTCGGCCAGCACGTTACGCATCAGCGGTTGGTCGATCAGGTATTCGCCGAACGCCTTTCGGTGCTGCGCGTGGTGGATGGCGCGGGTCAACCCGTTGCGCATGCTAGTCGCGCTGCCCAGGGTGCAGTCCAGCCGGGTGAGGTTGACCATCTCGATGATGGTCTTCACGCCGCGACCCTCCTCGCCGACCAGCCACGCGATCGCGCCGTCGTACTCGACCTCGCTGGACGCGTTGGCGTGGTTGCCGAGCTTGTCCTTCAGGCGCTGCAGGTGCATCCGGTTGCGGCTGCCGTCGGGCAGGATCCGCGGCAACATCAAACAACTGAGCCCGCCGGGCGCCTGCGCGAGCACCAGGAAGATGTCGCACATCGGCGCGGAGGTGAACCACTTGTGCCCGCGCAATGAGTAGCTGCCGTCGCCGTTGGGGGTGGCCTGGGTGGTGCCCACCCGCACGTCGGAGCCGCCCTGCTTCTCGGTCATCGACATGCCCGCGGTGATGCCGGCCTTGGTGGTCGGCACCTTGAGCTCGGGGTCGTACGTCCGGCTGGTCAGCAGTGGTTCGTAGACCGCGGCCAGTTCGGGGTTGTGGCGCAGTGCCGGCACGACGGCATACGTCATCGAGATCGGGCAGATGTGGCCGGGTTCGGGCGTCCACACCGATGTCTTGGCGGCCCGCACGACGTGTGAGCCGGTGCGGTCGTCGGCCCACGGCGCGGCGTGCAGCCCGTGCCCGATCGCCACCGTCATCAGCTCGTGGTAGGCGGGGTCGTACTCGACCTCGTCGACGCGGTGCCCGTAGCGGTCGTGGGTGTGCAGGATCGGCTGGTTGCGGTCGGCCAGCTCACCCCAGCGCTGCGCCTGCCTGGAGGAGCTCAGCGCACCAACCTCGAAGACCTCGTCCAGGCCCCACTCACCGCCTTCGCGGATCAGCGCCTCGGTGAGTACTGGCGACGTGGCCGGGTTGTAGTTCTGCAGGGGTGGGACCTGGTTGGTGACGACGTGCGTGTCTGGCATACCACCACTATTACACTTTCTCGACAACTGCACAATGCATGTAATGTGTCGGGAAGGGTTACGTCTTTCGCGCGGCCGAGACATAGAGAGCGCGGCCGGGGGCTCCGCTCAGCCCGAAGGCGATCGTGCTCATCACCAACACGAGGTACCCGGCGGCCAGCACCGTTTCGTTCACGCCCGCGCGTTCGGATTCCAACGTCAGATAGAAGAGCGCAGAGACGCCCACTGGGCCGAACCAGCCCAGGTAGAGCGCGTCGCGGACGCGCAGCCGCAACGGACGTTGCAGCACCAACAGGATGGGGATGCGTCGCAGCAGCAGCACGCCTACCGCCAAAAGCACTGCGGGCCAACCGAGTTCGAACCAGGCCTGCCACGGCAGGGTGATCCCGACCAGGACGAATAGTGGCATCACCGCGAACCGGTTAATCGCCTCGTCGATCGACACCTCCATTGCCCGTTCCCGGCCGCTGCCCACCGCGTTGAAGACAAGACCACCGACGAAGACCGCGAGAACGCCATCGGTGTGCGCGAGCCCCGCCGCCCCGAGAATCCCGAGCGCAAGTACCACCGTGAAGAACAACGCCGGCGCGGCGTCGGTCGCGCCGTATTCGTCGCCCCACCTGAGCGCTTTGCCGCCGGCCCACCCGATGGCGGCGCCGATCACGACCGCCCCGAACACCTGCCACAGTGACTCCCGGATCGCGGCACCGACGCCCATTCCGCCGGCAACAGCGACGGCGACCAGAACGAGCGGCAACGCCAACCCGTCGTTGGCGCCGGACTCCAGCGACAGCATCTGGCGGTTGCGCGCCGGAAGGTCCCGTTCGGCGTCATCGCCGGTCACCACCGTCGAGGCCAGCACCGGGTCGGTGGGACATAGCGCGGCGCCCAGCAGGGCCGCCAGCGCGACGGGGATCGACAGCACGAGCCACCCCAAGGCGGCCGTCACGACCGCCATCACCGGCATCGCCACCAACAGCAGCACCGTCACCGGGCGCCACATGCGCCGGATATCGCTGATCGGATACCGCAGCGCCACGGCCATCACCGACACCGCCAACAGGATCCGGCTCGTCTGGTGCAGCAACGACTGCTCTTCGGTGACGAGCGGAATGCGCACCACGTCGAGCACCTGCGGCCCGATCAGCACTCCGGCGGCCAGGCCCAGCAGGGGCTCGGAGATGGGTAGTCGACGCATCTTGGCCGACAGCGCCGCGACGACGACGCCCAGCACACCGACGACGGTGAGCAGGACGTCCGTTCCCACGTCAGCGGCTGTCGAGTTCGGCGACGACGTCGCGGCGGCGCGGCTCGGGATCCACCACAGGCTCGGGTTCAACTGCGGGCTCGGCGGGTCGGCCGTATAGCGGGACCATCTCGACCGAACGTTCCGCCGAGCGCAACGCCCTCCCCCGTCGCCACGCCTCGTAACGGTGGAGAAGGACGATGATCGCGGCGGCCAGCGCCCAGCCGAGCAGGATGTCGATGACGTAGTGCTCGGCGGTGTACACCAGCGTGAAGGCCATCAGCAGCACATAGGCCACCAGCAGTGGACGCCACGCTCCGTGCACGCGACGCCACAGGAAGGCCGCGACGGCCGCGGTCATGCCCGCGTGCAGGGACGGTATCGCCGCCACCAGGTTGACGCTGGCTTGGCCCGCGTCGAGCAGCGCGCTGGCGGTGTGCATGTTCAGGTTGCCCCAGCCGCGGCCGACAATCCGCTCGATCCACTGGTTCGCCCCGTCCTGGCTCGTTTGCATCGCGCCGAGGACACCGCCGTCGGGCACGCCGCGCGCCGAGCCGAACATGCAACGCGCGTAGGCCGGTCCGCCTTCGACGTCGGCGGGAGCGCACCGGGCTGCTGCCCACGGCGGCGCGGCCGGCACCACGGCGTAGATGGCCAGGCCCACGAAGTTCAGGCCGACGAACAGGCGAACAAACGCCTTCCACTCCGCACGGTCACGCAGCCACAGCACCCCGGCCACCACGTACGGCAGGATGAAGAACGACATGTAGACGCAGCTCAGAACCACTTCCCACCACGGCGGATGCCCCTGTTTGAGCTGCTCCTGAAGCCACACGGTCGGTACGGTGCCGAAGAACAGCCAACGATCGGCGTCGACGGGCCACTCCCACAGCGTCGGTCGCCCGATCATGTCCGCGGCGCCCCTGCTCAGGTCGTAGGCGATCAGGATCAACGCGAACGGCAGCCAGTCGCGGATGACATAGAACATGCGGCGGACCTGACCGATGCTCGCGGCCAGCAGACCGGTGGCGATGTAGAGCAGCACCAGCTCACGGTTGAACGCAAAACCGTCGGTGACCGTGCGATATAGAACGACCGCAGCCCATATCGCAACCGCGATCCAGCGCGCATATTTGAGTCGGCGTTCCCGCGTCTGGTTCGCCTCTGGGGCACGCTGCGACGCAATTGACGACTGGTCAACCGCAGACACTCCGTTGAATCTAGTTCACCGGACCGTTACCGCGGGTTCGACTGGGGTTCGGTTATCAGGTCGTGACGTGTTCGCGCAGAAAGGCGATGTCGTCTTTGCGGCCTTCGTCTGCGGTTTCGCAGATGACGGGGGCGCCGGCGGCCTGCACCACCGCGACCAGCAGTTGCGGGTCGATCTTGCCGGTGCCGAAGTTGGCGTGGCGGTCGGCGCCGGATCCCGCCGCGTCTCTGGAGTCGTTACAGTGCACCAGGTCGATGCGCCCGGTGATGGCCTTGATCCGGTCGACGGCGTCGATCAGCTTCTCCCCCGCGGCCCAGGCGTGGCAGGTGTCGAGGCAGAAGCCGATGCCCTTGTCGCCGATGTGGTCCCACAGCCGGGCGATGGTGTCGAAGTGGCGGGCCATCGCGTGGTCGCCGCCTGCGGTGTTCTCGAGGTAGACGGGCACGTCGGTTTCGAGGTAGTCGAGTGCCTTGACCCAGCGTTCGAAGCCGGCTTCCCAGTCTTTGTCGTCGGCGTGACCGCCGTGCACGATGACGGCCGTCGCGTTGATCTCCGACGCCGCGTCGCAGGTGTCCTGCAGGATCTTGCGCGACGGGATGCGCACCCGGTTGTTGGCCGACGCGACGTTGATCAGGTACGGCGCGTGGACGTAGAGCGGGACGCTGGACACCTTGAGGACCTCGGCGTCCTCGCGCGGCTTGGGTTTCTTCCAGCTCTGCGGGTTGCCGAGGAAGAACTGCACCGCGTCGGCGCCGTCAGCCTGCGCGGCGGCCAGGGGGTCGTCACCGTGGACGTGCGAACCGATGAGCACGACGCCAGTCTAGGTGGGCGGTCCGACAGACGGCCGCGTGTCACGGCCAACGGCCGGGCGGGTTCGCCGGCCTGGTAGCAGGTTCCGATATCAGTGCTAGGGGCGAGATTGCAGCCAGGGCTGCTGACGAGGACCAACAGCCCTGAGCGCATTCTCGGCCGTAGCAACAAATTCCGTTGGTGACGCCAACGGCGGGAGGCGCACCTTGCCTGCCGGCGCCCGCCCGCGCTATCGTCGAACCGTACCGTTCGGTTCGGCTCCGCGGGAGGTTCGGGATGGCCCAGGACGACATCAAGGTCCAACAGATCAGGGCGGCCGCGCACACGTTGTTCCTCAAACACGGCTTCGCCGGCGTGAGCACCGCGGCGTTGGCCAAAGCGGCCGGGGTCTCCAAGGAGACGCTGTACTCCCGCTACCCCAACAAGGACGCCGTGCTCGCCGATGTGCTGGAGCACCTCATCGCGCTCGGCCAGCTCGACGCCGACGTGGACATCCCCGCACCGGCCAGCATCGCCGACCTGCGCGACGCACTGCGGTCGCTCGCGACCGAACTCGGTGAGCAGCTCATCACGCGCGACTACATCGAACTGGTACGCATCGTGATCGCCGAGACCCCGCGACTGCCGCACGTCGGCGAAATCTTCCGACAGTCGGTGCCGCGGCGGGCCTTTCAGCTGACCGGCGCGCTGCTCACTGCGGGCAAGGACGCCGGCCTGATCGGTGACATCGACGTCTTGACAGCGGCGCGAATGTTCCTGGGTCCGCTGGTTTTACACACGCTGATCAACGTGTTGCTGGTGGCTCCCAGCGAGGACTCGGCTGTGCAGCCCATCGACGTCGATAGCCACGTGGACCTGCTACTCGCGGCGATCACTTCGCCAGACTTCAAGGAGAACTCATGAACTCCGATGTACTCGTCGTCGGTGCCGGCCCGACGGGCCTGACGATGGCGGCCGAACTGGCCCGTCGCGGTGTCAAGGTGCGCGTCATCGACGCCGCCGCTACCCCGACCACCGAGACCAGATCCCTTGGCGTGCAACCCAGAACCCTCGAGCTGTTCGAGCGCCTCGACTTGACCGACGCCGCGGTGGCAGCGGGAACGCGCGTCACTGACTTCAAGGTGTTCAGCGAAGGTAAACAGTTCCTGCACCTGAACGTGGACGGCTTGGACAGCCCGTACCCGTATCTGCTGATGCTGCAGCAGCCACGCGTCGAATCGCTGCTGCGGCAGCGCCTCGACAGCCTCGGCGTCTGCGTCGAGCACAGCACCGAGCTCACCGCGCTGAGTCAGAATTCCAGTGCGGTGCAAGCGACGCTGCGACACGGCGACGGAACCACGGAGACGACGCGGACGTCGTGGTTGATCGGCTGCGACGGCGCCCACAGCACGGTGCGCCACCAGCTCGGCGTGCAGTTCGTCGGCGCCGCGTTCGAGGAGAACTTCGCGGTGGCCGACGTCCGCATGGACTGGGCGCTGCCGCACGACGTGTTTCACGCGTTCCTCAACCGCGGAAACTTCGCCGCCTACTTCCCGATGCCCGGTGGACTGCACCGGCTCACCATCGCCTACCGCCCCGGCGAGACCCCGACCGGCGACGTGACCTACGACGAACTCCAAGCCGCCGTCGACCGCGGCGCACCTCCGGGCGCGCGCATCGCAGAAATCCACTACGCGGGTCGCTTCCAAATCAACCAGCGCAAGGTCGCCCGCCATTCGGTGGGCCGGGTCTTCCTCGCCGGCGACGCAGCACATGTGCATTCCGTGGTCGGCGGCCAGGGCATGAACACCGGCATACAAGACGCGTTCAACCTGGGTTGGAAGCTCGCCGCGGTCGTCAACGGCCATGCCCACCGCCGGCTGCTGGATTCCTACGCCGACGAACGCTCTCCGGTCGCGCGGCGGTTGGTCAAGGGTACGCGGCGAGCGACACGGATGACATTGTTGCGCAATCCAATTGCTACGGCTGCGCGACGCCACATCGCCCCGCACATCACCCCGCGCCCGGCCCTGCAGCGTGTGTTGCGTCGCGCACTGACCCAGCTCGACGTGTCCTACCGCGACGGCAGCGGCGGCAGCAACGACGACCGCATCGCCGTCGGCGACCGGTTCCCCGACATCGGGCTGCTGCACCCAACGAAGTTCACGCTGCTGGTACACGGCACCGTACCGCCCCGGTTGGCCGACTACTCCGCGCTGGTCGACGTACGCCACGTTTCCGACGGTGTTGGGCTGACGCTGGTCCGGCCCGACGGCTACATCGCCGTGCTCGCCGACGACGCGGATGCGGTATCGGCCTATCTCGAAACGACCCTCGGACAACGGAGTTTCGTATGAAGGCGATCAGGATGCACGGCTACGGCGCCGAAGCGCACCGCGCTATCGGTGACCGAAACGCCGTCGGCGCCACGGTCCTGGTGCCGTACGAAGAGGAGTCACCGCGGCCGCAAATCGCAGCGCCTCTACCGGACCCCGCTGTGGGCGTTTCGGCGACAGGGCGGTTTCGTCATCGCCTTGACGTACGGCTTTGAGGCCGACTGGGTGCGCAATGTGCTGGCGGCCGACGGCTGCGAGATCGAGGCCCGCGGCCGTCGTTATCAGGTCGGGTCGCCGCGCGTCTACCACGACGAGAACGCCACGGATATGCCCGCGTTCATCCGCTTCATGCTGCATCGTGCGCGAATCCGGATAACCCGGGTTCGACGCGCGCCCCTAGGCTCGGAGCGTGGCATCTGGAAGCGACCGGGCACCGTTCTCGTCGTGGGCTGACACGGTCGCCTCCGCCCGTTCGACACTGCAACGACGCGCACTATCCAATCTGTCGCGTGCGCCCCGACCTGCGCGGCAGGCCGGCCGGCTGCTCGTCCGCACGGTCAACGACACACTGCGGGACCGGGTACCCGGGCTGGCCGCCGAGGTCGCGCTGTTCTCGCTGATCTCGCTGCCGTCGCTGCTGATTGCGGTGCTCGGCTCGCTGGGGTTCATCGCGGGAGCGCTCGGCCCGGAAGGCACTGAGCAACTGCACCGGCTGCTGCTGGAGGTGCCCAGCTCCTTTCTCGCCGAACGAACCTTCGAGTCATACCGTCGCGTGGTCGAGGCCGGGCTTGCCCAGTCGCGCGGAAGCGTGATCTCCATCGGCATCCTGCTCAGCCTGTGGACGGGCTCGCGGGCGGTGAACCGGTACCTGGAGACGATCACCATCGCCTACGGGGTCGAGCCCCGGCCCGCATGGCGGCGACGGCTGCTGGCGATGGGGCTGACCATCGCCGGGCTCCTCGGTGCCGTGGCGATCCTGCCGCCGCTCGTCCTGGGACCCGACCTCGTGGCGTGGGTGACGCCCGACCCGTTGACCGACAGCACGTTGCGCACATTGGATCTGCTGTTCTGGCCGGGGGTGGCGCTGCTGATCCTGGTCGGGCTGGTCACGCTGTATCACTTCGGTGTGCCGTGGCGAACCCCTTGGCGCCGCGACATACCCGGGGCGGTGCTGGCGATGGTCCTGTGGCTGGTGGCCTCGGCAGGCCTGCGCGCCTATCTGGCGGTCAGTGCGCGCGACGACGCGGTCTACAGTCAGCTCGCCGTGCCGATCGCCGTTGTCCTGTGGCTCTATATCACGGCTTTCGCGGTGTTGCTCGGCGCGGAGTTCAACGCCGAGATCGAAAAGATGTGGCCGCACGACAAGCATCCGTGGCGGCTGCGCCGACGCCGAAAGGCAAATTAGCCCGCCGAGTGTGGGCGCGCGTCACGCGAAACCGGCTCGGGGCGTGCGGGTAACCCACGTTCGCGCCCCCTGCCGCCGAAGCAACGAAAACCCCCGGGGCGAACCCCGGGGGTTTTCGCGTCAACAACTACCGGTAGTCGCTGTAGCCGTAGTCGTCCAACGGCACCGCCGCACCGGTGGCCTGGCCGAAGTCCGGGCTGTAGTACTGATCCTCGTAGGACGGGATCGTGTACGCAGCGGCACGGGCCTCTTCGGTCGGCTGCACCTGGATGTTGCGGTAACGGTTGATACCCGTACCGGCCGGGATCAGCTTGCCGATGATCACGTTCTCCTTCAGACCCATCAGCTTGTCGCTGCGGCAGTTGATCGCCGCATCGGTCAGCACGCGAGTGGTCTCCTGGAACGACGCCGCCGACAGCCACGAATCGGTGGCCAGCGACGCCTTGGTGATACCCATCAGCACCGGACGACCGGCCGCGGGCTCGCCGCCCTCGGCGACCACCCGACGGTTCTCGGACTCGAACTCGGACCGCTCGGTGAGCGAGCCGGGCAGGAACTCCGTCGCACCCGAATCGATGATCGTCACGCGCCGCAGCATCTGCCGGACGATCACCTCGATGTGCTTGTCGTGGATCGACACGCCCTGAGCACGGTAGACCTCCTGGACCTCCTTGACGAGGTGGATCTGCACCTCGCGCGGGCCCTGGACGCGCAGCACCTCGTGCGGATCGGCGGAGCCTTCCATCAGCTGCTGGCCCACCTCGACGTGGTCGCCGTCGGCGAGCAGCCGCTCGGTGCCGTCCTCGTGCCTGAACACCTTCAGGCGCTGACGACGAGACAGCTTGTCGTACACCACTTCTTCGCCGCCATCGTCGGGAATGATGGTGATCTTGTAGAAGCGCTCGCCCTCCTCGAGCTGCACCCGACCCGAGACGTCGGCGATGGGCGCTTTGTCTCGCGGGATGCGCGCCTCGAACAGCTCCTGCACGCGTGGCAGACCACCGGTGATATCGCTACCGCCGGTGACGCCGCCCTGGTGGAACGTACGCATGGTCAGCTGCGTGCCGGGCTCGCCGATGGACTGCGCGGCGACGATGCCGACGGCCTCGCCGATGTCGACGAGCTTGCCCGTCGCCATCGAACGGCCGTAGCACTTGGCGCACACGCCGGTGCCGGTGGCGCAGGTCAGCACGGAGCGGACCTTCACCTCGGTGATACCCGCGGCCAGCAGTGCCTCGATGGCCGGGTCGCCCAGGTCGTGGCCGCGCTCGACGACCACGTTGCCCTTGGCGTCGACGGCGTCGGTGGCCAGCGTCCGTGCGTAGGCCGACGTCTCGATGTGCTGATCGCGCACCAAGTCCGCATCCTTGCCGCTGCCCTGCAGTTCGGCCAGCGTGACGTTGATGCCACGCTCGGTCTCGCAGTCGGTCTCGCGAACGATGACGTCTTGGCTCACGTCCACCAGACGGCGGGTCAGGTAACCCGAGTCGGCGGTGCGAAGCGCGGTGTCCGCCAGACCCTTTCGGGCGCCGTGGGTGTTGATGAAGTACTCCAGCACCGTCAGGCCCTCACGGAACGAGGACTTGATCGGACGCGGGATGAACTCACCCTTCGGGTTGGTCACCAGACCCTTCATGCCGGCCAGCGTGCGGGTCTGGGTGAAGTTACCCGTGGCGCCGGAGTCGACGATCAGGATGATCGGGTTGTCCGACGGGTAGTGGCTACGCAGCGCCTCACCCACCTCTTCGGTGGCGGTCTGCCAGATCTTGACCAGCTCGCCGTTGCGCTCCTCGTGGTTGAGCTTGCCGCGCTGGTACTGCTTTTCGATCCCGTCGGCTTCCTTCTCGTAGCGCTCGAGGATCTCCTGCTTCTCCGGCGGCACCAGCACGTCGGCCATCGACACGGTGACACCCGAGCGGGTGGCCCAGTAGAAGCCGGCGTCCTTGAGCTTGTCGACGGTCTGCGCCACCACGATCATCGGGTACCGCTCGGCGAGATCGTTGACGATGCGGGCCTGCACCTTCTTGTGCATCTGCTCGTTGACGAACGGATATTGCACCGGCAGAAGCTCGTTGAACATCACCCGGCCCAGCGTCGTATCGGCCGTCCAGGCATCGCCCGGATTCCAGCCGTCGGGAAACAGTTCGGCCTCGATATCGGCGGGCGGACGCAGCTGCGTCAACCGCACCCGGATCTTGGCGCGCACCGACAGCGCACCGCGGTCCATCGCCATGATGGCCTCGGCGGGTGAGCTGTACACACCCGACTCCGGGGAATCCTTGGCGGCAGGCGTGTATTCGCCGGCCTCGCCGTCGATCATCGTGGTCAGGTAGTACAACCCGGTCACCATGTCCAGACGCGGCATGGCCAGCGGGCGGCCCGACGCCGGCGACAGGATGTTGTTCGAGGACAGCATCAGGATGCGAGCCTCGGCCTGCGCCTCCGCCGACAGCGGAAGGTGCACGGCCATCTGGTCGCCGTCGAAGTCGGCGTTGAAAGCCTCACACACCAGCGGGTGCAGCTGAATCGCCTTGCCCTCCACCAGCTGTGGCTCGAACGCCTGGATGCCGAGGCGGTGCAGCGTCGGTGCGCGGTTCAGCAGCACCGGATGCTCGCCGATCACCTCTTCGAGCACATCCCACACCTGCGGACGCTGACGCTCCACCATCCGCTTGGCGCTCTTGATGTTCTGCGCGTGGTTCAGGTCGACCAGACGCTTCATCACGAACGGCTTGAACAGCTCGAGTGCCATCAGCTTGGGCAGACCGCACTGGTGCAGCTTGAGCTGCGGGCCGACCACGATGACCGAACGGCCCGAGTAGTCGACGCGCTTGCCGAGCAGGTTCTGACGGAACCGACCCTGCTTACCCTTCAACAGGTCCGACAGCGACTTCAGCGGGCGGTTACCCGGCCCGGTGACCGGACGTCCGCGCCGGCCGTTGTCGAACAGCGCGTCTACCGACTCCTGAAGCATGCGCTTCTCGTTGTTGACGATGATCTCGGGCGCACCCAGGTCGATCAGCCTCTTGAGCCGGTTGTTGCGGTTGATTACGCGGCGGTACAGGTCGTTGAGGTCCGACGTGGCGAACCGGCCACCGTCGAGCTGCACCATCGGGCGCAGCTCCGGCGGGATCACCGGAACCGCGTCGAGCACCATGCCCATCGGCGAGTTGCTCGACTGCTGGAACGCCGCGACCACCTTGAGCCGCTTGAGCGCACGAAGCTTCTTCTGCCCCTTGCCACTGCGAATCGTCTCGCGCAGCGAATCGGCCTCGGCCTCGATGTCGAAGTTCTCGATCAGCCGCTTGATGGCCTCCGCACCCATCGCGCCGGTGAAGTACTCGCCGTAGCGGTCCTGCAGCTCGCGGTAGAGCAGCTCGTCGACGATCAGCTGCTTGGGCGCCAGCTTGGTGAAGGTGGTCCAAATCTCCTCGAGCCGGTCCAGCTCACGCTGGGCGCGGTCGCGAAGCTGACGCATCTCGCGCTCGCCGCCGTCGCGCACCTTGCGGCGCACGTCGGCCTTGGCGCCTTCGGCCTCCAGCTCGGCCAGGTCGGCCTCGAGCTTCTGCGCACGGGCCTCCAGATCCGAATCACGCTGGTCCTCAACGGCCTTGCGCTCCACGGCCATTTCGGCCTCGAGCGTCGACAGCTCGTTGTGGCGCATCTCGTCGTCGACCTCGGTGATGACGTAGGCCGCGAAGTAGATGATCTTCTCGAGATCCTTGGGCGCCAGGTCGAGCAGATAGCCGAGCCGCGACGGCACACCCTTGAAGTACCAGATGTGGGTGACCGGTGCGGCCAGCTCGATGTGGCCCATCCGCTCACGACGCACCTTGGCGCGGGTCACCTCGACGCCGCAGCGCTCACAGATGATGCCCTTGAAGCGGACCCGCTTGTACTTACCGCAGTAGCACTCCCAGTCCCGAGTCGGTCCGAAGATCTTCTCGCAGAACAGGCCGTCCTTCTCCGGCTTCAGCGTGCGGTAGTTGATGGTCTCCGGCTTCTTGACTTCACCGTAGGACCAATTCCGGATGTCCTCCGCAGTGGCAAGGCCAATCCGGAGCTCATCGAAGAAGTTGACGTCTAACACGTAACTCCCTTTCCCCTTGCGGGTTTAGAAACTAACTAACTAGTGCCCGCGGCGGTGCCGCGACTGTGCTCAATGCTCTTCGCGCAAGCGCTCATCGCTAAGCCAAGTCCTCGACAGAGGCAGATTCGTTGCGCGACAGGTTGATTCCCAGGTTCGCCGCAGCGCGCTCCAGGTCCTCGTCGTCGCCGTCACGCATCTCGATCGCCGCACCGTCACTGGAGAGCACCTCGACGTTGAGGCACAGCGACTGCAGTTCCTTGAGCAGAACCTTGAACGACTCCGGAATGCCCGGCTCGGGGATGTTCTCGCCCTTGACGATCGCCTCGTACACCTTGACCCGGCCGACGGTGTCGTCGGACTTGATGGTCAACAGCTCCTGCAGCGTGTACGCCGCGCCGTAGGCCTGCATGGCCCAACATTCCATCTCGCCGAACCGCTGACCGCCGAACTGCGCCTTACCGCCCAGCGGCTGCTGGGTGATCATCGAGTACGGCCCGGTGGAACGCGCGTGAATCTTGTCGTCCACCAAGTGGTGCAGCTTGAGGATGTACATATAGCCAACCGTCACCGGGTACGGGAACGGTTCACCGGAGCGCCCGTCGTACAGCATCGCCTTGCCGTCGGAGTCGACCAGCTTCTCGCCGTCGCGGTTGGGCAGCGTCGAGGCCAGCAGGCCCAGCAGCTCGTCACCGGTGGCGCCGTCGAACACCGGGGTCGAGACGATGGTGTTCGGCTCGGCCTCCATCAGATCGTCGGGCAACTGGTCGGCCCAGTCCGGCTTACCTTCGACCTTCCAGCCGCTGTGCGCGGCCCAGCCCAGATGGGTCTCCAGGATCTGGCCGATGTTCATCCGTCGCGGCACACCGTGGGTGTTGAGGATGATGTCCACCGGCGTGCCATCGGGCAGGAACGGCATGTCCTCGACGGGCAGGATCTTGCCGATGACGCCCTTGTTGCCGTGGCGTCCGGCGAGCTTGTCGCCGTCGGAGATCTTGCGCTTCTGCGCGACGTAGACGCGCACCAACTCGTTGACGCCGGCGGGCAGCTCATCGTCGTCCTCGCGGGAGAACACGCGGATCCCGATGACCTTGCCGGACTCACCGTGCGGCACCTTGAGCGACGTGTCGCGGACCTCGCGGGCCTTCTCACCGAAGATCGCGCGGAGCAACCGCTCCTCCGGGGTCAGCTCGGTTTCACCCTTCGGGGTGACCTTGCCGACCAGGATGTCGCCGTCGCGGACCTCGGCGCCGATGCGGACGATGCCGCGCTCGTCGAGGTCGGCCAGCACCTCATCGGAGACGTTCGGGATGTCCCGGGTGATCTCCTCGGCGCCCAGCTTGGTGTCGCGGGCGTCGATCTCGTGCTCCTCGATGTGGATCGAGGTGAGCACGTCCTCTTCGACCAGGCGGTTGGAGAGGATGATCGCGTCCTCATAGTTGTGGCCCTCCCACGGCATGACGGCGACGAGCAGGTTCTTGCCCAGCGCCATCTCACCGTTCTCGGTGCACGGCCCGTCCGCGATCACCTGGCCGGCCTCCACCCGGACGCCGGCGTCGACGATCGGGCGCTGGTTGGCGCAGGTGCCGTGGTTGGACCGGGCGAACTTACGCATCCGGTAGGTGTGCCGGGTGCCGTCGTCGGCCATCACCGTGATGTAGTCGGCGGAGACCTCCTCGATCACGCCGGCCTTGTCGGCGACGACGACGTCACCGGCGTCGATCGCGGCGCGCAGTTCCATGCCGGTACCGACCAACGGGGCCTCGCTGCGCACCAGCGGAACCGCCTGGCGCTGCATGTTGGCACCCATCAGGGCGCGGTTGGCGTCGTCGTGCTCGAGGAACGGGATCATCGCCGTCGCGACCGACACCATCTGGCGCGGTGAGACGTCCATGTAGTCGACCCCGCTCGACGAGATCTGCTCGACCTCGCCGCCCTTACGACGGACCAGCACCCGCTCCTCGAGGAAGCGACCCTTGTCGTCGATCGGCGAGTTGGCCTGCGCCACGACGTGGCGGTCCTCCTCGTCGGCGGTCAGGTACTCGATCTCGTCGGTGACGATGCCGTCGCGCACCTTGCGGTACGGCGTCTCGATGAAGCCGAACGGGTTGACCCGCGCGTACACCGAAAGCGACCCGATCAGGCCGATGTTGGGACCCTCCGGCGTCTCGATCGGGCACATCCGGCCGTAGTGGCTGGGGTGCACGTCGCGGACCTCGAGGCCGGCGCGCTCACGGGACAGACCGCCGGGGCCCAGCGCCGAAAGGCGGCGCTTGTGGGTGAGCCCGGACAGCGGGTTGTTCTGGTCCATGAACTGCGACAGCTGGCTGGTGCCGAAGAACTCCTTGATCGCCGCCACGACGGGACGGATGTTGATCAGGGTCTGCGGCGTGATCGCCTCGACGTCCTGGGTCGTCATCCGCTCGCGCACGACGCGCTCCATGCGCGACAGGCCGACGCGGATCTGATTCTGGATGAGCTCGCCGACCGTGCGCAGACGACGGTTACCGAAGTGGTCGATGTCGTCGACCTCAACGGGCACCTCGGCGCCGCCGGGGACCGTCATCGTCTGATCGTTCTGGTGCAGGCGCACCAGGTACTCGATCGTGGCGACGATGTCCTCTTCGGTGAGCGTGGTCGTGGTGATCGGCTCACCGGGGTTCAGGCCCAGCTTCTTGTTGACCTTGTAGCGGCCGACGCGGGCCAGGTCGTAGCGCTTCTCCTTGAAGAACAGGTTCTCCAGCAGGGTCTGCGCGGATTCCTTGGTCGGCGGCTCGCCCGGACGCAGCTTGCGGTAAATGTCGAGCAGCGCCTCGTCGGTTCCGGCGGTGTTGTCCTTCTCCAGCGTCGACATCATGATCTCGGAGAAGCCGAACCGCTCGGTGATCTGCTCGCTGGTCCAGCCCAGTGCCTTGAGCAGCACGGTGACGGGCTGACGGCGCTTGCGGTCGATGCGCACGCCGACGGTGTCGCGCTTGTCGACGTCGAACTCCAGCCACGCGCCGCGGCCGGGGATCACCTTGACGCTGTGCAGCGTCTTCTCGGTGGACTTGTCGATCGTCTCGTCGAAGTACACGCCGGGCGAGCGGACCAGCTGGGACACCACGACACGCTCGGTGCCGTTGATGATGAAGGTGCCCTTCTCGGTCATCATCGGGAAGTCACCCATGAAGACCGTCTGGCTCTTGATCTCGCCGCTCTCGGCGTTCATGAACTCGGCCGTGACGAACAGCGGGGCCGCGTACGTCATGTCCTTGTCTTTGCACTCGTCCACCGACGCCTTGACGTCGTCGAAGCGCGGATCGGTGAACGTCAGCGACAAGTTGCCCGCAAAGTCCTCGATCGGCGAGAGCTCGGTGAGCACCTCTTCGAGGCCACCGACCGGGTTCACGTCGCCGCGGCCCTTGGCCTTTTCTTTCCACTCATCCGAGCCGATCAACCACTGGAACGACTCGGTCTGCACATCAAGAAGCCCCGGAACCTCGAGCGGTTCATGGAGCTTGGCAAAGGTAATTCGGTTGGGTGCTCCTGGGACGGAGTTATTGGGGTTAGCTACAGCTGTCTTGTTTGGGCGGGACCCTGCCAAGATGCATCCTTCCAGCACCTCATGCGACTATCTGGAAGACCGGTTGAGCCGGTTTTCCCGAACGGCCGCGATATCTGCATCGGTTCGGCTGGCCTCTCCAGGAACCACAGCCTCCCGAACAAGCGGCACGCGACTAGATCACCGAGCGGAGCTCAGGCTAGGACAGCGGTGTCAAGTGCGGGTTTAGGTGGGCAGGACGCAGCCAGCGCAACGTCCAACAATAGCGCAGGACGGCGCATTCCTCAACCACCGTGTGCGTAATCACAGGGGTCGCTGGCTGGCGTCATAAACCCTTGCACACATGCTGTCCAACAGACTGGCGCGTCGTGGCCTTTCCGTCAAGAGATAACGCGGTGTTTGGTGTGGAGTTTTGGGTTTCAAGCGTGCTGGAGTACCACCCCGTTGTGCGTGCTATGACCGAGATTGATGTGAGGGCTGTGCGCAACCCTGGGCGCAATCTCGCCCATAGCAACCCGGACAGCACATCAGGCAATCACGCGGCAATCGAGGACGAGCACGATTCCGCCGCCGCCGCACCACCGATGGAGGCGGCGGTGCACGCCGGGCTGAAGCGGAAGATGCCGTCACCCAGCTGGACGAACGGTTGCAGCAGGTTGAGCGGGAACAGCTTGGTCAACGGGTTGGGCAGCCCGACCATGACGGCCAGGCCGCCAGGGTTCCGCATCTCCAGCCGCTCACCGGGCCCCAGGTCATAGACCCCCGTGGCCTGGTCGCCGGCGAACATGTCGTTTGCCCAGGTCACCATCAGGTGCCGGGCCGCCGCCACGTTGCGCGGCTGGGAGAACCCGGACACCGCCTGCTGGGCGAACTGGATCAGCGGGTTGCCGCCGCGCATCGTGTCGACGTGCGAGCCGCCTTCCAGCGTGACGCCGACGAACTGACCGGGCCGGGCGTCCAGCAGCGCGGTGCTGCCGACGCCGAACTGGTTCCAGAAGTAGCGCGGTGCGGCGATCTGATAGATCGGGATGTCGAGCGGCACCTTCCGCAAGGCGTCGGTCATCGAATCGTCCAGACCGACACCGTCGAGCAGCACCACACCGGCCAGCCGGTCGGCCGTGCCGTTGTCGGCCATGTAGCCGGCCGCTCCCGACACCGCGCCGCCGCCCAGCGAGTGGCCCATCAGCACCACCCGGTCGGGAACCGGCCCGGTGTAGCCGGTGCGCGCGACGCTTTCCGCCAGCGCGGTGTTGTCCTCGTTGAACAGGCCGGCGATGGCCTCGTGCATCGACGGGGCGCCGAGCCAGCAGGCGTCGGCGGCCAAGAAGTTCGAGGTGATCGACGGCGCGACGACGATGCTGTCGGTCTGGGTGGCCAGCGCCGCCGCGGTGTAGCTGTACCACGGGCCCGCGGCCAGGAAGCCGTGCTGCAGGTAGATCATCCGGTCCGGCGGATTCTCCTCGGCGCCTTCGGGGAAGTACCAGTCCACCGGCACATTGGTGCCCTCCCCCGGCGCGCAGCCGCAGTCGATCCGCAGCGTGGTGCTGCGCACCGTCACCGAGCTGCCCAGCGGAAGCGTCGCCGATCCACCGAACACCCGGATCGCCGCGGCATAGATGCCGAAGACGACGGTGCCGATGAAGTCGAGCACGGTGGTCAGCGGGTTGCGGAACGCGGTGGCGCTGACGGCAGGCGCCGCGGCGGCGAACGTGATCGCCTCGACCTTCGGGATGGCCTTGAGCTCCGCGGCGACGTCCTCGACGACGACGGTGGCGCGCTGTGCGGCCGCCGGTGCGACGTCGGTTTCGGCGGCCTCGTCGTCCTCGGCGGCGACGGCGGTGCTGTCCTCGCGCTCGGTGTCGACGGGGGCTTCTTCTTCGGGTGCCTGCTGGGCCACGGGCCGGGTCGTGGGTTGCGCGGCCGCGGAGGTGTCGACGCCGCGGTCGTTGTCGGAGCGGTCGTCGGCACGCTCTTCCTCGACGACGGGCTCTTCCTCGTCGACGAGCTCCTCCTCGTCGACGGCCGGCTCTTCCTCGTCGACGGGCTCTTCCTCGACGGCCGGCTCTTCCTCGTCGACGGCAGCGGGCTCCTGCTCGGTGGGCTCGCCATCCTCGGTGTCGGCCGCCGAATCCTCGCTATCTTCAGTCGAACTCGACTTCGACGACTCCGAGGTGCTGGTCGAACTCGAGGTAGTACCGGAGTCGTCGTCGGCGACCGCTGCGCCCGCGCCGGCAAGCATCGCCGCCACCATCGCGCTGGTCACCACGCCCGCGCCGAACCATTTCAAGATCGAGTCGCCCATGGGTAGCAAATCTATTGCGCGCAACGACGCCGAAAGGGACAAACGGGCGGAAAAATGCGAGTAGATCTCGCCTCTTCGTCGGTCTCGGTCGGGGTTAGGCCCAGCTAGGCCCGCGTGACGCGCACCGGCACACCGGTCAGCCTCGCCATCCCGGCCAGGCTCTCGATGTCGTCGGGGTCGCTCGACATCAGCTTGTTGACGTTGGCGCCGCCCGCATCGTTGGCCAACCGCCACCCGCCCGAGCCCGGATGCCCCCAGCCGTGCGGGACGGCGACCACACCGGCGACGATGTCCTTGGTGACCATCACCGGCAGTTCGATCTCACCGCTGACCGAGGCGATCCGCACGACGTCCCCATCGGCGATGTCGGCCGCCGCGGCGTCGTCGACGTGCATGCGGGCGTGCTGGGTGCGTTCGCCGCGCATCAACAACGGTGAGTTGTGCATCCACGAGTTCTCCGACCGAGCCTCCCGCATCCCGATCAACCGCATCGGATAGCCAGCAGGCGCGCTGCGTCGCGTCAACTTCGAGACTTCGGCGCTGATCTCGTCGTGGCGCAAGTGGACTCGTCGGTCGCGATACACCACGACCTCGCGCAGCACCCCGGCGCGCAGGTTGGCCGCCAACACCTTCCCGTGCGGGTGTGCGCGCGTCAACGCCGCGAAGCTCAACCCGCCGCGCCGCAGTCCGAACCGGTCGCCGCCTTCCCCCAGCCGGATCAGCGCATCGACCAGCAGCTGCGGTGAAAGCCGAACACCGAAGACTCCCACCGCTTTTCGCGCCAACGCCAGCATCGCCAAACCAGGTGTGCGACGCCACAACCGCCGGGTGAGCTCGTCGATGATCTCCCACTCTGCGCGCGCCTGCCCCACCGGCGCGATCACCGCCTCGGTGGCCTGCCGAAACGGCGTGGGCTGCAGCGGCTGGAACGGAAGCGGGAAGTCGTCGCGTTCATACATGCTGGCGGCGGGCAACACATAGTCGCAGTGTGCCAATGTCTCGTTGACGTAGAGGTCGATGCCCACCATCAGATCCAGTCCGGCCAACGCGGATTCCAGTTCGTCACCGTCGGGCACCGACAGCACCGGGTTGCCCGCGCTGACGAACAACGCCTTGACCTGCCCGCGCCCGGGCGTGGTGATCTCCTTGGCCATCACCCCGGCGGGTTCGGACCCGAGCACCGAAGGAAACCCGCCGATGCGGGAACGCCTGCGGTGATAGACGGAGCGCAGCAACGCCGCACCTGCCTTGTTCAGCCACCGCTCCGCAGGCAACCCGTACCGGCCGAACATAGCGCCGCCGGGCCTGTCGAGGTTACCGGCGACCAGGTTCACCGCATCGAGCAGATACGTTGTCAGCGTGCCGTTTTCGCCGGTGCTGGTGCCGACGCGCCCGTACACCGCGGCACGTTCGGTGCGCACCAGATCGTGGGCCAGGGTGCGTACCGTATCCGGGTCGATCCCGGTGTGCGGCGCGGTGACCTCTGGGGCGAACGGTCGGGCGAGTTGCTCAAGCCAGACGACGCCGTCGGCCTGACGCGACAACCGGCCCCGGTGCACGAGGTTCTCGGCGAACATCACCTGCAGCAGTGACAACAGCAGGTAGGCGTCGCCGTCGGGCACGATGCCCAGCCATTCGAACGCCGCCGCGGTTTCAGTCTTGCGCGGATCGATCACCAGCACCCGCCCGCCACGCTTGACGACGTCCTGCATGCGGTCCTTGATCCTCGGCAGGGTGAGCACACTGCCATGGGACACAACGGGATTGGCGCCGATCACGACGAACAGGTCGGCGCGCAGCGCATCCGGCACCGGCAGCGCCAGCGGGGTGCCGTACAGCAGTTGGCTGGCCACGAAGCGGTTGTTGACGTCTTGTGAGCCCGCGGTGAACAGATGCATGCGCGGGCCCAAGCCGAGCATCAACGAGGTGAGGCTCAACGTGTGCGAGTAGCTGAACGCGCCGGGATTGCCGAAGTACCAGCCGATGGCGCCCGCGCCGTGCGCACGACAAAGATCGGCGAGCCGCCGCGTGATGTCGGCCATCGCCGCATCCCACGACACCGGCTCAAAGCGGCCGTCGGCGCGCTTGCGCAGCGGGGTGGTGACGCGGTCGGGGTCGTTGACAACTTCGGCGAACGCGATGCCCTTCTGGCAGGCAAAGCCTTTCGAGACCGGATGGTCCTTGTCGGGGCGCAGTTCGACCAGCCGCCCGTCCTCGACGGTCGCGATCATGCCGCACAGCGGCTCGCAAATCCGGCAGAACGTGGGCAGGTGCTGGCGGGTCATTCCGACCCCGGCGTGGGGCTACCTTTCGGCGGTGGGGATGGCGCCGGTCGGGGCGTCGTCCTCGACCGCGTGATGGCGGGCGGTCTCGGTCTCGCCGAACTCGCTGCCCGCGTACTGGTGCGTGCCCTCGAGGTCGTCGCGGATCGCGGCCTGCGCCTTGGGCGGCAGGGTGTGCAGGATCTCGCGCACCCGAGCCTGGCGGCGGCCCACGGCGCGACGCTCCGGCATACCCGGCGTCGCCTGGATCTGCGGCGGCACGCCTTCGATCTCCTCGACACCGCCGTCGTGGTGGCCGGCGTCGAACATGGCCTGCTCTTCGGCCATCGTCGACTCGTCCTTCTCCTCCGACATACCGATCGGACCGATCCGGCGGCCGTTGAGGAACTGCTTGACGACGGGCTCATCGCTGGTCAGCAGCACTTCGCGCGGCCCGAACATGACCAGCTTCTTACGGAACAGCATGCCCATGTTGTCCGGCACGGTGCGGGCGATGTTGATGTTGTGCGTGACGATCAGGATCGTGGCGTCGATCTGCGCGTTGATGTCGATCAGCAACTGCGACAGATAAGCAGTACGGACCGGGTCCAGACCGGAGTCGGGCTCGTCGCAGAGGATGATCTGCGGATCGAGCACCAGCGAGCGGGCCAGCCCGGCGCGCTTGCGCATACCACCGGAGATCTCGCCGGGGAACTTGTTCTCGTCGCCGGCCAGACCGACCAGCTCGAGCTTCTCCATGACGATGTTGCGGATCTCGCCTTCCTTTTTCTTGGTGTGCTCACGCAAGGGGAAAGCGGTGTTGTCGTAGATGCTCATCGAGCCGAACAGCGCGCCGTCCTGGAACATCACACCGAACAGCGTGCGGATCTCGTAGAGCTCTTTGGCGGTGCACTGGATGACGTCGGTGCCGTCGACGATGATCTTGCCGCGCTCGGGGCGCAGCAGTCCGATCAGTGACTTCAAGAAAACCGACTTACCGGTACCCGACGGGCCCAGAAGCACGCTGACCTCACCCGGCGGGACTTCAAGCGTCACGTCTTCCCAAATTCGCTGGGGCCCGAAGGACTTGGTCAACCCTTCGACCTGAATGCCAATGCCCACGCGAGATCCTTCCGCCCTATTTTTGCGCCACACGGCTCCCACCTGTGGCTTGAGTCACTGTAGCGCACGTCGGTATCCGGCACTGCGGTTGTGTCCCGACCAATATCACCGCCTCCGGCGATCGACACTCTCGACACGTTCACCCGCCCCGGAAATTCCATGCTAAATCGTTTGCTGAACCGGCTCCACCATGTCGATTTACTGGTGCGTCAATGCGGTCGGTACGTTGCCATAACGGCCCGGACTCCCAGCCAGGCGGCGTGGCCACCCCATCGAGCGCGGCCCTCGACGTAACAAATTGCGGCCCTTCCGACCACCGAACTGATCTTGCTAGCCGCTCGGTTGAATGCTCAGTACGCAACGCCAAGCTCGGCTAATATCCGCGGTGCGGTGGATCACAGTCGGCCGCATTCCATGAAGCGCATCACATATCGACGGGCTAGTCGGCGCACGAATTCGGGGGTCCCGATCGGTGCGCCGCGGTAGATCGGAGCCCACCAGAGGGAGACGCATCGTTGTCGCAGCAGTCCGTGTGTGACCCGCCCCGGGTCCCCGAGCGTGCCGTCGTCGCCGACTCCGTGCGCGGCTACGTGCGCGCCCACCCGGTGGCCGCCATCGAGACCACCGGCAACCAGGTCGTCCTTGGGGTGCGCTGCCTGCAATACCTCATTCTCGACATCGTCACCGGCCGCTTCGCGTGGCGGGAGTTCGTCCGACAGGGCGCATTCATGTCGGGCACCGCCGTCATTCCGACGCTGTTGGTGGCGATACCGATCGGCGTGACGTTGTCCGTGCAGTTCGCGCTGCTGGCCGGCCAGGTGGGCGCGACGTCGTTGGCCGGCGCGGCGAGCGGGCTCGCGATCGTCCGGCAGGGCGCCTCGCTGGTGGCCGCGGTCATGATGGCCTCCGCCGTCGGCTCGGCGATCACCGCCGACCTCGGCTCGCGCACCATGCGCGAGGAAGTCGCCGCGATGGAAGTCATGGGGGTGTCGCCCATCCGGCGCCTCGTCGTCCCGCGCGCGGCCGCGGCGATGTTGGTGGCCGTCGGGCTCACCGGCACGACGTGCTTTGTGGGCTTCTTCGCCAGCTACTTGTTCAACGTCTATTTCCAGCACGGGGCGCCCGGAAGTTTCGTCAGCACGTTCTCCGCGTTCGCGACGGTCGGTGACCTGATGCTCGCCTTGTTCAAGGCGGTGCTGTTCGGGTTGATCGTCGCGGTGGTCGCATGCGACAAGGGCCTGCGCACCAAGGGCGGGCCCGCTGGTGTGGCCAATTCCGTCAACGCCGCGGTGGTGGAGTCGATTCTGGTGCTGATGCTGCTCAACGTGGCGATCACCCAGATCTACGTGCTGATGGTGCCGCAACATGGGCTGTGATCCATGACGCCCTCGACGTATCTCGTCCCCGGTACCCGACCGCTCGTGGCATCCGTCCGTTCGGTCACGCGGACGGTGCGACGGCTCGGTCACATGCTGTCGTTCTTCATCGAGTCGATCGCGTCGATCCCGATTGTGTTGCGCCACTACCGCGCCGAGTTTCTCCGGCTGCTCTCCGATGTCACCTGGGGCAACGGTTCGATCGTCGCGGGCGGCGGGACGGCGGGTGTCGCGGCGGTGCTCGGTATCGCCGCGGGCGCGATGATCGGCATCGAGGCCTACAACATGCTCGGCATGATGGGGCTGGGGCCGGCGACCGGCTTCGTGTCCTCTCTGGTTTCGACGCGCGAGCTCATTCCGATGATGGCGGCGCTGGCGTTCGCCATGCAGTCCGGCTGCCGGTTCACCGCTCAGCTCGGCGCGATGCGCATCAACGAAGAAATCGATGCCCTCGAGGCGCTCGCCATTCGGCCCATCCCGTTCCTGGTGTCCACCCGGATGCTGGCCTCGGCGGTGGCGGTGGTGCCGCTGTACGTCATGTGCCTGTGCCTGGGATATCTGACCGCACAGGTGGTGGTCAGCCTGTCCGGTGGCGGCTCGACAGGGGCTTACCTGCACTACTTTTCGTTGATGCTCAGCGGCGCCGACATCATCTACTCGGTGCTCAAGGCGGTGGTGTTCGTCTGGTTGGCGTCGACGATCCAGTGCTACTTCGGCTATTTCGCCGCCGGCGGGCCCGAGGGCGTCGGCGTCGCGGCCGGACACGCGATGCGGGCGGCGGTCACCACCGTGGTCGTCGTCAACATGCTTCTCACGATGGCGATTTGGGGCGCTGCCTCCGGTGCGAGGTTCGGCGGCTGAGCATGGGAAACTCGATCGAACCCAACGGCCGCGGCTGGTCTGACCGCCAGCTTCTGGTCGGCGGCGTGGTCGTGCTGGTGGCCGCGACGTTGATCACCGGCGTGCTGTTGGCCAAATCACAGGGCCACCTGGATCGCCATGTCCGGGTGACGGCCGAACTGGTCAACGTGGGCGACGGCTTACCGGAGCGCGCCGACGTCAAGTTCCGCGGGGTGCTGGTCGGGGCGGTCAGCAGCGTGGCACCCGCGCTCGACGGCCGACCCAACATCGTCACGATCAACCTCACACCCGATGCGGCCCAGGGTATTCCGAGCACCGTCACCGCCCGGGTGGTGCCGAGCAACGTGTTCGCCGTCTCCTCGGTGCAGCTGGTCGACAACGGCGGTGCGCCGCCGCTGCACAACGGCGCCGTCATCGCCGAGGACACCAAACTGCCCACGGTGCTGTTCCAGACCACGATCGACCGGGTGCGCCAGATCCTGGCGGCCACCCAGCGCGACGGCACCGACCCGCCGGTCGGGATGATCAACCTGCTCGCCGAGGCCACCGATCACCGCGGCGACGCGCTGCTGAGTTCGGGGGCGCGCGTGCAGCGCATCCTCACCGAGCTGAACCGGTTGATCGCCCGCAGTTCCGATGAGCCGTCGACGGTTTCAGCGCTGAGCGAGATGGCCGACACATTGTCCGCGACGGTTCCCGGGCTCCTCGACTCCATGGACAACGCCGTGGTGCCGATGCGCACGCTCGCCGAGAAACAGGCGGAGTTGCGCAGCCTGCTCGCCGCCGGCCTGGACACGTCGAGCACCGCGGCCACCGCGTTCGACAACCACGCCGACCGACTCATCGGCATCACCACCCAGCTGGAACCGGTCCTCGGCGTGCTGGCCATGAACCATGACGAGTTCCTGCCCATCGCCACCCGGCTCACCCGCCTTTCCGAGAAGGCCATGACCGACGCCTGGGACGCCGAACAGCAGGTCTTCAGCGGCAACTTCATCGTGTCGTTCACGCCGCTGCGCACCTATGTTCGCGCCGACTGCCCGCGCTACGGCCCGCTCGAGGGACCCAGTTGCCACACCGCTCCGCAGACGCCGCAGAAGTTCGACATTCCGCAGGTGCTGCTGCCCGAGAGCTACGAGCCCCCGCCCGGCCTGGCTCCGCCGCCCGGCACGCCGCTGCCGGCGTCGTACGGTGGCAACGTCGGACCCGTCGGCAGCGACGGTGAACGCGAACAACTTTCGACGATCCTGGGCGAGGACGCGAACAGCGCCCAGCAGGTCCTGCTCGGACCGGTGGCGCGCGGCACCGCCGTGACGGTCAGCCCCGCTCCCGACGGCGACGGTGGCCGATGAGGTTCCGTGGCGCGCTGATCGGGTTTTCCGCATTCATGGTGGTGGCCATGGCGCTGACCGTTCTCGTGTACGGCACCCTGCGTCGCGACCCCGACGGTCCCACGGACCGCTATTCGGCGTTGTTCACCGACGTCACCGGTCTGCGCGGCGGCGACGACGTCCGCGTCGCCGGCGTGCGCGTCGGGCGCGTCGACGCGGTCACCCTGGCCGGTGACGTCGCGCAGGTCACCTTCCAGATCGACAGCGAACAGTCGATCTACCCGGACACCGTCGCCTCGGTGATGTACCAGAACATCGTCGGCCAGCGCTATCTCGGGCTGTCCCGCGACCGCAGCAACGCACCCGCACCGCGACTAGCCCCCGGCAGCCAGATTCCGTTGCAGCGCACCGAACCTTCCTTCGACGTCGGCGCCCTGCTCAACGGTTTCGAGCCGCTGTTCACCCTGCTCGATCCCGCGCAGGTGGACCGGTTGACCACCGCCATGATCGACGCCTTCCAGGGCGATTCGGTCGACGTCGCCCAGTTCGTCGCCCAAACCGCCGAACTCACCGCCACTTTCGCCGGCCCCGACGAAATCCTCGGCGATGTGATCGACAACCTCGACACCATCGTCGGCGACCTCGCGGCCCGGGACGCCAACCTCGACGGGGTGATCACCTCCGCGCACGCGATGGTGTCCGAACTCAACCACCGGCGCACGCACCTCATCGCGTCGGCCGGCTCGTTGAACCGCACCGCCGCCCGGATCGCCGCGATCGGGGACGCGGTCTACCCGCAGATGTCCGAACTGCTGCACCGTGAACCGGGTTTCGCTCAGCACCTCGCCGGAATGCCCGACCAGTTGGCCTATCTCGGCTCGAACACGCCGCTGCTGCTCAAGGGGCTGGCGCGGATGTCCGGCGACGGCGCGTACGCAAACGCTTACGGCTGCAGCGTCAACCTGATGGGCTTCTTCCCCGGCCTCACCGAGCTGGTGCCCAAGATCGTCGAACTGGCCTCGCCGGGCAACGACGTGCAGAACTCGCCGAAATGCAGGCCCACCCGATGAAACTGAAGACAGCCACGCCGCGGCTGGAGTCCTACCACCCGTTCTGGATCGGGCTGGTGGCGCTCGTGATGGCCGCCGTCGTGGTCGCCGCCCTGCTGATCGCGCGCACGGCAGGGTTCGGATACACCAGCTACCGCGCCCAATTCGCCCAGGCCGCGCAGCTGCGCGTCGGCGACAACGTCAGCGTCGCCGGCATCAGCGTGGGCGAGGTCAGGTCGGTGGCGTTGGCCGGTGACCGCGTCGTCGTCGCGCTGCGGGTACGCGACGACGTCCGGTTAGGCGCGCACACCCGGGCGGCGATCAAGCTCACCACGCTGCTGGGATCGCGCTACGTCGAGCTGCGCCCACGTGGCGCACAACCGTTGCCGGACAAGCTGATCCGTTTGGAGTACACCGAGGTCCCCTACGACCTGCAGGCGCTGCTGACCGACTCGACGTCGACGTTCGAACAGGTCGACACCGACCGGCTCGCATCCGCGCTGACCGTGCTCTCCGACCAACTCCACGGATTGCCCGAAGCGTTACCGCAGGCCATGACGAACCTGCAGCACTTGTCGGGGATCATCGCGGCGCGCCGCGACCAGATCGGCACCCTGCTGCAGGCCAGCGCCACGCTGACCAGCACCCTGCGCCGCCAGCAGGCCAACCTGGGCCAGCTGGTCTTTCAGGGCCGGGACCTGTTGGCGGAGTTCGTGTCCCGTCAACAGTCGTTCCGGCAGCTGATGGCGTCGCTGACCCAGCTCGTCGAGCTGTTGAGCAGGGCCGTGGTCGCTGACCGGCCCGCCGCCGAGAAACTGGTCGACGACCTGCTGGAGCTCAGCGCGATGGCCGCCGAGCACGACGACCTGTTCCGCAACACCCTGCAGGCGCTGCCGATTCCGATCCGCAACCTCACCAACGCCACCGGCACCGCGCCGGCGGTCGACGTCCTTCCCGCGAACGGCATCCTGATCGACGACTGGATGTGCGCGATCAGCGGCCGCGCCACCCAATTCCACCTCGTCGAGTACTTCAAGGACTGCGGATGAAGAAGTTCATCCTTGCCTGCGTCGTCGGGGTGCTCGCGGTGGCGGCCATCGGCTACCTCACCGCGGCGAAATCGGGTATCGCGTCGCGGCCCATCACCGTCACCGCCCACTTCGACGAGGCCTCCGGCCTGTACCCGGACAACGCCGTAGAGGTGCTCGGCATGCAGGTCGGCACGGTGCAAAGCGTCACCGCCAAGGGCTCCTACGTCGAGGTGGTGCTGAACATCGACGAGGACATCCAGATACCGGCCGATGTGATGGCCGCGACCATCTCGAGTTCGATCCTCACCGACCGCCGGGTCGCGCTGTCGCCGGCCTACACCGGCGGCCCCCTGCTCGAGGACCACGACGTGATCCCGCTCAACCGGACCCGCACACCCGTCGGGTTCGACCGCGTACTGGCCACCATCGACCGGCTCATGGCCGCCATGCACGGCGACGGTCACGGCGGCGGGCCGCTGGCCGATCTGGTCAACATGGGCGCCAAAACCGTTGCGGGCAACGGCAACGACATCAGGTCCGCACTCGATCAGTTGTCGCAGGCGTTGCGGATGACCTCCGACGGCGCGCAGACCGAAGACGATCTCACCACGATCGTCACCAGCCTGAGCGCGTTGTCCAAGGCGGCATCGGACAACGACGCGACGATCCGCGAGTTCGGTTCGTTGGTGCGCGCCACCAGCGCGGTGCTGGCCGCCGAAAACTTCGGTTCGGGCACCACCGGGCGTCGGGCCAACGAGGTGCTCGAGGCCGCCGCCGATCTGCTCGAGGAGAACCGGGACACGATCCAACAGGCCGTCACCAACAGCGATGTGTTGCTGACCGCGACCAACGACCACAACCGTGAACTCGCCGAGACGTTCGACCTGCTGCCGTTGCTGTTGGACAACGTCTACAACGCGATCGACGCGAACAACGGGGCGATCCGCGCCCATGCCCTCGTCGACAAGATGATGTTCGACAGCCAAATGACCAAAGAGGTCTGCAACATGATGGGCCTGCGCCAACTCGGCTGCAGCACCGGCACATTACAGGACTACGGACCGGACTTCGGGTTGTCGTACATGCTCGACGGCATGGCACGGATGGGGCAGCGATGACCCTGCGACTGCGCCGGTGCGTCATCCTCGGCCTCAGCGCTGTGCTGGCCCTCAGCGGTTGTGCCGCACCGAGTCTCGACCGCATTCCGCTGCCTGCCCCCTCGGTGGGTGCGGAGTCCTACACGTTGACCGCGACGTTCGCCAACGCGCTGAACCTGCCGCTGAAGGCCAAGGTGCGCCTGGGCGGCGCCGACATCGGCCAAGTCGTGTCCATGAAGTCCGTCGACTACACCGCCGTGGTGACGATGGAGATCCGCAAAGGGGTGCAGCTGCCCGTTGGTTCGATGGCCGAACTGCGCACTGCCACCCCGCTCGGCGACGTCTACGTCGCGGTGCAACCGCCGGATGCGCCGGGGCAGGCGCTGCTCGCCGACGGCGACAACCTCGGGTTGGGCTCCACCGGGTCCGCGGCGACGGTCGAGGGAGTGCTCAGCTCGGCGGCCGTCCTGGTCAACGGCGGCGTCGTACGCAACCTGACCAAGTTGGTCAACGGCATCGGAAGCGCCGCAGGAGACAACGGCGACGCCTTCCGCGACCTGGTGCGCCAATCCAACCAGCTCACCGAGACACTCAGCGCACGCTCGCAGCAGATCCGGACCTCCCTGGACAACACCGCAACGCTGATCGACACGGTCAACAGCCGCCAGCACAGCATCAACGAACTGCTTGCCGCGTCGTCGCCGGCGATCGGCGCCGTCGACACCCGCGAACTGCTCGACCTCCTCGACACCACCGGCGCCATGTCGCGCCAGCTGTCGCGGTTCCCGTCGCTTCAGGGCACCGACACCCGCAGCATGGTCGCCGACATCAACGCGCTCTCAAACGCTTTCAACGATGTGGTGGTCAGCCCGGACACCAGCATGCTGGCGATGAGCCGGATGCTGCCGCCGTTCGTCAAGGCGACCTCGGGTACCGCGATCGCCGGGAAAGGCAACCTGGCCAAGCTGGCGCTGGGCAGCATGCCGGATATCGGCTACCTGGGTGATCCGGAGTTCCACGGCCCCAAGCGCGCCGACTGGCACTTCATGGTCGGCAGCCTGAAGTACACCCTGTTCCGGTTGCAGGAACGCGTCGTCGGGCAGGGACCGTGATCGACCGGGCCGCCGCAGCATGGTTGTCGATGCGGGATACGGTGCGCCGCAACCGGTTTGCGCTGTCGGGGTTGTCGCTGGTCGTCATCTTCGTCGTCAGCGTGGCCTACCTGACGTTCGGAGCGCTGCGGATCAACCCGGCCCGCACCACGATCGAGGTGCGGGTTCCGCTGGCCGAATCGGGTGGGCTGCTGCCGAATCAGGACGTCACCGTGCGCGGCGTGCCCGTCGGACGCGTCGAATCGGTCGTGTTGGCCGACGGCGGGGTGACCGCGGTCGCCTCGATCGACGCGCGGGCACAGATCCCGGTCGACAGCGCGGTGCGGGTGTCGGGATTGTCGGCGGCCGGTGAGCAGTACCTGGATTTCCGCCCGCTCGCCGATTCGGGCCCGTATCTGGCCGACGGCAGCGTAATCGACCGGGACCGCACGTCGGTGCCGGTGACGTTGGCGCAGGCGTTGGCCAACGCGAACGGCGCGCTGACGCAACTGGATCCGGACAAGTTGGCGACCATCCGCCGCGAACTCGGCGTCAGCGCCGAGGGCCCGCAGAAGCTGGCCGACATCCTCGACGGCGGAACGTTTCTCATCTCCGCGCTGGACGGGGTGCTGCCGGAGACGGTGAGCCTGCTGTCCACCAGCCGGGTGGTGTTCTCGACGGTGGCCGACGTCGATTCGGGGTTGGCCGCGACCGGGCAGAGCCTGGGTTCGCTGTTCGCCGGGATGGCCCGGATGGACGGCGGATTCCGCACCCTCGTCGCGCGCGCCCCCGACAACCTGCGGGGCATCGACCACCTCTTCGCTGACAACTCCGAGACCATGGTGCGGCTGTTGGGCAACCTCGCCACCGTCGCCGAACTGTCGTATGTGCGGGTGCCCGCGTTGAACGCGCTGTTCCCCGACCCCGCCGTGCGAGGTTCGGTGCTGGAGAACATGTTGACGGTCTTTCACGACGGCGCCGCCTGGGGCATCGGCGATATGTACCCGCGCTACGCATGCGATTACCAGGTGCCGCGCCAGCCGCCGTCGTCCGCGGATTACCCGGAGCCGCGCCGATACACGTACTGCAACGACCCGGACCCGTCGGTGCTCATCCGCGGCGCACGCAACGCGCCGCGGCCCGCCGGCGACGATACGGCCGGGCCTCCACCGGGCGCGGATCTGGCCGCGACCACCGACCCCACCCCGCGCGGGAGGTGGACGATCCCGACGCCGTACGGGGGTCCGCCGTTACCGCTGGCGGTTCCCGGCGATGCGCCGCTACCGCCGGGCGCCCCGCCGCAGCCCCCGGGCTGGCCGATCCAGGTTCCCTAGAGACGCCGCACCGCCCGGGATCGCGGTGATCCCGGGCGGTGCGAAACGTGGAACTACTTGACGGTGACCGTCGCGCCAGCGGCCTCGAGCTTGGCCTTGGCGTCGTCGGCGGCGTCCTTGGCGACCTTCTCCAGCAGCGGCTTGGGCGCGCTGTCGACCAGGTCCTTGGCCTCCTTGAGGCCCAGACCGGAGACGATCTCGCGGACAACCTTGATGACGCCGATCTTCTTGTCGCCGGCGCCCTCGAGGATGACGTCGAACTCCGACTGCTCCTCGGCGGCCTCGGCGGGCGCGCCGGCAGCAGCGCCGGGAGCGGCCGCCACGGCGACCGGGGCGGCAGCGGTGACGTCGAACGTCTCCTCGAACTTCTTGACGAACTCGGAGAGCTCCAGCAGCGTCAGTTCCTTGAACGCGTCGAGCAGCTCGTCGGTGGACAGCTTGGCCATGATGGGTCCTTCCTAATTTGTTGCGATTTGTGGAGTCCTGGCCGCGCTCAGCGCGGTTGCGGCTCCCCAAGTTGGGTGGTTACGCGGCTACGCCGCCTCTTCGGAGCCAGCTTTCTTCTCTTCCAGTGCGGCAGCCAGCCGGGCGACCTGCGACGCCGGAGCGGCGAACAGACCGGCGGCCTTGGACAGGTTGGCCTTCATCGCGCCGGCCAGCTTGGCCAGCAGCACCTCGCGCGACTCCAGGTCAGCGAGCTGCTCGACCTCGGCGACGGACAGCGGGCGGCCGTCCATGTAGCCGCCCTTGATGACGAGGGCCTTGTGGTCCTTGGCGAACTTCTTCAGCGCCTTGGCGGTGTCGACGGCCTCGCCCTTGACGAACGCGATCGCGGTGGGACCGACGAACAGCTCGTCGAGCCCCTCGATGCCCGCCTCCGCCGCGGCACGCTTGACCAGCGTGTTCTTGGCGATCCGATAGCTGGCGGAATCCCCGAGCGACCGCCGCAGCTCGGCCAGGTTGGCGACCGAGAGCCCGCGGAACTCGGTGACGACCGTGGCCGTCGACGAGTTGAATCGCTCGACGATGTCGGCAATCGCGGCGGCCTTGTCCTCCGTGGCCATGCATGCCTCCTCGTGGTTGGTGTTCGGCGTTCCGCCTCAAACCGCCCCGAGAATGACGAACGCCCCGACGCAGACAGGTCGGGGCGCACACGAATACAGCGTTAGCCTCGTCCTCCTGCGTGGGCCGCCGGGTAATCCCGGACCTTCAACCGATTCAGCTTGCTACATGCTCTTCGCGCAAGCGCTCATCGGTGACCGACGGTCTTCGGTGGAACCGACACAGAATAGCCTGCCGCGCGCCGATCAGCCAAAACGGCGATTTCGGCGCGCTCGCAACCCGTCACGGTCCGTCAGCGCGCCAAAATCACAACATCAGGCCGATCACCAGCAGCACGTACAGCGCGACGAGCAGGAAAACCCGCCGCCAGTGCAGCCGATCCCACAGCCGGGCCTCGTCGCGGGATACGTCGGCGGCCCCTGACCAGCGGCCGATCCGGTTGTTGATCGGCACCATCAGAATCACGGTCATCAGCACGACGACGGCCATCACCGCGGCGGCCGTGACGATGAACCAGTTCTCCCAGGTGAGGACGGCCGTCGCGATCAGCACCAGCAGGGTGCCGACGTACCAGAACGGCATCACCTTGCCCAGCACCCGGCTGCCGTCGCTGCGGGCCTGCGCGAACCCGTCGTCGGGCAGCCGGCCGAAGACCGGGTTGGTGAACGCCGCGACCGCGATCTCCACGCCGACCAGCGGGCCGGTGATCAACAGGGCCAGAGCTTCCACGGTTGCGTCCATGCCTTCGACCCTCCCACCTTCGCGAGTTCGGCGCGCAAACCAGCGCTCAGCGCGGGTTACCGCACCGAAATCGCCAAGGCGGCCGCGCCGACGAGGCCCGCCTCACCGCCCAGCTCGGCGGGTACCACCCGCAGGTCGTGCAGGAACTCCAGCCCGGCATAGGAGCCCAGCGCCTCACGGACCGGGTCGAAGAGCAGCGCGCCGGATTTCGCCACGCCGCCGCCGATGACGACGAGGTCCAGATCGCACACGGCGGCCACCGACGCGATCATGGCGGCGACGGCCGTGGCCCCGCGCCGAAACGTCCGCAGCGCGATGGGGTTTCCGGCGTTGGCGGCGTCGGCGAGTTCCTTGGCGTCGGCGCCGACGGGTGCGTCCCAGCCCTGCGCGCGTGCCCACTGCGCCATCCGCGGGCCCGCCGCGATGGTCTCGACGCAGCCGTGTCCGCCGCAGCTGCACCGCGCGCCGCCGGGGTCGACGACGACGTGGCCGACGTGCCCGGCGTTGCCGGTGCGCCCGCCGTAGGGTGCGCCGTCGAGCACCAGCCCGCCGCCGACACCGGTGGAAACCACCATGCCCAGCAGAAACTGCGCGCCCCGGCCCGCGCCGCGCCACCGCTCCCCCAACGCCATGCACACCCCGTCACCGTGCATGCGCACCGGGGCGCCGACCATGGCGGCCACCCGGTCGACAATCGGGAAGCGTTGCCACTCAGGGATATTGATCGGGTTGACAGTGCCCGCCGCCAGGTCGATCGGCCCGCCGCACCCGATGCCAACCCCGCGCACCCGGCCGCCCGCCGCCGCGAGCGCGCCGGTGATCAGCGACTCGACCGCCGCCCACACGGTCTCGGCATCTCCGTCGGGCGTCGGCAGCCTGGCCTGGTGAACGAGGGTGCCGTCATCGTCGACCAGACCCACGGCGATCTTCGTGCCGCCGATGTCGATCGCCAGCGTGGTCATCAGTGCCGGTGGGTGTTGTCGGGCTGACGCGGGTCGCCGGGGTGCTCGTATCCCGGGGCGAGTTCGACGACGGCCGCGCAGCGCGCGTCCAGCCACAGCCGGAACGCGCGACGACGGGCCACCCCGCGCAGATGCCTGGCAACTTCGTCGGTGCCCTTGAATCGCAAAGGGTTTCGTTGCCGGTACGACGCGACATCCTCGGCGGTGACGTCGACGCCGGCGGTGACGCTCGCGAACACGGCGCGGGCCAGCGGGTTGGCGAGCACGGACGCCGCGATGCTGCCGATCTCCATCCGGGTCACCGTGTCGGGCAGCAGTTCGTCTTCGGTGGGCGCGCCGTCGGCGGTCAGCCCCGACGCACGGGCTTCGGCGGCCACCACCCGTTCGGTCACCAGCAGCTGGGTCAGCCAGCGGCGCAGTTGTCGTCCCTCGCTGGTGCCGGGCCGCGGCAGCGACGACGCAGACCGCGAATCCCGCAGTTGCGCCTCCCGCGCGTCGACGTCGTCGACGGTCACCGGGACGCCGTCGACGGTCGCCGCGTTCATCGCACCACCACCTTCACCGCGGGCGAGTACAGCAGGCTGCCGGCGCCCGCGATGCGGATCAACGCCCACCATTCGCCGGGTTGCACCCATGGCGGTGGGGCGACGTCGAAGCCCAGTTCGACTGTGCCGCAGGGTCCGAGCGAGGCGCCGCAGGCGGCCGGGCCCATCCACTCCCAGGTGCCCCACGGGCTGATGAGATGTGCCTCGACCGCGATGTCGGCGTGCGCGTCAGTGCCGACGGTGACGCCGAGTCGGGCTGTGTCACCGGCTCTGACGTCGACCCCCAAGGGTTCGGTGACCAGTCGCAGCAGCCGGTCATCGGGCGGCGCGTCGACCGACACCACACAGACGTCCTCGACCGTCTGCCGCCACGCCTCGGGTATATGGCTGCCGGACAGCGTCAACTCCGCGCGCACCGGATACAGCCCGGGCGCGACGGCTGGTGGTGGCGTCAACGTCACCTCGGTGTCGAGGTACTCCCCCGGCGGCAACATGAACGACAGCTCGGCGGGGTCGGCCGTCCAGCCGGCCGGGCAGCGCAGCCCCGCCCTGCCGTGCAGTACCGCATCGCTGCAGTCGCTGGCCGCGGTAAGCCGAAGCGACACAGTCTGGTTCGGCTCTGCATCGATGGTGTGCGGATGCAGGTGCGCGACGACGGGCATGCCGCCCAGCGCAGCGGGTCCGCGGTTGTGCAGCCAGTACCGCGCATACAGCGGTTGGGCTGCTTCTTCGTCGGGCGCCAACGCGGTGTGGTCGGCGTCGAGTGTGCGCGGCAAATTGAGCTGGGCGCGCAGCGTCGCGATCTCGTAGCCGTGCATCTGAAGCTCATCCGTTGCCGGGGATTGCCGATGTTCGAGCAGGTCGACCCGCACCGCCCCCGACACCCGCTGCAGCCCCGACTGCACGGTGACATCGGCTGCTGCACCGCAGGTCTCGACCAGTCGGATCACCACGCCGTCGGACGGATCCACCCGCTGGCTGCTCCCGGACTCCAGCGGGTTGCCCGCCGCTTTCAGCGCACCGAGCTGCACCTGGCCGGCCGGCTCGATCTCCAGCAGTGACCCGGTCACAGGCAACCGCCCTGTTGCATAGGGCTTTTCGATGACCGCTTGCAACGGGTGGGAGAACTCCGCGCTGCGCGACGGCAAATCGGCCTGACGCCAGTCACCGTCGCCCGAGACGAGCGCGTAGTCGAACGTGTGCGTCCAGTGCTGCAGTTGAAAGTTGGAGCCGTCCGGCGCGGTGCGCCGCGGCGGGTCGATCCAAGTGCCCGATGGCCATCCGGTACACGACCGCATCAGCGACATGTGCAGCGTGCCATCCGATTCCACTGCGAAGCCGGGTAATCCGCGGTTGAGCACCGCGACCGTGCGCGCCTCGAACGGCTCGAGTTCGGACGGCACCGCCTGCTCGACACGGATCTCGAAATCGCCGAGATCCTCGACCACCGCCGGGATCGCCAACCCCGCCACGATAAGAACGGGCAGCGCCCGCACATCACGCAGATCGGCGCCGGGCACCCACATGTCGGCCAACGGTGCGGTCGGCGGCACCCACACCCGGGCCGCCCCGGTGGCATACAGCTGGCGCTTGAGCTCCTCGCGATACACCGGATCAGCTTCAGCCAAAACCTCTGCGGTGAACGCGTTTTCGTCCGGCCCACCCAGCGCGATCCGGGCGTCGGGCAGGTTGGAGTCGACGGTGAGATCGCCGTAACGCCGCTTGTCCGCGCTGCTGCAGGTGGCGGTGACACCGGCGCGCGCCAGCGCCACCACCAGATCACGTGCCTGCCCATCGTCCGTCGGCGTCACCACCTCGGCGACCGAGACGGCTCGCACACCGTCGCCGACGCGCACCCGCACCGCCGACGACAGCCCGAACCAGCCGTAGGCCGGGTTGTCCAGTGTCCAGGGGTGTTTCGCCGAGTCGATGGCGGACTCGGAGCCGTCGTGGAACAGGCCGAAGCCGCGCCCGATCACCGCGTCGCCGACCTCGCTGACCGGAAGCGCACCGGGCACCGGGCAGGGCCAGCGCACCCGCAACAGGTGATCGGCGCCGGTGAACTCGTCGATCGTAGTTTGACACTCCACCCGCGCCACACCGTGCCAGAGCGTCAGCGTCTGCGTGTAGCGCAGCACATCGCCGATGCGGCCGCGCACCACGATCCGCTGCCCCAACGATCCGCGATAGGCCTGCACCTCCGCCGTCCCGGCCGACGAGGCGACCACGGGTCCCTTCGGCAGCAGATGCCACGGTCCCTCACCGGCCTCAGGGTGCGCGGCATACTCGTCGTAGACGGCCAATTCGTTGCCGACCCGGCCATCGGCGATCAGTTCGCGGCCCTCGGCAATCAGTGAAGCGACGCCGCCGCCGCGGGCCGGGTCCACGGTAAGCCGGTAGTGCTCGTTGCCGATGGTGTTGCCGTCCAACGGCTCCCAGCAGCCCGCCGCGTCATCGGCCTCCAGCCGATACGACTGCCAACCCAGTGACGGCACATCGCGCGCCAACCAACTGACGCAACGGCCCGAGACGTGGGTCGGCAGCGCCGTCCCGTCGGCGTCCAGCACCCGCGCCCCGGCCGGCACCGGCTCGGCGAGCCGGGCAGTGACGATGTCGGTGCGCTTGTGCGCCAACGTATTCCACACCACGAGAGGTTCGTCGACCGCGCTGGACAGCAGCGCCAGCGCGTTGTCGCGGGCGGTGGTGCTGAGTTCCCAGGCGTCGCGCCAGCTGGTCAGCAGGTCGAGGTACACCTGGTCGGATTCCGAGCCGGTGATCGCGTCATGGTGGGCGCCGTAGGCCAGCTGCACCCACGCCTTCGCCAGCGCGGCGTGCGGATAGGTCGCGCCCCCGAGCAACCCGGCGAACACCGCGAACTTCTCCGCGCCCAGCACGGCGTCCTCGGCGGCGCGGTTGGCCTGTTTGGTGTCGATGTAGGACACGTGACAGCCGGTGTAGATCGGGTTCATGTCGCGGGTCTGCGGCGACGCGTCGACACCGCGCTCGGCGAGTTCGGCACGCACGGCGGCGAAGAACTCGCGCGGCAACGCGCAGACGAAACGCGGCCAGGTGTAGCGGGCGTTCCAGTCGCGGTGAATCTCGGTGACCCACTTGTTCGGTGGCGTGTAGTCGGTGCCGACCGGCAGCAGCACGTTGCGGGTCAGCGCGACCTTCTTCAGCGAGGCGAACAGCTCATACGTCGCAGCCTCGGCGTCTGAGAGTGTCGCGGCCGAATCCATCCACCAGCCCGCCGAGTAGTGCGCGGGCATGTAGTGCGTTAGCAGCCCGCGCCCGGACGGGGCGATCCATTCGAACTCACTGCAGAACTGCATCCGCTCGGGATCGCCGCCACCGGCCATCGGGCCCCACTGGTGATGCGGTCCGCGCGCCCAGGAACTCGACGTCAGGCCGGCGTCGGCGGCCATGCCGGGGAACTGCGGGTCGTGGCCGAACGCGTCGAGCTGCCAGGCAGTTTCGGGTGAGGCGCCCAGCACGCCGCGTTGAAAACCCACGCCGGCCACGAAGTTGCGGATCGTCGTCTCAGCGCTGGTGAGGTTGGTGTTGGGTTCGTTGTAGGTGCCGCCCATGATTTCGATACGACCGTCGGCGAGGAAGCGGCGCAGGTCGGCGCGATCCTCGGGGTGGGTGTCCCAGTACGGTTTGAGGTAGTCGACTTCGGCGAGCACGAACTTGTATTCCGGTTCGCGGCGGGCCATTTCGAGATGCGCGCGCACCAGGTCGAAGCCGTTGGTCTGCCGGGCGCGCCCGGGCGGATCCTCGGTCCACACGCTGGTGTAGGCGGCTTGGGTGTTCCACCACACCGGGTCGTAGTGAAAGTGGCTGACCATGTACATGGTCCAGCCGGGTTCGGCGACGGTGAACGTGAACGGGATGTCGGCGACGCGGGCTTCACGCTGCTGGCCGACGACCGGGTCGGTGACCTTCACCGGCACCTCGACGGTGCCGTCACCCGCGGGGACCGAGGCCTGGCCGCTCAGGGCGTCGCCGTCGACGCGCACGGTCGCGGCGCCGTCGGTGTAGGTCACGCGCACCAGTTGCAGTGGCGCGTCCGGCGGCCCGACGAACAGATCCGTCGACTCCGCCGAAATCACCCGCACGCCAATACTCTACGTGCGCTCACGCTTTGCGGGGGAGCAGACAGAGCGTCAGAGGCGGTCGATGATCAGGTCGCGCAGCTCGGCAAGGTGCTCGTCGACCGAGCGGAAGGCGGCCCGCGTCTCGGTGCGGAAGTCGATGAACTCGGTCTTGAAGGCGGCGACATCGGTCTTGAACGCGGCGACATCGGTCTTGACAGCGGCGATGTCGGTCTTGACAGCGGCGACGTCGGTCTTGAGAGCCGCGACGTCCGTCTTGACCGCCACCATATCCGTCTTGACCGCCACCATATCTGTCTTGAGAACTGCAACATCCGTCTTGACTGCAGCCACGTCCGTCTTGACCGCCGCTAGATCAGTAGCGTGTTCCCGCTGATTTTCACCGAGCGCGTTCACCGCCGCGAGAACCGCTCGGTAGTCGGCTCGAGAAGCTTCGAGCGCCGTGACGCGCGCTTCGAGGTCGTCGATCCTGGCCACCGCACCATCGTATGGTCTTCACGCGCGGGGCCGCGGCACTAATCCGCACCCCGTGCGGCGAGCAGACGCAAAAGCGTGTCGACACGCCGAGGGGCACACGATTCTGCGTCTGCTCGCCGGGGAACTCGCCGGGGAAACCTCACGCCCGCGACACGTCGACCACCAGCGCGCGGTGATCCGACACCGGCAACAACGGCGCGCAGCACCGCTCCACGCGCAACCCAGAGTCGCCGGTCAGGATGTGGTCGAGCTGCCGCGTCGGTGCCTCGGTGGGAAACGTCATCCCGTGCGCCAGCGCCCGCAGCCCGCTCCAGCGTCGCACCGGCCCCGGCGTCATGTTCAGATCGCCCATCAGCACCGACGGCTTTGGGAACCCCCGCAGATCCCGCAGCAGATGCCGCAGCTGCACTCGGTTCCACCCCGGCACGAACGACAGATGCGTGTTCGCGACGGTCAACGGGCCCAGCGGCGTGTCCAGCCGGCCCACCATCGCCGCCCGCGGCTCCTCGTCGACCACCTGCACCCGCTTCGGCCCCGGCAGATACATCGGGAACCGCGTCGGGATCCGCGGCAGCCGCAGCACCTGCCAGTTCTCCGCGGGAAACCGCGACAGCAGCGCGATGCCGTAGGCAGCGGTGCCGGGCTGCTCGTCGCCGGTCGCGGCCATCCACGTCGCGCCCGGCGTCCCGGAGATCGCCGCGACGAACCGGTGGCTCAGCGCGCCCATCGCCTCCGCGGCCACCGCCGTCAGATCCGTCCTGCCCGACCGCGGCTGATCGACGTCGACCTCCTGCAGCGCCAGGATGTCGGCGTCGAGCTCACGGACCGCCTCGACGAGTCGGTCCTGCTCGACGACGCCGTCGTGCACACTGCGCCCGTGCAGGATGTTGAACGTCGCCATCCGCATGGGTACTCAAGTACCCACAATGTCCGCCGAGCCCTACAGGAGACACGTGCCCGCACGAAACGACGATCTGCGCGACGCGCTCCGACGGGCCGCGTCGGCGCTGCGTGACCACGGGCCCGATTTCGCCCTGGGCGGCAGCTATGCGCTGTGGGTGTTCGGCGGTCCCGAACCGGTGCACGACGTGGATTTCGTCGTCGCCGAACCCGACACCGAAGCCGCCGCGCTGACGCTGGAGAAAGCCGGCTTCACCATCGAGCGCACCCCCGAGGACTGGTTGTTCAAGGCCTGCGTCGAGGACGACTTCGTCATCGACGTGCTGCACCGGCTCAACGACGTGGCCGTCGACGCCGACACCATCGCCGCCGCCGAGGAGTACGACGTCCTCGCGATCCGGATGAAGGTGTTGTCCCCGACGTACGTGCTGGTGGAAAAGCTCAACGCCCTCAACGAGCACAACTGCGACTTCTCGGCGCTGCTGCCCGCCTTCCGCGCTGTCCGTGAGCAGCTGGACTGGGGGCGCCTCATCACCGACACCTCCGAAAACCCGTTTGCGGCAGCCTTTTTGGTGCTCGCCGACAAGCTGGAGATCACCCCTTAACTTTGCCGCCGAGTGTGGCGTCAAAGCACGTCTCGAGCGCCCGAGGTGTGCGGGTAACCCACGTTCGGCGCCAAAGAGCGCAGGCGCTGCGCGACGGCCGCCACCGCAGCCACCACCTCGGGAGGTTCGAGCACCTCGAAGTCGTAGCCGACCGTCGCGAAGTACAGCACCATCCGCTCCGGGTCGTCGGCGCCGGCAGTGACGATACAGGCGTCGGGGCCGTCGGGTTCGATCGTCGCCGAAGCAGGTGGAAAGTGCTGGGCCACAGCATCTTCCGACGCCAAATAGCGCACCCGGGCGACGTAGCGGTACGGCGAGCTGCTGATCGAGCGTCGCACATAGGTGGCGGCGTCGGGCGCCTCCCGCGCGACAAACGTTGTCCCCAGCGCCCGCACATCCGACATCCGGTCCAGCCGCAGGCTGCGCCAGTCGCACCGATCGCGGTCGTAGGCCAGCAGATACCAGCGCCGCCCGGTGGTCACCAGTTGGTAGGGCTCGAGCCGACGCTGGGTGGCGTTGCCGCGGATGTCGACGTAGCCGGCGCTGACGTGTTCGTGGTCGCGGCTGGCGCGGGCCAACGTCATCAGCACGTCGGGTGCGACGGGCGCAACCGACGACGGCGACGTCAGCGTGACGGTCGCGTCGTGCAGCGCGGAGACCTGCGAGCGCAGCCGCGACGGCATCACCTGGTCGAGCTTGGACAGCGCGCGCAGCGCCGATTCGCCGACGCCGGCCACCGTGCCGCCCGCGGCCAGCCGCAGGCAGACGGCCATCGCGACGGCTTCGTCGGGGTCCAGCAGCAGCGGGGGCAGGGCCGCACCGGCGCCGAGTTGGTATCCGCCGCCGTGGCCCTTGCTGGCGTGCACGGGGTAGCCCAGGTCGCGCAGCCGTTCGATATCGCGGCGCACGCTGCGGGTGGTCACGCCCAGGCGCTCGGCGAGCTCCTCGCCCGTCCACACCCGCCGCGACTGCAGCAAACCCAGCAGCTGCAGCACCCGGCTCGTCGTCTCCGCCATATGCCGACCCTGTCGCAGTTATAGGACCGAAACTGTCCTATATAGATGTCAGCGTAATCGTATGGACCTGACCGCGTTGATCGCCGACCAGCTCGACTTCCACTGGACGCACCAGTTGCGGCCCCGGCTGGATGGCCTAACCGACGACGAGTACTTCTGGGAGCCGGTGCCGGACTGCTGGACGGTGCGCCGCGACGGGTCGATCGACTTCGCCTATCCGCCGCCGGAGCCGGAGCCGTTCACGACGATCGCGTGGCGGCTGGCGCACGTCATCGTCGGCGTGCTCGCGGTGCGCAACTACTCGCACTTCGGCGCGCCGCCGGCGAGTTATGAAACGTGGTCGTACGCTACCGACGCCGCGACGGCACTGGGTCAGCTCGACGCCGCGTACACCCGCTGGGCCGCCGGGGTGCGCGGCCTGTCCGACGACGACTTGGGTCGCCCGGTCGGGCCGGCCGAGGGGCCGTGGGCCGAGCACCCGATGGCCGAGCTGGTGTTGCACATCAACCGCGAAGTGATTCATCACGGCGCTGAAATAGCCTGTATCCGAGATCTTTACATCCATACGAAAGGGAACTGATATGCCAGGATTGCCCGCACCTGCCCGCGACGAGCGCGAGGCGCTGTTGGAGTTTCTGGCGTTTCAGCAGAACGCGTTCTTCGCGGCGGCATACGGCCTGAGCGATGAGCAGGCGCGTTCAACGCCGTCGGTGAGCGCGCTGTCGATCGGCGGGCTGGTCAAGCACGCCGCCGGAGTGCAGAAGGGCTGGACGGACCGCGCCGCCTATGCGCCGGAGTTTCCGCCGAAGGATGAGCGGCCGATGGCCGAGATCATGGCCGAGTACGCCGATCAGTACGCGATGCGCTCCGACGAGACGCTCGACGGGCTGTTGGATCAGCTCAAGCGGCAGAACGCGGAGACGCTGCGGGTGCTGGGCTCGGTTGCCCTCGACACGCCGGTGCCGGTGCCGCACGAGGTGCCGTGGTTCCCCAAGGACATCGACCACTGGGACGTGCGCTGGGTGGCGCTGCATCTGATCGAAGAGCTGTCCCGGCATGCCGGGCACGCCGACATCATCCGCGAATCGGTCGACGGCGCAACGATGTACGAGTTGATGGCCGCCAACGAGGAGTGGCCGGAGACCGACTTCATCAAGCGTTGGAGGCCGTCGTCCTAAGTTCGCCGAGCGCACGGTTGTTCGCGCCCTTACTCGGCGTTTGCGTACAACAACCGTGCGCTCGGCGCCAAAGCAGCCAAAGCAGCCAAAGCAGCCAAAGCAGCTACCGCAGCACCATCCGCACCGCGTAGTCGACCACCGCATCCAGATCCGTGCCCAGCCGGCCGGCCAGCCACTGCTGCGCCAACTCGGCCATCGCGCCGGTGTACATCGCCGCGCCCACCTGTGCGGCCACCGGATCGAAAGACGGGTGCAGACGCCAACCCTCCGTCAGCACGCCCTCGCGCAACTGATCCTGCGTCGCCGCCCGCCGCGCCGCCAGCACCGGGTTCGACCGCGCGTCCGTGAACAAGACACGTCCGCGCCGCGGATCCGCCGAGCTGAACCCCAGCACCGCCGCGATCCCGGCCCGCGTCCTGGCCCGAAGCGACTCGCCCGCGCCCTCTATCGCTGACGCCACCTCGGAAGCCAACCCCGCGCTCACCTCGTCGTACACCGCACCCAACAGATCGTCGACGTCGGCGAAGCTCTCGTAGAAGTAGCGGGTGTTCAACCCGCACGCGCGGCACACCGACCGCACCGACACCGCGGTCTCCCCACCGGAGCCGAACAGCTCGAACGCCGCAGCCACCAACTGCGCGCGACGCTCCGCGCGCCGGTCGGTCAACGGCACACCGGCCCATCGGGTGGGACTGGACATGGCCTTCAGGGTAAGCCGTCTCTGGTCACAGATGTAACCAAAGTTGTATTCTGGTTACAGCCGTGACCAAACCTGAAAGAGGTCAGCCTTGTTCCTGCCGCACCAGATCGTCGGTCAGATGCTCAACAAACGCTTCGACCAGGGCATTCGTCGCAACTTCTTCAAAGGTATGGAGTTCGCGGCCCCGGTGGGCGACCCCGGCTGGTTCGGGCCGGGCAGCGCGGTCTGGCATGTGCACTCGCACATGTATTCGCTGATCTTCGGTCTGCAGTGCGCGGCCTACATGGAGCGGCTCGACCCGTCGATCTACTGGATGGGCATGCACCATTCGCGGCTGGTCCAACGCGACGAGAACGGGGTGGCGGTCCCGAAAATCGACCCCAAGGGCGCCCTGGTGCGACTCGGCCACTCCGTCGCGTTCTTCATCGGCACCGCCTATGGCTCGACCGAAACCGCCGAGCGACTGGCCCAGAGCGTGCGCGCCATGCACCACACCATCAAGGGCACCCGCCCCGACGGCGCCGCCTACGACGCCGACGATCCCGACTGGCTGCGCTGGAACTACGCGACCGTCGTCTGGGGCCTGGCCACCGCGCACGAGCTCTATCACCCGAACCCGTTGCGCGGCAAGAAACTTGACCAGTACTACGGCGAGTTCGTCCGCGTCGGCCATGCGCTGGGCGGCACCGATCTGCCGACCACCAAGGCCGAGACCGCCGAGTGCCTCGAAAGCTACCTACCCAAGCTCGCCGTCACCCACGGCACCGCCATGGCCACCGGCTCGAACCTGCCGATGCCGCAGGCCGCCGTCGACTGGGCCATCCGCGACACCATGCCGAAATGGGCCAAGCAGATGATCCAGCACACCGACCCCAACATCATCGAGCGCACGGCCCGACGCGCCACGGTGTGGGGCATCATCAACGGCCTGCAGACCGCCGCCGGCATCCCACCGGAGTTCCGTCAGGCCAAGGAGCGGGTCAAGTCGGGAACGACCGTCAAGCACACGCTGCCGACGTACCACCCGGGCGACGATCCGGTGCGCAGCCGCGACGAGATCGAGCACAGCTTCGCCTAACTCCTTCTGCCGCGAGACTGCATTCCAGCAGGAAAAGTGCGAGTAAGGCCCTGCGAAAACGCAGTCTCGCAGCACAGCGACGCAACGTGTCAGTGCGCGTCGCCAATATCGGCACATGGGGGACGTCTTCATCGGACGAGAAGCCGTCGAGCGCGGCATCGTCACGCGCCATGAATTGCAGCGTTGGTATGCGCCCATTTATCCGGGTGTCTACGCCGCGAAGGGCAACCCGTCGCTGCACGACCGCGCCGTCGGAGCCTGGCTATGGTCGAAACGCCAAGGCGTCATAACCGGTGTCGTCGCGTCGGCGTTACACGGTGCCGAATGGGTCGATGATCGGCAGCCCATCGAGCTCATCTGGCGCGCCACACGGCCACCACGCGGTCTGGTGGTACGTAATGAACGCATCGCCGACGACGAGATCACCCGCGTCGGAGACCTTTCCGTCGCGACTCCGGCTCGGGCAGCGTTCGACATCGGGCGGTACCTCCGGCTCAATCGGGCGGTCGAGCGGCTGGACGCACTGATGCGGGCCGAGCCATTCTCGACGGAGGATGTGCTGCTGCTCGCCAAGCGCTACCGTCGCGCGCGGGGGCTGAAGACGCTCCGGCGGGCGTTGCCGCTTGTCGACGGCGGCGCGGCGTCGCTACAAGAGACCCGGCTGCGGTTGCTGTTCATCGACGCCGGCTTCCCCCGGCCCACGACGCAGATCCCGGTGTACGACGAAAAAGGGCACCTGGTGCGGATACTCGATATGGGCTGGGAGGACTACGGGGTCGCCGGCGAATACGACGGTGATCAACACCGGACCGATCGCTACCAATACGTCAAGGACCTGCGGGTGTACCCGAAGCTGGAACGTCTCGGATGGCTGGTGTCGCGGGTGATCAAGGAAGATCGCCCCGACGACATCATCGAGCGCACCTATCGGGCGATGAAAGCTCGCGGCTGGAAGGGTCAAGTGAGGTGGCCGAGACGCGCGAGACTGTAAATTCACAGCAAAAGTGCGAGAAAGGCCCTGCTGGAATGCAGTTTCGCGGCATCAAGGCAGTTTTGAGACACTGGGCCCATGAGTACGACTAAGCCCCTGGACCGAGTGCCGTTGCCGCTCGAGGCCGCGCGCATGGGAGCGACGGGCTGGCAGGTCACCCGCACCGGCGTCCGGGTCGTCACCAAGCTCGCCGGCCGCGGCTCGCTGCAACAGAAGGTCATCAGGCAGATCCCCCAGACGTTCGCCGATCTGGGGCCGACGTACGTCAAGTTCGGCCAGATCATCGCGTCGAGCCCCGGCGCGTTCGGCGAACCGCTGTCCAGGGAGTTCCGCAGCCTGCTCGACCGGGTGCCGCCGGCCGACGCCAAGCAAATCCAGAAGCTGTTCCGCGAAGAACTCGGCGACGAACCCGCCAACCTGTTCAAGAGCTTCGACGAACAGCCGTTCGCCAGCGCCTCGATCGCCCAGGTGCACTACGCCACGCTGCACTCAGGCGAGGAGGTCGTCGTCAAGATCCAGCGCCCCGGTATCCGCAGGAGAGTCGCCGCCGACCTGCAGATCCTCAAGCGCGGCGCGCGGCTGGTCGAGTTCGCCAAGCTGGGCCAGCGGCTGTCCGCCCAGGACGTCGTCGCCGACTTCGCCGACAACCTCGCCGAGGAGCTGGACTTCCGGCTCGAGGCGCAGTCGATGGACGCCTGGGTGGCGCATATGCACGCCTCGCCGCTGGGCCGCAACATCCGTGTGCCCCAGGTGTATTGGGACCTCACCAGCGAGCGCGTCCTGACCATGGAGCGGGTCAACGGCACCCGCATCGACGACGTCGCCAACATCCGCAAGAAGGGTTTCGACGGCACCGAACTGGTCAAGGCGCTGCTGTTCAGCGTCTTCGAGGGCGGCCTGCGCCACGGGCTGTTCCACGGCGACCTGCATGCCGGCAACCTCTACGTCGACGACGACGGCAAGATCGTGTTCTTCGACTTCGGCATCATGGGCCGCATCGACCCCCGAACCCGTTGGCTCCTAAGGGAACTCGTCTACGCGCTGCTGGTGAAGAAGGACCACGCCGCGGCGGGCAAGATCGTGGTGCTGATGGGTGCGGTCGGCACCATGAAACCCGAGGCGCAGGCCGCCAAGGACCTGGAGAAGTTCGCCACGCCGTTGACCATGTCGTCGCTGGGTGACATGAGCTACGCCGAGATCGGCAAGCAGTTGTCCGCGCTGGCCGAGGCCTACGACGTCAAGCTGCCCCGCGAACTGGTGCTGATCGGCAAGCAGTTCCTCTACGTCGAGCGCTACATGAAGCTGCTCGCCCCCAGGTGGCAGATGATGTCGGATCCGCAGCTGACCGGATACTTCGCCAACTTCATGGTCGATATCAAGCGTGAACACGACGAAGAGCTCGAGGTCTAGATGCAGATCCGCGAAGGCACCGCCAAATCCGGCGAGCTCGACATCCACTACGAGGACATGGGCGACCCGAACGACCCTGCCGTCCTGCTCATCATGGGCCTGGGCGCGCAGCTTCTGTTGTGGCGCAAGGACTTCTGCGAGAAGCTCGTCAACCAGGGCCTGCGCGTCATCCGCTTCGACAACCGTGACGTCGGGCTGTCGAGCAAGCTGGTCGGCCAATACATCAGCACACCGCTACCGCTGAGGATGATCCGCTCGCAGCTCGGGCTGCCAAGCCCGGCGCCCTACACGCTCGAGCACATGGCCGACGACGCCGCCGCGCTGCTGGACCACCTCGAGATCCACCAAGCACACGTCGTCGGCGCGTCGATGGGCGGAATGATCGCGCAGGTCTTCGCCGCCCGGCACAAGATCAAGACCAAGACGTTGGCGGTCATCTTCTCCAGTAACAACCAGGCGTTGCTTCCGCCGCCGGCGCCGCGGCATCTGCTGGCGATCCTGCGGCGGCCCAAGGACGCCAGCCGCGAGGCCGTCATCGAGAACGCGATACGGGTCAGCAAGATCATCGGCAGCCCGGGCTATCCGCGCCCCGATGACACGATCCGCGCCGAGGCGATCGAGGGCTACGACCGCTCGTACTACCCCGCCGGTATCGGCCGCCAGTTCTCGGCGATCCTGGGCAGCGGCAGCCTGCGGCACTACGACAAGCAGATCACCGCGCCCACCGTCGTGATCCATGGCAAGGCCGACAAGCTGATGCGCCCGTTCGGCGGGCGCGTGGTCGCCAGGGCGATCAAAGACGCGCGTCTGGTCCTCTACGCCGGAATGGGCCATGAGCTGCCCGAACCCCTATGGGACGACATCATCGGCGAGCTCAAAACCAACTTCTCGGCGCGCTGAGCACGGCGCAGTGGAGTCGCCGAGGCACAAACGGCTACGCTCTACCGCTTGAGGGGCGTGTCCGCCGTTTAGCAGCTGTGCGGGGAATACGGTCAACAACATCATCTGACCGACGCGTCACAGAGCGTCACCAGAAAGGCCAAGCAGGGGAACTATGTCTGACAACTCATCCGGCACCAAGGATTTGACGCCGCACTTCGAGGACATCCAGGCGCACTACGACCTGTCGGACGACTTCTTCGGTGTGTTCCAGGACCCGACGCGCAAGTACAGCTGCGCGTACTTCACCAGTCCGAACGTGACGCTGTCGGAGGCGCAGATCGCCAACGTCGATCAGCATCTGGACAAGCTCGACCTCAAGCCGGGGATGACGCTGCTGGAGGTCGGCTGCGGCTGGGGTCTGACGCTGCAGCGGGCGATGGAGAAGTACGACGTCAACGTCATCGGCCTGACGCTGAGCAAGAACCAGCAGGCCTACTGCAACGAGTTGCTGAGCAAGGTCGACAGCGAACGGACGTACGACGTGCGGCTGGAGGGCTGGGAGCAGTTCCACTCCCCCGTCGACCGGATCGTGTCGATCGAGGCGTTCGAGCACTTCGGCTTCGAGCGCTACGACGACTACTTCAAGACCTGCTTCGACATCATGCCCGACGACGGCCGGATGACGATCCAGAGCAGCGTCGGCTACCACCCCTATGACCTGGCAGCGCGCGGCAAGAAGCTGACGTTCGACCTGGCCCGGTTCGTGAAGTTCATCATCACCGAGATCTTCCCGGGTGGGCGGCTGCCGACCACCCAGATGATGGTCGAGCACGGCGAGAAGGCCGGTTTCGTGGTGCCCGAGCCGCAGTCGCTGCGTAACCACTACATCAAGACGCTCGGCATCTGGGCCGCGCGGCTCGAGCAGCACAAGGACGAGGCGATCGCCGCCACCGACGAGGAGAACTACCAGAAGTACATGCGGTATCTCACCGGTGCCCAGTACTACTTCGTCGACGAGAGCATCGACGTCAGCCTCGTCACCTATCTGAAGCCGGGCGCCGCCGCGTAACCGGCGGCGACGACGGCGCAGCGCCTGCCGTCAGTTCATGTTCCACGGCTCGCCGTAGGTGGTGACGCTGTCTCCGGCCGAGGAGATCAGCCGGGCGAACGGTCGTAGCATCACCCCGCCGGCGGCGCCGGTCACCGTGCCGTGCGCGTTGGATACCGCCACAGCCCCTTTGGGGCCCTTGACGTTCACCGAGAACGTGGCTACTTCCTGAATGCCGGGCCCGTTGCCGAGGTCGGCGCTGAACGACGCACCGGGCAGCAGGTTCGGCGTCGTGATGAAGTTGTCCAAGTAGAAGGCACTACCCGGAATCGGCAGCGGCGCCTGGTCCAACAGGATGTTGGGCGTGGTGTACCTGAAGTTGATGCCGACACCCAGCGACCAAGGGAACCCGATCTGGTAGCCCATCTCCAGCTTGCCCTGGAAGTTCTTGGCCTTCGGCCCCTCCACGGTGTACTTGGCCTCACCGGAATGGAACCACTCGCGCGTGAGCCGGTTGCGGTCCATCGGGGCCACACCGTTGAGGAAGGTGTCCCACTGCTGAATGGTCAGCGTGCGGTCCTTGCCGTCAACAATGCTCAGCTCGTTGTCCAGGTTTGCGTGGGAGGTCCCGGTGCTGACGAACAACGACGCGACGGCCGTTATGAATACGATCGCTACCCGACCGATTGCCTGCATGATCACCTAACTTTGTCGTCGGCCGCCTGATCGGCCCCTGCTATCGCATGTGAATTCAAAATGCTTTGCCGCTCTAAGATAGAGCTCATCTGCAACAAAAGAAACATAACGCGCACGAAAATTGCGGACGCCCACGGGGTCTAACCGAGCGCTCGTCGAGGGCTATGCAGGGCTATGCGTTACGGGCCAAGCTCTGAGCGAATCTTTCGCTCAGGCCGCGGCCTGGCCGGCATCGCCAGCGTCGTCGTCGTCACCCGCGTCGTCGTCACCCGCGTCGTCGTCACCCGCCGTCGTATCGGCGCCGACGTCTTCGGTGCCGTCCTCGACCTCGGCGTCGACGTCCTCGCCTTCGGTGTCGGTGCCTTCAGTGTCGGTGCCCTCGCTGCCGGTGCCCTCGGTGCCGTCCTCGCCCTCGGTTTCGTCGTCGATGGTCCCGACGTCCTCGGTGCCGTCCTCGTCCTGGGTGACCGGCTCCTCGTCGACCACATCGTCGTCGACGATGTCGTCGTCGTCCTCCTTGTTGACGATGGACTCCACCTTCTGCTTCCAGGTGGGCTCGGACTCCGCAGACTTCTCCGCCGGGGCGGACAACGCCGCGGCGTCCGTCTCGGCGGGCGGGGCGATCAGCGTCGTCGTTCCACCGCCGAACGCGTTCTGGATACCTTCACCGACCGCCTCGACGAGGTCCTGGCCCACCGCGAGCCAGTTCTGGAACGGGTTGAACGGCAGCGGCGACAGCCACCGTGTCTGACCCGGATCCCCGCTCCAGTTGTAGCCGAGATCGACCAGCACCTTGAGCACCGGCGTGACAAGGTCAGCGATCGGGCGCACGAACGGCCGCAACGGGCCAGGCACGATCTGCATCACCAGGTCCACGAGCGGCAGGCTCTTGGCCGGGATCATGAAGTACCGGTTGCCGTCGGCGTCGACGCGGCAGTGCGGGCCGGGGCAGGGCCCCTCCAGGATCTCGGCCAGCTCGTCCTCGGTGTAGCCGTAGGCGATCGAATCCGTGGGCGCGTTGCCGTCGGGCGTGAGGTAATAGCCGTGCACCAGCTCGAACGCCGCCAGCGCGTTGAGCATCGCGAACGGGTTGAGCCAGTACAGCGGCGCATACATCACCGGGTCGTATTCGAAGCCGACGCTGGTGGTCTCGATCCCGATGTCGGTCGGCATCGACGGACCGAACGTCACATCGATGAACGGGATCGTCGGCAAGAACCCGAGCCGGGTGAAAAGCCCGCCGTCGGGGTTGTAGGCGTTGCCGATCATGAACACCGACAGCCGGTCCTTGAGCTCCGGGCTGAGGCTGGCCAGATTGCGCATCTCGTTGGAGACCACCGCGCCGCCCTGGGAGTAGCCGGCGAGGATGACGTCGTCATCGGTGTTGACCAGCCGGTCGATCAGCGCGCTGTTGAGGTTGGTGACGCCGGTGCCGACGGAGTCGTTCCACGTCGCGCACCGGCCGGGCACGCACCATCCGGAAAAGAAGAACAGCGGAAAGAACGACGCCGGGTAGTTGATCCCGGAGAGCGTGCAGTCGGTGGCCGCGACGCACTCCGCGGGCAACGCCGGGTCGGTGCCGCCGATGTAGCGGTCGTAGAAGTGCGGCATGTAGTCCTCGACGACGTTGGCGTCCGGCGTGCCGGTGCCCGGAACGATCAACACGGAGGTGGCGGCCAGGCTCAGCGCCGCCATCACCGCAGTGATGGCACCAAAGACGGCCGTGCTCAGGGCGCCCAGGAATACGAGGAAAATAGCTCGACCAGCCTTACGCATTCGTCGAATATCACATAGCGCACCAGCCCGCGGCGGGAGAACACGCAAACGTTGCCCCGGCAAAGTTCTCATGGCCGCCGATACTGCGTATAGATCGCGACTGAGCGCCGTTTCACGATCTCACCGCAGCCTCGATGATCACAGAGCGCACTGGCCCCATGCCCTTCGTGTAGCTGACCTGTCGTACACGCGCGCCATGCTGTTGCTAAGTCCAACGGTGGGCGAAGTATTGATATAACGTAGAGGTTATATTAGTGTCAATGTTTTGGGACGTGATCTTGCTCGAGGAGGTCGAACGTTGGTATTTCACACTCGATGCCGATGCGATTGACGCTGTGACAGGGGCCATCGATTTGCTCGAGCTGGAGGGACCCACCTTGGGCCGCCCGACGGTAGACAAGGTCCATGGATCGAAGTTTCACAGCATGAAGGAGCTGCAGCCCGCCGGTACGAGTATCCGGATCCTGTTCGTCTTCGATCCCCACCGGCAGGCCATCCTGCTGCTCGGCGGCGACAAAGCAGGCAACTGGAAAAGCTGGTACGACAAGAACATTCCGCTCGCCGAACAGCGGCACGAGAACTGGCTGGCGACTGAAAATGGAGGTGAATGACCGGTGGCGCGCAATTGGCGCGAAATTCGAGCGGACGCGGTGGCGCAGGGCCGCGTCGACGCTGCGCGTGCCGAGGCGGCGCGCAAAAAGATGCGTGACGCCGTGCAAGCTCACCGCCTTGCTGAGATTCGAAAGGCGCACGGTCACGCCCGCCAGGCCGATGTCGCCGCCCTGATGGGCGTCTCGCAGGCACGCGTATCCAAGCTCGAAAGCGGAGACCTGTCGCATACAGAAGTCAGCACCTTACAGTCCTACGTCGCCGCCCTCGGCGGCCATCTGCGAATCGTCGCAGAATTCGGTGGAAGTGCTGTGGAACTGACACCACAAACGACAGACGAATCGCCCTCCGCCTAACCAAGGCTGTGGGCCGTGCTGGGCCATGACGCTGCTCGCTGCCGCGCTCACCGCGGCGACGGCCGCCGTGCAGGCGCCCCTCCTACGTCGCCGATGTCGGCGCCGACGGCGACGACATCGGCATACCTTCGGTATGGACTGTCGTCCACACCCTCACCCGCAACTCCACGTCAATTTCGGTGTGCAGCTTTGGAATCGGACGCTCATACCATAAAGCGCTGCTGGCCGACGTCGTTCTGTCGCAACCGTAAATAATTTCGATCGGCCGCAATTCATAGGGAAACACCCGATTCCATTTCGGCGGGGAATCGCTACGGTCCACGGTATGGAGGCGGCAGATGAAACCGCGTGCTTCTTGGCCGAGTGGTACCTGCCTGAGCTGACCGAGGAATCCGTCGACGAAATGGTGGCCCGGCTCGACGCCGCCGCCGCGAACGTCACGAGCGAGGGCACGCCCGCCCGCCTCTTGGTGACGCTCTCCGTTCCCGCCGACGAAGTGCTCTACGGCGTGTTCTGCAGCGACTCTCCAGAGATCGTCTCGCGGGTCTGCAACGCCGCCGACGCGCCACACCAGCGGCTGTCCAGCCGGGTGGGCACCCGGATCCGGAAGCAACATTCCTGACGTTGCCAGGGCGGACCCCTAGGGCATACCCCACTAGCCGTTATAGGCTCGGTTTGCTGTCGGCGAGGGGTGGTAATGGCTTCCGGCGTGATCAAACGGCCGGCCGAATATCGGGTGGTATCGGAATTCCTCCGATCCGCCGCGACGCGCCCGTCGGGTCTCGTCCTGGAAGGCGAGACGGGCGTCGGCAAGACCACGCTATGGTTCGCCGGGGTCGACGATGCGCGCGAGCGTGGCTTTCGGGTGCTCTGGGCCCGGGTCGGCCCGCAGGAAACCTCGCTCACCTACGCGGCCGTCGCTGACCTATTCATCGAGGTCGATCCCGCGGTCCTCGACTCGCTCCCGGAGGTGCAACGCCACGCCGTCGACCACGTGCTGCTGCGCGCCAGCGGCACCGGCCCGGCGACGGATCAGGGCGTCATCGCCGCGGCGCTGGTTTCGGCCGTCGAGCAAACGTCACGTGACGGACCCGTCCTGGTGGCGATCGACGACGTGCAGTGGCTCGATCCATCCAGTCGCGCCGTCCTCGCGGCCGCCGCGCGACGGTGGTCGGGACCGATCGGCCTGCTGCTCACTGAGCGCACCGAGTACGACGGCGCCGAAGCGGCCGGTTGGTTGCAGGTGGCCAGTGCCGACGGCATGGGTCGGCACCGTGTTGGAGCGTTGAGCCTGGGCGCGTTGCATGCGTTGCTCACCGCGCGTCTTGGCCACGCGCTCCCCCGCCCGACGTTGGTGCGGATCGCCGAGGTCTCGGGCGGAAATCCGTTCTACGCATTGGAACTGGCGCGTGCGGTCGAGTCGGGCAGATCGTCGTCAGAGCTCCCACCCACGCTTGCGGAGTTGATGCGACAACGGATCGGACACCTGGACGACGAGGCCAAGACGCTGCTACTGGCCGCCGCATCCTCGGCGAACCCGACGGTCGACTCCCTTGCCGAGATCACCTGCACCGACCGGCACCACACCCTGCAGCTGCTCAAAGAGGCCGAAGCCAAGGGACTCCTCCAGATCGACGGCGACGCTGTTCGATTCGCCCATCCGCTGTTAGCGCAGACGGTGTACACCGACGCCACCCGACGCGAACGCCGGGCCATGCACCGGCGTCTCGCGGAGGTGGTGACGCTGCCCGAAGCGAGGGCCCGACACATGGCGCTGGCGGCGTCGCGTGCGGACGCCGCGACGCTGGCGGCGCTCGACGAGGCCGCTGACACCGCTCGCGCGCGGGGCGCTCCCGCTGCCGCCGCCGAGTTGATCGAACTGGCGATCGGGCTTGGCGGGGATACCCCGATTCGCCGAATACGCGCCGCCGAGCACTACCTGCACGCCGGGGAGCTGGACCGGGCCCAGAGCCTGTTGGATGCGCTGATGGCATGCAACCCGCGCGGAACCCACCGCGCGATGGCGTTGAACTCGTTGGCCGCCATGCACATTCACCACACTCACTTCGATGACGCGGTCGCCCTCCTCGAGAAGGCGCTGCGCACCGCCGACTGCAGCCACGACGTCCGGGTTCGTACGCTGCTGCTGCTAGCCCACGCCCGGCTCAACGCCGGCGATTTCGTAACAGCGCTGCAGAACGCCGAGCGCGCCGTCAGCCATGTCGAAGAGGTCGATGACCCCGACCTGACCAGCCAGGCCCTGGCCCTGCGGACCACCATTGCCTGCATGTGCGGACGCGGTGTGGACGTGCCGAGCCTCCGGCGCGCACTGACCCTGGAACGGCCCGACAGCGAGGCGCCGATCGCGTTCCGCGCCAGCGCCAACAACGCGATGCTGCTGGCGTGGACCGGCCAATTGGACGCGGCCGGTGAACATTTGGCCGCGGTGTACCGACGCTGTGCCGAGCGCGGTGCAGAGACGGATCTGACCTTCGTCGGCGTGGTGATCGCGCTGACCGAGGTATGGCGGGGCCGGTACGGCGAAGCGGCGCAGGTGGCCGCGGAGACGGCGCAGCGTGCCCAACAACTCGGCGGCGATCAGTTGTGCGTTGTCGCGAAGGCCGTGCAATCCCTCGTCAGCGCACACCTGGGCGAGGTCTCGGAGACCCGCGAGACGGCCCGTGACGCAATCGGTTTGGCGCATCAATGCCGATCACCCAATCTGGCGTACTGGGCGTCGGTCAGCTTGGGTTTCCTCGAGGTCTCGCTCGGCAATTACCAAGATGCGGCGAGGATTCTGCAGCCATTGGTGGACCGCTTCCCTTCGGTCTCGGGCACCGAGATCATCAACGTGGCACACGTTTCCGACGCGGTCAGAGCACTGGTGGCGCTGGGCCGATTCGCTGAAGCAGAGCCGATGATCGATGCGCTGGAAGTCAACGGGCAGTTGCTGGATCGACCATGGATGTTGGCCACCGGCGCGAGGTGTCGGAGCTTGTTGTTGGCGGCACATGGCGACGTGGAAGCGGCCGCCTCTCAGGCGGAAGAGGCGCTGGCACACCATGACCGGCTGCCGATGCCGTTCGAGCGCGCCCGCACACTGCTGCTCTTGGGCCAGCTGCAACGTCGTCGACGTAAGAAAGACGTTGCGCGCGCGACGGCGACGGAGGCGTTGCAGGTGTTCGAGGCCTTGGGTGCGCCGCTGTGGGCAGAGCGGGCGCGCGCCGAATTGGACCGCGCCGGCCGTCCCGCCCGCGGCGATTGGGGTTTGACGGCCTCCGAGCGCCGGGTCGCCGAATTGGCGGCAACCGGTATGACAACGCGGGAAGTCGCCACGGCATTGTTCATCAGCCCGAAGACGGTGGAAGCCAACCTCGCTCGCATCTACCGCAAGCTAGACATCAATACTCGCGCCGAACTCGGCCGCAGATTTAGCCAGGAGCGGCGGTAGCCAGAACGATGCTTTCCAAGGCAAATTTGCAGGTCCGTCAAGTTTTTCGGGCGGCGACGAATGTACCGGGTCCGTCGGCGAGCGCGATGACGCCGAGAAAAGGTCTGTGTTCTGCAGTTTCCTATTGACACATCGTGTTAGGGTCTGGCACGCTAGCAAACAGTCTCAATACAAGAGCTTTGGGGGAATCATGAGCGGGGTCATCACTAAGTTCCAGACGGGCGTTGCCGCCGTTGCAGTCGCAGCCGCAGCCACCGTCGTCCCGGCCACCATGGCGGAGGCCGCCCCTGAGGTGCCCGTGCCGGCCGCGCCGGTTGTTCAGACGCTCGACTTCGCTCCGCTGCAACCGCAGCCGATCGAACTCGACGATCCGCGGAGTTGGTTCCAGAACTCCCTGTGGTGGTTCGGTTCATCGAACCCGAATCCGCCGTCCAATGAGCGCACCTGGTTCAGCTTCAATCCCTTCACGCTGATTCCGAGCTTCCTGCGGCCGTTCTTCGGCTGGGCATCGAATCTGAACTTCCAGGCCTGCTTCGCCGGTGTCAGCGCGAAGATCGGCCCCTACGGTTCCTTCAGCGTCACCGTCGGCCGGCGCTGCTAAGTCTCGAATCGTTCGTTATCTCGTAATCGGCCGTCGGTACGTGTCGGTCTGAGGTAACTTCGTCGTTGCCTGAAATCGGGGCGTACCGCCTCAGCCGAGTACGGGGGTTAACTTCTGCGTGCAAATTCCGCGAAATCCGTTTCGACGAGAGTCCAACGGTGACAACGACGATTCTGCGCAAGTTAATGAAGATGATCTCGAACAGGACCGGCCGGAGTTCCTGAGGCGGCGGAGCACGCTGATCGCTGGCGTGGTGGTCTTGGTCGTCGTAGCTTTCGGGGCATGGCTGGCGTATGGGGCTTTCCAAGCGCGGTCGAACCTCGAAGCCGCCCGCAGCGCCGCTCAAGAAGCGCGCGAAGCGCTGTTGAAGGGCAACGCTGACGAGACCGCGCAATGGGTCGACAAAGCCACCGCGCACGCCAAAGACGCACAGGACGCAACCCATTCCCTGCCATGGAATATCGCGGCGGCCGTCCCGTGGCTAGGCAGCCCCTTTAAGACCGGACAACAGATCTCTGACGTCGTGGTCGGTTTGGCTGCCGATGTGCTGCAGCCCTCTGCTGACGTGGCCGAAGCGCTTTCGCCGGACCAGTTGCTGCAGGACGGCAGAGTCAACGTCCAGTTGCTCCGTGACTCCGCTCCGCGATTGAGCGAGATCTCGGCGTCCGCCTCGGAACTGGGTGAGCAGGCCGACGCGATTTCACAGCCGGCTTACTTCTCGGCCATGCGTGATGCTCGTGCCCAGCTTCAGTCTCAGACGTCGGACGTCACTGGCCTGCTGGAAAATACCGACCTTGCCGCGCAGCTTGCGCCGGCGATGATGGGCGCTGACGGACCGCGGACGTACTTCATGGCCTTTCAAACCAACGCCGAAGCCCGCGGCACCGGTGGCCTACTCGGTGGGTTCGGAATTCTCCGCTTCGACAACGGCAAGCCGACCGTGGACAAGTTGGCGCCGAACACCGAACTGCGAGCAGCGTCTACGTCCATCAATTTGGGCCCCCAGTTCGATCAACAGTGGGGTTGGGCGAACGCGTACACCGACTTTCGCAACAGCAATCTGAGCTCACATTTCCCGTACGCAGCCCAGATCTGGAGGTCGATGTGGGCCGAGGAATCGGGGATGAACGTCGACGGCGTGATCGCAATCGATCCCGTCGCTTTGAGCTACATTCTGAGGGCGGTTGGGCCCGTGACGATGCCTGATGGGGAGAGAATTACGGCCGACAATGTTGTCGAACTGACGGAATCCACTGTTTACGAACGCTTTCCAGATGACCAGACCGCCCGCAAGCAGTATCTCCAAGATGTCGCAAGCGAGGTCGTGAACAAGATTACGGGGCCGGTGGAGTCGCCGCGAAAGCTGCTCGACGCCTTGGGCAAGGCCGCCGGCGAGCGTCGCATCGCGGTGTGGAGTTCATTCCCCGAAGAACAGGCCCTTCTAGAAGAGACGCCGCTGGCACATGTGGTACCCGATGATGCTGCCCCGTATGCCGAGGTCGTGATCAACAACCTCGGCGGAAACAAGATGGACTACTACCTGACGCGGCAGATCGAGTACGCCGCCGATGGGTGCGATGGCGAAACACGGAAATCGACCATCACAGTCCGATTGGCGAATACCGCGCCGGACGGTCCGCTACCGGATTATGTCGCAAGTAGCGGCGGCATTGTTGAAGCGGCTCAAGCTCCGCTTAATGCCCCGCGCGGCGCCATGTTGACTTCCGTGACACTCGTCGCAACGAAGGGCGCCGAGCTGGCGGGCGCCATCGCCAACGGTCAGAACGTGCCAGTTTCACGAGGCATGGAACGCGGCCACCCAACGTTTGAAATGCAGGTGGGCATTCCTCGTGGGGAATCCGGCGAGATAAAGTTCCTGCTCAGTGAGCCGACGTCTCCGGGGCAACCTGCTGTTCCGATTCAACCGCTGATAGACGACGTCACTCCCGTGGTGTCGGTGCCCGAATGCTCGGATTGAGCCGGAGATGCAAACTTTTCGAGGAAAAACGTTGAGGGGCCAGCATTGAGCATCCAGAACTTCGTGAAGCTGCTGCGGACGCGCTGGTTGATCATCTGCATCACTATCGCCGTGGCTGTATTGGGTGCCGTGGCAGTCAATTTGCTCACGACCCCACTTTACGAGGCTTCGACGCGGCTGTTCGTCTCCACAACGTCCAGCGCATCAGTGGCCGAGATGTACCAAGGCAACCGGTTCTCCCAAGAACGCGTGATCTCGTATACCGAGCTACTCACTGGCGAAACCCTGGCACAGCGCACTATCGACAAACTCGATCTCGACATGAGCGCGGACGAGCTACAGGACAACGTGGAGGCCAGTGCGAAACTCGATACGGTACTAATAAATGTTGCGGTGCTTGACGAATCGCCCGTGCGCGCACGTGACATTGCCGACGCGCTCTCCGATGAATTCGTGGTCATGGTGCGCGAGCTGGAAACTCCGCCGAACGGTACAAGGCCGGATGCCCGTGTCGTCGTCGAACAACGCGCATCAATCCCCGAAGCCCCGGTAACTCCGAAGACGACTCGCAACCTGCTCATGGGCTTAATGCTCGGCGTGCTGTTAGGAGTAGGGTTTGCCGTCGTCCGCGACGTACTCGACAACACCGTCAAGGAACGAAAAGCACTTGAGGAAACCACGGGTGTTGGCCTAGTCGGGAGCATTCCGCTCGATAAGGACCGCAAGAAAGAACCGGCAATATCATTCGAGAACGACAACTCCACAATCGCTGAAGCCTTTCGAAAACTTCGGACCAATCTGCAGTTTCTTGCTGTTGATAACCCACCTCGCGTGATGGTCATCACAAGCTCAATGCCGATGGAGGGCAAGTCCACCACGGCCATAAATATCGCTCTTGCATTGGCCGAAGCCGAGAAGAATGTAGTGATAGTCGACGGCGACTTGCGACGCCCGAGGCTGGACAAGTACCTCGACCTAGTCGGGACTGTCGGGTTTAGCACAGTGCTCGCCGGAAGTGCGTCACTAAATGACGTGGTGCAGAAGACTCGATTCTCGGGCCTTTCCGCCCTTACCTCAGGCGCTATCCCGCCTAACCCGAGTGAACTGCTCGGGTCGTTGGCAGCTAAGAAAGTATTGGATGAACTACGTACCCAATTCGATTACGTTGTGGTTGACTCATCGCCGCTACTGGCCGTAACTGACGCCGCAATCCTGGCTGCGAACGCCGACGGTGTCCTCATCATGGCGCGATTCGGACAGACCAAACGTGATCACTTGGCGCACGCCGTCGGAATGCTTAAGGACGTCGGCGCCTCACTGCTCGGTGTCGTGTTCACGATGACACCTCCGCGCGGAAACGTGTCCTACAGCTACAACTACAGTTACTACGGCGAAGCGGGAACTCGGCCTACTTCTGAGGCGGCCTCGGCGCGAGGAATGTTGGAACGGTTTTACCGCAAGTCGTCAGCGCATCGTCGCTCCTGAACACCGGTTCCGACACCGCGCGTACAGGGGCGGACCTCAACCGTCGATCACGCAGCCCAAAGTTGTTGATGAGAGCGTAAGAATACCTATGGTAGCCAGCGGATTTAGCGGACCAACCTTCGGCCGGTGCAGCATAGAAAAAGCGGTGAGTCCCCAACGTCGACTCCCGCGGGGATTAAACTAGATATGAGAAGTCTTACAACTTCGAAGGCTGGCACAGCGCGACGACCGGTCGCCAGGTATGAGATTTGATCTGGCGTTCGTCGTGGCGGCACTGCGACCGTGGCGCCGCCCAACAACAGGATCGGGCGGGTTAGGTGAGCGAATCAGCCTGGCGGCGGGGGACAGATTGAACATTGACCGACGGTATAAGAACTCGAAGAACCCCTTTCTGCGCAAGGGTGAAGCACTTGCGGTCCGATCCCTGCGGAACGGCATACGTTGGGCACGGCCATCGACTTTTCCCTCGTGTCCCACTGTGTTTGTCAACTCGGTTCCCAAGAGCGGAACTCATCTTTTGACCCAAATCGTAGAAGGGCTCGAGAGCAATGATGATTGGGGCACCTTCTTAAACTCGTGCCCCTCTCTGACAATGCGTGAAGTTTCTGCTGAAAGCGTGAAAAGGGAAATGCAAAAACTAGTGCCTGGCGAAACAGCGCGCGGACATGTTTTCTGGCATCACTCGCTCGCAGAATTCCTTACAAAGGATCGAATAGTTTCGTACCTCATCTACCGGGATCCTCGGGATGTCGCCCTTTCCGAAGCGCGTTATTTGACCTCAATGAATCGCTACCATCGAATGCATAGGGTTTATAAAGGCTTGCAGCCTGACGAGGCACTCATGCTGTCCATCAAAGGTTGGCCCGGAAGCGCATATCGGGACGTGTACTACCCCGATATCGGCACTAGATACAGTAGGTACACGGGTTGGTTGACACACGAAACCACGCTGGCGGTCCGATTTGAAGACCTCCGCAGCACAGACGCAGCGAGTTGGATAAGGCGGATCGTGGGCCACTATGTGAACGCTAGTGGACACGGCGAAGCCGCAGCTGATCAGATGGTATTGAGAGCGACACGGTCGGTCAACCCATATCGATCTCACACATATCGGCAAGGCAAGTCTGGAGCGTGGCGAGAAGCCTACAAGCCCGAACACCTGGAGGCGTTTCACAACGTCGCGGGTTCGCTGCTTGTCGAATTGGGTTACGAATCGGATGACAGTTGGCTGTGACGACTGGGCGGGTCCTTTTTGGTTCTGACCCGACCGGGGAACCCGAACCGTCATTTGTGGTGACCACGAACTCTCACAGGAAGTCACCACACTCGTCGGGGGTATGGGCGGTGGCATTTCCTTGCACCGTAATCACCTTCGGTTTTCCACCCCTAGAATCGCCAGACGCGCGTGACATACTGCGCGCATTCAACTCGCGGCAGCCAGCGTAGGGACGGAAAACGGTGAATCACTTTTGGCTTTTCGCGCTCGTCGATCTTATCCCAGTGGTTATCGTCATAACCACAACACCGCTGCGAGGTGTGTCCAGACTCGTCGCTCCTGACACGCTCGTGATGGTGATCCTGTATGCAATATTCGCGGTGCGCCCGCTCTACACAGACCGGTTCGCGTCCGCACGCACCCGTGGGTGGTACTTCGGAATCGTTCCAACGCCTGACGGCCAAATGACAGCATCCATCGTGGGGATGGTCCTCCTATGGGGTATCGCGATCGGAGCTATTTGGCACACAGGGAGGCGTAGGAAGCGGGATCAGTGGGATAAACCAGTCGGTACGCTCGACACTGGTGCCCGATTGAGCGACACGACGTCATCGCGTCTCCGGCCCGGGATCGCGGTATTGATCACTCTCGCAGCGCTCGCAGTTTACTTCGCCGTTTTGATCAAGGTTATGGGCATCTCAGGCGTCCTCGCGATGTCAGGCGGCCGAAGCGCTGAAGCACATCCCGAATCTGTCCCGGAAATTCTAATGCAGCTTCCACTTGCGGGATCGATCGCCAGCGCCACGCTTATTCTGATGGCGCGCACAGACCGCATCAGAATCGCCAGCTGGTTCACTATTGGTTTCTGCACCGCATCAACTGTCGTCACGGTTTCACAACTTGGAAGCCGCAGATTGATGATTCCCGCTGTACTAATTGTAGTCACCGCACTGCTCATGCGTAGGCCGGTCCGACTGCAATTGTGGCACTTGGTCGCCGGATCGCTGGTATTTCTGGCATTGATGACCATGCCCATGGTTCGCGGCGCCGGCGGCCGGCACGGAGATGAAGGTATATTTGCTGCATTGGCGCGAGCCGTTCGCGAGACGGGACCCGTTGACGCGGTCGAATATTTTGTCACATCGTATGACACAATCATGTACGACTACATTGCGGTGTTGGCATCGGAGTTGGAGAATGGTCGCCTTGGACTCGGATGGGGACGTGGAACCATACTCGAATTCTTGGCACACCCATTTCCCGCCAGCATGACGCCATTTCTGGAACGTTCAAGCGCACTAAAGGCTCATATCTTCCACTACGCTTGCTTCGGCCCAGAGTGCCCTGTCCGCAATCCTGTGATATCCGTGGGTGGGACATTGTTCTTCGACTGGTGGCACATAGGCGTGCTAATCGGGGGCGTCATAGTAGGGTTCGCTATTCGAGCGATTGCCGACAGATGGAGCCGAGCAGCCAACCTCAGCACATCACAGAATGTAATCACAGCGGTGTGCGCTAGCTACGCCATGATAGGCGCACGTACAGATACCATTTTCGCGATCTGGTGGTGTATCTACACAATAATTATTGCTCTGCTCATTCTTGCCGCGATGGGTGAAGGGGAAATTCTTACCAAGCTCCGCGGATCTCGAGCCGACAGCACTGGAACTTTGGCACACAGCAAATCCACGCAACAAATTGAGCGAGGCGCTGAACAACCGGAAATAGTCCCTTAATCGATAAGGCATATTTATGCATGCGGCCCACGCTGGCATGCAACCCTACCGACAGGCCACTTTTCCTCGTCACACGCCCTGACTTGGCTCACGTTTCCGGGTTGAC